>NZ_JADYWP010000002.1:0-792416 GCF_015864765.1 Pseudoalteromonas sp. NZS11 | reverse complement strand
TTTGCCAAATCAATTGATAATGTGCTAATTTTCATGACGGACGTTCCCTTTTAACTGAGTGAGTTCAATTACCAGTTTGGCGCATTGACGCCGTTTTGGGGAGCGTCCATCTCATCACCCAACCTAAATCTTGTAATGCTTTAAAAACGCTTAGAGTTAATTAAAGGAGCTCATTTTTTAATTGAATTTGGCTGTTGGAGTTATTTTACAGTCTCGTTAGTTGCCAAGGATAATAATGAGAACATTTCAGCTTTTAGGTTTTATACTTGCGATTGTTGGGTTTATTTTAGGCTACGTGATCCTAGCCCCAATTGATGGTGAAGCATCCGACGCTTCAGCAGGAGGTACAGGCATAGGCATTATGTTTATGGTGTTACCTATACTTGGTTGGTCTGCGTTAATATTAGTGCCCTCTTCAGTAGCATTGTTCAACCACGAAGTAAGAGTACGCACTTATTTCAGAGGCAATTTTTGGCTAAACCTTTGGAAAGTAAACCTAATTATTTCTTTTGGATATATTGCCGTTGTCTTATATTTTGCTTACATATGGTTTAAGGGCAGCATTGGCAATTAATAAGACTTTAAATGCGTAATACCTTTAATTCATTCTTACCTACTAACACCTAACCCAAACTAAGTACTAATAACCATCAGGTTTAACACCATTAGCATTAAACCTGACAGCCCGAACTCAACCAATCAACGTTAATTAGTCGGCATTAAATAAATCTCGCGTACGCTGTTGCGCTGGTTTGCTTCAATAGCAAACAATACCGCGTCGGCTACATCTTGCGGGTCGAGTTTGTCGGGTTTAGCTTCATCAAAAAACGGGGTGTTTACCATCCCTGGTGCTATGGTTGTGCAGCGTCCGTTCCACTGGCTCATTTCCTCAGCTAAGTTTTGCCCAAAGCCATAAGCAAACCATTTAGTTGCCCCGTAAATAGAGCCTCCTAGTGGCTTACGACCAGCAGCTGAGCTGGTTAATATAAAGTGACCTTTGTTTTGGCGTAAATGCGGCAGTGTTAATTTTGCAGTCCACAGTAGGGCTTTAATATTTATGTCGATCATAGTTGACCACTCATCGGGGTCGCCTTTTTCGGTGCCTGCGGTTGAAACGCCCATGCCTGCATTAGCAAAGGCTACATCTAATCGGCCAAACTTTTCAATGCCTTTAGTAACTACGTTTTCAAGTGCGGTAAAGTCGGTTGCATCTGCGGCTACGCTCAGTGCGTTATCTGATCCTAGCTCGGCAACAAGTTGGTTAAGTTGCTCTTCTCTACGGGCGGTTAATATAACTTTATGACCGTTGTTTACTAAGGTTTTTGCCGTTGCTTCACCAATGCCACTAGAAGCGCCGGTTATGAGTACTATTTTCTCTTTTGCCATGGTTTTTTCCTTATTAACAAATGTATAAAGGCGCAGCTCAATGTGCGCCATGCGGTTATTGCGCTATGTCAAAATTGACTGATAAATCGTCAGCTTGCGTTAGGCTAATTTGTTTTAGTTGATAAATATTAAAATCAGCATCTACTTGCTCTGCATCGTCTATGTGTGCGCTACACGTATAAGCAAGTTGATAGTCTCCTGGTGTTATGAATGCGAGTTCAAATTCGTATTCATTATCGTCTGCATCAAATACAACATTGGCGGTAGCTAACGGAGCGTTATCAGGCGTTTGGTCATCTATTTCATGAATATCTGTTGGGGTTTGTGCCTGCGCAGAGTAAAGGTAAACAGCATGGCCAAATGATGAATCATCAGCGGCAAGACCAATGTTATCAGTCTCGCAATTGTTTATAAGTGTTTGGCTTACAGTGCCTTCAATATCTTGTGATTCAGAGAGATTTTGTAAACGCACACCGCGAGGTTTTAAAAATACTTCGTTATTATTTTGTGGATCAACCAATGATTTTTTTAAATCAAACTCTAATACAAACTCGTTGTCGGTTTGATTGAGTGTAAAGCCATCTAGCTGTATTTCACCCACGCCATCATTACCTTTTCTTTTTACGATAAGCGGTGCAATGCTGCCGTCTTCATAAACTACGTGAGATGTTAAGCTAAGGTTGTTTGTGTCGCCGTTTATTACTTGTGCGCGGATCCACGAATAATCACCTGCAGGTACTTCTTGATCGTCAAGTAGTTGAAAAATATCGTCGCCCGTATAGTCTAGCAAATTGACCATTTGCGCTAAGGTGGAATCGTTTTTAGAGCGAGTTTCAAAGCTAACTTCTTCACCTTCTTGGGCTTTAATTGTTATTGAATCAAATACAACGTTAACTTGTTTTAAACCAGAGACTGGAGCGTCGGAAATACCCAAGCTAAAAGTTGCTTTATCACTTGTTTGGGGTGGGGTTGTTTCAGCATCGTCATTTGATGAGCCGCAGCCTGCTAAGGCAAAAATAATAGCACTACTTAATATTGTTGATTTGAAGTTCATGGTTGTTTCCTCTTATTTGATTTGTTAAGTGTATGTATTTAATCCTTAACCTAAATTGAATTAAAAATATGAGAAGTTATAACTTTTAACATGCTGTTTTAAAACGTTTTTAATTTCATCGATTTAATCGTTTTTTACTATATACTCGCGCCACTTCTTTTGAAGTCGGTTTTTATTAGATTTAACCATTATTTTGCTGAGTTTCAGCCACATTTATCGGAACAAACATGAAAGATAAACTTTTAGCGTTTTGGCAAAGCCATTCAGAAACAATCATCACTTTAGGGTACAAAGTGATTTTAGCGTTGGTGATTTTAGTTGCGAGTGCCTTAATTGCACGCTCGGTTAAAAAAGCGATTAAAAACTCTAAATCGCCATTAAAAAGAGTAGATAGTACGCTACTCCCGCTTTTATCGAGTATTGCTGGGTATTTAGTTTATATAATTGGCGGGCTATTTATTTTAGATATTTTTGGCGTTAATACGGCAAGCTTAATTGCGCTAATGGGCGCTGCAGGTTTAGCGATTGGTTTAGCCCTTAAAAATACGCTGAGCAATATTGCTGCGGGTATTATGCTGTTAATACTTAGACCTTTTAAAATAGGCGACTTTGTTGATGCCAGTGGCACGCTTGGTACTGTGAGTGAAATAAACTTGTTTACCACTATTTTTAAAACCACCGACGGTCTTTATATAGCATCGCCTAACGGCAAAGTGTGGGGTGGAAATATTAAAAACTTTACCCGTAATGGAAAAAGACGAATGGACATAGTGGTGGGTATTTCGTATGCCGACTCAATTGACGTTGGCTTAAATGTACTTAAAGAATTAGCTGCATCAGAGAGCCGATTACTCGCAGAGCCTGCACCTAAAGTAATGGTGACATCAATAGGCGAAAGCGCAGTAAACATTCAATTACGTGCGTGGGCTGTTAATGGTGATTATTGGCAAACCGTGTGGGATTTAAATAAACGTGTTAAAGAAGCTATTGAAGATGCTGGGCTGAGTATTCCATTTCCGCAGCGTACGCTGCATATATCTGAGTCTATGGCGTCGGCAATAACGGTTAATACCAACCCGCAATAATACTTAATCATTTTACGGGGCTAAACGTGTCGCTACCTGCGTTAAAAAATTCTCATTTAGAACAACTAAATAGCGAATTTTTTGCCTAGTTATCAACACGTTTTTCCAGCCTCAAAATAGATCACTTAATTAAGCGAATTGGTATAATAAAGACGTTAAGTAGAATAAAGAGTAAAAATAGCGAGCCTTGGCTCGCTATTTTTATATTAGCCGTAGTATTAGCCTTTGTGTTAACTGAGGTATTAACCTTCTAGTTGAAAGTCGTACACTGAGCCTAAATTAAGTAGTTGTGTAAGCTCATCAAGTGCTTGGTAGCTTTCGGTGAGTAGGGCTGAGTCTGCAAAGTCACTTGCGCCTAATTTGTCGCGGTAGTTACGTTTTGCCCAGTCACACAGTTGTGTGTATTTAGTATCAGTTAAAATAACCTCAGGGTTTACTGCAGCAAGTTCTTGCTCGTTAAGGGCTACACGTAAACGCAAACAAGCAGGGCCGCCGCCATTTTGCATACTTTGGCGTAAATCAAAAAACTGTACTTGGTTTACTGGGTTATCAGCCATAATCATTTCTTCAATGTAGGCGTTAACTGCGCTGTTGCGTTTACACTCTTGTGGTGCCACTAACAGCATTGAACCATCATCAAGGCTCACTAGCTGGCTGTTAAATAAATAGCTACTTACAGCGTCGGTAATGCTTACTTTATCGGTAGGTACTTCAATAATATAAAATTCTTTATTGCCCACATACGCTTCGCGAATATCTTGCAGTGCCAAAGCTTGGTTTAAAAATGCTTGCTGGTGGCACAGTAATACGTTGGCGTTACCTACTGCAATTACATCGTTATGAAACACACCTTGGTCTATTACGTCTGGATTTTGCTGTAGTAAAATTTGGCTTGAATCTTTTAAGTTATGTAAGCGACAAATTGCTTCTGAGGCTTCGAGTGTTTGCCTTGCAGGAAATTTAGCTGGTTTTGGTAATTGGCTATTAAACGCGCTGGCACCAAATACAAACATTTCAAGGCCTTGCTCGCCGTGGCTGTCACAAAAACGAGTATGGTTTGCTGCACCTTCGTCGCCAAAAAAGCCTTGGTCGGGTAAATGGGTATGGTGCGCAAAGTATTTGTCGTTATTAAACATCGCTTTTAATAAGCGTGTAGTGGTTGCAGGCTCTAATGAACGATGAAACTTATTATTTAAATTAGCTGAAGTAAAATGTACTTTGCCGTCGGTTGTATCAGGAGATGGCGATACCGTAGCGGCATTGGCTGTCCACATTGCTGACGCTGAATAACACGCGCGTAATAAAATAGGATCAGCTTTAAATGCTTTATGAATTACTTGTGCATCGTTACCGGTAAAGCCTAAGCGGCGCAGTACGTTTAAGTCGGGGCGCGCATGAGGGGCAAATACACCTTGAGTTAGGCCTTTGTCGTGCATGGCTTTCATTTTTTCAAGGCCTTGAAGCACAGCCTCTTGAGGATTTGAAAAGCTTGCTGCGTTATTTAACGAGGCAACATTACCATACGATAAACCAGCGTAGTTGTGAGTAGGGCCAACTAAGCCATCAAAATTAACTTCCAAAGCGTGCATACACGTTCCAACTAAAAATTATCAATAGGGTGCAACAATACAACGCAATAGGGTTGCTTGCAAAGTTATAAACGCAGTGTTTTTACTAATTTTTTTGATGTTTTTAAATGTGGAGTTTACTACAAGGGGGTTGTTTTTATATTGAACGATTAATTTGAAGTTTAATTAAAATGTACACATAAATTTCATAGTGTGCAAAAGCTTAGCCTAAAGTAGGTTTATACATTTAAGCTTTATGCCAAGCCTTTACACAATACGATGCTACTTAACATAGGCGCGTTCTTTATCAGCGGTAGTGCGGGTATTTGTTGGATCATTAACTTGCCAAACGCTAATGTCTAAACGCCATAAAAGGTAAAGGGTATGGTATAAATTGAACATGGTTTTTCCTTGGTATTTTCACTGAACACATCAGTTTATAGGAAGAAGTATGCCAACATTAACTTGAATATTTTATGAATAGAAATCAGGTGTTTAGTATTTAAGTGTAAATACATACTTAAGGATTAGCACCAAAGAGGTGAAGTATTACTAAAAGATGCACCAACGTGGTGTGTTTTTAACAAAAAGCCCTGCAACTATTAGGTCACTTAAATGTGCAAGGCTTTTTAAAAAATACAGTCACTCAAAAAGTAAATTAACGGCCTACTTTTCCTTTTACTAAAGGCTCGAACGACATTACTTTAAACTTACCGTGGCTTTGATTTTTGCCATTATTAAGTACAGGCGAATTATGTAAATCGTCAACGGTAAAGTATATTTTATGATCGGCTCCGTAACTAAAACCATCAGGCCAGCTCAAACGTTCGTCTTTAAATAATACTTCGTAGTCGCCAGTGGGTTTAACTACGCCAATTGCGCCATTGGTTATGTCGGTTACATATACGTTACCGCCGCCATCAACAATAATACCATCTGAAATTGGCTTAGTGCCGTAACGCGTAACTTTGTCTTCAAGCGCTTTAGCCGAAAGGCTCTTGTTATTTATATCGCTGGTGGCAATGCGGTAAACCGACGTGCCCGACATAGAGCCAAAGTAAAGCCAGTCTTCGTTAGGGTCAAGCGTAATTGGGTTAACACCTAAGCGGGCAGGTTGTCCGCCAAGGCTCATTGTGCGCCCATCAATAACCATATCGATATTTTCGGCAGTGGTGTAATGGCTATTTTGTAACACTCTGCGTGCGACACCTGTTTTAAGGTTAACCGTAATAATAGCGGCTTGTCTGCCTTGGGCTGTGTCGGCAATGTATACAACGCCATGCTTATTATCGATGACTAAATCGTTTAAAAATGAGGTGTCGGTAATGGTAGGTTTAGCCAGATAAATAATTTTATGTAGTTGCTCTTTATTTGTATCCCAACCCACTAAGCGCCCAGCGTGATCGGGCCCTGAAGTGTCGAGCATCCATAAAACGCCATCGCTTGATACGTTTATACCAAGTACATCGTAAAAACCTTTACCGTTATTGTACGCGTATGCCCATTCTTCATTAGGGTAGGGCTTAGTTGTACCATCGCTTAAAAGCTCCATAATTTTTTGCTTTTGGCCAAAAAAACCGTGCACAGATAAAAACTTTCTGCCCGATGGGGTAATAGCAATGTTACCCGGTGGGTGCTGCGCATCAAAAGTGGCTACTGTTTTTAAATCAGCATTTTGGCCAGCAGTATTAGCAGTATTGGCAGATACGGCGTTGCTACTTAAAAGTGCCGTGCTACACGCCGCAGCTAATAGTAATTTTTTAATATGAGTCATTTTTAAAACCTTTTAAAACACGTTTATTGTTTAAAAATTAAGAGCCTAATCGGCTAAGTCGTTTACTACTAAATCGAGCAGCTGCATCAACTGCTTCGCTTGTGTTGCATTTACACTATCAAATTTACATAAAATATTTTTAGGAATATCGGCTGCTTTTAACTTAAGTGATTGGCCATGCTGGGTTAGCTTCACTAGGCGTTTGCGTTTGTCGTGCTCATCTTTAATAACAGCCAGTAATGATTTTTCGCTCATTTTTTTGAGTATTTGGGTCATAGCACCGCCGTCTATCGCGGTTTTATCTATTAGCTCTGCAATTGTTATTTCGTCTTGCTCCCACAGCGCCATCATTACTACGTATTGCGGGTAAGTTAAATTTAGCTCGTTTAAAGGCTCGCGATACGCACGCGCAATGCTGTTAGATGCCATATATAACCGGTGGCATAACTGATTTTTTAACTTTAATTGCTCAAACGGCATAACGTTATCCTTCATTTCAATACATGCTATTTTAATTTGCATGCAAAGTATTTGCAATCTCTAATTACTTGATCTATTATTTTGCACACAAACTAAATTGATTGATATTTTAAAACTTTGGAGTTCATTATGAATGTATTACAAAACGTAGCTTACACAGCAAAAGCAACTGCAACTGGCGGCCGTGAAGGCGTAGCTAAATCTGATGATGGTCGTTTAGATGTAAATTTATCAACACCTAAAGGCTTAGGCGGCGACGACGGACAAGGCACTAACCCAGAGCAATTATTTGCCGCAGGTTATGCAGCATGTTTTATTGGCGCACTTAAATTTGTAGCAGGTAGCGAAAAAATAGATTTACCAAGCGACACACATATTAATTCTGAAGTGTCTATTGGTGCTATTGAAGGCGGTTTTGGTATTGCGGTAAAACTAGCTGTATCACTAGGTGATATGGATAAAGCTGCAGCGCAAACGCTTGTAGATAAAGCACACCAAGTATGCCCATATTCAAACGCAACACGTGGCAATATTGAAGTAGAGCTTTCAGTTATTTAATTAATTGCTAAGTTAACTAATACTGTAATAGCCCAGTGGTTTTGCCACTGGGCTTTTTTGTGCGTGGAGTTTAATAAATGAGTCGTTAAATAAATATACAAAAAATCATATATTCACTATTCCATATATTCTGTTTTTGTTTTATTGTATGTGCAATAAAACTGCGAGGACAATATGGAACAATTCAACCCACTTCAATTTTATAAATGCCTAGCGGACGATACGCGTTTAAAAGCAATGCTGCTCATTAGCGACCAAGAAGAGCTATGTGTATGCGAACTGGTTGCTGCACTTGAGCTAAGCCAGCCTAAAGTGTCTCGCCATTTAGCACAGTTAAGACAATGCGGATTATTGAGCGACCGTAAACAAAATCAATGGGTTTATTACAGTATTAATAAAGCCCTGCCAGAGTGGGCTAAAAATGTATTAACGCAAACGCTTACTGCTAACCCTTCATTTTATGAAAATGATTTAACGCGCTTAAACGCTATGGGTAATCGCCCTGAACGTATTACTAGCTGCTGTAACTAACTTATTAAAGGTATTTAATTATGACTATTAAAGTAGGTATTAACGGTTTTGGCCGTATGGGACGTTTAACTCTGCGTGCAGCAGTTGATTGGCCAGAAATAGAGTTTATTAAAGTAAATGATGTAGCGGGCGATGCTAAAACCCACGCACATTTAATTGAGTTTGACTCAGTACATGGGCGCTTAGCACAACAGGTTTCTAGTGATGATAATAGCTTTAGTGTGGGTAAGCATACGATTGCAGTTACCAACAACAAAACCATAAACGAAACTGATTGGTCAGATTGCGATGTAGTAATAGAAGCCAGCGGTAAAATGAAAACCACTGAGCTGTTAAATCAATATTTAGCACAAGGCGTTAAGCGTGTTGTGGTAACCGCACCTGTAAAAGAAGACGGTATTTTAAATGTAGTAATGGGTGTAAACGATGATCTTTATAACCCAAGTGAGCATAAAGTTGTTACTGCGGCTTCTTGCACAACTAACTGTTTAGCGCCAATAGTAAAGGTTTTGCAAGAAAAAGTGGGCATTAAGCACGGCTCAATGACCACTATTCACGACATTACTAATACTCAAACGATTATTGATGCCCCTCATAAAGATTTACGCCGTGCGCGTTCGTGCGGTACAAGTTTAATACCTACTACAACCGGTAGTGCAACGGCTATTACGCATATTTTTCCTGAGCTTAAAGGTAAATTAAACGGCCATGCCGTGCGTGTACCTCTTACTAACGCATCAATTACCGATTGTGTTTTTGAGCTCGAGCGAGGTGTTACACAAGACGAAGTAAACACGTGGTTTAAAGACGCTGCAAATAACGAGCTACAAGGTATTTTAGGCTACGAAGAAAAGCCGCTTGTATCTATAGATTACAAAACAGATCCGCGCAGCTGCACTATTGATGCGCTTTCAACCATGGTAATTAACAACACTCAACTTAAACTATACGCTTGGTACGATAACGAGTGGGGTTATGCAAACCGTACTGCTGAGCTAATGCTTAAAGTTGCACAAAGTGATTTGGTTTAATCTCGTTTAAAAAGGTTTAACGCTATGTTTGCGCAGTTGGCTAACTTACCGAGCTCTATAAAACAATATTTAATAATTACTGGTAACTATTGGGCATTTACTTTAACTGATGGTGCGCTACGCATGTTGGTGGTGCTGTATTTTCATCAGTTGGGTTATGGTGCATTTGCGATAGCCATGTTGTTTTTGTTTTATGAAATATTTGGGGTGATCACCAATTTAGTAGGTGGTTGGCTTGGCGCGCATTTAGGGTTGAACAAAACCATGAATGTAGGGCTTGGGCTACAACTTGTCGCTTTAGCCATGCTTTGCGTGCCAGGGGATTGGCTAACCGTTGCCTATGTTATGGCAGCGCAAGCACTGAGTGGCATAGCAAAAGACTTAAATAAAATGAGTGCAAAGAGCGCCATTAAGTATTTAGTACCACAAAACGATGCAGGGCAAAGCCAATTATATAAATGGATTGCCATACTTACCGGCTCTAAAAATGCTTTAAAAGGGGTGGGCTTTTTTTTAGGCGGCTTATTACTAACTGTATTTGGTTTTGTGGGGGCATTAATAAGTCTAATTATTTTACTTAGTGTTGCGTGGGTTATTAGTTTAATTTTTTTAAAAGGCGATATTGGTAAAGCTAAAAACAAACCTAAGTTTAAAGAATTATTTTCTAAATCGCGGGCAATTAACTTACTTAGTGCAGCGCGTTTATGCTTGTTTGCGGCGCGCGATGTATGGTTTGTAGTTGCACTACCTGTTTACTTAGCCGCTCAGTTTAACTGGGATCACTGGTGGGTCAGCGGCTTTATGGCGCTGTGGGTAATTGCGTACGGATTGGTGCAGTCGCAAGCACCGCGTATAACTGGGCAAGGCGATTCAACTTCACATTCGGTCAAAAAAGCATACTGGTGGGTTGCTTTATTGAGTGGCGTAACTGGCATTTTAGCGTTGTTGATGCAATTGGATATAGCGGTACATTTTACGCTTGTAATAGGCTTACTTATTTTTGGTGGTGTATTTGCTGTAAATTCATCGCTGCACAGTTACTTAATAGTAAGTTTTGCTAAAAACGATGGGGTGTCGCTCGACGTTGGCTTTTATTATATGGCCAATGCGATAGGGCGTTTGCTTGGTACGGTGCTTTCTGGTTGGGTTTTTCAAGTATATGGGCTTAGTGCGTGTTTATGGGTAAGTGTGTGTTTATTAGTTTTAGCCGCAATTACAACAGCACGGTTAGCTAAACTTTAAAAAACCCAACGTATTGTATTAAATTCAATTTGTTTAACGATATTCATAGCTTCGTTGGTTAGATCTACTAAACTGTATCAGTAGTTTTAATTTAAAGGGTGTGATGAATGCGAGAAATATCGTTAGCAAAAAAGTTACTCTGGCTAAGTGTCGGTAGTATATTTATAACTGTACTAGTGCTATCAGGCATTTTGTGGTGGCAGTTATCATCAAGTAATAAGCAGTTAGCGACCAAATCCGAAGAGTACATTATTGTAGAAGTAGAAGAAAAGCTTAATGCTCATGCGGCTGGATACGGAGAAAAAATTGCTGGCTTTATTAATGAAGCTTACCGTGTCCCTTATTCATTAGCGGCACTACTTGGCGATGCAGCAAAACAAAACACTTTAGACCGAGATACAGTTGTCAGTATAAATAAAGCGGTTTTAGAACAAAACACTCTCTTATCATCTATTTATTCTCAATTTGAACCAAACGCTTTTGATGGGCAAGATTCTCAATATCAACAAGGGTATAAGCATTCAGTAGATAGTGCTGGTACGTTAGAGGTATACATAACTCGCGATCAAAAAGGCATAATTGAACAACAAAAAGTAGCGAATGCCGCCGATAAATATATTACCTCTTTAAATGAATTTGGTATTCGTGAAGCGCAGTGGTATTTGTGCGCAAAAGACACACTTAAGCCTTGTATTATGGAACCGTATTTATACGAAATTCCATCGGGCGATTCGGTAATGCTAACTTCGTTAACCGTGCCTATTTTAAAGTCAGGCCAGTTTATTGGTTTAGCAGGCGTTGATTTAACTCTACCAACCTTTCAAGTAATGACTGAGCAGCTTTCTAAGCAGCTTTACAATGGTCAAGCTAAAGTAACCTTATTAAGTGATTTAGGTTTAGTTGTAGGCAGCAGTCATTATAAATCTAAATTAGGGCGCCCAATTAAAGAGGCTGTTAGTTCTACTATATTTAATGATATTGAAAAGTCTAAAGGGCAAAGCGGTATTTTTAAAACAAATAGTGAATATTTAGTAAATTATCCAATTGATATAAAACTAGCAAATACTCAGTGGTCATTAATCATAGAAGTACCTACAGATCTAGCACTTGCAGGGCCTGAAGCGCTAGAAAAAAACATGCAAGAAACAGCAGCATCACTCGGGTTTATTATTTTAATTACAGGCTTAATAATTGCTGTGGTTGCTTTTGTTATTATGAAATTAGTAATTGCAGGTGTAATAGCGCCGCTACAACAAATTCAACAGCGGGTTGATAACCTCGCAAGTTCTGAGGGTGATTTAACGCATACATTGCATGTTGATAGCCACGCAGAACTTATTGCATTAGCTGGTGGGTTTAATCGATTTTTAGCAAAACTACGTGATTTAATTTCTGAACTAAAAGCGGTGTCTGAGCAAACTAAACAGCAAGGCGAAATAGCACAACACATCGCTATTGATACTAAGCATAATGTTCAATCTCAATTTCAAGAAATTGAAAGTGTGGTAACGGCTATGAACGAAATGAGCGCAACAGCACTCGAAGTCGCCAGAGCATCAGAGCAATCAGCCCAACAAGCCGATGAAATAAATAGCTTGGTAGTAAGCAGTGAGTCGAGCTTATCGTCAGCGATGACACAAGTTAAAACGATGTCTGAAGAAATTAAAGAAGCTAACCAAGCAGTTGAAAAAGTCGCTTCGCGTAGTAAAGACATTACGCAAATATTAGATGTAATTCGTACTATTTCAGAACAAACAAACTTACTTGCACTTAACGCAGCCATTGAAGCTGCGCGCGCTGGTGAGCATGGGCGAGGCTTTGCCGTTGTTGCTGATGAAGTACGTGCACTTGCTTCTAAAACGCGTTCATCAACAGATGACATAAGCCAGTTAATTGATAGTTTATTATCTGAAGTAGGTAATGCATCTACCGTTATTGAAAAAGGCGTAGTACGTGCACAAAATGCCGTTGATGAAACATCAGTAGCTTTTGATGCTCTGCACAGTGTTGTTGTTAAAGTTGATGAAATAACCAATCAAATTACACATATTGCCACCGCTGCCGAAGAGCAAAGCTTAGTGACTGAAGAAATAAACCGTAATTTAACGCTTATATCTGATGCCGCATCGCAACTTGCTGACTTATCTACACAAGCAGGGGATAGCAGCGAAGCGCTTAATGCACTTGTTGCCCAGCAAGATAATGAGCTAAATAAGCTTAAAACGTAACTTATAAATTAAGTTTTAAGCACAAAAAAATGGCCAGTTAATACTGGCCATTTTTATTTAGTAAAATAAGTATAACTTGTTGAGAATGCTCGATAACTGCTATTTATAACTTTTTAATCAACATAAACATTTGGTTGATCATTGGCTCAGCAAATTGCTCTACATTAGGACGATTAAAATAACCGCGTAAACCTGTAAATTGCACCTGAAAAAAGCGCGCATATTCAACAGCGGTCAACGTATTACTTAACTCACCTTTGTTTATTGCTTGTGTAAACAACTGCGTTAAATAAGCTTCAAATTGAGCGGTTAAATCTAAGCTTAACTCGTATAGGTTTGAGTCTTTTTCTGCAAACTCGCTGTTTGCTTTAACCAGCATACAAATAGCGCTTGGGCTGCAATCTTTTGTTTTAATTACCACGTTTTCAACAAATGCACGTAACCCACCAAGTACTGTATCTGCACTTGATAGAAACCCCTCTATTTGGGTTTTCATTTGTACTGTGTAATCTTTCAGCGATTCGCAGTATAGCCCTTCTTTAGAGCCAAACGCAGAGTAAATACTACCCGGGCGCATATTAACGGCTTCTTGTAAGTCACGCGTTGAGGTTGCATGAAAACCTTTTTGCCAAAATAGCTGGCTTGCAACGCGAACTACATTATCGCGTTCAAATTTAACCTTATTAGCCATATCATTCTCAATCAATTTGAACATTTGCTCAATTTTAACTTGAACAGTCGCTCAAAATCAAATACTATGTGTCTCGAAGTTACTTAAAACTATTAATTATTAGGAGCTAACCATGGCCGAATTTACTTTATACACTCAAGAAAACGCACCAGAAGAAGCAAAACCGTTACTAGCTGATTCAGTAGCAGCATTTGGTATGCTTCCTAACTTACATGCAGTAATGGCTGAAGCACCAACATTACTTAAAGGTTACCAAGTACTGCATGAGCTGTTTCAAAAAACATCATTCAATGCAGAAGAGCTAACAGTAGTATGGCAATCAATTAACGTTGAGCACGCATGTCATTACTGTGTTCCTGCACACAGTGGTATTGCAGCGGCAATGAAAGTTGATCAAGGTGTTGTTGATGCACTTGTAAACAAAACACCACTTGAAAACACTAAGCTAGAAACTCTTCGTGAAACTACACTCGCAATGACACGTGAACGTGGCGTGATCAGCGATGAGCAAATCGAAAAATTCTTTGCAGCAGGTTACGGTAAGCAACAACTACTTGAAATTATTGTAGGCTTGTCTCAAAAAGTAATGAGCAACTACACTAATCACCTTGCTGATACACCAGTAGACGCTGCATTTAAAAAATATGTAAAATAAATACGATTTTATAAATGACAAAAGGCAGCCTAGGCTGCCTTTTTTGTGTTTATAAATCGCGGCTATTTAAATTTAACCGTTTTTGTACTGCGTGTATAACTTCTGCTTTCGGGCTTAGTCCATTCACCCTTTTTAAGATAAGAGGTCGATACAATAAACTTATCGTCTTTTAAATCACTAGTAGATTTAACCTTAGTCACTCCCTCTTTACTGCCTGTTACTTCCTCATAGGCTACAAACTGAGTAGGGCTTAATACCGTTATTGTGCCTTTAGTGTAAAATCCTGCCGTAGTGAAATAATAAAATACGAGTGACTTCTTTTTGCTATCATAAAAAATCATCGACTCACCGCCATACTCACCCTCGTTAATCGAGTGCATGGTACGAATAGCTTTACCGTTTAAAGCGCGTTCCCAACGGCCAACATCTTGTATTTTTTTAGCGCCTTCTGGTACTTTAAAGTCTGCTTGCCACGTTCCTAAGTAAGGTTTAAACACTTCTAGCTCTTTATCAAGGTTACTGGCAGTTTCATTAGCAAAGCTACTAAATGTGCATAAACATAATGCTAAGAATAGCGATTTAAAATATGTCATAATTTGGCTCTCGTTGTTAGGCTCTTATAAGCCCAGTATAGGTGACAATTAATTGATAAAGAAAATATTAATCTCGTTCTCATTGCTTTATTTAGCTGCCATTTGGTTAGCTTACCCGCTGCAATACTTACCTGTTTATATACCAATATATGTACCTGGTTATATAAGTGTATTAAGTGCTATCACTTTTTTAATGTACGCGTGGGATAAGCGACAAGCTAAGCGCTCTTCACATAAAAAAGTAAACCGCACGCCAGAGCGCACACTGCAACTACTTGCATTATTTGGAGGATGGCCGGGGGCATTACTTGCTCAACAATTACTTCGTCATAAATCGCAAAAGCGACGTTTTATTATTGTGTTGTGGTTATGTATTTTAATTAATATTGGTAGTTATTTCGCAGTAGGATATTTGTGGCTTTATGAAGGATTTAATATGCCTTAGGCCAGTTATTAAATTAACCAGGCTAAGACATATAAACTAAAACGTACTGAGAAGCTTATTGAGCCGATTGGCTTGCTTCCATTGTATCGAGTTCAACAGTTAGTATTGTTTTTTTATCAACTGAAACCCATTTTCTGTAAGTAAGGTATCCTGCTTTGCTTACTTCAATATCGTATTTACCTTCTTTAAGCTCAATACCAGCTTTGTAAACAGGGTTGATATTCATAATACGAACGCGAGCATCAGCAGGGTTAGTAATAACTGTTAATGAAATTGGTGCAGCTACTTCCTCTACTACAACTTGAGTCTCAGTAACAACTTCCTCAACAACTTGTTCTGTTTTATCAGTTGACGTTGTTGAACAACCAGCTAGTAATAATATTGCTGCAAGTGCGCTTAAATTTTTCATCGGTACTCCATTAGATCATTGTAAAAGTGTTGAGTGTCACGAAAAATCTGGGGAGAGTATATCTAACTCGTCGTCCTTGACCTTCGTTTTAAAATAAACTGGCGGATAGTTTAATATGTATCCGCCCTGTATTCAATTGCCGTAATTCTAATATCTTAAAGCACCTTTCTATAAGTAGCTAAAAGGGGATTTTAACTCATTGATATAAAATTATATATTAGAGCATACTATCTAAAGATTGCGTTATGGCTTCGCTTCTCTCTACTAGTTGCTCAGCAGTTCTATACATTTTTCGTTTCATTAATGTATTTGCCATCGTTATGTATCTTCTTGATAGCTCCTGTTTTAACTCAACCAAAAGGGAGAAATCTGCAGGTAATTCATTCGATTCTAAGTTAACTAGTTCTTCAAATTCAAGTAACTCTTTATAGTCTTCTATTTTATCTAGTTGCGCGCTATAGCGTTGAAATCTTGGTTGATAAAATACAACAGCATCAGATGTAGGAAAGTTTACTTGTTCACCTTTATCTATTATCTCTTTGTATGCAGTTAATGCATCAATAGCTGATTCTCTTTTTAATAAATCGCTAAAAAGAAGCTCTGCTTTTTGGCTGTCAGTAAATATCGCTTTACCTACACTCAGTAGCGCTTTTTGCGAAACTACATCATCACTTTCAACTGCTTGATTAAGTGTTAATTTGAAATTTTCAAAATGCTCTGGTGAAGGTTGATATACATATGTGCTATCAACTTCGTTAAGGTCTTTAATTAGTTGGGGGATACTATTGTTGTCAACTTCGTTATAACGGGATTGCTCCAGCAGTAGATTAATTCTTGATGTTATATCAAAAATTATAGACTGGCGTTCTCTAAGAACACTTTCTAATTGCACAGAAAGCGTTTCTGAATCTGGGTAGTACTCCAAAGCTTTAGAATAGACTTCAATAGTTTTATCAAAATCTTTAAATTTATTAGCGCTATTATTTGTTCTACTCGCCCTAGTGTCGAAGCTATCTAATATACTAGTTTGATTAACTCTCAATAAACCTTGTTTTAAGACTTCGTATTGTGGAGGGATTTCTCCTAGCTTATCTAATATTTCAGGTCCACTCCATGACATCCAAGTTTCAACTTGTTGGTTGATAGCATTCGCGTTATCAAGTTTTGCCTGTAATTGTTTTGTGCTGCCATTATTCGAAACATGGTATTGGCCTGCAAGTACAGCTAAGACAACTGAAATAGCAACTAAGGTAATAGTCGGTTTTAAATTAGATTTAAGTTTATTTTGAATTGGTAGTAAGGAACTCTCACGTTGTGATGACTCTAGTGATAATGCCTTTTTTAAACTTTTCCAAAGCCAAATAGGACAATGACTAGGACGTGAAGCTGAAGTGTTTTTCGAAAGCTTATCGGCAGAAACTCGGTTAAAAGGGTGCTTACTGCTAAGTAGCTCAAATGCGATACATGCAAATGAAAACACATCATCTTTAACAGATGCTTCAGCGCCACTTAGTTGCTCTGGGCTTGCATAAGTTGGGGTATACCCACCAATTGTACCTAGGTCTGTATTACTATTAACTGCGTAAGCATCTTCTATGCTTTTATGTTTCGCTATTCCGAAGTCGAGTACCTTAAGATTACCATTACTATCGAATATTATATTAGATGGTTTAAGGTCATTATGTATAACGCCTCTAGAGTGAGCATAGATAAGCGCATCTGATAACTGTTCCATAATCACTTTGGCTTTTTTGAACGCCATACCAGAGGGCTTATTTCTTTTTATTATTTGCTCTAAAGTTTCACCTTCGATGAGTTCCATTGTCACATAATATAAATCGCCATCTGAATCGGCTGAAAATACTTTAACGATACTAGGGTGGGAAAGTTGCTGCGTTTTAGCTGTCTCATCTTTTAAGAGTGAAATTGCTTCTTCCGAATTTGAAAACTCTTCCTGCAATACTTTGATTGCAACAAATGCTTCAGAGCGGCCTGCGTTTTCTAAAAAAGTATCTCTAGCACGGTATATGTAGCACATTCCACCTTGACCAATAAGCTCTTCAACTAAGTAGCGATTAGATATTTTCTTACCAAGTAGATTTATTTTATTTTTAGGTAATGCTTTTTTTGAACTAGAAGCAAGTGAAGCAATCTGGGTTTTATCGTTAGAATTATTAGTACCGCTCATTATAAATCCTTTTATTGTGTTAATTTAAATAATTGCAAAGGTGTTTTTGTGGTTATTATCAATTTTCCCTCTGATATTCGCATGTATTTTTACAAAAAATGCTTATTATAGCAATGTTTCAATTGTTGAATATTTACATCTATACTCACAGCCCAACACCTTTTTACTTCGATATGATTTTCTCTATGCTTTTATAATTTAAATACTAAACTAAAATAAAAGAACGATTAGATAGAATGTAAATTAAAGGGGTTATCCGGTTTTAGAGCTATGCAGAGTTATATGGAAAGAAAAAAGTGGAAGGCACGTATTAAAAGCATAAAAGTCGATAACATGAGTTAAACAAGGCGCACTATAAAATCATTATTAGCGCTATTTATTAGCTGCTTTTAAGATTAAAGGGAATTAAGTCTCTGTTTATATATTAATTTCAATGTTGACAATAGTTTCGCTTGTACTTTATCCTAGCGAAATTGTAGATTTATGGGACTAACATATCAAATGGAACTGATACTAAACATAACTAGTTATCATAGACTCTCACCTGAAATTGAAGCTTCTAAGACAGTAAAAGATACGCTTACATTCGGCCGCTCTGAGTCATGTGAATGGCATCTTCCCGATCCTGAAAAAATTATATCTAGTAGGCATGGTAAAATAGAAAAAGAAGGTGATTCGTTCTCTATTTACGATAATTCTACTAATGGTATTTATATAAATTTTGGTGTGTCTCCCCTAGGCCAAGGCAATAAACAACGCCTTTCAGACAATGATGTGCTTACAATAGGTGACTTCCAGATTGAAGTTAAATTAGTTGAGCAACAAACAGTTGCCCCTTCACAAAGCCATAAAGTTATACCTAGTAACCGAAATGATGATAAGCAATTAGAAACACAGGCTGATTCTTTTTCACAATCACATAGCTTTTTAAATGACTCTATTTTAGATGAGTCGATGCCTACTGTTTCTATGGTTCAAAGTGATTTTTCAAATTCAGGGAACCAAATACCTGAAGATTGGGATGACTTATCTCGTTTGATGAATAGTGAGCATCATGTTACCGAAAATAAAAATGATGTAATCACAGAAAAATTAGAAATGCCGATTGCTCCCTCGTCTGAAAAAGCAATACCAGAAGTAAGGCATATCGAACCTACGCCCCAACGTGTACAACAAACAGAGCCACAGAGTGATTCGTCTTTATCTGATGCATTTTTGAAAGGGCTAGGAGTTAAAGCTGAATTACAAAGCTCACTTAATACAAAAGAGCTTTGGTATGAAATGGGCCAAGGTTTGAATCTAATGCTTAATGAGCTTATGGAGTCTCTGCGTCAAAGAGCGCATGTTAAAAGTCAATTAAGATTAAACCATACAATGTTTCAGACGCAACAAAATAATCCATTGAAATTTTCTGCCGATATAGATGATGTTATTCAGAATTTATTCATCAGGAATAGTGCAAGCTTCCTTTCATCTAAGGAATCTATAAAAGAAAGCTTTATAGATACACGTAGACATGAGCATGCTTTACTAGCAGGTGCTGATGGTGTTCTTAAAGGGATGTTAGCTCAAGTTTCTCCTCAGCACATTAGTCGCCAGGCAAATGAAAGCTCCAATGTACTTAAAATTATCCCCGGTCAACTCGAGTCTAAATGTTGGAAGTTATATCAGAGTTTACATGATGATCTTTCGCAAGAAGTTAATTCAAAGGGGGCGCTGGCTCTGTCGGATGATTTCTTAAATGCATATAATGATAAAATTAAAGATACGCACTAGGAAGGAATGAAATAATGCATAAAGTTAAGCTCTACTTAATGAGTTTTAGTTTATTATTTTTAGTATTAGGATGTTCAACAGTTAATAGAATTGTTCCAGCATCTACAGATTTAAAAATCAATGTTTCTAAAAATGTAAATCCGGACACATCTGATAGACCATCACCAGTAGTGATGAAAATATTTGAGCTTAGTTCCAGAACCATTTTTGATACACAAGATTTCTTCAGCTTATACGATACACCTGAAAAAATACTTGGCCCCGATTTACTTAAAAAAGATGAGCTTGAATTACAACCAAACTCAGTACAAAAATATAAAATGAGTCTGAATCGAAATACTCGTTACGTAGGCGTAGTTGTCGCATATAGAAATATTGATCAAGCAAGGTGGAGAGCTGTAATAGAAGTTGATCCAACAGGCTATGATGATATTGATGTTAATGTAGAAGCAATTGCTACATACATGAGAGAGCAATAAAAAAGGATTTTAAAATGGGTGATAACACTCGTGTTGCATGGACTGAAGGGATGTTCTTAAGGCCTCAACACTTCCAACAATCAGATAAACATATTTCTAATGTTATTAAGCAAGTTTGCAGCGGTAACCTTGCTGATCCGTGGGGAATACTTGAAATTGCTATTGATACAGAGTTATTAAATTCAGGTCAGTTTGCAATTGAAGCTTTATCAGCCATAACACCTGATTTAATGCCTATTGACATGCCACAGTCTACATCTCTTCCTGAACCATTAGTTGTTGGAAAAGATGTGTATGATGAGATTGTTTATTTGGCAATACCTGCTTTAAAAAATAGCGGGATTAATATTTCAGCGCCCGAAGAAAATATTGTCACTCGTTATAAGTTAAATGACTTGTCGGTAAGCGATGACTTTATTGGTGCGCAATCACAAGAAATTATTCAAGTAGCAAAAATATATAGCAAATTAGTTTTATCTTCAGACGATCATTCTGGTTACATACTACTTCCTTTAGCAAGAATTTTAGAAGTAAGTAGCGAAGGCCAAATCAAATTAGATAGCAAATATATCCCAGCTTCTTTGAAAGTAGGGCAATGCAAGCCCCTTCTTGGGTTAGTTCGTGAAATAGGCTCTATGATAAAGCAGCGCTCAGAAAGTATCGCTGTGCGGTTATGCCAAGGTTATGCTGGTAGTACTTCTGTTGCTGACTTTATTATGCTTCAGACGCTAAATAAGTATGACGCTGTTTTTGATAATTTATTATCAGTTAACAATCTACATCCTAATGTGCTTTATATTAGACTTATTGAGCTTGCTGGTGAGTTATCTACCTTCAGTACAGTTAATAAGCGAGTTCCTAAACTTCCTAAATATGATCATAAAAATTTAGGACAAGTCTTTAGTGAAGTCGTTAGCTTTTTATATCAATCCTTAAGTCATGTAATTGAGCAAACTGCAACTGAAATTAAGCTTGAGCAAAGTAAGTTTGGTATTTCATTTGGAGCGCTAAAAGATAAATCAGTGCTTAACTCAGCCCAGTTTATTTTAGCTATCAAAGCAAGTGTTCCGCATGAAGAACTTCGTAAGATACTACCTTCACAGATCAAAATTGGCAGTGTAGAAACAATACGCGATTTGGTAAACAATCAAATTCCCGGCATAACAATTAGTAGCTTGCCAACAGCCCCGAGACAAATTCCTTACCATGCAGGTTTTCATTATTTTGAATTAAACAAACATGGGGAACATTGGGAAAAACTTCGTTCGAGCGGAGGTATTGCTATTCACTTGTCAGGTAGCTACCCAGAACTTCAATTGAGCCTTTGGGCTATCAGAACTTAACTTTTAAAAGGAAGAGTTTCAATGGACGAAACCATTATCAAACCACGCCCTGGTAGACGAGGGCGTGAGACATCAAATAATACAAATATTAATAGTGATGCAGATAAAACGGTTATGTCGGTTGAGTCAGCATCGACTAAACTGCCAAGTAATACAAAAATATCTATATTTAAAAATCCACTTTTAGAAGCTGCAACAGATTGCTTCTCTATTGTTATCTCTATTAGTCAATCTGTAGAAATGACTAATTTAGCTGCTTTAAAACATCGCTGCGTAGAAGCAATAAAACGTTTTGAAATGGAAGTGCGTAATCAACATTTATCTAAAGATGTGATTAACAATGCACGTTACTGCTTGTGCGCAATACTCGACGAGTCTGTATTAAATTCAAAATGGAGTTCAATGGAATGGGCTGATGAAAGCTTGTTGTCTACCTTTCATAAAGAAACGTTTGGTGGTGAATATTTTTATACTCTTTTAGATGACTCACTTTCCCAACCAGAAAAAAATGAACAATTTTTAGAGTTACAATATCATTGTTTAAATCTAGGTTTTAAAGGTAAGTATAGGCTAGATACAATCGGCGATAACAAAGTAGAAGAGTATCGTTCGCAGATTTACCATTTATTGAATCAACTCAATGGACCTATAAATAACAAGCTTTCACCAAATTGGAAACAAAGAGTAGCCGCAGGTGTTGAGCTTAGAAATCAAATACCACTTTGGGTTATTTTTTCAGTTTTAGGGCTAGTGCTATTAGCTGTTTACTTATTTATTAACATGAAATTAAATGATGAAGTTTTTTCAGTGAATGAAAAATTGTCAATAATTCACCCTTTAGCTAATGATCAGACTGTTGATAAAAAAGATCAGCAATTATTAGTTTTAGAGCAGTTATTACAAACTGAAATAAAAATGGGGATTGTTGAAATAAACAAAACTCATGATCGAATCAGAATTACTATAAACAGTGAAAGCTTGTTTAACCAAGGTGACTCAAAATTATTACCATCATTTCAACCTATATTAGAAAAGCTAGCGCTTAGTTTAGAAGGTACAAAAGGACGTATATTAATTACTGGTCATACAGACGATACTCCAATTAGTACAGATAGATATCCATCCAATTGGCACCTTTCTCTTGCTAGAGCTACTCAGGTAGCTAATTCTATGGCAAAAAGCACGAACCTTAGCGGCCGTTTATGGCCTGAAGGAAAAGGCGCTGCAGAGCCAATTGCCAGTAATTCAGATTCAGCTTCTCGGTCATTAAACCGACGAATTGAAATCGATCTATTATTTTAATGAGGCTGAAATGAGTTTCTCACAAAAATTTAAAAAAATGACTTACGCGCTTACATCACGCACTGCAATGCTGATCATTGGGTTTATTGCTTTATCATTATTAATTTGGTTTGGCGGCCCTTTAATTGCGGTTGCAGATTATGTGCCTCTAGCGAGTATAGCTTCCCGGCTGCTTACTATTTTATTTGTACTACTAATATTCTCAGTTTCAAAAATATATCGTCTAGTTCAGCAAAGTAAAAGAGACGAAAAAATGGCTGATGAGTTAATTGATAGTGATGACTCAAACAGTAATGAAGTAAATGAAGAAATTACGACTTTAAAAACAAGAATGAATGAAGCAATAGACTTGTTAAAAGACGTAAAACTGTTTAAAGGTAAAAATATTTACCAGTTACCGTGGTATATAATGATTGGGCCACCTGGAGCTGGCAAGACCACCGTAATACATAACTCTGGTCTAGATTATCCTTTGAAGGATAAGCTTGGTGTAGATTTAGTTCATGGTATTGGTGGAACTCGAAATTGTGATTGGTGGTTTACTAATAAAGCTGTATTAATTGATACCGCAGGAAGGTACACGACTCAAAATAGCCATGCAAAACATGACTCTAGAGCGTGGGAAGGCTTTTTAGGCTTACTGAGAAAGTACCGTCCTTTGAGACCAATTAATGGTGTGATGATCAGTATGGGTATCTCAGAGTTGATGAGTCAAACCAAAACTGAGCGAAACCTGCATGCACGTGCAATTAAACAGAGGCTTCAAGAACTTCAAAATCAACTAGGAATGACATTTCCTGTATATGTTATTTTTTCAAAAGTTGATTTAATAGAAGGGTTTAGAGAGTTCTTTGGCGAATTAACAGAAGAAGAATGTGAGCAGGTTTGGGGCGTAACTTTTGAGCTGGATTTGGCAAAAGATACGCAGGTTGAAGCTTTTAATAAAGAGTTTCATTCTTTAATTTCTAAATTAACCGAAATGCTTAATCGTCGACTTATTAACGAGCGTAATCAAGCTATACGAGCTAAGATTTTTGAGTTCCCTAGGCAGCTTAGAGTGTTGCAAGGAGTAGCTGATGGGTTTTTAAAAGAAATTTTTACTCCTAATGCATATGAAGAATTACCAATGTTCAGGGGCGTATATTTAACAAGTGCGACCCAAGAAGGTACACCATCAAGTTTCTTGAATGATGTTAATGCCGGAAAAACAGATTATATAAACCAATCAAAAAGTTTTTTTATAAAAAATGTTTTGGAAAGCGTTATTTTTCCGGAGCAAAACTTAGCAAGTACTAACAAACACCATGATAAACAAAATAAATGGTTACGTATCGCGAGTATCTCACTTGCTTGTGTTGCTTTGTTTGGCTTTTCAATTTCATGGTATTTTAGTTTTGCTTGGAATAGCAATTTAATTTCTGCAACAGAGGAAGCAGTTACAACATACCAAGAGCTAGATTCAGCTTCATTTGATAGAAATAACTTATTAGTGTTAAACGATAGGCTAAATGCATTAAGAGACTTACCAGCGAGCAATTCAGATTTATTTAATGTGCAAGACTCTCCTTCATTTGGTTTTAACAAACTAAATGAAATTAGAGAATCATCTGTTAATGCATATGACCGTTCGTTGCAAACATATTTAGAACCATTTATAAGTAACACGCTGATTAAAGAGATGGAGGCTCATCCTGAGCATTTAAGTTATTTATATGAAACGTTAAAGTGTTATTTAATGTTATTTCAGCCTGAGTATTTTGATAGCGAAGATATTACTGTTTGGTTTAGTGCTTACTTAGAAAGAAGTTTACCTGGTGATAAGAGCATTCAAACCAGAAATGAATTAATGGGTCACATTACTGCATTATTAGGGAACGGTATAAATCAGAGCGAGATTGATAATCAGGCAGTACGTAATGCGCGTACTGAATTAACTAAACTTCCTATTGCTGAAAGAGCATATCAACGTCTTCAAGCTGACTTTTTAAATAGTAGTATTCCACCATTTAGATTAACTGATATTATTAGTTTTGAAAGTGCGCAAAAATTTACTTTTAGAAATAATGGGGAGTTAACAAGAAGTATTCCTGGCTTATATACATTTAATGGCTTCCACGGCATTTTCAATGTAGAAAAAAGTAAAATGCTTGGTAATTTAATGGCCAGTAGTTGGGTATATGGTGAGGAAGCTTCGGGAACTTATGATATTTCAAAAGATGAAATTGAGAAGAAATTAGAGCAACGTTATTTTCAAGATTATATATATTATTGGCAATCGTTTTTGGATGATTTAAGTCTTAACCAATATAGCTCTCCATCGGAAGGTGTAAATATTACTGATGTATTAGCGGGTTCAGAAGCTCCAATCAAAAACATTATAAGTGCCGTGCAAAAAAATGTTCAGTTAACAAAGCTACCTGTATCTGAAAACCAAAAAGCAGCCGGTAAAGTTGCTGCTAACGCTGCAGAAATAGCAATGCAAACGAAGGCTAATAGAATTAAACGTTTTTTACCTAATGAAGCCCCTAAGTTTGATATTAAATTACCTGGTCATCAAGTAGAAGAAGCATTTGAAGATGTTATTAATATTGATGCACAGCAGTTAGATAATATTCAGAAAAACTTGAGAGAACTGAATATTTATTTAACAAAACTAGATAGAGGCGATCAACTTAAATACTCAATAAAAGATCAAATTAGTGGAAAGAGTAAGCCAAGTTTTATCCGTCAATTAGAGTTTCAGAGCCGTGACTTACCTTACCCGTTTAATAGCTGGTTATTAGATATAAGCCGAGATACGAGTAATATCACAAAAAATAGTGCAAACAGACACTTAAATGAAATTTGGAAAAGCAAAGTTCTACGAGAATACAATGCAGCGATTGTAGGAAGGTACCCATTTTCTCCACAAGCAGATAAAGAAGTTAACATGAAAGACTTTACTCGCTTCTTTGGGCCAAATGGAACGATAGACAGCTTTTTCAACAGTTATGTTGCACCTAGTGTAGATATAAGTTCAAGCCCATGGAAATTTGAAAAAGACATTGGTATCAGCAATGAAACACTAAAAATGTTTGAGCATGCTTATCAGATCCAAACTGCATTTTTTGACCGTGGTAGTGATACACCAAGAATTGAATTTGGGTTACGACCACTTGAACTTGACCGTACAGTATCTAGTTTAATGATAGAAATTGATGGACAGTCTATGACTTATCGTCATGGTCCACTGAAAGTGACTAACTTTATTTGGCCTGGAGCAACGGGGCAGAGCAAAACTCGTGTTGTATTTACCCCTCCTAACGGTGGCCGTTCTATGAATACAACTTACCTTGGAGAGTGGTCACTTTATCGTATGCTAGATGAGCTGAGTGCGACACGAAGTAAAACGCGAGAAGACTTACAGCTACATTTTGCACTTATGGGAAATAATGCAAAAGTAGAGTTATTGCCTAAGTCAATTAGACACCCATTTTGGAATACAAGTGTAGAGAAGTTTTCATGTCCGACGCGATTATAAATATTGGTTACCTTGGCAAAGTCCCATGCTTAGGGGATTTTGTACAAGATAATGTTTCTAAAGAGTTTTCTGAACACTGGGAGCAATGGCTACAAGCTGCCATTGCTGTCAGCAAGGAGCAGCTTGGTGATATATGGCAGGATAATTATCTAACTGGCCCTGTATGGCACTTTGCTTTGAGCTCAAATATAGTTGGTGATACTGGAGTGATGGGAACACTTATTCCAAGCATGGATGCCGTTGGCAGGCACTATCCTTTTACTGTATTGAGTTATACAGACCATGCACCGATTGAAGTTCTAAACTCTGGTGTATTTTCTTTAGAGTATGAAGACGCTGTTTTAAAAGTACTAGATGGATCTGTCGATCTTTTTTCTTGGAGAAAAGAGCTCGCAAAAACTATCAAAATGGCTCCTTCTGAAAAGAAACAAGTTAATTTTTTTGACTCTCTAGACAAAAATAAACAAGGTGAAGCATTTGAGTTTTCTGGCACAGAGCTTACCAACACCATTTTGCAAGATGCGATGCATGCCATATTCTACAAAAAGCATGGCGATTATAGCGTTTGGTGGACACATGGGTCATGTAATATAAAGCCGATGGTGGTTATAACTTCCGCCTTGCCACCGGTTAATCAGGTCGCTGCTATGTTAGATGGACGATGGAAACACTGGGAATGGAATTATACACAGGTAAAAAACAGTGATAAGTAATAAATTTAGTACAAGTTATGCTATTACCCATCGAGGTGTTGTTAGGCAATTAAATGAAGATGCTCACGTTGAAATTAATAGTCACAACGTATGGGTTGTTGCTGATGGTATGGGTGGGCATGAGGCCGGAGAAGTCGCTAGTCAATTAGTTGTTGATGTTATTAGGGCTAAAGTTCAGGAACTTGATTTAGTTGATCTTGATGTATCTCACATCGTTAGCGCTATAGAGAACGCTAATAAACAACTAAATAACTATAGTTCGCAATATTTAGATAACAAAACCGCTGGTAGTACCGTGACGGCTCTTTTTATAAAGGGCGGAGTGTACTATGTGATTTGGGTTGGTGATAGTCGGGCTTATTTATTACGTAATGGGAAGTTTGAACAAGTTTCACGCGATCATAGTCAAGTAAATGATTTAATTGATGAGGGAATAATCTCAATCGAAGAGGCAAAAGATCACCCTCTTTCAAATGTAATTACTCGCGCAGTCGGCGTAATGGATGAAGTTAAAGTAGACGTAATTAAAAACGAACTTAAAACAGGTGATATATTTCTTTTATGTTCGGATGGCCTTACAGGTGAATTGTCAGATGACGATATACGCTTATCATTAGAGCCAAGTAGTATTATAGACTCAGGTATGGCTTTAATGCATTCATCGTTAGTTAGAGGCGCTAGAGATAATGTAACGTGCATTTTAGTTAAGTATGACGAAACAAAAAACAATCTCCATGGCGAAATACTTAATATACAAGATGAGGCAACCATTCCCTTATTTACAAAATAGGGTCTAGTTAGTTTTTTGTTTTATTAGCACTATTTAAAAGTTTTATGTTTAAAGTATTCATGCCCTAATTGTGTTTATACATTTGTAATAACTAATGTATAAACACAATTGTAACTGGGCTTGTAATTTAATATAAAGAATGTAATATGAAATCCGCTCTGCTTTATTAGAGTTTTATGGATAATTATTAGGACGACGGAATGTTTTTATTAGAAGAATATATCTCCCCTATTTCAGACACAGAGATTGCAGGTATTGATCCTCGCTCAGATGTCTCTCCTACGTCTACTTATTATGCCTTAAAAGATTTACGCAATCAGTTACGAGCTGCTGAACGTAATGCTTTGGTTGACGAGCAAGGTATCTCATCGCTTTCACGCGATTGGTTACCGCTTTTAGAACAATGCAGCGAAGCTATAAAAACTGAAAGCAAAGATATCGAATATTTAGCATGGCTTATAGAAGCCTTGTGTCGTATTCATGGATTTAAGGGTTTAGCATTTGGTTTTAAAGTTGCTTATAGCTTATTAGAAAACCATTTTGAGTCTTTATATCCAACTTTAGATACTGATGATGATATTTCAGATAAAGTTTCAGCGCTAGTTGGTTTAAATGGAACCGCTGGGGAAGGGACTTTAATAATACCGATCAAAAGTATTTACCTAACTGACAGTGTTAGTTTAGATGCTTTTTCTTTTTGGGAATACCAGCAAGGCTATGACATTTCTCGTTTAAACGAGGAAAAAAGAGAGAAAAAAATAGCGCAAGGTTCTGTTGATTTTGAATTAATAGAAAAAAGCGCAGCAGAAACGAGTACTGAATTTTTTCTTTCTCTAAAACAAGATATTGAAGACTCAATCGAGGAGTTTTCGATACTTAGTGATGTTATGGATAAAGTTACAGATCAACCTCAGCCTACTTCTAATATAAAAAAAGCGCTCGAAGTTGCACTTGCAGCAGTTAAACATATAGCAGCTGATAAATTGGAAGCTGCTGAAATTGCTTTAGCAGAAAAAAATGCGGAAGAAGAAGATACTGATACAGGCGGAGATGATAATTCGGTTGAAGTGTTAATCGAAAAATCGAGTAGTAATGAGATTAACTCTAGAGAAAGTGCGATTAAAAAATTAAAAGAAATCGCTACTTTTTTTAGAAAAACAGAACCTCATTCACCAATGTCATACACGATTGAACAAGTAATTCGATGGAGCGAATTGTCGCTACCTGAGTTATTAAATGAATTAATTACAGATAGTGATGCTAGGACTGGGTACTTTAAGTTGTCTGGCATTAAAATCAGCGAAACTGAAACATAAGTAAAAGGAGTTCTCAATGAGTATCCATGATAAATTAAAACGAGTTCGTAAGCCTAGAGTACATATCACTTATGATGTGGAAACTGAAGGTGCAGCGGTTAAAAAAGAATTACCATTTGTTGTTGGTGTGATGGGGGACTTTTCAGGAGATAATGCTGATGCCTTAAAACCACTTAAAGACAGACGATTCATTCAGATAGATCGTGAAAACTTTAATGATGTTTTAAAGCGCATGAGCCCTTCTCTTAATTTATTAGTCGACAATACATTAAATGATGATGGTTCTCAGTTTGACGTTAAACTTAACTTTAAATCAATAGATGACTTTGAGCCGGCAGCAGTTGTAAACCAGGTTGAGCCATTACGTAAGCTAATGGAAACGCGCAACAAGCTTCGCGACTTAATGACAAAAATTGACCGTTCAGAAGAGCTTGAAAACGTTTTAGAAGAAGTGCTAAGTAATACTGCAAGTTTAGACTCTATTGCTAAGGAACTTAAATTAGAGGAGACTGAAAAATGAGTACAGAACAATTAAGTACAGAGTTAGAGTCAACTACTGAAGTAAGTTCATCTTTACTAGAGCAAGCCATTGGTGCAACAAAACAGACTGATGCAAGCCGAGCTGAAGAATTACTTAAAACACTGACTGAAGAAGCCTTAAAAGGTACAGTTCAGTGGAACAAAAATATGACTGTGACGTTTAATGAAGCAATTCAATTAATCGATCAAAAAATATCAAAGCAATTAAGCGTTGTTATGCACAGTGAGCAATTTCAGAAGCTTGAAGGCTCATGGCGTGGTTTACATCACCTAGTGATGAACTCAGAAACAAGTGGCACACTTAAAATCCGTGTTTTAAACATGAAGAAAAAAGAGCTTCATAAAGATTTAAGTAAAGCCGTTGAATTTGATCAAAGCCAAACGTTTAAGAAAATATACGAATCTGAATTTGGTACACCTGGTGGCGAACCTTATGGAACTATAGTTGGTGATTTCGAATTCACTAACCACCCAGAAGATGTTGAAGCATTAAGCTTAATGTCTAATGTTGCTGCTGCTGGCTTTTGTCCATTTATTGCAGCATCTTCACCTTCGTTATTTGGTTTCGATAACTGGGAAGAGCTAACTAAACCTCGTGATTTAGAAAAAGTATTTGAATCATTAGAATACACTAAATGGCGCTCGTTTAGAGACAGCGATGATTCTCGTTTCGTATCATTAACAATGCCTCGTTTCTTATCACGCCTTCCATACGGCGCAGCTTCTAAGCCTGTCGAAGAGTTTAACTACGAAGAATTTGAAGTTGAGCCTAAAGATGGTCGTTCAGTAAGTACTGATAATAATGATTATTGTTGGAGTAACGCTGCATACGCAATGGCTACAAATATGACAAAAGCTTTTGCTCAATACGGTTTCTGTACAGCAATTCGTGGTGCTGAAGGCGGTGGTAAAGTTGAAGGTCTTCCTACACATATTTTCACTAGCGATGATGGCGACCCAGATCTAAAATGTCCTACTGAAATTGGTATTACGGATCGTCGTGAAGCTGAGTTAAGCAAACTAGGTTTCTTACCTCTGTGTCACTATAAAAATACTGATTATGCAGTGTTCTTTGGTGGTCAAAGCTGTCAAAAACCACAAATTTATTCTACGCCGGATGCAACAGCTAACGCCGCAATTTCTGCACGCCTACCTTACTTAATGGCAACATCTCGTTTTGCTCATTACCTTAAAGTTATGGCTCGCGACAAAATCGGTAGCTTCATGGAAGCAGAAGATGTTGAATCTTGGTTAAACCGTTGGATTCTATCGTATGTAAATGCGACAGAAGGCGGTGGCCAGGACATCAGAGCACGTTACCCTTTGGCTGATGCAAAAGTATCTGTTAAAGAGATCCCGGGGCAACCTGGTGCTTACAATGCTGTAGCTTGGTTGAAACCATGGCTGCAAATGGAAGAGTTAACTTCTTCTTTACGTCTTGTAGCTAAAATTCCAGAGATTGGTTAATTAACCAATCTTAAGCGTTAAGGATAATGCAGTAGAATGAATCACGAAGAGTTTTCATTTATAAATCAAGACTTCGCTTTTCAACAAAAGTCGCAGTCTCGAATAAGTGATAATGAAGCTTTGCTCGACAGGTTTTTAAATGAAAAAAACCTTGATAAAGCATTATTATTATGGCTTGAAGGCTCTTCTGATTCTCCTATATCTTGGAATAAAGAATCCCTAGGTCCGTATCTACAACGTGTAATCGTAGAACTAGACCAACTCATATCAAATCAATTGAATATCATTATTCATGATAACCGCTTTCAAAAATTAGAAGCCACTTGGCGTAATTTATGGTGGTTGTTACTGCAAAGCGAACAATACGATAAAGAAAATAAAGTTAAAGTTAAGGTGCTTAATTGTGATTGGGCAACATTGTCTAAAGATGTTAACAAAGCGATTGACTTTGACCAGAGCTTGTTTTTTCAAGTACTTTATCAAAGCGAATTTGACAGCGCCGGTGGAGAGCCATTTGGAGTTGTAATAGGTGACTACGAAATAACAAATGCATGTTCTGCAGGAACTGTCTATAACGATATAGATACGATTAAAGAAATATCCAGAACAGCTGCCGCCGCATTTGCCCCATTTATTTGTTCTGCTTCACCTAACTTGTTTGGAGCTGATTACTTTTCTGATTTAGGGTATTACTCAGATCTTTTTAATCACTTTGAACAACCAGAATATGTAAAATGGCAAAGCTTTCGAAAGATGGAAGAGGCTCGGTTTGTTGGCTTTACGTTGCCGCACATATTAGTTAGACCACCATATAGTAATGATGGTAAGCGCCATCAAGATTTTTATTTTAAAGAACAAATTATCGACCCTGAGACCGATATGCTTTGGGGAAATGCCTCATATCAGTTTGTATCAACAATAATAAGAGCTTACTGTGAAAGTGGATGGTTTGGTCATATTCGAGGAATTGAACCAGGAAAAATATCCAAAGGGTTAGTAACAGGGCTTGCTCGCGATAGTTTTGCAAATGATATATATCAAAAAGAGGCTAAGCCTCCTTTAAATTTACTAGTTACAAGTAAGTTTGAAAAACAGTTTTCTGAACTTGGTTTTATTCCAGCTTCATCAGTGACTAACACTGAACATGTTGTTTTTTATAGCAATGCATCAGTGCAAAAAACAAAAAACTATGACTCTAGTGCTGCGAATATTAATGCTCGCTTATCATCAATGCTGCAATATATTTTATGCGTATCGCGTTTTGCCCATTATTTGAAATTATTAGCGCGTGACCGTGTTGGTTCTTACATTTCAGCACAAGCTTGCGAGAGAGATTTACAAGCTTGGATAAATAATTACACAACAGCATCAGATTCAGCTTCAGAGCATATTCGAAGTAAATACCCATTAAGTAACGCAAGAATAAAAGTGAGTGAGAACAAGGCCAACCCAGGTCATTATTTTTCTGTTTTACAGTTACAGCCACACTTTCAATTAGATCAGATGGTCTCTAGTATAAAATTAATTACTGAGCTCAGTCCTCATCATAAAATAAAGGAATAGTAATGAAAAAAATACATAACTTAATTCGTGAGGGGAAACTCACTGATGCACTGTCTTGTTGCGCTACGGAGCTTCAAGATGAACCTCTAAATTTTGATATTAGAAGTGTTTATGCAGAACTACTTTGCATTAATGGCGAACTTGAAAAAGCCGATAAACAATTAGATTTCATGGTTCAAAAGAACCCTGAATTTGCTGTGGGAGCTGTAAATCTTCGCCATTTAATTCGTGCGCAACAATCAAGAGTTGATTTTTACCAAGGTAAAGGCATTCCTAAGTTGTTTCATGATGCAGATGCGTTAGATACTATATTCTTGAGAATGCACGTTGCTCTACTTGAAAATGAAGTTGATGAAGCTGCAAAATTAGCAAAAGAAATGGAAGAATTGAGAGTTCAAGCGTCACAAAGTGGTACTTCAGTAATTAGAGACCTTGATGACAGTTTAGGTCCTTACTTAGAAGTATTAGGGACTAATGGTGAATTTTATTTAGCTAACTTTAATGAAATTGAAACATTAAAAGTTGAGCCTAATGAATCACTACTTGAAAGTATTTGGCTAAGAGTTGAAATTACAATTAAAGATGGTGGTCCCTCAGGTACTGCGCACTTACCACTTGTATACGCTAATTCAAATAGTGAACTAGAAAAGCTAGGTCAAGTATCTGACTGGGAAGAATTACAAGATGAATTTATTATTGGTAAAGGAATGAAAATGTTATTCGTTGATGACGAAGCAATTACAATCCCGAACTTAAAAATAAACGTTTTAGAAACAGCATAGTCTGATTTGATTAATTATGATTGAGCATAAACAACAGCTTCAAGCATCTATTTTAGACAGGCTCATTGATGATGAGCCTGACTTTCAAGATGCACCTTCTCGTACAGAGGGAATAACAATTAGTGAACTGAGGAAAAATGTACGAAGAGATATTGAAGCACTGCTTAATGCTCGGATTCAATGGCATACATGGCCATCACAATACGACGAGTTAGCAACGTCTTGCTTGTCGTATGGTTTGCCAGATTTTTCTAGTATGTCAGTGAGCTCTCATGAAGGGCGGACTTTGTTGTGTGAAACAGTTAGAAATACAATTTTAAAGTTTGAACCTAGGTTTCTTGAGGTCGAAGTATTTACTGACGACGAAGTCCCCATTAATCGCGTACTAAACCTTAGAATAAACGCACTTTTATACGCAGACCCTGAGCCTGAATTTATTAGTTTTGACTCTGAAGTTGAACCCGTTAATTTGGGTATGAAAATTATTGAGGCATCTTTATGAACGATGAATTATTAAAATATTATAATCGTGAATTAGCATTTGTGCGTCATCTAGGTAAAGATTTTGCCGATAAATATCCAAAGGTAGCTGGGCGCTTAAAGCTTAGTGAAGATCATATTGAAGACCCTCATGTATCAAGATTAATTGAATCATTCGCTTTTTTGACAGCAAACATCAGGCAAAAATTAGATGACAGTTTTCCAGAGCTAACAGATGCTTTACTAGGACAAATGCTGCCTGATTATCAAGCTCCAATTCCTTCAATGTCGATTGTTAAGCTAGAAGCTGAAAACCTATCTACTACAGGGATAGTTATTCCCAGAGCCAGTGAAGTAGAAACTAACGTGGAGTCAATGAAGCAGTGTAAATTTCAGACGTGTTATGAAACATATTTATGGCCTGTAGAAATCACAAGTGCTCAATTTGATAACAGCCCATTTGTGGCGCCAAAACCAAGGTGGCATGAAAAAGCTAAATCAATATTTAAACTTGAGCTAACAGGGGAGTACAAAGGTGTATCTCTTGCTGAAACAGGGCTGGAAAAATTACGCATTTTTATTAATGGTCAATGGCATCATACTTTAAAAGTTTACGAGCTTTTATTTAAGCATTGTATCGGAATTGCTATTGATAACGGTGAAGAAGGGATTAAGTACTTATCCAAAAATCAACTTAAAGCCGTTGGTTTTGATGTGAATGAAGCTGTTGTCCCTTACTCTAAGCGTTCGTCTGCGGGTTATCGCTTATTGGTTGAAAATTTTACTTTCCCAGAAAAATTCAGGTTTTTTGAATTAGACGGAATTAAATCCTCACTACCAAAAAAATCGAATCAATGTACCTTATATTTTTATCTAGATACTGAGTCTGCAGAGCTTGAAAAGCAGGTTGATAAGAGCATGTTTTTACTCGGCTGTACGCCAATTATTAACATGTTTGAGCAAGAGTTAGAGCCAATACGTCCAGAAATAAGTGAATACGAGTATAAATTAACACCGCGCTACATGGACTCAGAAATTTCAGAGGTTATCGGTCTTTCAGAAGTTATCGCTTTTGACCATAAAGGTAACAAGCAGGTCGTATCGCCTTTTTACGGGCAAACACACCCTAAATATCACGGACACGATGATTTATTTTGGCATATTCGCAGAGAAACGGCGTCATGGGCAGGCGGCTATGTTGAGTCGGGCACAGAAACATTTTTGTCACTTGTTGATGCTACGTTTGAGAATAGCGCAATGGCTTACGGAGAAGGCAATACAGTTTTAACCGTACGTGCAAATTGTAGCAACAGAAACTTACCAGCCAGTATGCCTTTTGGTGATGACGAGTTGGGCTTACTGATGCCTGAACGTGGTGATGTAATTAAAAAAATACGGTGTTTAATTCCATTTACTCATGCCGTTAGACCTATATTAGCTGATGCAACCCGGTGGCAATTAGTGAATCATTTAACACTAGATGCTTTTAGTGGTGATGACGCGTGTAAAAAGTTGAAGGAAGTACTTCGACTATATGATTTTAGAGCATCACCACAAACTAAGGGCATGATTGATAACATATATAGGGTTTTAATTAAACCATCAACAGCAAGAGTGGTACAAAGTGGCAGAGTAAGTTTTGCAACAGGAAGCGATATTGAAATAACGTTTGCTAATGATGATTTTTCTGGCAGTGGTATGTTTTTCTTCGCGACTATACTTGATCATTTCTTTGCACAGTTTTCTGCAATTAATAGCTTTACTCGTGTGAGCTTGAGACTGAAAGAACAAGAGGAATTATATTATCAATGGCCAGCTAGAGTAGGCGATAGTCCTCTTTTATGATTAAGCATATTATTTCTCAAGCATCACAAATAGATTTTTACAAGGCTGTTTTTATAATAGAAAACCAGCTTAAAAAGCATGGCTTAGAACATAGACATGTTGGTTACGATAGCAATCCAAAGCAGGAGCTTATTAGGTTTACTGCAACACAAAAATTTGGCTACCCAGGTAATGCAATTACCAAGTTAGAAGAGACAAGTTTTGAAGATGGATTACATAAAGTAAACATGCAGGTCTCATTTATGGGATTAACGGGATGCTCAGGCGCTTTACCTCAGTTTTATAGCGAACTAGTAATGCAGCGACTTCGCTACAAAGACACAACGATGCGTGACTTTTATGACATGTTTAATCATCGTCTAATTTCGTTGTATTACAGAGCGTGGAAAAAGTATAAGCCATCTCTTAATCATGTAAATAAAGATAAAAACAAAGACCCCTATACACAAATACTAGGGCTTTTAAGCGGTGGCTATAACGAACACCAACTTCACTTTTCGGGCTTGTATAGTCGTAAAATAAGAAATGCCTCTGATTTAAAAAGTATTTTATCTTCTTATTTAGGCTGTGACGTAACGATTAAGCAAATGATTGGTCAATGGCACGATCTCAATCCACAAGAACAAACACGTTTGGCAAGTCAGACTCTTTATGAAGGGCAACATGCATGCCTAGGTGTTGATACTGTTATTGGAAATAAAGTCTGGGATATTTCGTCAAATATAGAGGTTCACATTTCTTCAAATGATCCGAGCAAAGCCAGAGCATTGTTACCAAAAGGAACATTGTTCGAATTAACAAATAAAATAATTAAAGATTATGTAGGAAATGCAGTTCAATTTCGTTTAGTGATTGAATCTAACTTTGACGAGCTAGAAGCTGCAACACTATCTAAGAATGATTGCCAACTTGGCGCAAATAGCTTTTTAGGCGCCCGTAAAAATACATTAAACACTAACCCTACTAAGTTATCGTTTAAAGGATAATTAAAATTAAAAGGAACAGCGTATGTCTTCGATGACACTGAATAAATTAGTTGAAAAATTGAGTCCTGATTGTAGAAAAAGTCTAGAAGCGGCTGTTGCAATTTGTAATAGCAGAAGTCATTTTACAGTTGAATTAGAGCATTGGTTGCTTGCTATGATTGAACAAAAACTTGATGACGTTAGGCTTATATTTGGATCATTCGATATAGATATCGACAAAGTTCAACAAGATCTGAATCACTCACTAGAGTCTTTAAAAACAGGCAGTGAATCTTCACCTAGTTTATCAGTTCACGTGACTAGCTTATTAAAGCAATCATGGTTGAGCACAAGTATTGAATTTACTGACAATCAAATACGTAGTGCGTACGTTATTTATACACTGACTAAAGATGATACGCTCTCTAGTTTAGTAACTCGTTGTAGTAAGCTTTTTAATAAAATAGAACCAGGGCAGTTATTACATGCTTGGCCTGAAATTGTCGCCCAGTCAGAAGAGCGAAATCAATCGGCTCAAGGTGCAACAACGCAAACAAATTTAAATTCTAAAACGCCGAGTCTAGATCAATTTACTGTCGATTTAACAGCGCAAGCACTCGCTGGCAAAATAGACCCTATCCTTGGGCGAGACTTTGAAATTCGCCAGATGGTCGATATTTTAACAAGACGCCGTCAAAATAATCCAATACTTACAGGTGAAGCGGGTGTTGGTAAAACAGCTGTTGTAGAAGGTTTGGCACTTAGAATCGCTCAAAAAGATGTGCCAGCTGTGCTTCAGAATGTAAAAATTCATAGCCTCGACTTAGCTTTATTACAAGCTGGTGCAGGTATGAAAGGCGAGTTTGAAAACCGCTTAAAATCTTTAATTAATGAAGTTAAAAACGCAGTTAACCCAGTGATTTTGTTTATTGATGAAGCGCATACCATGATTGGTAGTGGTGGTGCGGCTGGTCAAAACGACGCGGCAAACTTATTAAAGCCAGCTTTAGCGCGTGGCGAATTACGAACAATTGCAGCTACAACATGGGCTGAATATAAAAAGTTTTTTGAAAAGGATGCCGCGTTAACGCGTCGCTTCCAAGTTGTTAAGGTTGAAGAGCCAACACCAGAAAAAGCGGTAGCAATGTTGCGTGGGCTAGTTCCAGTAATGGAGCATCATCATAAAGTATTTATTTCTGAGCAAGCACTAGAGAGTGCCGTTCACTTATCGCATCGCTATATAACAGCAAGGCAGTTACCAGATAAAGCAGTCGCTTTGCTTGATACAGCCTGTGCACGTGTTGCAATGAGTCAAGCATCTACGCCAAGTACGATTGAACAACTAGTTAACCGTTTGAGCGAGATAGAAACTCAAGTGTTGATGTTAAAGCGTGAACAGAAAACAGGATTAGATCACTCAGAACAGCTAGACTTTTTAAAAGTCGAGTTAGTGGATATTGAAAAGCAACTACAGCCGCTAAATGAGCAGTTTATCGTAGAAAAAGAAATTGTTACCGAATTAAATAAAGCGCTTGAGTCTATTAATTCTCAAAGTGACGACTCATCAACTGAAATGCTAGAAAAATTAAAGGAGAGCAAACAGAAGCTAGCTTCTTTTGAGCACAATATGGTGCATTGGCAGGTTGATGAAGAGTTAATTGCACAAGTAATTTCGGATTGGACAGGTATACCTGTAGGTAAAATGCATGAAGATGAAATTCATGGCATTTTAAATCTAGCAAATCAAATGAAGCAGCGTGTAGTAGGGCAAGATCATGCACTGGACTTAATTGCTAAGGTTGTACAAACGTCTCGTGCTCAATTAGCTGATGAAAGCCGTCCAAACGGTATATTTATGCTTGCCGGACCTAGTGGTGTCGGTAAAACTGAAACAGCACTTTCACTAGCCCAAGAGGTTTATGGAAGCGAAGATAACGTAACAATTATTAACATGTCGGAGTTTAAAGAAGAGCATAAAGTTTCTTTATTACTTGGCTCGCCTCCAGGTTACGTAGGTTATGGTGAAGGCGGAATTTTAACCGAAGCCGTAAGAAGAAAACCTTATAGTGTTGTACTTCTAGATGAAATGGAAAAAGCACATCCTGGCGTTCAAGATATTTTTTACCAAGTGTTTGATAAAGGTACAATTAAAGATGGTGAAGGCCGAGACATCGATTTTAAAAACACAATAATTATTATGACCTCGAACGTGGGTACCGATACCACTATGAGCCTATTTGAAGATGAAGAAAGTAAGCCAAGTATTAAAGGTTTATTAAAAGCATTACAAGATGACTTGTTAGGATCATTTAAACCTGCATTTTTAGGGCGAATAAACGTAATACCTTACATCCCATTAAGTGATGATATTCTGACACAAATTGCTGCTCTTCAAATAAATAAAATAATTAAGCGTGTTAAAAAGCATTATGATGCAGAGCTTACTTATAAAGATGACGTGATTGAGTATATTATTGCTAACTGTCACAATGCAGGTTCTGGTGCACGTAATATACATACTATATTGCAAAATAAAGTATTGCCTTTATTATCAGAAGTATTGTTATCGAGTGTTGTAGAAGGTAATAAAGTTAATAGTATATCGTTATTAGTTAAAGATAATGAATTTGAAGTTGAGCTAAATTAAAGTTTATTAAAATATAACCAAGTTATAGGTTGTTTCTTTAGTTTTAGGGCATTATAATTTTGTCGTCTTAGGTAACTACATGGAATTTTTGAGACATTGTCTTCATCTAGGGAAAGGAATTCTGAAGACCTTTTCATTGCTGTTATAAAGATAATGATTTCAAAGGAATTTTGGGAAACCAAAGTAAATAATCCAGTATTAATGGATAACATTGTTTAATTAAAAGGAGCATTATCAAATGCAAGCAAATACATATTTAAAATACGGTTCAATCAAAGGCGAAACTACAGCTGAGTCATTCAAAGATTTAATCACAGTATTATCTCTTGATTGGAATATTAGCCGTGAAATTAGCTCAGCGACTGGTACAGCAATGGACCGTGAATCTAGCTCGACTCGTTTAGGCGACGTAACAATTACTAAACTTCAAGATAAAGCATCTCCGGATCTTTTCAAAGAAGCTACAATTGGTAAGGGTTTACCTGCTATTTTCCATATCACTAAACAAGGTGATAAAGTTGAAGAAATCATGAAAATCGAACTAACAGATGCAATGATTTCTAGCTACTCTGTATCAGTACAGAACGATCGTCCAATCGAAACAATCACTATCAGCTACACAGAAATGATGATGACTGTTACTCCTACAGACGACAAAAATAACATTACTGCTCCACTTGTATACGGTTACAGCGGTGTTAAAGGTCAACAAATGTAATATTTGTTGCCTGATAGTAGCTCTGGGCATTGCTCAGAGCTTTTTTTGATCTTTAGGACAGGAAAAGCAAGGAATGCAAAAAGCAACACAAGACAAAAACGTAATTCAAATTAGCACCCCTGCTGGTAAAGATGCCCTCTATTTAACTCGTTTTGTTGCCCAAGAGGCAATGTCAGATCTATTTGTAATGTCTGCCAATATGTACACTATTGGAAAGCAAATAGCGCATGAAGATTTAGTTGGTAAACCTGTATCTATTAAAGTAAGAAATGCAGAAGGCGGTGGTGAGCGTTATTATCACGGTATTGTTAGTCATTTGGTTTCAAATGGTAGTCGTACAGCTGATGTTGACGAGCAAAAAAATTATATAGATTATCAAGCGACTATTGTTCCTTTCGCAGCGTCTATGCGAAATCGTAAAAACAGCCGCATTTTTCAAAAGAAAACAATTAAAGATATTTTTGCTGACTTATTTGGCCAACATAACGTTGCCTTTTCAGATAAAACGAGCAAAACCTATCCTAAATATGAATATTGTGTTCAATATCAAGAATCTGATTTTGATTTTATTCAACGCTTACTTCAGCACGAAGGTATTTTTTACTTTTTTGATCACACAAAAAGTAACCATACATTAGTTTTAGCTGACGATATTACAGCTTATGAAGTGTGTGGTGAGGCGAAAGTAGTTTATTCAACAGGTCACCTTAGTGAATCGCATGTGTCGCGCTGGCAAGGTGGTTTAAGCATAGCGCCAGGCAGCTTTAGACGTGTAGGTTATGACTTTAAACAGCCATCAAGATATCCTGACGGCGAACAAGCAAACCCTGAATTGCCAACTCAATCAGTATCTGAAATATTTGAATATACTGGTGAATCTGAATGCCACCCTCGTGCAGCAAGTATGGCGTCGGTGCAATTGGAGTCGCTTCAAAGAGATATGAAGTTATCTAGTGGTAAAAGCGATTGTCGTTCATTTACCGTTGGTAAACTATTTGCTTTTAAAAAGCATGAAGACCCAAGGCTTGAAGGTAAAACATTTGTTATTACGTCAATGATGACATCAATAACAGTACCAAATCAGTCTGGCGCCCAACAAGGCTCCGCAGAAGAAGTTTACTCAAATCACTTTGAATGTGTACCAAAAGAAATACCTTACAGAGCACAAATTAATAAGAAAAAGCCTGTAATAAATGGTGTGCAAACTGCAATAGTAACCGGTGATAGCGCCGACGAAATAATGATAGATCAATTTGGCCGTGTAAAAGTTCAATTTGATTGGGACAGAGAAGGTAAAAAAGATTCAAAGAGTTCATGTTGGATTCGAGTATCACAAAACTGGGCCGGGAAAAAATGGGGGGCATTTTTCTTTCCCCGAGTAGGCCAAGAAGTATTAGTTGATTTTATAAATGGTGACCCAGATCAGCCTATTATAAGTGGTGCAATTTATAACGCTGATTTAATGCCTCCATATGCATTGCCTGCAGAGAAAACGCAAAGCGGTATTAAAACGCGTTCAACTAAAGAAGGTGGCGCAGATAACTTTAACGAACTTAGGTTTGAAGACAAAAAAGGCAGTGAGCTTGTATATATACAGGCCGAAAAAGATAAACAGCTTTATGTCAAAAATGATCAAAATGACAAAACCGATCACGATCATAATATTGAAATAGGTAATGACCGTAAAGCAGAAATTGCTAATAATGATAGTCTAAAAGTAGCTAAAAACCGTCTTGCTGATATTGGTGAAGGCGATACTTTAAAAGTAGGCAAAACTTTAAATATAGAAGCAGGCGATGAGATTGTTATTAAAACAGGCTCAGCACAAATTAAAATGAGTAGCAGTGGCAATATAACTATCGAAGGCACTAATATAGACATTAAAGGTAGTAATATAAAAGTTGATGGCAGTGCTATTACTTTATCTGCTGGTGTAATTAAATTAAATTAGTGTGATTATGGAAATAATAAGTAGTTTTCAAAGTGGTCTTAGGAATGGCATAAATAACAACGGGCACGTTGTATACTGTCGTTATGGCTTGCCTCATTTAATATGTTTACCAATTAACAAGCCAAATGATCCATTGCTAAATCCTGCATTAAATCATTTAAAGGCGATGGATGGCTATTACGCTCAACAGTTTTTTATATACTTGCATACATCATTAAACAGTGAAAATGTTACTTCAGTATTATATCAATATGCAATGCAAAGTATGGTGGCGCTTTCAGATTATACTAAGAGTGAATTAATTGAAGAGTTATCGCTTTTAGTAAAACAAAGTAAATTATTAATCATCCCATTATACGAATAGCATTAATCAAATATAACTAGACAAGGAGTCTAAATGGGTAAGCCCGCAGCTACAATTGGTCACATGCATGTGTGTCCTAAAACAACAGGTACTGTGCCTCATGTTGGCGGCCCTATTGTTTTAGGCTCGACCAATGTATTGATAGGAAGTATGCCAGCAGCGCGTAAAGGCGATATGATGGTATGTATAGGGCCACCTGACAGTATTAAAACAGGCTCTGGCTCAGTTAAAATTAATGGTAAACCAGCAGCAAGAATGGGAGATGATAGCTCTCATGGCGGAAAAATTGTTGTTGGAAATCCTACCGTTTTGATCGGTGGCTAATTTGCTGTTTAACTATATAAGTAATCACCAAGATCAATTACTCATTATTAGTAATGCTCAACTTTGTCCGTTTACTTCTGTAGGGTATGTTAAATCGTTAAAAAAAAGGCTGTTAGAATCATCTTGGTTAAAGGCTAAACGTAATAATTTAAGCCATGAATTTATAATACCGACTTTAGAGCAGCTTATTGACTTTGTTCAAGACGGCTACAGTGAAAATGTTATTGCGCAAGGTTGTGTTGAAATAATGGCAAACCTACCGCAAAACGTAAATATTAATTTTATCAATGACTTACTTGATGAACCCAAATTAAGCGTATTAGAAAAATCTATCATATGTAAGGTTTTACTTCAGCAACATAGCCTTAATTTAATACCTCTAATTGATATAACTATTTTACTTTTAGCGCACACCCCCAAAGCGAAAGTATCAAAACAGGCACTCGATTCTATAAAGAATATTTTAGTTGTAACCAGTAAATCTGATACAAAAAAACTAATCGGTATTTTTGATAACCTTAACCAATGTGAGCTTGTTAACTCACCGTTAATGTCACTTTTTTTATTATCTCTTAGTTCAGAACAAGTTAACGCCGTCAGTAATCATGCAAGCAATATATTATCTGTAGCTGGCACTTTACAAGTGCTACTGCAAAGTGGTTTTGTAAAATTCATACCGCTTGCTAATACAGCCTTGCATACAGTAGAAAAGCCAGAGCAAATAGTTGCGCTAATGAAACGTACTTTAGGTGAAAAGTTAGACTTACTTGTCAACTTTGAAATACAAATGCAAGCTTGTAGCGGTGATCTACAAGCATTCACAGCTTTTCAGCAACAATTGCAGCTTAACTGGCCAGCTTACGAAAATGAATTATCGTCAAAAAGGTTACTCGCTGGTAAAGCATTGAATGAACATTTAAATGCGATACAAATGTCTGCTATGGATTCATACAGCCAAGCAGTTTTTAACTTATACACATATAATCAATATGTTAATGCTAAAAGAGTAAACGTTGGAGCACCGGTATGAACGCTTTTAGTTTAATGGTTGATTACTTTTCGTTTCCAACAGCTCAAAGTGTTGACGATTTATTATACGGTGACGAAACAAGTAGCTTGAGTGAAGTTAATTGGCAATCTTGGGAAGTGTGTATTTACGATTGTATCGTTAAATCAAAAGAGTTGATGGGCCAAGTAAAAAATTTAAATGCCCCCTTAATTTGGCTTTTACCTGCGTTGTCGTATCAGAGTGAGCTTAAACAGGTGCTCCAAAGTAGTTTACAGCAATTATATCCAGAGCATGCTCAACACTTTTTGTTTTATGGTGCGTCTAGTGTGCACTTTGCTGTTGGTTTGGCTAAAAAAAATGAATGGGTAAAAGTGAATGTAATTGCGATTGATACAATCTATAAAGCGAATAAGCAAGGGCAATATAGTTACCAGGGTATTGGTGGAGCAGTTACAACCCTTGAGCAGCAAGCAACAGGTTGGGCGCAAATAAGCAATGAAATAGTGCCCTCGGTAGACTTTATTAAACATAATCAATTAAATGGTATGTTTACTCGGTTAGCTGATCAAAGCCAGCAGCCCATTGATATTATCTTCGCCCCAGGAAACGGTGTTAACCCAGAAAGTGAAGTATGGTTAAACGAGTTACAATTGCTCAGTAATTTAATTAATGAGAATACACAATATGAGCTACCTTGTTACAAGCTAGGTCAAATAGGTGCACTTGAAGGGTTAGTGGTATTGTATCAATTAACAACCAGCCCCACTATCGAAAGTCATTGCAAAAATGCATTGATAATTTCGCAAGAACAAGCAAAGCACCAAGGGGCTGCATCATACTTATGGATAAGTGAGGAAGTACACAACTAATGCAAAGTAATCCAGTTGTTTTACAAGGAACAAGTTACTCAATTTGCCTGACTGCTGGTGCTGCAAAGGCGCCTTCAGGTTATGAAGCTGTTGTAACTAATAATACAGTAAGTGCAAGTAATTTAGTCGATCAGATAAGTGAAACGCTTACAAACGATCCCTCTAAACGTCTTGATGCTATTAAATTACTTATAAGTATAGGTGCTGATGCAACAAAAGCTGACGGACAACGTAAAACTGCTAATTCACTTATAGTCGCGATTGCTGCTGGTTCTATCAAATGTTTCCGTGAAAAAGTTAAGTCTTCAATTCAAGTCAATGATAACACTAACAGTGGGGCTGGAAATAAAAAATCAAACAATAAAAATAACGCTACAGCCTCAGGTAAAAACGCCTCTCAAGCGCCCGCTAAAAATACGGGTGGAGCAAGTAATAGCACTGCAAGCGAAGAGTCAATTACAAATCAAGAGTGCCGTTCAGATCCGGTATCAATGCTCTCTGGCGAAGAAATCCTACCGCTTATAGATTTTACCCTAGCAGGCAGTCGCCAATTAGTGTGGCGACGTTTGTATCGCTCATCACATGCTGATGTGTGCACAACAATGGGTAATGGTTGGCGCCATGATTTTATGGCAAGCCTTAGTGAGCATTACTTGTCGCCACCAAAAGTAGGCCCTAAGCAAAAAGGGACTTACTGGTTAGAGTACCAAGACGAGCATGGTGCTAAACATAAATTTGAAAAGGTAAAACCTGGCCAATCAAGCTATCAGTTAAGTAGTAACCTTGCGCTACATTACCAAACAAATGGTAAGCAAGTACTTGTAACGCCAGACGATCAACACCTTACCTTTAAACCAGGCGAAAGCGCGTGGTTGCTTGAAAAAATAATTAACGAAAAAGGCCAAAGCATCGCGTTTTATTACGATGCAAAAGAGCGGCTACACCGTATAGAAGTAAACAAAGTACGTGGCTGTATTATTAGCTACAACGCGCAAGGTTTATTATGCAAAATAGCAGCGTACCACACTGACAAAAATAACAAACAGCAATTACTTTCGCCATTGCTTGCAAGCTACGAGTATGATGAAAACAAAAACCTTGTTCAGTCAACTAATCAGCAAAACGAAACTGAGCGCTACGCCTACAACGCCGCTAATTTATTAACAAAGCGTACCCGAGCCAGTGGCTTTAGCCACCATTTTGAGTGGGATAGCTATTCACCGAGTGCTAAATGTATAAAACAATGGGGCGATAACAACACTTATACTTACCAGTTTGAATACAACCTTGAGCGCGGCGAAACAACCTGTATAGACTCACGCGGTCATAAAGAGCACTTTGTACATAACGCACAAGGTAAACTGGTAAAACATACCGATCCTAACGGCAATGTTTGGCAATATACATACAATGCGCAAGGGCAAAAGCTCAGTGAAATAAAGCCAGATAGCAGTACAACGCGCTATAACTACACACCTTATGGCCAATTAGAAACACTAACGCAGCCAGATGGTAGCCAAACACATTTTGCCTACAACCAACTTGGGCAACGTGTATTAACTACCTTACCTGATGGCCAAACCATTACGCGCAAATACAGCGTGGCTGGCTTATTACAAAGCGAAACCTTTGGCGATGGCCGCACTACGTTATACAGCTACGATAAGCTCGGCCAGTTAACCCAGCATATTAATAAAAACGGCCAAATCACTAAGTTTATTTGGAACGAGCAAGGCGAGCTATTAGCAAAACACCACAACGATGAGCTAATACGTTACAGCTACGACAGCCTAGGCCGCGTAAATGCCACACTTAATAACGCAGGCTTACTCACTCAATATAAATACAATGAGCACGGCCAGCTTACACAAACAATTGCCTTTGATGAAAAAGAGCCTGAAAATAAACAGTATCAATACTTTAGCTACGATGAAGCTGGGCGATTAATTAGCTCGCAAAATAGCAAAGGCGACACCACAGAGCAACACTTTGAAGGGTTAAGCCAACCGCATTGTGTTATTCAGCCCGATGGCAGCGCACTGCATTTAACATACGACAAAGAGCGAAACTTAACGGCCATTGAGCGAAGCGACGGCCACGTATACCGCATAAGTTACGACGCTAACGAAAACCCAACGCAAGTAACTGGGTTTGATGGGACGCTACAGCAGTATAAATACGATGCCTGTAACCGCTTAGCCTCAGTAACACAAAGCAACAAACGCCATGTAAAAATAGAGCGCGACAGCCTAGGCCGTGTAACTGCGCAGCATGCAAGCCTTGCAAGCGACGCTCATATCGTTAATAACGCCAATTACTACCGCTACACAAAGCAAGGTAAAATTGCCCGCGCCCACAACGCGCAATCAACACTAAAACAACGCTTTGATAAAGGCGGCAGGCTATTGTGCGCTGAGCAAGTTAATAACCAGCAGCAAGCACATACCCTAAAGTACAGCTACGACGAATACGGTAGAAGGCAAACCCTGACACTGCCAGATTCAACCACGCTTAAATACAGCTACAACCAGTTTGGCCAGCTAAGCGGTATTAACTTACTCCAAACTAACAGCAAAGAGGTTGAGCTCGCAAAGCCGCTTGTAACATTAAGTTACGACAGCCAAGGTAATATTAAAACCCAGCAGTTTGGTAACAGCATTACCCTTACTCAACAGTTTGATGTATTTAACCGCTTAACGCAGCAACAGCTTACTCACCCAGCGCAAGCATTATTTGATACCTGTACGTATAACTACGACAGCGTAAACCAGCTCATTGCCCGTAAAAACGAAGGCGTAAGCAGCCAAAATATCAATTTTGAATACAACAGCCTCGGGCAGTTAATACAACAAACACTGGCAAGAACAGGTGCTGATACAACCACACACTACCAGTGGGATAGCTTTGGTAACCCGCAAAGTCAAACAGTGCAATCAAACACAAGCGATGCAGACCTTAGAGATACAGGCGAGCAGGGTATAGAACATGATGCAGCCAGTAATGAGCATACAGCCAGTTCTTCTATTGATTTAACACACGCCACCCATAGCGAATACAATGAGTTAGCGCCAAATAGTAGTGAAAATAGTAGCAACGCAGACTCAGTAGTAAACAATGAAGGCACTAACAACACCACAATAAACAGTGCTACCGACGCCGACCGCCTAACACACTTTGGCGACAGCGACTTTTACTACGACGAATTCGGTAACCAAATACGCGAAACTGGTAAAGGCATTAAAACTCGCCGCGAATATAACGCGTTTAATCAGTTAAGATGTTTTAACAACAACGGCACGCTCACGCAATACGACTACGACCCATTAGGTCGCCGAATTGCCAAGCACACTGAACACGGTAAAATTGACTACATTTGGGATAACGACCAGTTAATCGGCGAATGCCAACACGGTGAATATACCTGGTATATCAACCTGCCAAATCAATTTCACCCAGTAGCACTAATTAAACAAGGTGAGGTGTACTACTACCACCTAGACCAACTTAACACCCCACGTTTTGTAACAAACAACAAAGCAGAAGTGGTGTGGGAAAATCAAGCCGATGTGTATGGCTACGAAGAGCCCAATCAAGAGCCAGAAGCCGATACTAAAAACAGCTTCACTCAGCCAATTCGTTTTCAGGGGCAGTATTTAGACGAAGAGAGCGGCTTACATTACAACCGTTATCGCTACTACAGCCCCAAACAGCAGCGCTTTATAAACCAAGACCCAATAGGGTTAGTGGGTGGGATAAACCATTATCAATATGCACCTAACCCGGTGAATTGGGTGGACCCGTTTGGGTTGAGTTGTAAGGAAGGGACTGCCACAATTATAAAAATTGGGCATGGTAAAAACATGCATTTTGCGATTCAAGTTAAAACAAAATTCGATACCACTAAAACTCATCAGCATGGTGGCATTGAAGAGGATGGCACAAGAACTAATACACTTATCATCGGTTTCGATGAGGAAGACTTTGCAGGGCAATCGATTGAAAAAACGACTATTAGATTACCAAATGCTTTAGCAGCAAGTGACTTACAAAGGCAGCTACTTAGAGAAGGCGACATGGCGCTCGATAGAGCTGATTGGAATCCAGAGAATTTGGACACACCATTATATGATCCTGTTAATCAAAGTTGTTTAACGCATGTATTTGATGTGTTGAAAGCTGGAGGTATTGAGAACGTTCCTGATAACTCTGACATTGAAGATCGAAAAGTTCTGTTATTTACAAAAAAACTAATGAAAGGGAAAATTGGACCACCTGAAAAAAAGGTGCCTGAAAAAACAACACTTGAAAAGCATGTAGAAGCAGTTGCTGATTATAAAAAGCGTTACGAAGATCGACTGGCTGAATCGATAGATAAAGGTGATTCTAAGAGAAGGCAAGGTGCTTTTAAAGCCAAGATTACAGAGGCTAAAGGTGAACTCGGTGCTTCCATGTATATGGAAAAAGAGTTTTCAGACCCTCCACCTCCAGCAAAAATGGAAATGGGCTTTGGACCAGGTCCAGGAGTCGATCAGGTCTGGGCTAAACGAGACGAAAACAACAAAGTCATTGAGTACTTTGTTGTTGAAGCTAAAGGCCCTGGTGCTAAATTGTTAACTGGTGCAAAAAAAGGCGACCAGATGACGAATAAATGGGTTAAAAATAGCTTGAAATCGATGAGTAAATCTAAAAAATACGAAGGTAAGAATAAATTAGGTAAAGATCTTTTGAAAGCTATAAAACTAAAGAAACCAAAAGTTACCAAACTAGTTATTGAAGCTGAAGAGGTCGACGGTAGAATTGTTGGCGGTGTATCACAGTCTCTTCCTAAGGAAAAAAAGAATGTTAAAACTTAATAATTATGATTTCGAATTTGAAGAACTTTTTGAAGATTCACCTATGGTAATAGAGGTCAGGCTTGCTGATATTAACGATCCGTTAGCTTCTCAAGAAGATAAAGAAGAAGCAGCACAAATACTTTCTGAAGAGTACCAAGAGTTGGCATATGCACACTACGTTTTAGAAGATTATGAAGAAGCTAAGTGTTATTTAAAAAAAGCAGCGCCATTCGCGTATTTAACAGGCTTTGATCCTGAATTAAAAGGACACAACAATGAGTGGACAATTCAAGGTGAGTTAAATGTTGCTTTGTTGTTTGGTGATGAATCAATAATAAGCAAATTACGTGAACATGCAGATGGCTTTACAACCAGCAGCGTGACTAAGAAAGCTATTTTTTTATATGATCATCTATTAATTAAAATAGGCACAGGTCAAGTACTGCCGGAAGAAGAAATTGAAAATGCGCTTACTGAGGCTAAATCAACTAAAGATAAAGATGTACAACAATGCATTGTTCCTCTTATTGAGGCCATTAAAGGTCTTACCATTGGCGATGATTTATTATGGCAATCAAGCATTGACAAAGTAATTGCGTGGCACATTGATGAGTGTAAATACGGTGACTTCAAAGAAGATGGAAATGCGGTTATGTCATTAAATGCGCTCAGTATGGCTAAATTGGGTAAAGATATGCATGGCTGGCAGTGTAAAACTGATTCACTTTATTTACCGTTATATCTAATTAATGATTAAATCTATCCCACCAATTTTAAGAGGTAATGATGAGTAGTGTAATTAATCTTTTTATTGTTGATGAAGATGTTTATCCCAGAACATTGAATTTAAGTGATGAGCAAAAATACCAAGAGTTGTTAGATATAACCCAAGATGAAGCTACTAGATGGCAATCTATAGAGCTAAACATGCGTGGCTTTATTCCTGCTATTGAGTTACTTGATGCAGTGGTAGGTGGCCAAGGGTTGTTGCCAGTTTGTACATTTAACTATTTTCCTCATCAATTAATTGGCCCCGATGCTAACATAAGTGGTTCTTTTGGCTTTTTTTCAAGTGAGATGGTGCAAGACCTATTTCCTTTGCTAAAAAAGTATTTTGAGGTTGATATAGATAATAGTGAAAGTAAAGGCCTAGTAGATGATGTTGAGCATAGGGCTGGTGAGCTCGACCCGCAAGCTTATGAAATAGTTCGCGATCGCTACTTTGTTACGTTTAGAGACGCCGCTGAGCAGAATAAATCTATCGTAGTGTTAATAGAAGAGTAAAACATTCAATCGATTTTAAAAGATGCTTTAATATTTTGCTTAGACAATAACGGAGAAATAATGCCTACAAAAGAAGAGATAAATAAATTTATTACAGCACAAAAGGTGTGTAGTCATTTAGCAAAAAGCATGACAAGCAAAAGGAAGATAAAGCCAATTCCATATGCAATCGATTTCCTAGATGATAGTTATGATTTAACTTGGTACTGCGATGAATGCGTTAAAAAGTACCGCTTACCAGAAGGTGGTGTTTTTTTATACCATTTTCCGGAAGATGATGAAGAGATAACTGACTACGTTAAAAAGCTAGGTGATTTGAAAAGCCTTGAATTTCAAGTAAGTAAATTGAAAGGGTTTAAAGTGTCAGAGAATTATGACAATTCACCTTTTGCAGATTTTAGTAGGGATGAGGCTAAAAAACCGTTGCTGTTTAGTCAGACTCTATTTGATTCATTGTCGGGGCTAAATGACGAAAAAGTAGAGCATATGGTGGAGAAAGCATTAATGGTTCCATTTGGCACAGAGATTGACGTAATCGATTAATTTAATAGTAAATACCTTACAGAGGCGTTCTGATTATTTATTATGATGTGTATAAACACGACCCACTTAACACTTCAAGACGTAGCTTCGTTTACTTTAAAAAACAACCCCAGCAAGCAATTTAAAGAAAAGTGGGGTGATGACTACGTAAGTCGCGCAATGCAATTATGGCGTGGAGTTAAGGAATGTTATTTAAAAAGTGAAGTTTGTAATTTCACTGCACAAGAGCTTTTATTTGCAATGAGCTACGAATATGCAGTTGCTCCCTACAGCTCTGAAAATAATGACGCTATTGAATTTTATAGATGGTGTTTTGAAAATTTAAATGAAAAACAAGGATAGGTAATGAATAAAATAAACACGGATGTAAATTATAAAACAATGGCCGCTAATGCACGCTTAGTGATGCTTGGTGAATCTAGCCATAACCCAGCTATTTATAAATTTGAGGCTATTAAAGCACTTAGACAATTGAAAGCTTTTGGGTTTACTCACTTTGCAATCGAAATGCTACCAAGATCTATGCAGGAGAAAATAGATTTTTATCAACGTACTGGTAAAGGCTTTAATGTTATTCAGCAATATTTTAATGATAACTGGGGTTGGGGCTACGGCGTACCAAATAGTTATGGTGAACTAGTTAAAGCGGCTAGAGAGTTAGGATTAAAAATTATTGCTTTGGATTTAACTTTAGATGAAATGGATTTGATTGACGCTTCATGTAGTTACAATAATTCAGTCGCAGAAAATTGTTTTAATAGCCATACAATAAGAAATATGGTCTGGACACAAAATATTAGTAATATTTTAAATACGTCTAAGCAGAATAAAATTATTGCTTTTATGCATAGATGGCACGCTGTGAGATCTACTAATTATCAAGAAGGCCTAGACACACTGATAAAAGCGCAAGGTATTTTAAAAATTAAATTTATCGACTTTATTGGTGGGTCAGTTTGTTACTCACAAACTGATTGTGAGGGTTACTCTGATGAAAAAGAAGCGCTTAAGCAAAAGTACTTTTACCGAGAGGGCTTCCCGTTTAAATCTGCAGTGACAACTTATCAGGTTCACTTACCTGAAAATTCAGCTCATATGAAAGGGCTATAATGGTGAAAACAATAGCTACTTTCCTTTTTACTACCGTAATATGTTTTGGTGCGATGGCAGGGACTCTTTTTCCTAAACTTGATATTAATGATCCTAACTTATCCCAAGATAAAGTCATGCGCCAATGTCAAAAAAGCTTAATGCATGCGCCTCAAGAACTTGATGCTTGGTGTGAAAAAGCTTATAAAATGGGAAATTGGCAAGCTCTTGAATTGGTAGGTCTTCATACAGGTGATGGAAGCCGCTATGTTGCTGAGGCAAAAAAGCATGCCGAAGAAGGCGATCCTGATGGTATTTTAGCTTTAGCGTATGTATACAGTACTGGACGTTTTGTTACTAAAGATCTAACACAGTCTATAAACCTTTATAATCGCTACCTCACTGATAATATTAATAAAGTTAAAGAGAAAATGAGAGTGCAAAGGACTCATAAAGATCTTTATTTAATTTACACTGAGCTAGGCAACTCAGAAAAGGCTGCTGAACATAAACGCTTTTTAGATGAAAGTAATTATGACGAAATTAGAAAAGAAATATTTGAAAAGCAACTTAAGGATTCGGGTATTTCTTTAGATAATTAAGAAATTAGCATTTACTTAAACTATTTATAATTAGTACAAACCATTAAAGTTATTGCACTTTTAAAGGAGCTATAAACGCCTAAGCTAAGGCGCTATAGAAATGATATGGAACAACAAAGCCAACAAACACTAACTAACCTTGTTTACGATATATATGAAGACCCAACTTTAATAGAAGAGCATCAAGTGCTTATAAACCCTTTGTTGAGCGATTTAGTTGCCACAGCGCCAGCTGGGTTTGAGGGCATGGCAGCGATGATTAATACCCATATTTCTAATGGGTTTAAATTTAAAAATCCTAAAATACAAAAATTTGAACTTGAGTCGGGGCTTTTAAAGCTTAAAACATATTTTCAAAAAATAAACTTATAACACCCTTCATAATTACACACTCAATTTTTAATATTAATGCAGCACGTGTGCTGCATTAGTTTTTTCTCATTAAGGATGATGTATGAGCCTTATTACCACGAGTATTTTAATGCTGTTTTTGCAGCCTTTATTTGTATATTTAGCTCTTTTTAAAGAATCAGAGCAGAGTACTTCAAGCCGTTCACTAGATAATGAAGATGCTATGTATCTATTTATCGCGCCAGGTTTAGCTGTTTTTTACTCTGATAATTTTTGGCAGGCAGTACTTTATTTAGGAGGTGTATGCCTGTTAGGTTTAATGCTTGCTATTATTGTAAAGCACAAAGCTAAAAAGCGATTAACAAGGGGTGACGCTATTGGGTTTACTGTTGCCAGCTTTGTATTTTTTTGGATTATAAAATGGATTATTGGTGGGGTAGCGTATCTTTTTACCGAAAATGCATCGAATGCCACACCGGCCGACTTAGGCCAGCAAGCTTATTCATCAACTTCAGGTGATCTTTTTAACTGGGACTATTTATATTATCAGTTTTGGCCAACGTTATACTTTTTACTTTTTATGCTAGCCACATTAGCTATAAAAATAATAGAAAGCCGGTTTAATAAACATTCACTTTCAGGCTCGTTTATATTATTGAGTGCCGTTTTTGTAGGCGTATCGCCGTTGTTCGGTAATGCTTTTATTTTAGGCGTTATTGCTAACTTTTTTATATTTTTTGTTGTGTGCACGGCATGTATAGAAATTGATAAAAAGAGCGATCCTTCAGCTGGTGCTATTAGTTTTATATATGGTTTTTTGCTTGTGGGCGGTATCGCGTTTAGTAGTATTGGTAAATTAATATATACGCTATTTTATAATTAAATTACCGATTGTTTTTTGATTGAAAAACATGCAGTATTTAGTATGTTTACTTACTTTTTAGTATGAGCATGATTAGTGTAATTAAATAGCCATATACTTGAAGTAATGTATAGCTAAGGCTTGGGAGAGTATTTGCTTTGTTTTTATCGCGTTTAAAGGTTTTTTTATTGGTAATAGTGACGATTACCTTAGTTTTTTTTACTACTACACAGGCTTTTGCAGATATGTTTGGCTTTTCGAAAAAGCATAATTTTATTTTGTCAGCATCATTAAATGGTGAGCTATTAAATAACGGTCAGCCAGTTGCTAATACCGTTGTGACGCGAACGCTAACTTACGGCGATGAATATACTGATGAAGCAACAACAGACGATAATGGGCATTTTTCTTTTCCTGAAAAAACAATTAAAACATCTAAACCTTCAAACATGTTTGATAACGAATCATTGGTTCAGCATGTTTATTTAGAAAATGGGACACCTGAAGGCGTTGTTCTTTGGTATGTCACTATTTCGCTACATGAAGATAGCGATACATTAAGTGAGCTACTTAAAGGTTTAGTTTGCGATATTTCTAAAGAACCCCAAACGTACGATATACCTATTAAAGAGGCGCCAGAGCATGTTTTTACAATTTATGGCGCATGTAAAATTTAACTTTTAGCATACTCATTTAAAGGGAATTTTATGAATACTTTAACACCTACACAAGCTGTACAAATAGCCACTCTTGCTTATAAAGCAAAAAGTATTAAAAGCACAAAGCTGCTAAACAACTCTTTACATCCATCCTTACGTGGTAACTTTAACTTTGGTGTAAATCAAGACGCCGTACAAGGCATATCAGGTGGTTTTTTTTCTCACCTGTTTGGCTTGAGCACTGGGTTTGGGTTATTGGGGCATGGGCAGGGGGATTTTCAAGGTGATTCTGTAATAACTATAAGAGGTACAGCGTCTTTACGTGATGGTTTAACGGATGCTAACTTTGGTTTAAGTGGTGGTTCAAACGGCAGTATGGTGCATGCGGGTTTTAATAAAACGTTTTATTCTATGAAGCCTGCAATACAAGAATTTGTATCAGCAAATGTCCGAGATAAAATGACAGGCTGTGTACATGTGGTTGGCCATAGTTTAGGTGGAGCTTTAGCCGCATTGTCGGCAGATTGGATCAAAGCTGAATATTCTCTACCCGTAAAGCTTTATACGTTTGGCTCTCCTCGGGTTGGTTTAGAACCTTTCTCAAGGGCGACGACATCAAGACTCGATAAAATATATCGTTGTACCCACGGCGCAGATCCTGTAGCTAAAGTGCCTTTATGGCCGTTTTCGCATGCACCTTATAATGGGCAAGAAATTCGGCTTGATAACGGGCAAGGTTTAAAAGGCGCTGCTCACAAGCTTAACGGCACACCAGGTTATATTAATACAGCAAATAGTAATGATTGGAATAACTTAACAGTAAAAGCAAACCACTTTTTGAGTACTCCAGTACGCTTAAAGTTTGAAGATAGAAATCAAGCTTCATTTGGATCTCAGTGGGCTGATAAGCTAAATGCAGCTCTAATTACGTTATTAAAAGATGCAGGGTACTACAGCGCAGTTGCAGCTCAAGCTGCAATTGGAACAAGCTTAACATTCTACGACATGCTTTCTCGCACAGTTAGTCAAATCGCAAAGGCTTCGGCTTCGTTTGCGGCTCAAACATTAGGGTTACTTGGGCACATGTTAGCGTTTGTAGGTAAAGTTATTACGGGTGCTGTTGAGCTCACTTACAACTTTATAAGAAGTGTTTTTGATGACACTTTAAAAGCTTTATACCGCGCCGCGAAAGATGGCCTAAATGGTTTAGATTAAATTAAAATACTATTTAGTAAATTATACGGCTAGTTATTACCGACCGTTATGCTTTTTACTAATTCATATCCGTTTTACGATTGATAATTAAAAGTATTACTGCGTAATATTCTCCTCTTAAATAGTCGCCTGCTTATGCATCGTTAACCTGCATGCTAAGCAGCCGCGTCCTATACGTCATATATCAACGATGAGTTAATCGCATAGTAGAATTAAAGTGCTTTTAATTCTGTAAAGTAATCTGGAGCATATGCCATATTTATCTTTTACTACGTTTGAATAAACGTTAAACACTCAAACGATTAACTAATACCACTCACAAAGCAGCTAAATGTGTACAAATATAAATACGAAAGGGATTTTTATGATCACTACAAGGTTGGTTGGTGTAACTTTAACACTTATTTTATTAATACCAATGCAGGGATGTGCAGATATGTTTAGCCTTTTTAACAAGCAAGACGTTACGTTGTCGTTGTCTATTAAAGGCAGATTATTAAGCAATGGTGAGCCTCAACAAGGCGTTACAGTGACAAGAGAGCTGATTTACGGTGATACTTATATTGATGAAGCCAAAAGTGATAACAATGGTTACTTTTATTTCGATAATAAAACAATACGTAGTTCAAAGCCTTCAAACATGTTTTTTAATAGCTCTTTAATGCAAAGTATTCATATAAAAAATAAAAATGCTGATGATTCAGTATTATGGATTTTAAGTACTGTTTTTACAGAGCAACAGGACTTACTTGCTGATAAATTGATTGATTTAGAATGTGAACTTACCAAAGAACCAATAACATACGATATACCGATTAAAAACACAGGACATTTTTTTACCGTATATACTCGCTGTAAGTTATAAGTTTATGTAGTGAGATTTAATAAAGTCACCAATTTATTATTGATGACTTTATTAAATTAATTAACGTTTAAGTTGCGCTTCTTTTTGGTTTAGTAAACGAATTATAGGGTTTTGCTCTAATATTTTACTTTTTAAAATATAACCAATAATCAGTCCTGCTATAAAACCACCAATATGCGCACCATAATCAATGCCATCTGGGCCTGTTATTGCACCAAAAATGTTAAATCCTAACCAAATAGCAAAAAACCATACTGCAGAAAGCTTCTTCTGATAAATTATAAATATAAAAGTAAGACTTGCGTGTCTGAACCACATTAAATACATGCCAAATAAACCGGCTATAGCGCCACTTGCACCCACGCCTGGAATTGTAGACATTGGGCTTACAATGTAGCTTGCAAACGATGCGAGTAGTCCACAGGCTAAATACCATAACAAAAAGCGTTTATGGCCTAACACGTCTTCTAAGTTATCGCCAACGATGTATAAAAAGTACATATTGCCAACTAAATGCATTATTGAACCATGTAAAAATACGCAAGTTAATACAGTCCATAGCTCATTACCTTTGCTTAAATCTGCAGGTGTCATGGCAAAGTTATCAATGACATAGCTGAACGAGCTCGGGTTTAAAAAATAAAGTGCAAAAATCAATGTATTTAAAACAATAAGGCCGCGAGTTACCCAAGGAGTCTTTTGTGGTTTAATATTATATTCAACAGGCATTTGCGTTAAAAATTGGAACAAGTAGGTTTTCCAACTCACTTTTTGATTTAGCTCGCCTAAACTCGCTTTTATTTCAGGGCTTTTTTCAACACTTTCAAGTTCGTCTTTATCAATCCAAGTACCATCGCAGTGTCTACAAACATCAATTTCGGTATGAAAAGCTTCCAGTAAGTGAAAACGTTCTAAATTTTTTTTACAATCCGGGCAGTCAAGCTCAGAAACGCCCAATGGCTCACCAAAGTGAGTTTCAAATTTATCACCTTCTGGGCCGTCATTTATCTCGGAAATCATGCGATTTACTTCATTTTTTTCGAACCATAAGCCACCACATTCACGGCAAATATCTATTTCTTCACCCTGATAATTGGTTACTTCTAGTGGATGATCTTTACAATGTGGACAGCTTTTAGTTGGCATTTGTAAGTTCCTTTAACGAACCAACAGAAATATCATTCTGCTGTAATTCCATTTTTAATTGTTTTGCGCTATTTTTTAATGCAGGGAGTGTTTGAGTTTTAATTAAGTTTGTTATTTTTGCTAATTCGATAGAAGCCTGTTTAGCTGATATTTTTCGATCTATTGCGGCATTTATGACAAAATCAGCTCGAGAATAAAATCGACGTATTCTAGTTAAAAATTTACTCGGTGTTTCAAGCGTAGTAGGAGAAAACTGCATGGTTTTCCATATGTACTGCTCAAGTGTGGGTTTAAAAAATTCCATTTCTGATTTTGGTGGGTTCTTCGCTAAGCGTTCTGCATACTCAGCTACCGTGTTTGCGTTATCATTAACTTCGTCATAGAGCGATGTACGTAAATAGTAGTTATCTTCCATTTTGCTAAATGAATCAAACTTAAGTGCTTGCTCTAAGCCGCTTTGAGCCGCCAAATAAACACCAAAGACAGTAGAAATAACCATAAAAAATTGATTTAACCAAAAGCCAGTGCTTTTCAGTTCTTTATGATCAGCTGTTTTAAGGGCTTGCGAAAATTTTTGAGTAACTATAGGTGGTTTTTTATTGTTTTCTGGGATGTGACTAGTTGGTTCCAACAGCTCGTTCCTTGAATAATTGCTTCCTTTTTAGGCGTACAAGAATACTTAAAAATTAACCAGTTAGCAATATAGCCACTCGTATTGAATATACTTTTAATGTATTTACCTATATCTACAAGTAGTCACTTAAGTATGGCTTAGCTTAAATACTTAATAAAGAGGGTACTTAAGCTATTTTAAACTGTCTAATTAAATCATCTAGCGAAAAAGTTAAACGCGAGTTCATGGCTCAATATGCATGGCTCTATATTAATGAATAGAGAGTTTTTGTAGTACCTGAGGCTATTTTGTTAGCAAAGTAACGTATTACCAATAAACGGACTAAAAAAACCTTCTTTAATAACTCAATAATGAGGCGTAGTTAGCCTTTATATTTAAGGCGTTGTTGGCCCAACGCCTAAGAGGGGTATTTATTTTTGTTATACAAAAGTGAAGAACTTTTTATACAGGCAAAGACTATGTATTTAAAAGCACAGCGCCGCTTTTATTTTCGCCTAAATGATCATCTTTATTGTAAATTGGGCAACTTTTAAGTGATAAGCAACCACATCCTATACAACCGTCTACTTTGTCGCGCAGGCGTTGCATATGCGCAATTCGCTCATCAAGTTGCGCTTGCCAATGTTTTGAAAGTGCTGACCAGTCTTGTTTTGTTGGTGTGCGGTTGTCGGGTAGGGTAGCTAAGGTGTTTTTAATCTCATCGAGCGTAATTCCCATCGCTTGAGCTGCTTTTATTACAGCTACACGGCGTAATACATCAGGTTTATAACGTCGCTGATTACCATTATTTCGCCAGCTCTTAATTAAAAACTTAGTTTCGTAAAAGTGAAGAGTAGATACTTTTACACCACTTCTTTTTGCTACATAGCCAACGGTTAGGTTAGCTTCGGTTAATTTTTTTTGTCCTAGTGGCATTATTTTAATCCTTCAGTTGACCTCAATATAACTTGAGGTTTTAAGCTTCTACCACATTAAAAAAGGAGCTAACTAAATGCAACAAAAACTTGAGCGTAATACTGTTATTATTTATTCAAGCGCACGAAAAAACGGCAATACCACAGCCCATGTTAATAGCTTTGCCGAGCAAAATGATGTGCGCGTAATTTGTCTGGATGATTATAAAATTGCGCCGTATTGTTATGACAAAAACTATAAAAATGATGACTTTTACGCGCTATTTGAAGCACTTTTAAAGTACGACCATTGGGTGTTCGCGTCTCCTGTTTATTGGTATAACACTACGGTACAAATGAAGTCATTTATAGATAGGATCACAGATTACATGGATGACGAAACCTTGAAGCCGAAGTTACGGGCTTTACGTAATAAAGATTTTTCGTTGTTATCAAACGCATCATCGCTTGAAGCGCCTGATATTTTTGTAGAAATGTTTAAACGAACATTTAGCTATTTAGGTATGCAGTTTATTAACCACCATCATAAAAACACTCAATCGGCAGCATGATAAGCTGCCCTTTTTTCTTTGCTTCTGTTAGTTTTATAAATAGGTTAACTTATTTAAAACACAGGATTGTTTATGAAATACCTATTATTGCTTTTATTTATAAGCCCATTTTCGCAAGCGGATGAAAACCTTATTAAAGACTTTGGTTACTTTTATAGTGTCCCGGAGCATGTTCAGATAAATGACTCTACGGTATTCAAAATAGCCTTTGATGTTGGTGATGGCGCTAAAAAAGGTGAGCAGAACAATTCAATAAACTCACTTGCACGTTTTATTAATATGCATGTAGCACACGGTGTAAAGCCAGATAACATTCAATTAGCGTTAGTGGTACATGGTAGTGCTAGCGTTGATGTATTGGCTAATAGTGAATATAAAGAACGTTTTAAAGCAGATAACAAAAATCAAAGTTTAATAAAGCAATTGTTGGCCAATAACACCGTGGTTTATGTATGTGGGCAATCGGCTACGCATTATAAAGTAGCACCAGAACAACTAATTGAAGGTGTGCAAATGTCACTTTCGGCGATGACAGCACATGCCCAGCTGCAACAGCAGGGTTATACACTCAATCCATTTTAATAATTAACATGACAAAAAATATTCTCTGCTTTGGTGATTCTAATACGTGGGGTTTAAACCCTGTAACGGGAAAACGCTTTGATGAAAATACCCGTTGGACATCGTTATTAAATAAAAACTTAGGGTGTGGCTTTAACGTAATAGAGGCAGGGCAGCCTAACCGCACGTTAGTGCATAATCCACCGTTTGATGGCGTGCTTAATGGTGTTAGTTATCTAAAGCCTTATTTGGATAAGCATGAGCTCGCCTTTATTATTATTGCCCTTGGTACAAACGATCTTAAAAAACGTTTTAATTTAACACCTAGTTTAATAGCAGGTGGCTTAAATGATTTAATTAACTCAATACATATTTATTATCAGCAAGGTAGTACTTTAAAATTTCCTAAAATTATTATTGCTAGCCCACCTAAAATAAGAATCACCGAGCAGTATTCGCGTATTTACGAAGGTGCAGATATAAAAGCAACAGAGCTCTCTAGTGCATTCAAAAGCGTTGCGGCTACTCATAAATGTACTTTTATTGATTTTACTACATTTATTAATGTAACAGCCGGTGATGGGATTCACTTTGAAAGTAATCAGCATTTAACGGTAAGCGCTAAAATCACTCAGTTTATTCAAAATTCGTTCAATAATTCTTGAATCGATCTGTTTGAATTTAATGCGACTTATGCAATCATCTAATAAAGTAGTGATATAAATTAACAACTTCGAGATGCTATGAAAAAGTACCAACAAAAATCTATTATAGCCGTTTTAACCGGAGGGTTAGTTTTTGTAATTGGCTGTTTTATTTTGCTCAATTTTGCAGCGCAGCAGTTAACAGCACAAACAAAGTCAGACGCTGAATATATTCTCGGTCATGTAGAAGGTGCAATTGCAGAGAGGCGTCGAATTCTTACCCCATTAAATAAGCTTGCGTTTAAGCAGTGTGACAACACAACCCTTCTTGAGATGCGCCGCGCTTTATTTGATGCAAAATATGTAATTGATATAGGCTTTTTTAAAGGTAACCAGCTAGTTTGCACTACTGGTGCAGGCTTATTAAGTAAACCAATTAACGACAAACAGCCTGACTTTATTCGAGATGGTGAGAAGGTCAGGGTTCGTTTTGAGCCAGAGCTTTATCTATTATTATTTAGTGAGCGCCCTATGGAGGTAATTATAGTCAGACAAGGGGATTATAATTTAATTATGCAGAGCACGCCCTTTACCAACATCGGAATTACTGCGCCAGATTGGGAAGTTATTTATAAAACACCAAATGCTTTGCATCATTTAGCAGGTAAAGAGGGGCTGTACCAGCAGGTAAAAAACAGCGTTTTCTTTCCTTACGAAACTAACTCAGTTTGCAGTTCTACAAGTAGTCAATATTGTGTAGTAGTGCACTTGCCTTGGAGTCTGTTTTTTTCTAATAATCACTTATTATTAATAATTTCGTTAATTTTAACCTGTTTAGCGGGCATATCGAGTGCGTTAATAGTTGATGCGAGAATTGCTGCACGACGCTCTACTAATCAGCGTATTCGTAAAGGGCTTAAAAAGGGATCATTTTATTGGACTTACCAGCCCATTATTTGTTTGCAAAGTGGCAAGCTGATTGGTTGCGAGGTACTTGCACGTTTTGAAGATAAGTACGGTGCTTTATTTCCAGATGAGTTTATTCCGGTTATTAGAAAAAATAATTTAACCTGGACTTTTACTGAGGCAATGATTGCTACCACAATAAAAGAGTTAACCTCTATAGAGTTATTGCCAGAAGGCTTTAAAGTGTCGCTTAATATATTTCCGTGTGATGTAGAGCTGGGTAATGTGTCGTTACTGCCGCAAATTACAGAGCTTACCAACTCACGCTTTATTATTTGTTTAGAGATAACTGAAGACGAGTACCTTGATACAAGCATTGCGCATGCTCATTTTAGAACCTTAGTTGAATCGGGATTTAACTTATCATTAGATGACTTTGGTACGGGTTATTCGAATTTAAGAAACTTACAAAACTTGAGCTTTCATCAACTTAAAATTGATCGTACGTTTGTTCAAGATATAGCAACTGAGGGCTTAAAAGCCTCTATGATCCCAAATATTATGGAACTTGTGCATAAGTTTAATTATACCTGTGTGGCAGAAGGGATTGAAACCACTGAGCAAGAAGCTATTTTAAAAATGGCGGGTGTGCATTATGGACAGGGTTGGAAGTATGGTAAGCCCATGACGGCGTCTAAATTTAAAAATTATATAACTAATCAGCATTTTTAGATCTCAGCTGCCATACTAAACGTATCGTTATGAAATTTATAAATATTAGGTTTATTATGATCAAATTAACATTAAGTGCTTTTGCATTTTTATTACTTAGTGCATGTACAACACAGTACCCAAACCAACAATTAACAGGTAAGCAGTTCCCAAGCATTAGCGGCGAAAGTTTAGAGCAAAGCATGGTGACTATACCCAGCGATTTTAAAGCAGATAAAACACTACTGCTTATTGGGTACAAGCAAGATAGTCAGTTTGATATAGACCGTTGGTTAATTGGTTTAGATATGGCGGGTGTAACGCTCCCTACATACGAACTACCAACCATTGCCGGCATGGCACCACGCATGTTTAGTACATTTATAGACAGCGGTATGCGCAAAGGCATCCCTAAAGAATTATGGGGTGGGGTAATCACTATTTATAAAGATGGTGAAGCGGTACAAAAGTTTACAGGTAATCAAAGCCCAAATAACTCACGTGTGGTACTTATAAATAACAGCGGCGAAATTTTATATTTTTATGATCGAGGTTTTTCGGTTGATGCGCTAAATAAACTAAAAGCGAGTATAGAATAATTGATCCTAAAAGTTAGTTTAGGCTAATGCATATTTAAGGCTTTTTAAGTTATTAAGCCACTAATCCGATCTGTTATTTATCTTATAAAAGCAATTTTAAAAATAAAATTGATGAAGGTTTTGCATTGATTTAATTGATTTTTATCTATTTTAGGATGAGAGACGATAACTTTATTTTAATATCAAAATCCCATTGTAAGTTGTATTTGATTTAGGTAATGTAGTGTAAATGTTTCAAGGACGAAATTTATGCCCCATAAAAACTCGGTATTTGTAAAAACAACGTTTCAATCATCTTTTCATTCACACAACTACACCGCTATTTTAAGAACACTACAAGCTTTGTTTGGTGATATTAAAATGGACGAGGTTATTCCTAAAGCTGAGCAGCGCACAAATTATGATTTGTTTTTAATAGATGGTGCTAAAAGCAAATGGCAAGACCTTATTCCGACTGACCTTATTTGTTTAGCTAAACACTATAGCGTTGTCATTTTTAATGTTGATAAAGAAGATGTGTGCGAGCAAAACTTATTGCTTAACCATTTTAATGGTGTTTTTTATAAATCTGATCCACCTGAAGATATTTTTAAAGGGTTACTTCGTGTTAATACTGGCGAGCTGTGGTTTACGCGTAAAGTGATTTCAAAAGCTTTTAACGATATTTTAGCCGTGGCATCGTCGTTTAATAGCTTACACGACGACATTGAATTAAAGCAGGACGATTACGATCATTTAACAAAACGAGAAAAGTCTGTTATTCATTTAATTGCACAGGGGGCGAGTAACAATACAATCGCTGATAAACTTAACATTAGCGACCACACTGTAAAAACACATTTATACAGTGCGTTTAAAAAAACTAACTCACGCAACAGGGTGGAGCTTGCTAATTGGGCGCAGCGCTATATATCGGTTTTGCTGCCAATGGCTAAATAAGAGTAAAGCCACCAATACATTATTAAAGTTATTAAAGTAAAAAATTTATCCTCTAGATTTTTTATAAGGGTTGGGTTAGCGAAGTACTTTCAACTTACTAATCACACAACCTATAAAGGCTACAATATGTAGCCTTTATTTAATTTAGGAAGTCAGTTTATGCTGGTTTTTTAGCCCATAAGCCTTTATCAATACCTTTTGTTATGAGATCTGTGAGTGCTTTTTCTATTGCTTGGGTAACACAAATACTCATAGGTTCATTGTCGCTAAAGCCTGCTTCTGCTTCTGCTAGTCGTTTGTAGCTCACGTATCTAAAAAAGCCTGCACGCATTTCTTGGCTAAGTACTTTTTTGCTGGTGGCTACACTCAGTAGTACTTGTCCTGTACGAACATCAACAGCGCGTAAGTATATTGAAATAGCATCTTCGCGGTAAAGCTCTGATGCGCCTATACCAAAGTATTCCATACCCAAACCACCTGTTTTTACATTAGTGTCGTAGCTTATGATACCGCCCTCTAAAATGATTTTAGCGGTTGTTAGTGGAGGTAAATCAGCTTGGTTAGGATTATCGGCTTGGCCTGCACGAATAATTTTTCGCTCAGTTAAAATGTTTTGTAAACCTTCACGCTCTACCGGCGTAAACCAATCAGATTCATGTAATGCTTGTATGAGTATTGAGTTAGCACCTTGAGTAACGGCAGTCGAGAATGAGCTAACGTTAGTTTGTGGCTTATATTGACCTGTTTGATCTCTAAATGAGTACACTGATACAGGAATACTCCCGACCGGTTTAGGTAAGTTTTTCAGATCTGCGAATAATTCGGTTGGCTCTAAACTAACTGCTTTTTGTTGCGATGGTGGGATTAAGTTCCCTAGGCTCGCACAACCGCTCAATCCTATTAATATTATTGTTATTAGTAGTTTATACATTATCCAAACCTCGGTACTTCAATGATCACCACGGTGTCATCAATTATATTTGTTATTCTTACTGTAATAGAATCGGTTGTGCTGGTTATAACTTCAATTTGATAATCGCCACTCATAAATATGGAGTCTTGATTGAAAAGGCTATCTTCTATGTCCTCACCAAATGCCATATCGGTAATTTCTCTTACCATACGATTTAAATAGGTGCGCTCTAGAGTTTCTTGAAATTGTTCAGCGTAACCTTTTTCTACTACCGGTGCTTTATGCTTGTTTTGAGCTTGGGCTTTACTCAGCAGCATATTTGCATTGAGTGGGTTACCACCAAAGCTTGGGTTAATTGGGGTGTAAATTATTTCAGTTGCTGCTGCTGAAAAGCTTAATGTTGTTATTATTATAAGGGCTATATTTTTCATTTTACCATCCATCTTTAGCCATATCGGGTGTTGACACTGCCATGTTTTCGCGAGCCATTGCATCTATCACTGTATAAACAGCCTGCTCCACACGCTCATTTAAAGGCTCTAATCGTCTACCTAAGTAAGTTGCGTAAACAAGTTGGTTATTCATTATTAACGACAGCTTTGTGCCTGCTTTTGGAATGACCGTTTCTTTAATTTCAATGTTAAAACCTGCAGTTGAAGGGAGATCTCGCCAGTAATTAGAAAACTCAAAATAGAACTGATGACCAAAGCGGCTAATACTCCTATCAAGTAGTAGGCCGTCAATCTCCAACTCTTCAGCGGCATAAGATGCGGGCATTAATAACAGAGAAAACGTAAGTAATAATACTTGGTAATGGTTTTTATTATTATGCATAACTAAATGGGGAGAGTTGCTCTCCCCAACCTCAATAATTACATTTGAGTAATAGAAGTCACGTTACCGTCACCAATTTGGGTCACTGAAACAGTGCTGTTGAAACCAATTACGGCGCCTTCAACAATGTTATCGTTACCCATTTGAGTTACGCTAAACGAAACGTTTTCACCACCTACTAAAAATGCAGGTTGATCCATTCCAACTACCCAGTTACCTTCGCCAGTTTGTGAAATATCAATGCTGTGGCCATTACCTTCAACCATCATATCAACTACGTTCATTTCACCTGTTTGAGCTAGGTCAATTTGGTTCATGTTGCTATCTAAAATACCTGCAAGTGTAACCATGGCTTCGTTTTGAGAACCATTTTGCATAATATCGATATCGTTGTCGTTTGATGTTAGAGATATATCAGGGTATGAAGACTCAACAACAGCAGTGTTTTCTTGGCCAGATTGAATAACGTTAACGTCATTTTCAGACCCATTAAAGTTAACAACGTGTGCTGAATTTGATTCACCTACTTGGTTAATCATAAATTCGTTATCGGTACCTAAAACGCCCATGTAAGCATCATTTAATAAGCCAACTTGTGTAGCCGTTAATTCATTATCGTCACCAATAATATCAACAGTTGTTGAGTTGCTTAAATCAACCTGAGTTACTGTAACTTCGTTGTTTTGACCTTCGAATAAGTTTGATTCGATAGTATTTAAAGAACCTTCTTGGTCTAAATCAATTTCGTTTTCATCGCCTAATACAGCTACAAATGTTACTGCGTTAGTATTGCCTTCTTGTTCAATTGAAAGCTCATTTGCATCGCCTAAAATATCAGTGAAGGTAACAGTATTACGATCGCCGTCTTGTTCAATATCAAGCTCGTTATCGTTGCCTTGTAAAGAACTCACCTTAAAAGTATTCCAGTAACCGTTTTGCTCAAGACTCAGGCTATTCTGATCGCCCATTACAGAGGTTAATTCAGCTTCATGCCACTCACCTGTTTGTAATGAACTGATTTCGTTGCCATTACCTTTCATATCTAAGTTGTAAAACCAATGACCACCAGTGCCTTGCTCTACATCAACGATATTGTCGTCACCAACAATCATGTTGACAGCTTCATTGTTTACAAAGAAGCCTTGGCCACTTTGCAAAACATTTAGGTAATTATTATTACCAGTAACTTCGGTAATTACACCGTTGGCAACGCCATCTTGGGCATATACTTGCTCGTTGTTGTTACCAATTGTTGTTACGCCAACATAATTACCTGATTGTAATTGAGTAACTTCTGTTGTGTTCTCGTTTCCAGTAGTCGAAACCTCAATAGTATTACTATCTCCCTCTTGCATTAAAATCGCGGTGTTATTATTTTGCGATTGCGCCAATGTCATTGAATTAGCGGTGCTAAGTATAGATATTTTTGTACTAAGTTCTGAGTTTGATGCTGATTTGTTGTCGGTATCTGCATATGAGGCAAAGCTGGTACCCATTGCTATTGCAACAGCACAACTTAAAAGTGATTTATTCAACTTCATTATTTTCTCCTTGAAATATTAAAATCAAATACCCTAAATGTTATAGGTTTTAATAAGGTATTTGTTGTTTCAGCATGCCGTGCCGATATATTTTTTGTGATCCGCTTGCGTAACTTTAGAAATAGGTGAAGCGTAATATGTGACTATAAATAATTAAGTTTTAATTTGTCATAAATATTGAACTAACAAAGTTTAAGCTCAAATTCATAATCACCCATTAACTGTATTCCCCTATTTCATTTTCTTAAATCATCATTTTTTACCAAATAATTAACCTTTTATTATCATTGGATTATGTGTGTAACTGGTGGGTTTTAATATAATAGCAAGCAAAAGCAGTAAAAAAGTTTGACCCTATAATAGGTAAGGTTGTAATGGGGCAGTTCATTAAAATGACTGTGTTTAGTGTTTTTTTTATAGCCAAACTGGTCAAAATTTATGATTTTTAATTCTTTTTAACTTTTTAACTTGTCAAATATCGTATTTACTAGTTTGCTTATAACTTGCCACGTGATCCCTTGTACTTGAAATAGTGAACAAACCCGCTTAGTGCTTCTAAGCTAACCCAACTATGGATAGAACAATGAAAACAAAATTATCTATTATTACGCTTGCTTTACTACCTTGTTTGGCTTCGGCTAAATTACCTGATGCAGGAGCTCTTCCACAAGCAGCTGCAAGTAGTGACTCTGTTATTGTTAAATATAAAAAAAATGCAACACCTCAAATGCGTAAACAAGCACGAAGCTTGGTTAAAGCAAAAATTACAGATTTAAATAATGATGAAGTTGATGATAACTTCACATCATTATTCTCAGGTCGCCTTGCTAAATTTAAAGTATCTGGCATGAGTACTAAAGAAGCTATTGAGCGTTTAAAGTCTCATCAAGCAATTGAATATGTTGAGCCAGATTACCGCGTTAGTATTGCTGCCAATACACCTAACGATCCACGTTTTGATGAACTTTGGGGCCTAAATAATGAAGGGCAAACAGGCGGCATTGCCGATGCAGATATTGATGCGCCAGAAGCATGGGAAATCTCAATTGGTAGTCGCGATGTTGTAGTTGGTGTTATTGATACTGGTGTTGACTACAGTCACCCTGATTTAGCTGACAATGCGTGGGTTAACACTGGCGAAATTGCAGGCGATGGTATTGATAATGACGGCAATGGTTACATAGACGACATTCACGGTATTAATGCAATTACGGATGCTGGCGACCCAATGGATGACCAAGGTCACGGTACCCACGTATCAGGCACTATTGGTGCAAGCGGTAATAATTCTACAGGTGTTGTGGGTGTAAACCATGAAGTTTCTATTGTTGGTTGTAAGTTTTTAGATGCCGCTGGTAATGGTTCAACATCAGATGCAATAAAATGTATCGACTATATGGTTAATCTTAAAAACTCAGGTGTAAACTTACGTGTTTTAAACAATAGCTGGGGCGGTGGCGGTTATAGCCAAGCGTTAGCGGATGCTATGACTGTTAGTGAGCAAGCTGACATATTATTTGTTGCTGCTGCTGGTAATGACGAAGTTGATAATGATGCAAACCCTCACTATCCATCAAGTTATGAACACGAGAGTGTATTAGCAATTGCCAGTACTGATAGCAATGATAACTTATCAGACTTTTCACAATGGGGCGCGACAAGTGTTGACATGGGAGCACCAGGCTCTGGTATTTTGTCAACAGTTCCGGGTAATGGCTATGCAAATTACTCAGGTACTTCAATGGCAACACCTCATGTTGCCGGTGTTGCTGCTCTTGTGTTGTCAGTAAACCCTGATTTAACAACATCAGAGCTTAAAGCGTTACTAATGAGTAGCGGTGACGCTAATGCTGCACTTCAAGGTAAAACGCTTGCGGGCACGCGCCTAAACGCAAATCAGGCGTTATTAGATGCCGATCCAACGCCAAGCTTTAAAATGTCTGTGACGCCAGCGTTACAACAAATAACAGTTGGTGAGTCTGCAACTTATACGTTTGAAATTGGTTCTATTGCTCAGTGGGATGGTGAAGTAACGCTTGAACTAGAATCTAGCCTTACTGGTGCATATTTATCAGAGCTAACTGCAAGCCCTGGCGAAACAGTACAGCTTAGTGTTGAGACCAATGGAAATACGCCATGGGGTAATTATGAGTTTACTGTTACAGCAACATCAGATGATATTGTTAAAGAAAAAACAGTAAGCTTAATGCTTCAACCTGCTGGTTTAAATGACTACACCTATACTAGCGAAGAAAATGTGGCGATTCCTGATAATGATCCACAAGGTGCTAATTCGGTAATTACAATTTCAGATGATTTAACTGTTTTTGGTACTTCTGTTGATGTAAATATTACGCATACTTGGTCTGGCGATATAGTCCTTACGCTAATTTCACCACAAGGCTCTGAGGTAACTTTACAGAGTAATGAAGGTGGCAGCGAAGATGATATTGTTAAAACATTTACATCAAGCGTATTTAACAGTGAAGTAGCAACAGGCGACTGGACGTTAAATGCTGTGGATACAGCGGGTGCAGACACAGGTAATATTAATGGCTGGTCACTTACGCTTAGCGCTATAGGCGAAGTAAGTGCACAACCGCCACGTGCAGGCTTTACTGTTGATACGCAAGGTTTAACAGCCTCGTTTGTAGATACAAGCAATGATGCCAATAACGACATTACACAATGGAGCTGGAGCTTTGGCGATGGCGCTACATCAACAGATTCAAGCCCTGTGCATGCATATGCGCAATCGGGTAGTTACGATGTAGAACTAACTGTTACTGACAGTGAAGGTAATACAGATACATTTACCCAAACCGTTGTTGTAAGTGACGTGACCCTTGAACTGAACTTAAAACGCGCTAACAAAACACGCCTAGGTACGATGCGTGTAGAACTTAGCTGGGAAGAAGTTGGTGCAGAGTCATTAAGCGTTTACCGTAATGGTGAGTTAGTTGATACCACTGCAGATAATGGACGCTACCGTGATTACGTACGTGGAGCTACATTACCATCGTACGATTACCAATTATGTGTAACAGAAAATGTGTGTTCGAATATCATCACCGTTTCTTTTGAATAAATTTCACTACTCCTAAAGTAATTTAAGCCCAGCTTTGCTGGGCTTTTTTATGTTTTAAAAATATAAACTATGCTTTTTATACGGGTGAGTTTTAAGCCAGTGCTCGGCTATTTGTTCACGCGTGGCAAACCAAACCTGCTCATGCGATCGGGCATATTCTAAAAACCGTGCTAATGCTTTTATTCTTCCTGGGCGACCAATTAAGCGGCAATGCAAACCTATCGACATCATTTTTGGGGTGTTTTCACCTTCTGGGTCACCTTCTTCATAAAGCATATCAAAGGCATCTTTTAAATAATTATAAAACTGATCCCCTGCATTAAAACCCTGTACGGCAGCAAAGCGCATGTCGTTTACATCGAGCGTGTAGGGCACAATGAGTTGTGGCTTACCTTCCTTAATACTGTAAAAGGGCAAATCGTCGCTGTAATCGTCGGCGTCATATAAAAATGTGCCATTCTCAACTACAAGGGCTGCGGTATTTGGGCTAGTTCGGCCGGTATACCAGCCTTTGGGCTTTTTACCTGTAAGCTTTTTAATGACGTCAATGGCTTGTTGCATATGTTCGCGCTCGGTTTGTTTATCTATATTTTGATAATTAATCCAGCGCAGGCCATGGCTTGCAATCTCGTGCCTTGCTTCAACAAAGGCTTTAGCTACATCGGGGTGGCGCTCAAGGGCCATCGCCACTGCAAAAATGGTGACCGGTATATCGTATTTTTTAAATAAACGCAGTAGCCTCCACACGCCCGCGCGCGAGCCATATTCGTAAATAGACTCCATGCTTATATGGCGGTCTTCTACATGGGGAGCACTGACTATTTCTGATAAAAACGTTTCGGCCGCTGCATCACCATGTAATACACAGTTTTCGCCGCCTTCTTCGTAATTTAATACCACTTGCACGGCAATACGTGCTTTATTGGGCCAATTTGCATGGGGTACATCTGGGCCATAACCAATTAAATCGCGCGGGTAGTTTTTAAATTGCTCGCTCATTTTATTGCTCCTTTTTAAGCGCTGCGAGCCAAGAGCCTAGCGCTTCGCGCTCTGCGTCTGTCATTTTTGTCATATTAGCCAGTGGCATGTCTTTAGTTATTACTGCGCGAGTATGCACAAGTACTTGCGACTTTTTCACCTGTTCAATTGAGTCGAGTTTAAAGCCAAGTGGCGCTGTTTGAAAAAGCTCAGAGGTAGGTGTTTCGCTGTGGCACTGCGTACAGTGTTTGCTGATTATATCCCACGCTTGTGCGTCGGTAATACTTGCTTGTAAAGGCGCGTTTTCGTCTGCATTTGTTGTACTGCTGGGCCAAGGTGCTATTGCTAGCATAAGGGCAAAAAATGCTGCAATACCACTTATAAGTACTGAAGGTTTATTAACGCCTTGATGTTTTAAGTTAAAGTAATGGCGTATCCACATACCAATACCAAACAGCGCAATTAAAATAAGCCAGCCAAAATTGTGGCTATACGTGTAAGGAAAGTGATTGCTAAGCATAATAAATACCACAGGTAACGTGGCGTAGTTATTATGTATCGAGCATTGCTTGGCTTTTAGTCCTGGGAGCGACTCGGGAATACGGCCGGCTTCTACTTCACTTACCATATAGCGTTGCCCTGGCATAATAATGTGATACACATTGCCAACCATACAAGTACCAATAAGCGCACCTACATGAATATACACAGCGCGGTCGCTAAATAATTGATCAACCCCAAAAGTCCACAGAGCTAATAAACCAATAACTACAGCAATAAACACTTTGCCGTTTTCAACCAGCGGGGTTTTACACAATAAACGATAAACACCATAACCTAAGCCAATAAAACCAAGTGATGCGCCAATAGCTACAAATTTACTTAGCTCACTTTTGCTGTTATCAATTAAGTACACATCGGCGCCAACATAATAAAGTAAGCTAAATAGTAATATACCGGTGATCCAGGTTGTGTACGCTTCCCACTTAAACCAATGCAGGGTATGAGGCATTTGTTCAGGGCCATTTTGATACTTAGCCACTTCGTAAAAGCCACCGCCATGCACGGCCCATAAATCGCCTTTTATGCCTTTATCTATTTTCCATTGCGGTGGTGTTTGTAGGTTGTTATCAAGCCATGCAAAATAAAATGAAGCGCCAATCCAGGCTATACCAGCAATAACATGAAAATAACGCAGTACTAAATGAGCAAGCTCAAATAAATAGTTTTCCATAACAGTTAAGCCTCTGCTAATACCGGTGAGCGGGTGTCTGAAAATTGATTGCTATCATCGCGCTTATACACGCTTTTACCCATAATGTAGGTTTGCTCAACGCAGCGGTCGTCGCCTAACATCATCATTGCAAATAGTTTTTCATGCAGGGTTTTGGCATGTTGTATTCTAAATTTTAAAAACGAAGTTGCCGAACAATCCATTACAATAAAATCGGCTTCACAGCCGGCTTCAAAATTACCAATTGTCCCTTCTAAATCAAGTGCTCTGGCACCGCCGAGAGTTGCTAAATACAGCCCTTTAAATGCTGAAAACTTTTGACCTTGTAATTGCTGGATTTTGTACGCTTCGTTACCTGTTTGTAGCATAGAAAAGCTTGTTCCTGCGCCTACATCGGTACCCATGCCTACGTTTATGCCGTGCTCTTCACAGGCTTTTAAATTTAAAAGTCCTGATCCTAAAAATAGGTTTGAGGTAGGGCAGTGCGATATTGCTGCATTGTTATCTGCAAGGCAGCAAAGCTCGCGCTCAGATAAATGAATGCTATGGGCAAATACCGAGCGTTTACGTACCATTTTTGCTTGCTCGTACACGCCTAAGTAATCTTCGGCTTCTGGAAATAGCCCTTTTACCCATTCGCACTCGTCTTTGTTTTCAGATAAGTGTGTATGCAGGTAGGTGTCTGGGTATTCTTCTAATAACTGAGTACATTTTTGAAGTTGCTCAGGGGTTGATGTGGGGGCAAAACGCGGTGTAACTGCGTAGCTTAACCTGTCAACATTGTGCCATTTCTCTATTAGGGCTTTGGATTCGTCATAGCTTGTTTGCGCGCAATCAGATAAGTCGTCAGGACAGTTACGGTCCATCATTACTTTACCGGCAATCATCCGTAAATTGCGTTTTTGTGATTCTTTAAAAAACGCATCAACCGATTGCGGGTGCACAGTGCCAAATACAAGGGCTGTGGTTGTGCCATTACGCAGCAGCTCGTCTAAAAAGCGATTAGAGATCTCTTTTGAATAATGCTTACACGTAAATTTTTTCTCTGTCGGAAACGCGTATTCGGTTAACCAACTTAGCAGTTGCTCGCCGTACGCACCCACCATTTCGGTTTGTGGTAAGTGTATGTGGGTGTCAATCATACCAGGCATAACGAGCTTACCATCGTGGCGGATAACACGCGCTGATTTATCAATTGTTGGCAGTATGTCGTGCTCGTAACCAAGTTTAACTACTTTGCCGTGCTTGATAACTAATGCGCCTTTTTCAAAAAAACGATGGGCGCTTTCGCCAGCAATGGCAGGGTCGTCAACAAAGTCGAGTATATCGGCACAAATTACTGTTAAGTTATTATTGTTTTGTGTGCTCATAGTTAGCTACCTCTGTATGTAGAGTAGCCAAACGGGCTAAGCAACAATGGGATATGGTGATGTTTAGTATCTTGTAATCTAAACGTTATTTGCGCCTCTGGGTAAAACGCAGGGGTAGGTTGATTTTGGTAGTAGCTATCTAAATCAAATACTAGCTTATAGGTTGCAAATTCTACTTCTGTATTTAGCCAGTCGGTAATTCGCCCATCGGTATCGGTTGTGCCTTGGGTTAGTTGTACCCATTCGTTATTTGTAAGTTTAAATAGCTTAACAGCAACGTTTGCCGCAGGTTTTCCGGTGCAGGTATCAAGTATATGGGTGGTAATAGGGCTTTTGTTCATACTTTTATTCATAGCAATGACTCCAATCTTATTTTTGTTATTTTGGCTTGTTCGCCCGCGGCTATAGCAAGCTCTGTGCTGCGGGTGTTGTGTATGCGCTGCTCTATGAGTTCAAGCATTTGTTCGGCCGTTTTACCGGTGGCGCACACAATAAAAATAAAGCCAAACTTGCTCAGGTACTCTTTATTAAGGGCAATCATTTTGGTAAGTACGGCTTCGTTTGCTTTGCTCATACCCGATTGCTCATGGCCCGCTTTTTGTGCGGTAGCAGCGTATTTTTTGCCAAGGGTTGATAAGTCGCCTATTTGCGGGTGGCCTTCGAAGGCAGCTAAATAGTCGCTCTCGCCAAGGCTATCCCATATGTTTTTTGCGCATTCAAACAGCTGCTGAGCACTTTTAAATGGCATTGCTTTTACCATGGCTGCCACCCAGTTAGGGGCCGCGCAGCAATGCTCAAGTGCTTGTTTTGCTTGTGCATCATTTAGCGTATTTATTTGTAAGCTACTCATGCGCCTACTTCCTCCTGCGTGGTGCTAATTAAGGCATTTTTTAGTGTGCGCCACTGCAAGCCTTGGCGTTTTGGCGCTTGGGTTTGCATAGCCTGATAAAGGGCAATTAGCTGTCCACTAATCGAAATAGCCACTTCCATTGGTAATTTGCCCGTAATATTTTTTAGCCCAACAGGGCAGGTCATTTGCTGTATTTGATCGGCTGTAAAATCGCGATGTGCTAGGCGTTGTTTAAAACGTTTTGCTTTAGTGTCAGAGCCAATAACGCCCAGCCAATTGGCATCAGCGCGTTTAATAATGGCTTGGGTGAGTGCAAAGTCGAGCTGGTGGTTATGGGTAAGTATTAAGTAGTTATTAGCTTTAGGCGCACGCTTTACTTGTTCTGTTGGCTCTTCATCAACCACTTTTACTACATTAGTTGGCATAGCCTGTGGGAATACATCTGCGCGGCTATCTATCCAGCGTATGCGAATAGGCAGTTGTGCCAATATACCAATAAGCGCTTGTGCTACGTGGCCTGCGCCGTAAATATCTAAAGTAAAGCGCTCGCATTGCATGCATTCAAGCATAACGGTGGCAGCCCCGCCGCAGCACTGGCCTAAATTTGCACCTAGGTTAAATTGCTCTATTACTTGGGCGGCTTCGCCTTTGGCAAGTAGTTCGCGAGCTTTTTCTATTACTACGTATTCAAGGTGGCCACCGCCAAGGGTGTCGTAAATATGCTCGCCGCCTATTACCATTTTTGAGCCTGTGCCGCGAGGGGTTGAGCCATTTGTGCCAAGTACCGTGGCAATTACATAATTAGTGCCGCTTTGTTCGTGCTCGTTTATAGCCTGCGCCCAGTTTTGAGTATGAAAACCCTGAAACGACTCATTTAAATTAGTCATGTTGATGCTCCTTAAACCAACTAGCGGTTTGCTCAATTGCACTCAATACTCGCTCTGGGGTTGCGGGTGTATCCAATGGGGCGGTGTATTTGTAATCAGCCACACTGCTTATGGCATTACGAATCGCGCTCCATACACTAAAGGCCAGCATAAATGGCGGCTCGCCTACGGCTTTTGATCTAAACACGGTGGTTTCTGGATTTGCTGAGTTATAAAGATTGACGTTAAATTCGGCAGGTGTATCGCCAATGGCTGGTATTTTGTAGTTGGCTGGGCCAAAGCTTGCAAGCTGGCCTTTATCATTCCATTGTAAGTCTTCGGTTGTTAGCCAGCCCATACCCTGCACAAAGGCGCCTTCAATTTGGCCTATATCAAGAGCTGGATTAATTGAACTGCCTACATCGTGCAGTATATCAACGCGAGTTACCGTGTTTTCGCCAGTTAGGGTATCTACTTCTACTTCGCTGAGTGCTACGCCGTGAGCGTAGTAAAAAAACGGACGGCCTTCGCCTTTGGCTCTATCGTAATGAATTTTTGGTGTGGCGTAATAACCGGTAGATGAAAGCGATATACGATTCATGTAAGCAAGATTTGCAAGTTCGCTAAAGCTAATTTCCCCTTTACTAAAAGTAATGAGGTTATCTTTAAATACAACAGTGTTGCTGTCTACTTCAAAGTGCTCGGTAATAAAATCAATTAAGCGCTCTTTTATTGTGTTTACTGCATTTAGCGCCGCCATACCGTTTAAGTCGGTACCGCTTGAGGCCGCTGTTGGTGAAGTGTTTGGTACCTTGTCGGTACGCGTAGCACTAATACTTACCGCGTTAAAATCGACCCCAAAGCCATGGGCTACAATTTGCGCAATTTTGGTGTTTAGCCCCTGGCCCATTTCGGTGCCGCCATGGTTTAAATGTATTGAGCCATCGCTGTATACATGCACTAATGCACCAGCTTGATTTAAGTGTTGTACCGTAAACGAAATACCGTATTTAACCGGCGTCATCGCAAGGCCTTTTTTGATAATAGGCGATGTGGCATTAAAGGCTTTAATGGCCTCTTTACGTGCCCAGTAATCACCCGACTGCTCAAGCTGGTTTATCAAATCTATTAAAATATGTTGCTCTACGGTTTGATGATACGGCGTGGTGTCGCGGCCTTTTTTATATAAATTGAGTTTTCGGATCTCAAGCGGATCTTTACCTAATTTGGCGGCTATATCGTCCATTATTAGCTCGCCCATAATCATTCCTTGCGGGCCACCAAATCCTCTAAATGCGGTATGGCTTACGGTATTTACTTTACAGCGATTACCCTTAATTGTGGCGGCTGGGTAGTAGTAGGCGTTATCGGCATGAAACATGGCACGGTCTACAATTGCATCTGATAAATCGGGGGAGTAGCCACAAAACCCATTTACGGTAATGTCGGCACCTTCTATTAAGCCATTTTCGTCAAAACCGACATGATAGTGATTATAAAAAGGGTGGCGCTTACCGGTTAATTTAAAATCGTCGCTGCGGGCTAGGCGCATTTTTACTGCGCAGCCAAGGTGGTAAACTGCAAGAGCTGCAAGGCATGCCCATGGTGCGCCTTGGGTTTCTTTGCCGCCAAAAGCACCGCCCATACGGCGGGTTTCTACGTTTACAAAGCTAAATGGCTTTTTTAAAATTTTAGCAACTAAGTGTTGAACCTCAGTAGGGTGTTGCGTAGAGCACTGAACATGAATGCCCCCGTCGTTATCAGGTTGCGCCAGCGCTATTTGCCCCTCAAGGTAAAAGTGTTCTTGCCCGCCTATGTTTATTTCGCCTTTAAGCTGGTGGGCAGCGTTATTAATGGCGTTTTCGCTGTTACCACGGTTAAGTGAATGGGGCGGCCTTACCCAATGCTCTTTGCTAATGGCTTCTTTAATATCAAGTATGGGTGTAGTTTGCTCGCACTCAATAACCACTAAGCGTGCAGCGCGACGCGCTATTTCATAGGTGTCGGCAACGACAATTAATACAGGTTGTCCGTGGTATTGAATCTCATGGCTAGTGAGTAATACATCACCAGGAAATACCGGGCCAATATCTAATTTACCCGGTACATCTTCTGCCGATAAAATACGTTTAACGCCTTTAACTGCCAGTGCGAGACTTGTATCAATTGATTTAATAAAGCCGCTTGTAACAGGGGCGAGCACTGGGTAGGCATGCAGGCAACCGTAAGGCTCAGGATTATCGTCGGCAAAATTTGCACTTCCACAAACTTGTTTAATAGCGCTTTCGTGATATTTAGATTGTCCAACGCTACCACCTTGCGCTTTTAGTTTATCCATTTCAAAGTGACGCATGTGAGATCCTCGTAATGGCAATGTTGTTATTGTTGCGTGCTTGCGGCTCACAAAACTCAATACCAATGCGTTGTAATAAGTTTTTGCTTACCGTGGTGCGGTAATGCGCACTGCTTCTTACATCGCTCATGGGCGTAAAGTCATCGTTAATAGCCGTTGCTGCGTCTATAAAAGTGCTCACTTGTAATGATTGAGATATCAGCTTTTGCTCAATATGCTGCGCGCGCTTAGGAATAGCTGCCATACCGCCCATAGCGCAGCGGGCTTGAGTAATCATGTTTTGTGAATGCTCTATAGCAAGTACCAAACAAACGGTAGATATATCGTCTTCAAAGCGTTTTGATATTTTATGACATGCCAGTTTTAGTGACTCTGGGCGCTTTGGGATGGTGAACTTGCTAATTACTTCATCGCTTTTAAGAACCGTTTTTTTGTAATCAATAAAGTAGTCGGCAACTTTAATAGTGCGCGTACCAGCGCTGCTTAATAAATCCATTGATGCATTAAGAGCGATTAAAAGAGGAGCTGGATCGCCAATAGGAGAGGCATTCCCTATGCTGCCACCAAGCGTGCCGCTGTTACGTACTTGGCTTGATCCTAAGCGTTCAAATAGCTCTTTTGACTCTGGGTAATGGTTATAAAACACCTCAACAAATTGGCTATAAGGTAGTGCTGCACCAATGTGTAGCTCACCGTTATTATCTGCCAAGGTGCAAAGCTCCTTTACTTGGCTAAGGGAGATAATTACATCTGGTAAGAGCATGTTTTGGCTAAGCTCAATGGCAAAGTCGGTGCCACCAGCAACTAAATGTACATAAGGATAAAGCGCTTTTAGCTCAACAAGCTGTTGGGCAGTTTGTGGTAAGTAAAATTTGCGAGGACCATTTTTTAAAAATGGAATATCGTCATCATATTGCGTATTAAGTGATGCTTTAAATTGAGCGGCCATTGCTGAGTAAGGTTCAGCTTTACGCTCATAGCTATAGGCTTTTTCGGCTGCAAGTAATATAGGGCTATAACCTGTACAACGGCATAAGTTACCGCCAAGTGCATGAATAACCGCTTTTTTACCAGGGTACGTTGGCTCATTAATATAAAGAGCCAACAAACTCATTATTATACCGGGCGTGCAAAAACCACATTGCGAACCATGGCACTCCACCAGTGCACGTTGTACGGGGTGTAAATCGGTTAAGTTTGGGTATAAGCCAGTAGTCACAGCCTCTACCGTTACTATATGTTTTGCATGCGCATTACCTAATAACAATAAACAGCTGTTCATTGTTTTGTATTGCCAACTAGTTTGCCCGTTTGCATTTATACGCTCTTCACCCACTAAAATTGTGCACGCGCCACAGTCGCCAGTTGCACACCCTTCTTTGGTGCCCACTTTCCCTTTTTTGGTGCGTAGCCAGTCCAAAATGGTGAGACTTGGCGAACATTCTTGTACTTCAATTGGCGTGTTATTTAATAAAAATTGAATCACACAGACCCCCTTAATTTTTATAAAGCCCTGATACATAAAGGCTTGGCGTATGTTTTTTCTTGTTGTTTGCGCACGGGTAAGAAAAATACTTTTTCATCTTGGTAAGTATATTGCAGTTACCATGCCATTGTTGACCGGTTGGTCAGTTGATGTTTTGAGTAGGCTAAATTGCTCATTAAGTACAAATAGGCCCTAATAATGAATAATAAATACCGCCTTACTATGCAGGGAATGACAAAGCAGTATCCCGGATGTATAGCCAATAATGACGTAACCTTAAAAATTAAGCATGGTGAAGTGCATGCCTTATTAGGTGAAAACGGTGCAGGTAAAAGCACATTAATGAAAATGCTTTATGGTGTGGTTAAACCTGACCAAGGGGACATGTTTTTTAATGGCCGTATAATGAATATAAAAGAGCCTGCTGATGCGCGTGATTTAGGCATTGGAATGGTCTTTCAGCATTTTTCGTTATTTGAAACACTTACGGTCGCCCAAAATATTGAACTAGCGTTAGGTGATTTAGCAGGGCATAGCAGCACGCTTGCGGGTCGAATTACAAAAACATCAACACGTTATGGTATGCCATTAGACCCCCATAGACTGGTATCAACACTTTCAACTGGCGAGCGCCAACGAGTAGAAATTGTTAGATGCTTATTATTAGATATTCAGTTACTTATTTTAGACGAACCCACTTCAGTACTGACTCCACAAGAAGTCGATGCATTATTTAAAACCCTAAAGTCACTTAAAAAAGAAGGCTGCTCTGTGCTGTTTATTAGCCATAAACTGCACGAAGTGATTGAGTTATGTGACAGTGCGACCATTTTGAGAGGCGGGAAAGTAAGCGGGCATTGTATTCCTAAAAACGAAACTAGTGAGTCAATTGCCAGGCTGATGGTAGGCGACAACACGCCAATCAGTAACCAAACTCGCAGAGCTTTGGGGGCTGCGGATTTTTTAACCGTTAATAATCTAACCACCGCCGCACAAGCGTTATTTGAAACACCCCTTAAAAATATTAACTTTGCAGTACAGCAAGGCGAAATAGTGGGGATTGCGGGTGTTGCTGGCAACGGACAAGAAGAGTTATTAAAAGTGCTTTCGGGGGAGCAAATTCAAGCTAGTAGCAGCGCCATCAAATTTAAAAATACCGTTGTTGATGCACTGTGCCCGCTAAAAAGGCGCCGCCTTGGGCTTGCATGTGTGCCAGAGGACAGGCTTGGGCGGGGAGCCGTGCCCACTATGGATTTAGCACAAAATGCACTGCTTACTAGTTTTGATAATGGGCTGGTTAAAAATGGCTTTTTAGTAAAACAAAAAATTACTGAGCTTGCTAATAAAATCATTACAAAATACAAGGTTAAAACGCCAAGTTTTCGCACTCATGCAGCAAGTCTTTCGGGCGGTAATTTACAAAAATTTATTATTGGTCGGGAGGTAGAGCAAAGCCCAAAACTACTCGTTATGTCGCACCCTACTTGGGGAGTAGATATAGGCGCACAAGTGGCGATACATGAAGCTATTTTAAAGCTTCGCGACGAAGGGTGTGCGGTACTCGTTATTTCAGAAGATTTAGATGAACTTTATAAAATTTGCGACCGCATTGGCGCAATTTGTGATGGCAAACTGTCTCCTATTTTAAATACCGATACCGTACCGCTTGTGCAGTTAGGGCAGTGGATGGCTGGCGACTTTAGCGATGTTTTTAATAACCAGCCTAAAGTACACACACCACAAGGGGCACTCGCATGATTAAGTTAGAACCACGTGTTGAACGCTCACCGGCTTGGAGTTATCTCTCTCCTGTTTTAGCTATTTTACTCACATTAATAACCGGTTACGTGGTGTTTGCCTTATTAGGGCATGATCCTCTAAATGCCCTGTATACATTGCTTATAGCACCTGTTGCCGATTGGTATGGTGTAACTGAGCTACTTGTAATGACCATTCCTATTTTGCTATGCGCCTATGGCTTAGCGCTTTGTTATAGAGCATCGGTTTGGAATATAGGCGCAGAAGGGCAACTGCTTATTGGTGGTGTATGTGCAAGTGCTGTAGCCGTTAACTTTGTTGATTCAACAAGTGCTTTTGCAATGCCACTTACATTACTCGCTGGTATTGCAGGTGGGATGTTGTGGGCGGGGCTTGCTGCTTTTATGAAGCTGCGTTTAAACACCAATGAAATTTTAGTCACCATAATGCTCAACTACATAGCAGTAAATGTATTGCTGTGGGCTGTTCATGGGCCACTCAAAGATCCTCACGGTTATAACTTTCCTGAAAGTGCATTGTTTGGCGATAGTACGTTATTACCTGTTTTATTCGACGGTACTCGATTGCACTTAGGCCTGGCGTTTGCGTTATTAGCGCTATGCGCCACATGGGTTTTTATTAGTAAAACCTTTATAGGCTTTCAAATACAAGTACTTGGGCTTGATGCATCCGCGGCCAAAATGGCGGGTTACAAGCGAGCATTATTAATTGCCGGAGTGCTAGTTATTAGCGGGGGCTTGGCGGGGCTTGCTGGAGCGGGAGAAGTAGCTGGGCCTATTGGGCAGTTGGTTCCGCAAATATCACCCGGTTATGGCTATGCCGCCATTATTGTTGCTTTTTTAGGGCGACTCCACCCAGTAGGAATTACGTTTGCGGGCTTATTAATGGGGCTTATTTATATGGGAGGTGAACTTGCGCAAATTAACATGGGATTACCTAACGCTATAACCGGTATTTTTCAGGGGTTAATGCTGTTTTATTTACTCTCGTGCGATGTGCTTATTACTTATCGCCTTAGATTTTCGCTGCCATTTAAACAACAAAAAGCGCAGCCAATACATATTGCACAGGAGTCTTAAATCATGGAATTAGATGTAATTACTAATATTTTATACGCCACTATTCGTACAGGCACCCCCTTATTGCTGGTGGCGCTGGGTGAAATGGTATGCGAAAAAAGCGGTACCTTAAATTTAGGGCAAGAAGGCATGATGCTACTTGGGGCAGTGGCAGGGTTTATAACTATGTATCAATGCGACAACCTATTTATTGGTTTTACGGTAGCAGCTTTGGTCGGGGTTATGGCCTCACTTATTTTTGCTTTTGTAGCACTTAATTTAAATGCTAGCCAAGTAGCGGCAGGTTTGGCGCTGACTATTTTTGGCACAGGCCTTTCGGCATTTTTAGGTGCCGACTATGAGGGAAAAACTATTAACGCGTTACCTACTTTAGCAATTGCAGGGTTTGAGCATATTCCAGTTTTAGGCAAAGCGCTATTTTCGCAAGACGCCATTGTGTATTTAAGTTGGGGTTTAGTGCTTGGTGCGTATTTGTTTTTTAAATACCACAGAGCAGGGCTTGCAGTACGAGCTATTGGCGAAAACCCAAGTGTGGGTAATAACTTAGGATTACCTGTAATGCGTACACGTTATTTAGCCGTAATGTTTGGCGGCGCACTGGCTGGCATTGCGGGCGCATACTTGTCGTTGGCTTATACACCACTTTGGACTCAAAACATGACGGCAGGGCGAGGTTGGATAGCTCTTGCTTTAGTGGTGTTTGCAAGCTGGCGTATTGAGCGCGTAATGCTTGGCGCTTATTTATTTGGCTTTGCCAGCATTATGCACTTAGTGGCACAGGCTTTTGGGTGGGCTGTGGAGTCTAACTTATTAGCCATGTTGCCTTATGGTGCAACGCTTATAGTACTGATTATGCTCAGTAAAAATAAACAAAAATTAAAAATGTACGAACCCATGTGGCTAGGTAAACCTTGGCACAAGGGTCATTAAATTAATTACAAAATCAATAAGGCAAATCACCTGCTTCAACAGGATATTAAAAATATAACACGGAGAATAACAATGAAAAAACTTATAACAGCACTCGGGGTTGCATTGAGCTTAGGCATAAGCGCATCTGCTATTGCAAAAGATAGCGTAAAAGTTGGCTTTGTATATGTAAGCCCCATAGGTGAGGCCGGTTGGACTTATACACATGACTCTAGCCGCCACTACCTAGAAGAAAAGTTTGGCGACAAAATAGAAACTACTTTTGTCGAAAGCGTACCAGAAGGGGCCGATGCTGAGCGTGTTATTACGCAACTAGCTAAAAGCGGGCACGATTTAATATTTACCACGTCGTTTGGCTACATGAACCCAACACTTAAAGTGGCTAAACGATTTCCTAATGTAAAGTTTGAGCATGCCACAGGCTATAAACGTGCAAAAAACGTAAGCACTTACTTTGATCGCATTTACGAAGGACGCTACCTAACAGGTGTTATTGCAGGGCACATGAGTAAAACCGACAGCATTGGTTATATTGCTGCGTTTCCTATTCCGGAGGTAATACGCGGTATAAATGCATTTACGCTTGGCTTGCGCTCAGTAAAGCCTAATGCAAAAGTAAAAGTAGTGTGGGTTAATAGCTGGTTTGATCCGGGTAAAGAGCGCGAAGCTGCCGATAGCCTAATAGATCAAGGCGTTGATATTATTACCCAACATACTGATTCGCCTGCACCACTGCAAGCTGCGCAAGCCGCTGGTATTTACGCTATTGGCTACCACTCAGATATGAGCGGATACGGTAAAAAAGCACATTTAACGGCAGCGGTTCATCACTGGGATGAATTTTATGCAGAGCGCGTACAGCAAGTACTTGACGATAAATGGCAATCGCAAGATATATGGAAAGGGATAGGCTCAGGGATGACTCGCTTAGCGCCGCTAAGTAAAGATATTCCAAGTGATGTAGTAAGTGAAGTAAATGCTATTTCAGAGAAAATTGGTAAAGGTGAATTTCATCCATTTACTGGCCCTATAAAAAATCAGCAAGGTGAGCTGGTTACAAAAGCTGGGCAGACTATTGATGATAAAACCTTACTCGGCATGGACTTTTACGTTGAAGGCGTAGAAGGGCAGCTTAAATAAACGCAGACGTATTTGAATTAAAATAGGGCAGGGCGTTAATACCTTGCCCAAGTTTAAGCGCTAAAAGGATATTGACCATGTCAAACCAAGAAGCTATTTCAGAAGACATAATTTACGCGGTAGATGATAAACCAGGGCTAACTGAATCATTTTTTGCTGCACTACAGCACGTACTCGCAAGCTTTGTAGGCATTATTACACCCACACTTATTATTGGTGGGGTGCTTGGCCTAGCTGCTGAAATACCATATTTAATTAGTATGGCGTTGTTTGTATCGGGTGTTGGTACGTTTATACAAGCGCGCAGAGTAGGGCCTGTTGGTTCCGGACTTATATGTGTGCAAGGCACCAGTTTTGCTTTTTTAGGCACTATTTTGGCCACAGGCTTTACTGTTAAAGCTACGGGTGGCAATAACGATGAAGTACTCGCTACTATTTTTGCTGTGTGTTTTTTAGCGGCCTTTGTAGAGATATTTATTAGTTTTTTTATAGAAAAACTCGGCAAAGTAATTAAGCCTGTTGTTACCGGCGTGGTTATTACCACTATAGGCGTCTACCTTATAAAAGTGGGTATGACCGACATAGGCGGCGGCCAGTGGCTATTAACTAATAAGCCTGACGAGTTTGCCTCACCAAGTAACCTAATTGTTGGTTTTTCGGTTGTTGCTCTAGTGGTGCTGCTTAATGCAAGTAAAAATCAATGGGTAAGGCTAACTGCCGTGGTTGTAGCCATGATAGTAGGTTGGATACTGGCCGTTATATTAGGAATAGCCAAATTTGAAGTCGGCGAGTTTGATTTAATCGCCATGCCAATACCGTTTAAGTACGGTTTTAGTGTAGATTTTGGTGCGCTTATAGCCTTTGGCTTTTTATACCTTATTACTGCAATTGAATCGACAGGCGATATTACTGCCAATTGTGCTGTTTCTAAGTTACCTGTTAGAGGGCCTACTTACTTAGCACGCATACGCGGTGGTATTCTAGGTGATGGCGTTAACTCGATGATTGCGGCCTTATTTAACACTTTTCCAAATACTACTTTTAGTCAAAACAACGGGGTTATTCAGCTAACAGGTGTTGCCAGCAGGTACATAGGCCTGTGGATCGGCGGTATTTTAATCATCCTTGGTTTGTTTCCTGTGATTGGCGCTGTATTACAAAATATACCTAAACCCGTTTTGGGCGGTGCAACGCTTGTAATGTTTGGCACCGTAGCAGCCGCAGGGGTCAAAATACTAGCCAGCGAAAAAATAAATCGCAGAAGCTTACTTATTATTGCGGTGAGTTTGGGACTAGGGCTAGGTGTTAGTTTTGTACCAGAGTTGTTTACAAACGCACCTAAGTTGGTTACTGCCATATTCGGTAGCGCAGTGACGGTGTCGGGTATCACCGCAATAATAATGACGTTGGTACTACCAGAAAATTACTCAGCAAGTACGGATCATCTTAACTAAACTAAGATTCATAAAAATAAAGGAATTAAAATGAACACTAAAACAATAAAAAAACTAGCACTTATAACTGCAATTACAATGTGCTCAACAGGTGTTTCGGCTAAAGAGCTTTGGTCTGATTTTAGTATTACCGCAATGAAAGGGGCCGACTACCTAGAGCCATTTTCAGGGGAGGAAGACGATAGAAGTGTTGTTACTATAGAACATGCGTCGGGACATACTTGGGGTAGTACGTTCTTTTTTATGGATAGACTAAGTAATCCCGATGAAGTGTATGGGGAGCTAAACATAAACCCAACCCTTTACAAGCCACAAAACAGCTTTGTTAAAGAGGTGTTTTTAGGCCTACAAACAGAGTATGGCTCGGGAGATACGGATCAAAATAACTATTTATTAGGGGGCGGTGTATCACTTGATGTACCTGGCTTTCAATATTTTAATGTGGCTTATTATCGTCGTTTTCAAGATGATATAGGCATTCAACGTGAAGATAATAACCAAATAACAGTCACGTGGGGCTATAACAAAGGTAACTTTAGATACGATGGCTTTTTAGATATTGTAGATAGCACCGACACAATGTTTGGTAAAAGTGAAGGCGGCTTTAACTTTACCTCACAGATTAAATACAATATTGCACCTATGCTCGGCTTCGATACCACTCGTCTTGATGTTGGTATTGAGTATGTTTATTGGAAAAATAAATTTGGTGTAGATGGTCAAACCGAACATAATCCAAACTTGCTAGTTAAATGGCATTTTTAACAGCAAATTGAATGGTATTTAATTAATAATTAAAGGCTACTTTTTAGTAGCTTTTTTATTTGATAATCTTAAATAATTGAATAGCTTAAATTAATTGTGTTAGATTACTTTTTAATAACGCTATATGGATTTTTTTCATGGACTCTGAAATAGATTTTTCTACCTACACTTTAGATGAGCTTTACTCATCAGCGAGAGCTATAGATCGCGAAGCCTACCCAGAACGAGCAAAAGAAATAGACGACTTAATTAAAACGCGAGAAGCACAGAGCCCATCTGAAAATATTGTATCAAAAGTAGCAGGAGAAAAAGCAACGCGCTCAGATAGGCTAGTAGCTGCTATTGTTGATGGCGTTTTAGGTGTTGTTTGTTTTGTACCTGTATTCATGCTCGTAGGGTTTGGTAGTTTAAGCCAACCAACACTTACTTTATCTGCAGGTTTGCTAGGTTATGGCATATTAAGCACGTTAGTGCTTCATGGTTACCTTATGTACCAACGCGGACAAACAATTGGTAAATCTTTAATGTCTATCCGTATTGAAAATTTAGACGGTACACAAGCAAGCTTTACTACAATTTACTTTAAACGCATGCTTTCTATGCAACTATTATCACTAGTCCCTTCGGTAGGTCAGTTTATAGCTGGTTTTGTTAATCCATTATTTATATTTGGAAAAGATAAACGATGTTTACATGATCATTTAGCGGGAACAAAAGTGAGTTATGTAGATTAATCAGGATATTAATTATGGCAGCTTTGCCTAGGCAAAAAAATGACCCGGATTTAAGTTTGATTAGCAAAAGTTACAAAATGGCGTATTTCACTAAATTGGTAATATAATTAAAAAAACCTTACCGATTGTTTTTTGACTAGTAACCAAGGATGATTATGAAAAACAACACACAGCTAATTTTAGCACTAGCGGCTTCTTTAATTTGTTACTCAACATATATATTATTCATTGGTTTTCTTACCGCAGCGAAAATCAATGAGGTGATACATGAGAATGTTTATAAAAACAAACGAGTTTGATAAACTGTCAAGGCGTTACGCATGTATTAAATGTGGTACTTGGGTGAGCATAAAAGCCCAAAACTGTAAGCAGTGCCAGCATAGTTTTACTAACAATGATAAAAGCTCAATGCAAACACTCTATAATCAAAATAAAGAGCAAAACTGGCAACATACAATATTGCCTATTATTTTTGTGATATTGGTAATAGCTTTATTGCTCATTTAATTTTTGCTTAAGATTTAAAAGTGCTCGACTGCAACTTTGTAACAAAATCCCTCTGTACTTTAACGTGTAAAAACTACCCATAATTAAAATAATTACTCTTGTTAAGCCTTCTCTAAATATCACATAGCTAATGTTTTTTAATACATATAATAAGTTTATAAATTTCAATTGCTTAAATTATAAATTTATTTGTATTCACTCGTTTTTTTGGCACGTAAGTTGATACAACTCCTTATAAATTTTAAAAAGGAATTACCATGACTGCTGAATACTTTATGGTACTAGGGTTACTCGGTGTCGCATTTTTTGCTGTTGCAGGGGCATTGCTTGGGTATGAAAAAAACATTAGTGGTTTTGGCGTAGTAGTGGTTGCAACCGTTACAGCACTAGGGGGCGGAACCCTCAGAGATATACTTTTAAACAAACCGGTATTTTGGATTGCCACTCCAGAGTATTTATATTCGACCTACGGGGCCGTTATAGCAACAATTGCATTTATTCGATACTTACCGCGCGTTAATAACTACTACTTTTTATTGGTAGACGCTGTTGGTATGGCGCTATTTAATATTATGGGGATAGAGAAAGCACTCATTAATGGCTCCGGCATGGTGGTCGCGATTACCATGGGTATTACTACAGGCATATTTGGTGGTTTAATACGTGATGTAATTTGCCGTGAGGTGCCAACGGTTATGCGCAGCGAACCTTACGCCTCTGCGTGTTTAGCGGGTGGTGCAGTTTATGCCGCTTTATTTAGCCTTAATGTAGATTACATTTGGTGTATTTTAGGATCATTTTTCACGACTATCTTTTTAAGATTAGGCTCTTTGCATTGGGGTTGGCATTTAACTATTTTCAGAAAAAAAGACTTCAGAGATCAAAGCGACTAATTTTAGCTACGAGTAGCCCGCGTTTGCATGTAGTACTCGTAATTATCTTTATCAATAATGGTAATTACGAGTCATTTCTAAAGCTTTAATGCTTCCTTATTATAGCCCTAAAGTTTATATTTTTAGGGCTATAACGCTTTTAATTAGGTACGACTAAAACAAGCGCATAGAGTTAAACATGCTGGTTAAGCTAACAAAGACATTACTACCTATACACAGCACTACCAATACCCAAGTGCTTTCCACCAAAGCCCGCCGATAATTCCCCATACACTTAAATTAATAATACTCATTATAAGGCCCATTACCCACCAATCTTTTAATGATACATAGCCTGAGCCAAACACTATGGGAGATGTGCCAGTTGCGTAATGTGTTAACGACATCATGAGTGATGAAGCGCCAGCTAACAGTAAACCTAAAAATAAAGGTGGAGCGCCAAGCGCTAAACCTGCGGCGTAAAATGCGGCAAACATAGCAGTAATATGTGCTGTAGTACTGGCAAAGAAGTAATGAGCATAAAAATACACAGCTACCAATATAATAGCCGATACAATCCAGTCAAAACCCAGTTGCGCAATATTGCTCTCAACAAGTGTTGAAAACCACGTTACCAAACCTAGTTTATTTAAAAAAGTGGCCATCATTACTAATGCTGAAAACCAAACAACGGTATCCCACGCAGACTTTTCTTTAAGTACATCGTCCCAACTTAATACACCAGTCACTAATAAAACCGATAAACCTAAAAAGGCCACTGCGGTTGTGTTAACTGCGTAGTCAGCCCCTAAAATCATTGCAGGCACGCCGGCCCATAAAATAAGCAGCATAGCAAAAACACCCACCATTATTTTTTCGCCGTAACTCATTGGGCCCATTTCAGTTAATTTAGATTCTGCGTAGGTTTTAGCATCGGGTGTACTTTTCACTTCAGGTGGGTAAATGGCATAAACAACCAAAGGCACAAGGGCAATACATAGCAAACCAGGAACAAGCGCTGCCAGCGCCCACGTACCCCAAGTAATACTAATATTTGCACCAGTAGCATCTGCAATAAGCTTTACAATTAGAGGGTTAGGAGCCGTGGCGGTAATAAACATAGCTGATGTAATAGGGTTTATATGGTAGCTAACTAAAGCAAGGTAGTGCCCAATTTTACGAGATGTGCCTTCCTCAGGAGACGAGCCAAAGCTTGTTGCTATCGACTTCATAATTGGGTGAATAATAGCGCCGCCTCGCGCGGTATTACTTGGCGTCACAGGCGCTATAACAAGTTCAGACAGCGCGAGGGCATAGCCAATACCAATAGTTTTTTTACCAAAAAAAGAAATAAAATTATAGCCAATACGATTTCCCAAACCGGTTTTAGCTAACCCCCGAGATATAATAATAGCAATACCAATCAGCCAAATTAATGAGTTAGAAAAACCACTTAATGCATCTTTAATAGCACCAGATGGACTGTCATTAGTTACGCCAGTTAACGCAACAGAGGTTATAGCTAAAATAGCAATGGCGCCGATAGGCATTGCTTTACCAATAATGGCAACTACAGTACCAATAAATAAAGCGAGCAAATGCCATGCGTTTTCGGTAACACCTTGCGGAGGCGGTACAGCAAACCAAAGTAATAAAACAATGGCTATAGAAATCAGTCCAGAGGTAATTCGAATATCAGTACCTTTCATTAAAATGTCCCTAAGTTTTAGAAATACATGCATTCTGTTTATTGAAAAGGCGACGTTATTCTACTTCATTTAATAATAAAAAAGATGACGCACATCATATGAATATTAGACTTATTTGATTTTATTAATAAAGAGGTAATAAATCATAAACTAAAGTGATTGATCACATTACCCTATGAGAGCTTACGTTGTGCTTAATCAACTCTTATATTTTTAAGAGTTAGCTTGAATTGTTTTATCGACTAGTAAGGTCTTTGTAAGTCTTAACGAATACTTGGAAATACAATGAACTTAAAACTAACCAACAACGTGATTACTTTTTTATTAGCGAGTAGCTTTTTGTTACTTGGCTTGTCGTTTGCGTTAGGAGCAAACCCTAATACGTTAACGGCTACGTTTAGTTTTTACGGCGTTGATTCGCTAATGTCTGTATCTGCGTTAGGTTTAATTAGTGGCTCATTTATGATTGCTTTAGCGTTTGCCACCGTGCTCGCTCGTTTTAAACTAATGAAACCTACGCCAGCACTTTTACTTGCAGCAATTATAAGTTTAGTTGCATTACTTACCTTATTTGCCAGCAACCGTTGGATGGCGCAACTAGGCGGCTTTCCAATCATTGGTAGCGGGCAGGGTATAATTAAATACTTTGCTGTAGTGCCTTTATATTTGTTTTTATTTTATAAAGACAAACTTACCGACAAACAACACGTACTTTTAAACTTTATACCGGTTGCTATGGTTTTACTGTGGATCGGCGGCATGAAGTTTTACGAGTTTGAAGCAAAAGGCATTGTAAGTTTAGTAGAAACCTCACCGTTTATGTCGTGGTTATACACGGTATTTAGCGTACAAGGTACATCTAACGTGATTGGCGGGTTTGATGTATTATTTGCTGTGTTATTGGGCTTAGGGCTATTTTTAAAGAATAAAAAGCTAATTATTGTAAGTGGCTTAGCGTGTTTAAGCGTATTTATGATGACCCAAACATTCTTAATTACCGCAACCGGTGCATTTAGTTCTTCCACTTTATTGGAGCGCCTAGGGCAGTTTGTAATTAAAGATCTTTGGTATATAGCCAACCTTGTTGTTATTGCTTTTTTAATGCTATTTAAACCGACTAAATAAAGAGGACGTTATGATCAGTTGCAACCAATACGATTACATCGAAATTGCCTGTATGCACCATTTAAGCATTGAGCTTATATTAAAAAATGGCGATGGTGTATGCGGGATAGCAACTGACACAAAACGCAATGCTAATAGAGACGAATGCATAGTTGTTAACGTAAATAGCGAGCTGCAACTCATTGTGCTCACTACAATTAGTATACTTAAAGCGCGTGAGAAAAATCCATACTTTGACCACGTGAACTTTGATGTAAAGTAAACACCTGACTCATTCGTTTTATTATAAACACCTCAGCGAGCCTGTATCAATCAATATGTTTATGGCTCGCTTATCTAACCAATGCTTTAGCTAATTACGCGCTAAATACATAAAGCCAAAATCTTCCTATTACTTTTTCCTCTGTTTTATAATCGAGTTTTTCCACCAGATAAGGCTAAACGCCAACTATTAAAGCGTATAGCAATGCTAAACCAGTATAAGTAAGCCTCAATAAGCTTTTGTGTAGCGTTTGGTATTCGTACGTATGTTACTTATGGTTGTAAAGGTAACTACATAAATAAAGCTAACTGACAGAACCAACTGTTTATATAAATAGCTATTTTAATATAGTCCGATAACATCATTAAAAATCGTTTTGGTGAAAAATAACAAAGACCTTTTTATAACATGCCTAATCACTTGTTTACATTAAAGTTATTTAGTGGAATTATTAAACAATGTAATATACGCCATTTTGGGTGTTATAACCCCCAGAGTGTTGTCAATAAGCTGTTATGATAATTGCGGAGTAAATTATGGATCTTAGTAATAATGAGCTTAAACAGCTTCTAGACATTCAGAAAAGTACGGATTTAGTCAGAAAAAACAAATGGATAAAGTGCCAAAACACATTAGATCGTATTCATAAACTTATGATAGTTCCATATCAAGGTATCGCATTAATTGATGCACAGTTAGTTGTGGAAGATAAAAATATTGTTAATGGAAAACCATCTGCTTTTATGGGGGATTTAGGCCCTCATTTAGCTCAATCTTATCTATGGGTACTAGGTGCATATGAGATTATAAGAACCTTGTCTCAGTTTTCGGATAGTGGAGATGATGTTGATTTAGTACCATTTAAAGAAGAAATTCGGATACTTAAGCATAAATTTGAACGGTTGCGTGTTCCTCTAGCAAAGTTTGAACCAGCTAGGAAAAATCCGGATGGGTATACATATGCATACCCTGTTATAGATACTGTACTTGGGACGAGCTGGAGCATCTCTGCTTCGGAAAGTATTTCACGAAGAGAGTTATCTGATCAGTTTTTATTGCTTATGGAAAAATTATCATAACAAGTGACGATGGTGTCAATTTCTAATTTCAAACCATTTTAGGAACCCACATGACACCATTCTTCACCATACAATTTATGATCACTATAAGCTTTCTTATACAGGCAATAATAGCCACTTTTTTAGGTTTTCCTGCCGCGACTAGCCGATGAAAAGAAAGAGTAAAAAAGACAACCATACTAAATTTCCAGTAATACCTTCCAAAACGCCAATTAAAACAACAGCTAACTCTTTTATATTCTGCGTAAAAATACAGTAATAGATTGAACCAAAATAGGAACTCAGCTATGGTTTATTTATCAATAAAAACAAATAAAAAACGAGTTAATCTACAGGCTCGTTATGTAACTACGTGAGGAGAGATGATGAACAAGGAAACTATAGGGAAATACGTCGCAGTTTTGGGATTATTGCTTTTCTGGGCACCACTTTGGGGAATTGTTGATTCGTATTTAATTATGTCCTCTTCATTTCAAGAGATAACGCTGTTTGGAAATAATGAACCTAAAATATCACAAGAAGAAATGTCATCAACAGCTTTGTCTACAGTAACAGGGGTCATCTTATTTTTAGTTGCGCTTTGCTTTTTAACATTTTCCGTTGTGGGCTTAAACTATCGAACTGAGTGGCTTTTTTGGGCACTAATAATATATTCAACATTGTTACTCTTCATGTTCCCTGTTGGTACAGTGTTAGGAGTAACTGTGCTGGCAGCGCTAGTTTTGAACAGGAAAAAATTTGGACTTGACGGTGACGTTACATAACAAAACCATTAACCGGATTTGTGCAAGAGCGCCACAAATCGGTTATGGCAGGCGTTAGCTTTCTAAGAAGGTTTCGAGTTGAGAACAATATTTAGCTTTATTTTAGCCTCTTTAGTTGTTGCATTTTTAGCGCCAATGGCAATTGAAATGAAATTTACTATTATTCCTTTTGGTATATTTATTTGGACGTTAATAGTTGTTCTAATTTTGGTTCTAGTAACAGCATTTCCCATTTATAAATTTATCACTAAAAGCTGTGGTTATTCGCTAAATACAGTGCTCAAATCTTCAGTTGTATCTACTTGCTTAGTTTCTTTCTTTTTTGTTTTCCCTTCAGGTTTAGATAGCTCAATTATTAATGGTAAGGTATTGGTCGAAAATGGTTCAATTACGTTAATAGGTTATGGATATAGCTTTTTACAATTGTTTTTATTTTCTATAGTAGGCCTTGTTGCTGGTATTGTATTTTACGTTTCAAAAATAGAGTTAAAAAAAGCTAAAGAGTTAGGATGAGATTCATTCTAGCTTTTACATAAATAATAAATTAAAGCAGCGGGTTAAGTGAGTTTTATAAAAATGAATCACGCAAAAAGCTGAGCTACAATGAAAGAAAGAGTAAAAAGCCAACCACACTAAACTTTCCCGTAATACCTTCCAAAACACCAATTAAAACAACAGCTAACTCTTTTTATATTCCACGTGAAATACAGTAAAAGATTGAACCAAAATAGGAACTCAGCTATGGTTTGTTTATCAATAAAAACAAATAAAAAACGAGTTAATTTACAGGCTCGTTAGCAGTATTAATTCTATATGGAATGTGTATTATGGATAGAGGTCAAAAAAACAAAATTAAACAGCCAAGTCTGCTTGAGCAAGTATTACCGACTGAAATGGGATTAATGCAATCATTAGGTGAATCCAAAACGCTGATTATAATGTTGGTGGTATTTTTAACTTTATTCGGCGGGTTAGGTTTGTTTTTATTAAAAATTTCTACGTGAGGTGGCACAAAGTTAGGATGACACCCATTCAAAATTTTACGTTAATTATCAATTATAGCAGTGAGTTAGGTTACATCCATGAAAGTGCATCACGCAAAAGTCTGAGCTGTATTGACAAGATGAAAGTAGTAATTGGTAGCCCGATAGACGACAACAATTTTTATTAAAAAATGGTAAATAACTCGGCTTCATTGAGCCTAACTTCCTTTAAAATAAAAGTGGAATATTACCAACGTTATGATGATCCTCAACTGCTAGGTTTTTTCTGCTGCATCACTTATTTTAACAAATATATTTTGCCCATCAGAGTAAAAAAACACCCACACCAAATTTTCCAGTAATTCCTTCCAAAACGTCAATTAAAACAACACCAAACTCTTTTTATATTCCACGTAAAATACAGTAAAATACAGTAAAATACAGTAAAATACAGTAAAAGATTGAACCAAAATAGGAACTCAGCTATGGTTTGTTTATCAATAAAAACAAATAAAAAACGAGCCAATCTATAGGCCCGTTATAAACCATAAGGAAGTGTCATGAAAAAAATATTTGTCGGAGCAATAATTCTGGTTAGTTCTAGTGTATTCGCTAACCCATATAAAAGTGGGTTCGTTGATGTTTCAATTCAAACACAAGAAGGTAAAGAAACTTTTAAACTAGTTTGTCAGCCTAAAATCACTGTGGGGAAATTACCAAAAAACTGGGTTAGTTCTTGTAACGATATCGGCAAGAAACTTCTGGAGTTAGCTGTCGAAAACGGAGTGAAAGTCGATCCAGTTGACAAAGTATTTGGTATGGCTGGTGACTTTGCTCAAAAGGCTTCTAGTGATCTACCAGAAGATATCGTCCCCGCAGCAATTGTTAGCCGAGAATTTGGTAGTTAATGGTTTATAACAAGTAATAAACTAGGACAAATAACATTTTTCTGCGTCTCTATTTTAACTTACTATTATTTGGCTGTTAGAGCTATTCTACAGCCTCGTTATACGCTTCTAAAGCTCGGTGTAAATAAAATGTTTGATGATGCAATTAGACTTGCTACCAAATTACTTGAAAGCGATGATGATTACTTAAATATAGTTATGAATCTTTGTCAAATTGGAAATAAAAAGTATGGTCAATGCTGGAATACTGAGTTTCATGTATTTGGTGTAATTTCATCTGATACAGATCATTTACCTTTAATTCATGTTAGAGAAAGATGTTCCGCTGAGTTCTTAGTTAAATCAGATAAAGAGTTAGCTGAAATTGTAGAGTATTACCGATCTGATGTGGTGATAGCTTGTAATCTAATAGTGAGTAGTAAAAACGTATAACAAGTCGTAAAGCAGAACAAAAAAAATCTGGTTTTTACTGCTATGTCGCTTACTTTAGCAAATATATTTTGCCTATTTAAGGCAGTACTAGATATAAAAATACAAGGATGCATAATTGAATTATTTAAATTGGTTACAAAAAACATACCCAGAGCTAAATGAGATATCAAATGAAACTATTAACTCTCATATCGACAAAGCAAAGTCTGATACAGAGCTTTTTAGGGAATTCATTAAAGTACTAGGTAGCTTATTTTTTATTATCCCGTTCAACTTATACCTTTATATTTCGGGTATTCAGGAATCTAACAGCTCTTTATATTGGTTGTTGGTTGTGGCTTCAATTGCTGTTGGTGGTTTTATCGGGCTTTATTGCGAGCAAAAGGTCATTAAAAAACGTCTTAAAAAAATAATACAGTTAAAGGCGTTTTGAATGACTAATGATGAAGGGCAGTTAGGGTGACCTTATTCTAACCGTTACGGAAATTATCAATTATAGAATGGTAAACAACTTGGCTTTATTAAGCCTGATTCTCTTTAAAATAAAAAGCGGAATATTACGGTCAATAAATGCATGGGTAAATTGATTTTAAGTTGATAGGAACTCAGCTATGGTTTGTTTATCAATAAAAAATAAAAAACGAGTTAATCTACAGGCTAATTATACGTATCTCAGATTATGGAGAATCTTTTGAATCTTAAAATTAAAACATCTAAAGCCGACTATGACGCTTTTTACGCTCACACAGCATCTAAGGTGTTGAAATCCTATACATGGATACCCATGCTTAAAAATGTGTGTCTTTGGTTGGTGCTAACTTTTAGTTTTATGTCCTTCTTTCAGTTTCAGTCTGGCGGAATAGAAAATAAGTTGTTCTTTTCTGTTTTCACATTATCCATTTTATTTTTTATTTACGTCGCTCTCAGTAAATTTATGGAAGTGAAAATTGCACAATGTTTTACACCAAATGAAAATGGAATAATGATTGGTCCTAAAGAGTTTGAAATAAGCGCTGATGGTATAAAAGAAATCCACCAATATGGTTATAACTTTTATGACTGGGATGTTGTAGAGCATATCGAAGAAGTTAATGGTTCAATCTATGTATATGTTGATAAAGTACTTGCCATAATTTTCAACCCTGAGTCGTTGAAACCTGATAAATGTAAAGAAGATCTTTTAGCTACGATGAACAAACACGTAACAACACGCCCTGAGGTGGACGACTAGTCAAATTTAGCTATTAATTGCAAATTTTAAAAGTGGTGAGCCTCTTTGTTTTTCAACACTTAAATGTAATCCTTATCAATTTAAATACCACAGTTCTATATAGGCTTACCCTTCACTTTTTACTGCTTATAATACGCTTTAGCCCAAATCAACTATGTAACTACAACGAATAGAAAAACCAGCCACTCTACAAGTATTTGCCTTGGAATAGTGGGCAACTAAAATCTAAATATATCCATACCTCTTGACGGCTTCGTCCAATAAACTGCGCTATTTCCGTTTATTTTCACTTCAGCGATATCATTAAACGCGCGCAATCGCCCTTAAAATTAATTCCCGTAAAAACAAATTAATTATGGGAGGTCCTGTAGTCAAATAACAATACCTTAGTAAACGCTAGTTCATATTACGTCACGTAATATCCATACAGAACTTTAAGTTAAACATACGTTCGTGCAGCGTTCCCATTTTTATTTGACTCAATTTATTGGACATTCTTTTTATGAAATTAAAGTTATTTATCGCAATTATTTTTAGCACTTCGATGTCGTCTTACGCGACAGAAGCAGTAGATAAAACGCAGTTTTCATTCGAAGACTTAAAAGCGCTGGCAAAAGCCTCAGCCGAAAAGCCCTATACGCCAACTAAGGTGCCAGCGCCGGAGTTAATCGATAAAATTACCTATGACGAACACTGGAAAATACGCTTTAAAGAAGATGAAACCTTATATCCAAGTGGAAAAAAGGCGCCCGTACAATTATTTTACCCTGGCCGATATTTTCCAGAGCCAGTAAGTATTTACATCAGAGACGATAAAAATCAGGTTCAAAATGTACCTTTTAGTAATGACGTTTTTAATATGCCTGATGACAGCCCTGCTCACGATCTCCCAGAAGGGTTTGGATTTGCAGGCTTTAGAATAATGCGCCCAGATATGAAACCAGATTGGATATCTTTTTTAGGTGCGTCTTATTTTCGTACCGACGGGCCAGAGGGGCAATATGGACTGTCAGCCCGAGGTATTGCAATTAATACGGGTATGAATCAGCCAGAAGAATTCCCGCGCTTTTCTGCATTTTGGATTGGCCCCGCAGAGAAAAAAGGTGAAAGTGTGTCTGTTTGGGCATTGCTTGAAGGGCCTTCTATCACTGGTGCTTATCGATTTGGTTTAAGCAAAGATAACAAAGAAGCTAAAGGCCATATTACCTCTGTAACGGCAAATTTGTATATGCGCGCCGATGTTGAACGCTTAGGTGTAGCACCGCTAACTAGTATGTATTGGTACTCACAAAAAGATAAAACAGAAGCTAAAGACTGGCGCCCTGAAATTCACGATAGCGATGGCTTAGCTATTCACACAGGATCGGGTCAATACGTTTGGCGCCCATTAAATAATCCTCAGTCGGTGTCGACCAATAGCTTTATTGATGAGAACCCAAAAGGGTTTGGTTTAATCCAAAGAGATCGTGACTTTAATAACTACCAAGACGACGGCGTATTTTACAATAAGCGTTCATCAGCGTGGATTAAACCTACTGACGATTGGGGCAAAGGCGCAGTACAGTTAATCGAAATTCCTACAAAAGATGAAACGTTTGACAACATTGTGGCCTATTGGGTGCCCGAAAAAGAGGCGCGCAAAGGTGATGAGTTTACCTTTTCTTATGATATTGAGTGGCGTCCACTCGATCCAAAATCAAAAAACCTTGCAAGCGTTGTAAATACTCGCCAAGGCTTAGGCGGAATTCCCGGCCAGCCAATTCCTGAAGGCGTTAACAAAATGGTGATTGATTTTGAAGGTCCAGTATTTAAAGGCTTAGATAACAAAAGTGGTATAAAGCCGATAGTTGAAGCCAGCAACGGTGAAATACTAGAACCTATTGGAGTTTATCCGGTAGTTGGTACAAACCAATGGCGATTAGCGTTTGACTACAAACAAGCTAACAACAATCCGGTGAACATACGCGCGTATTTAGTTGATAAAAATGATGAAGCTATAACTGAAACATGGGTAAGTGATGCAAAGGTAACGATTAAATAAGCTTTAAATAAGCATTAAAGTAAAACGGGTGGCTATATTTTGATTTGCTAGGTAATTATAGCCACCATAATGTCTTTTAAAACGCCAATCAAAACACCATTAAAACTCTCTTTTATATCCCACGTAAAATACAATAATCGATTGAATCAAAATATGAACTCGGCTATGGTTTGTTTATCAATAAAAATAAAAAACGAGTTAACCTGCAGCTTGTTAGCTGTTTCGAGGGATTGTATGTTTTTTTTGAGTAAATTATTTTGTTGGGAGCGAGGCCGACAAAAATCAGGCTACGATAAAATGTTGATTTGTGGTGCTACGTGGCCAATTTAATTTGATACATATTTGCTTAAATTCCCACAAGGAAGTGAAATAGCACCACACACAGACAAAGTTGAATCTGGTAAACACTATCGATTGAATATAGTGCTTAAAAAAGCAGATTTGGGTGGTGAGTTTATTTGCAGTGATCCGATATTTGAAACAAAGCGGGTTAAGCTATTCCGCCCTGATGTAAGTGAGCATCAGGTATCAAAAGTTATAAAAGGTAATAGATATTTACTCAGCATTGGGTGGATAAAAGGGAGCTCTAAATGCTAGATTTAAGACCTAATTGTGAATGTTGTGATAAGAATCTACCTGCACAGTCCACAGAGGCTTTTATTTGTTCATTTGAATGCACATTTTGTTCTGGCTGTGCCCAAACGCTGTTAAATAACGTGTGCCCAAACTGCTCAGGTAATTTGGTTCAGCGGCCAATTCGCCCTTTGGCTGCACTAAAAAATTACCCAGCATCGACTAAGCGGGTATCAAACGAAAGTGTTTGTGCGCCAAACACATAAGAACACAAAGTATAATAATTACATTTTCTGAATATGGAGATCTGATGAGAAAATCCTTTGAATTTACTATTAAGTCAATCAAAGTTAAAATAATTAACAATTGGTTTAGTGGTGCTAAATTATATGTGAATGGTGACTTACGAGATACTGACAAAACTTTGTTAGCTATTAGGAATAATACTTTACTATCTGCAAATTTAGGTGAGTTGGGTGTTCTAGAAATCAAGCCATTATCGGGTTTAATTACCGTTGAAATGGATGCATATTTGGTTAATGGTACAAACATTCAACATGTATATAGCTCACATAAACGCCTTAGCCTAAAAGAGCAAAGGGCAGTCCGATAAAGCTACTTTAAATAACGAATATTCCTGCATTTAGTAACAACCTCCAAATGACTTTGAGGAGGTTTAAGCCCCTAAGCATACCAAGTTAATATACTTGGTTTACTCGATTACCTTAAAATCACTCACACTCTTTCACATAAAGTAAAAGCGCGCTGTACATTACACTGAGTGCCTTTGTTACATCGCTGTCGATAACTGCTTCTGCAGGGTGGTGGCTTATACCGCCAGGGCTGCGTATAAATAACATGCCAATGGGGCAAATAGGCGCGATTGCCATTGCATCATGCCCAGCGCCTGAAGCAAGTGAAGGCGATGCTTGGTTATTGAGTTTACATGCGCTTGAAAACAAATGCTGAATTTGAGTATCACACGCAACGGCATCGGCGGCATGAGTCCATTGCCAATCAAGCGTTAAATTGCGTTTGCTTGCTATAGATTGAGCGCTGCTTTGTATGGCGCTTAGTAAGTTAGCGAGATCGGTGTCGCTTTGTGCGCGTGCATCTAGGCTTATGGTTGTTTTGCCTGCAATCACGTTTGTAGCGCCGGGGCGCGACTGTATTTGCCCTACGGTGGCAACTTCGCCATTTTTAGCATTGTTTGCTAGTTTTTCGATTTCGGTTACTAATTCAGCGCAACCAGCTAGGGAATCCTGACGTAAATTCATAGGGGTTGTACCCGCATGACCACTTTGACCTGTTAGGGTAAGCATGGCGCGTTTTGCCCCTGCAATAGCCGTTACAACGCCTAACGCCTGATTAACCGATTCGAGTACTGGCCCTTGTTCAATATGAGTTTCCCAGTAACCTAGTAATTCGTTTTTGTTTAGTGCGGCCTTTGCATAGTCGTTAGGGTTTAAGCCAAAGTCGAGCATGGCTTGGTGCATAGTTATACCGCTTGTATCTTGTATATTTAGCCACTGTGGGTCAAACTCGTTAGCGAGTGCTTTTGAGCCAATTAAAGTTGTGGCAAAGCGAGTGCCTTCTTCATCGCAAAAGCCCACTACATCTAAATGAAAGGGCAGGTCGAGCTTTAGCTTATTTGCAAGCGCTGCAATCTCTATCCCCAGTAGTACACCTAAAATACCATCAAATGCACCTGCGTTTGGTACTGTGTCGAGGTGCGATCCTATAATTAAACGTTTAGCATGTGGGTTTGATGATTTAAGCCGCCCCCAAAGGTTGCCCACTTCGTCTTGCCACGATTGCATGCCTGCCTCAACCATCCACGATGCAGTAACGTCGTTACACTCTTTGTGCTCTTTTGATAAGTACACTCGGTGAATGCCGCCTTGCATTTGCGATAGTGCGCTGAGGGTTTTACAGCGAGATAAAGCGCGTGCTGCGTGGGTATTGGCACGTTCTTTACCTAATAAAGGGCTGTGTTGTGAGCTTACAATCGTCATGCTAAATCCTTTTTTTATTTATAGTGAGCAAGGGCTGCAATGGCGGCTTCGCCTTTAGGACCTTTGTAACCGTTGGCATGCAAGCAAGCGTCTAGGCTGGCAAGTGTTTGTAATACAGCATCTTTGCGGGCGTTGTAGCCCATAGTGCCAATACGCCAAATTTTTCCATGCAGTGGCCCAAATGAGGTGCCAATTTCTATTCCAAAATCGGTTAGCATTTGTCCGCGTACGTGATCGGCATTAATGCCCTCGGGTATATACACACCCAGTACGTTGTTCATTTTATGCGTTAAATCGCCAAATACATTTAAGCCCAGTGCTTGAATGCCTGTTAGCATGGCATCGCCATGTAATTTGTGGCGCGCTACGCAGTTATCCACGCCTTCTTCAATTACTATGCGGGCGCATTCTGAGGCGCAATACAGCATGCTGGTGGCTTCGGTATGATGATTTAGGCGCTCCTCTCCCCAGTAATTCATGATCATACCTAAATCAAAATAGTTAGAGCGCACAAAGGGCTCTGTGCCGTCGATATGATCGGCTGTGCGAATGCCTGCTTCTACCTTTTTACGTTTTTGGATCCACTCGGCGCATTTGTCGCTGAGTGTTAAAGGTGCTGAACCAGACGGTCCGCCTAAACACTTTTGTAGACCAACAGAAAGTGCATCGAGCTTCCATTCGTCGGCAGGAAGTTCGTTACCCACAATAGATGCGGTGGCATCGCAATAAAATAGTACATCGTGCTTTTGGCAAATATCGCCAATATGCTCAAGAGGTTGGTTCATGGTGGTGGATGTATCGCCTTGTACCATAGCAAGTACATGGGGTTTTACATCAACAATGGCTTTTTCGATTTGTTCTGGCGTAAACACTTCGCCCCACGGTACTTCTATTGTGTGCACCTTTGCGCCAACGCGTTCTGCAATTTCAGCCAGTAAATGCCCAAAGCGCCCCATAATTGGCACCAATACTTTATCGCCTGGGCGTAAAATTGAGCATAATACGGCTTCAATCCCTGCGCGCGATGTGCCATCTATTAGCATGGTCCATTCGTTTTTAGTTTTAAAAATTTCTCGGTAACGCGCCATGGTTTCGTTCATAAAACCGGTCATTACTGGGTCGTACTGACCTATAAGCTGCGCCGACATAGCACGTAAAACACGAGGATCTGCATTAATTGGGCCAGGGCCCATTAATAAACGCTGTGGTGGGTTTAAGGTTTGAACTTGCGTGTTATTAAACATATTTTAGGCTCCCAGAGTCTGAATGAGCATGCGAATACCCGTTATCATTAAGACAACGGCAAAAGCGCGTTTTAGTTGTTTTTGATCCAGCTTACTACCAATTTTTACGCCAATAGGCGCAAATAAAATAGTTAGCGGAATAATAAGAAAAAAGGCAGGGAGGTTAACTAACCCCCACGTACCTAGGGGAGCATCGGTTGGCGTTGTGCCAATACTTAATAAGGTAATTACGCCAGGTAGCGCAATCAATAAACCAAAAACGGCCGCAGTACCTACTGCAACGTGGGCACGTACATTAAATGCGTTTAGCATAGGTACGCCAATAGTGCCGCCACCTATGCCAATCATTACTGATAAACCGCCTACAATACTTGCCATAATGCCTTGCCCAAATTTACCTGGTAGTTGGTTTACAAGTGCGGGTGCGCCGGCTCTAAATAACATGTTTAAACTGACTAAAATAGCAATGCAGGCAAACATGAGCACTAATGCGTTACCGCGAACGGTATGAGCAATAATACTACCGACTACCGCCATAACTAATATAAACGGTGCCCAGTATTTTATTAGCGCAAGGTCAATATTGCCTTTGCTATGATGCGAGCGAATAGATGAAAGCGAAGTAGGTACTATGGTTGCAAGTGATGTAGCTGTGGCTATCATCATTGCCGACTCTGGGCTTACGCCAAAGCCTTGCAGTAAAAAATACAGCACAGGTACGATAACAATACCCCCGCCTACACCAAAAAGTCCTGCTAAAATTCCGGCAAAAATACCGGTTGCTATTAAGGCTACTACTATTGGCCATTGGTTTATTATTTCTGACATTGTGTTCCTGCTGTAGTTACGGTTGCACGTCCATCTGAACGAGGATCTGTTGCTGCTTCAAGGCTTGTAGGTGTATCTAAAATAGCCCCAGCGTGCCCCATCATTTCGTTATTATTATCAACGCTTACCCAATCGTGGTCACGTTGATTTAATTCATGTTCTATATGAAAAACTAACCCTTTTTCAATTTTTAAATTTGTACTTGTATCACCCCATGTGCGCCCAAGTAACCAACGAGGGTCGCTAATGGCTTGGTTTATTGATTTATTTCGCCATGCGTAGCCTGCAAAAACAGCGGCTTGGGTTTGTGGTTGCCCTTCACCGCCCATAGTGCCGTAGGCAAGGCGACGACCATCGCTAAACTTTGCCATTGCTGGGTTAAGTGTATGAGCCGGCTTTTTATTTGGCGCAAGGGCGTTAATATTGTTATCCGCATCAATACCTTCATTGTTTAAACTAAAGCTTAAACCACGGTTATTCCACACAAAACCGCCTTCGCTCATTAATATTCCGCTGCCAAATTCCCAATAAATACTTTGAATAAAGCTGACTAATTGGCCGTTTTTATCTCTAGCTGCCATCCACACGGTATCGCCAGGCTCTGCGCTAAAAGGCCATTTTTTGGCTTTGGTCATATCAATATTATTAGCAAGTTGGCTTAAGCGATTATCGGTTAGTGCGTTTTTATAACCGTCTCCTAATACTTCAGGGTCAGCCCAAAGAGTTGGGCGATGGGTAAAGCTTTGTTTGGTTGCCTCAACAATTAAATGCATCCAGTCGGCATCGGTTTTAGCTTTGTGTTTTAGTTTATTTACGGCACCAATTATTTGCAGTGAATGCACGCCTTGTGTTGGTGCGGGTAAGTTATAGCAATCAATACCTGATAAGTTTGCATTTAGCGCAGTAACGACCTCGGCTTTAGTATTTGCAATATCACTTACGGTAATTGAGCTACCTGCTTTTGCTAAGTCGGCGGCAAATGAGTTAGCAAGTGCACCTTCATAAAATGCGTTTAAACCCTGTTTTGCTAAGTGTTCAAATGTTGCTGCAAGTTTAGGGTTTTTAAAATGCTGACCTGCTTGCAAGGGCTTACCATTGGGTATATAGAGGCTTTTAAACGCGTCATTGGTATTATTTGCAGCAGCTAGCTTTTCGCAGCCTGCTTGCAAGCTTTTTGTAACGGTAAAGCCCTCGCGAGCAAGTGCAATGGCGGGCGCTAAAATTTTTGACAGAGGTAGTGCTGCGTGTTCATCTAGCTCAAGGGCTTTTTGCCAACCGCGTATTGTACCCGCTTGAGTCAATGCGCTTAGTCCGCCGCGCTCTGGTATTTGTGTGAGCGTGTTATAAGCACTTGTATTACTTGCAGCTCGGCCGCAGGCGTCAATAGCAGTGGGCGTTTTTTGGTTTGGGTTATCGATAAGCCAAAAGCTATCGCCACCAATTGAGTTCATATGTGGATATACAACGCTAATCGCAGCGGCAGCGGCTACCATAGCCTCGGTAGCTGTACCGCCTTGTTTTAGTATATTTATACCCGCCTCAGTGGCCGAAAAATGAGACGCGGTAAATGCAATGTTGTGTGTGGTCATGCCGGTGTGTCCTTTTTTAAGTGTGCAGCTAATTGTTGTACGCACGCAAGTAGGCTTTTATCGTTACCGTGGCTCATCATTAATGAAAAGCCATACGGATGTGCATTTGCTAAATTAGCCAGCGGTAAGTGTACTTGCGCCGAGCCACTCAGCCCTGCAATTGCCGAAAGCGTAATAATTTGCATGCGTAAGGCGCTTGTGTCGGCGCCTAATTTAGGTGCGGTTGTAGGGGTGGTAGGTAAAAATAAGCAGCTGTGCTTATTTAGGTTTTTAGCGACTATTGTTTGCCATTCATGCTGTATTTTTAGCGCCTCTTGTTCTTCTTGCTCGGTTAAAGCCAGTGCCATTTTAAAACGAGCTGCAATTGCTGGCGCAAAATGAGAAAGCTGATCTGGGAGTCCAATCCAATCTCGGTGCGTTTTAGCAATCGCACGACCTTGTAATATTCTAAAGGTATCGGCAAGCTCACTTAGTAAACCAACGTTGGGGAGCTTAAAATCGATATGATGATTAAAATAAGGTTTGGTTTTTTCTAAAAGGTTACCCAGTGGTGCTTGTAAAGAGGAGTCAACAAATTCAAAGAGTGCTTCGCAAATAACCAGCGTATTTACTTTATTAATAGGTTGTTGTGGTAATAATACATTGCCAACGCTGCTTAATAGCTCGGCGCTTTGGGTAAGCCAACCTATAGTATCAAAAGGCGGTGCCAACGGTATTAGGCCGTCTTTTTCAATCACGTTATGGCTTGGCCTTATACCAAATAAACCACAATAGCTGGCGGGTATTCTAATTGAGCCGCCAGTGTCGGTGCCTAAGCCAATATCGGCTAAGTTAGCAGCAACGGATGCAGCAGAACCCATACTCGAACCGCCACTTGCATGACCGCTAAGTTTTGGGTTTTGTGCTGCACCATAGTGAATGTTATTTCCCTCTAAGCTGTAAGCAAGCTCATCGGTATGGGTAAAGCCTATAAAGTTACAACCAGCGGTCATGAGCTTATTAACCGAGCTTGCCGTATTCTGAGCCGGTTTAGCTGTTTTAAACCAATGTGGATTGCCTGCGCTGTTACGCTCGCCTTTAATTGCAAATACATCTTTAATCGCAAGACGCTTATTAATAAGCGTGCCTTGGTAATGTGTTTGCCATGCCTTAGGACCATGGTCACAAAAAATACCGGTCGTATTATTATTTTTGGTACTCATATCACCACTCGTTATAAAAAATCTGACCAAGCAGTTCAGATTTAGAGTGATTAAAAAGACGGATTAATTTTTATTATTTTTCAGCTCACTGCGTAACATCTTGTTTTTATTTTACAGAGCCTGATCCGCTTTTTAATCGGTTAGCTTATTATATTGTTTAAAACCTAAGCAAGAGGAATGCCATAAATTAAAACCCTGTCCAATTGGTCAGGATTTGGCGAGTTGTATGAGGTTAGTAAATATGGGCTGTAAAAATAGTGGTATTAAAATGAGCTAAAACAAACCAATTTGGTGCGCAGGTGCACCAAATTGGTCTTTATTTATATGGTTGTGAGCGCTAAATAAGGGACATTTTACTGATGATTAAACCGTTAATATCGGCGTAAACCCAATCGTTAGGTTCTAGGGTGGTGCCAAGCATGGTAACAGCTTGGTTTTTGTCGCCAAAGCCGCGCTTTAAGGTACTACGCGGTGTAGAGCCTAGCGCCATAACCGGTAAGTCCATAGTGGCGAGTATTTCGATATCTCGGCAACAGCCATTTATTATTACGCCTTCCCAGCCATTATTTAGGGCACGCTCAGCCATAATATCGCCAATAAACGCAAAGCGTTTGCTCGCAAACCCGTTTATAACTAATACTTTACCTTCACCATTTTCATGCAATATATCGGCAGCAAATGAGTTGTCTTCTGGGCAGGTAACGGTAACGACTTGACCGTAAAACGTGGTTTTTTTACCAAAGTGATAAAGGCCACTGTCGGCTACTTGTACGCTATCGCGATGATCGTCAAATAAATCGGGTGTAGTAAAGGGTTTCATGGGTTAAGTCTCACTTTGCTCAGGTATTTTAAGACCAATACCTTTTAAAATTATGTGGGCAATTGATTGCGTAATTTGTGCCACATCGGTTTTGTCGTACTCTAATTTGTTCATTACGAGTAAAACCTCAGCCTGAAAGTCGGCGTAATACTGCGTGGTAGACCAAATAGTAAAGAGCAAATGGTAGGGGTCAACCTTATCCATTTTATCTGCGTCCATCCACGCTTGAAGTACATCAACTTTTTGCTTAACCCAAGGGCGGGTATTGGTTCTAAAGTAGTTTTGTAAATAAGGGGCACCGCGCAGTATTTCGCTGGCAAATAAGCGAGATTGCATTGGCTGATTTACGGCGAGTATTACTTTGCTTTTAATATAGTTATAAAGCACGGTAGCTGGATCGTCGTTAATTGTGACGTTATCTAGCCCTAAGTTCCAATTAGCTATTATGCGGTCGATCACAGACTCGTACAGACCATCCTTACTTTTAAAGTAATACAAAATATTAGCTTTTGGCACCTGCGCTTCTTTAGCAACCATGCTCATACTTGCTCCGTCGTAACCTAATTGCGAAAACAATTGCTCGGCGGCATCTAAAATTAGTTTTTGGTTTTTTTCGCGTGTTACTTCTTTTTTATTTGGTTTTATTTGTGTGGTCATTATTGTGTTTGGGTGTTTAACATATTGATCGATTGTAGCTTTACTGACCAAAAGGTCAATTACTAAAAAGGTGAATATTAAAAGTAGGCGAGAGGTTTAAGTTATTAACTTTAGGGTCTGTTGATCTTTGCGGATTAAAATTTGTTCAAACTAGGGGCTATTTAATCGCGGCGCGAGATTTGTAACCTAGTGGGCTAAGTAAAAACCGAGCAACAAAGAGTAAGTAGTCCCTAGGAAGAACCCTTTGGGCAGCGCCTGTTTGGCATTAATGCTACGTTATCGCCCATTTATGGGGAATAACCACACTATATAGGCTCTGCCTTGCCTAAATACCAAACAGACTGCTGCAAATTTAACCTTGAAAGATCAACAGACCCTAATTGTTTAATTAAATAATTACTGTTAGTTTAGTTTCAAATTTACGAGTAGTACTTTTGGATTGGCAAATGGAGTTTTTAAGCAAAAATAAATACACGCTTTATGGAGTTGCTGCAATATTACTGTGGAGTTGCTTAGTGGCATTACTACGGGATATTTCTGAGTTGTTTAGCCCCATTGGTGGTGCTGCGGCTATGTACTCTGTCAGTGCGATATTTTTAATTTTGGTTATGGGAGTGCCTAAGTTTAGTGGGTTTTCAAGACGCTACCTGGTAGTAGGTACTTTATTATTTGTATCGTACGAAATTTGCTTGGCGCTTTCTATTGGTATGGCAAATAGCCGTCATCAGGCAATGGAAATGGCGGTTATTAATTATTTATGGCCCACGCTTACTATATTGCTCTCTATTATTATTGGTCGCAAAAAAGTAAGTTATTGGGTGTACCCAAGCATGATTATTGCTTTTTTAGGGGTTGCTTGGTGTATTACGGGCGATCAAGAAATGTCACTCGATACGCTTGTAGCTAACTTTGCTGATAATCCTGCTACTTATTTAATGGCATTAACTGCAGCGTTTATATGGGCTATTTATTGCGTGGTTACGCAGAAGCTGAGTAATGGCAAAAATGCCATTACGTTATTCTTTACTGTTACGGCAATGAGTTTATGGGCGCAATATGCTTTTAGTAATGAAGCACCATTAACGTTTTCACTCAGCTCAAGCATAACATTGCTATTAGCAGGAGTAGTGGTAGGGAGCGGGTATGCACTGTGGAACCAAGCTATTATTGGCGGTAACTTAATGCTGCTTGGCACACTTTCGTACTTTACACCGGTGTTTTCTACTATTATTTCAGCGCTGTATTTATCTATTACGCTGAGCGCTTCGTTTTGGCAAGGAGTTGTACTGGTAACCGTGGGCTCGCTAATTTGCTACTTTGTAACGCGAGAAAAGTCTGTTACAGAGCCAGCAAAAACACTAAGCTAAATTATATTTATATATAACTAGATTAATGAGGCGTCCAATACGCCTCATTAAGTTTGTGGCAACTATGCAGGCATAACGGCATAGCTTGCTGATTTGTATCTAACTTTTTTTGCACAATAATAAAATATTAACGCAAATACTGCAGCGCTAATATCAACAATACCGCTTTGATAATATTTAAAAAAATCATCAGCTAATAAAGCCTGTACAAGTGTTGAAACTCCCATACTAGCAGATAAAAATGCAATGCCGATTAAGCCCCAATAGCTAGCGTGGTGAGTTCCTTTAAAAAAGGTATAAGCAACAAAAACAAAAAATACCAAATAGTAACTATAAAGGTAACTGTAATTTGCGTTCTCTATATATAGGTTTGTCCATTTAGCTTGCAATAACGTGGCAACCACGGCAATTATTGAACCTACACACACACCAATTGTTAAATTTGCCATAAATCGTGTGCTTCGTTTGTTTGGATCTTTTTTAAAGCGTTTGTCTAACCACAATAAGTTACCAGAATAAAATAAGAATGCGCCAAGCAGTCCCATAATAAAATACCCCCAACGCCCCCATTCACCTCCATAAGTACCAAAGTGAAGTGAAAAGAAACTTCCTACTATATTACCCCAAATACCCTCATCTCCTTGCGGATAGCTTGAGTTAAGTACTTCTAATGTATAAGGATGTAAAAATAAGTAGTCAGTATCAGGTCCGCGAACGACAGCGCTGCTATTACTCATTTTTAATGTTGCTGTTGGACTGTTTGTGTTTAAACGATTAAACGCAATATGAATTGGCTCATAACCTGTAGCGTAGTTTTTTGCCGCTAGGATCTGTTTATCTATACTTGGTAAATTTGCAATATGATAATTATGTGCTGCTGGGGCAGGGCGTTGAAAAAAGGATTTATCGTCATAAAATGCTGATAGACCATCATAAATTAGGTCATGAAATGCAAACACAACAACAGTAAACGCTATAATTAAATGAAAAGGCAGGCTGGCGATCCCAACTAAATTATGGCTGTCGAGCCAAAAACGACTAGCACCTTTTTCTTTTCGTATTGCAAAAAACGTTTTTACAAGCGTAGGTAGTAAAATAATTACGCCAGACACCAATGCTAAAAAGTACAGCGCAGATGCTATACCGAGTATATATACTCCTGATTGGTCGTGACCAATCTCGCCTGCAAACCCTGCGGTCCGATGCAAATAATCTATTAAATCTGCAAGTTTATTCTTACTTTGTTGCTGTATAACCAGATTATTTTGCTGGTTTATATGTAGCGCCTGTAATTGGTTATTAAGTGCCATACCGCGCTCTTTTCCTTGGCTGTACCAAGAGAGCGGTGCTTGATTTGTTAGTAAGTCGAGGGAAAAGCCATTGCCCATTTGCTCAGGGTACTTAACTATTGCTTGGTCAACTAATGTTTGGTAATTGTTAGTGTATGGTTTAGTCACTGGTGCACTGACGGGTTTTGCCCACTGTGCTAATTCGTGTTTATACATGGTTAAACTACCAGCATAAAACCCTATAAAGAGGACTAAGCCTGTGATTATTCCTGTCCATGTATGCACACCTTGATAGGTGCGCAAAATATCGGCTCTAACTCTCATAGCCAAGTCCTTAAAATTATAAATAAACTATATAGCGTTACATTTAAGCCCCCAAGCGTCAGCCAAGCTTTTTTTGCCGAGCTAAACAGGTATGTGAAGCTAAAAATGGTTAACCATAAAAGAGGGATTATCCACATATTAAATTGCACTTTATCAGGCGCATCTATGCCTCCCGCTCCATACCATGCAAAAAAAGCAACGAGAATAAACGCTAGTGCGAGCCCTAAAAAACAACCCGCCAAACTTTTTCCAAGCCAAGTTGGTTTTATTTTTTGCCTTTGTGCAGATGACATTATTTAACTTCCTTGCGTTTAATTAGGCTGACGAGCGGAATTATTATTAAAGCGAGCATTATCATTAAAATGATAAAAAATACGGCTGCCGCATTAGAAAAAGCATATAAGGCTAATGGTATTGCAATAACAAAAAGGATAAATGCGAGCTTGCGCCAGCTTTTATTAATGGGTTTGCTTAGTAGTCGTTGGTGGCGGTTACTAAGATAAAACAGGGATGTAGCAGTAAATAAAATAAGAGAAAGGGTAAGTTGCAACATAAATAAAAACACTTGTTAATAATATTGCCATTCTAAATGATAATTAAACTCAATTGCAACAAGTGCATGTTTGTGCTATTTTTCCGAAAAATAAAATAACCATCCATAAAAGGGAATAATAGCGGTGCGGTCATTCAAACTAAATAAGCTTTCACTAATCATTACAGGCTCTTTTCTGCTATCTCAAAGCAATGCATTTGCTGATGAAACAAGTCGTGAATCAATAGATACAATTACTGTAACAGGCGAAAAAATCGAAAGGTCACTCAAGGATACGATTACATCGGTTGCAGTTGTAGATAGTTCGTTATTAGAAAATGGGCAACTAGGCTCTGTTTCTGAAGCCTTGGCAGAAATGGCAAATGTGGTGGTACTTACTGGCGCTGTGCCAGATATGCGCGGTGTGTCGGGTAATGGTGGTGCAACTGGGTTTAACTCATTTAGTGGTGGCTCAAAAGCGCGAGTATCAACACTTGTTGATGGGGTTAGTCAGCCATTTGTTGCTGATTTAACTGGTGATACCGGTTTATGGGATATAGAGCAAATAGCGGTATACCGTGGACCGCAGTCAACAAGTAATGGGCGTAATAGTATTGGTGGTGCTGTTTATATGACAACTAAAGCGCCAACACAAGATTTTGAAGGTGCTGTACGCGTTGGTTATAAAAATCAAGACAGCTACCTTGATACAGCGGCCGTTGTTTCGGGGGCATTAGTTGAAGACGTATTAGCATTTCGCTTGTCTACTCAATATGTAAACGGTGAAACCTTTAGTAATCCAACGATATATGAAACCAATCCAACAGATAAGAACTTAAATAACCTTAATACCAGCAGTACGCGAGCAAAATTACTGTATACCCCAACAACAGATTTAGCTGTACAGCTGACTTACTCAACGTATAGCGAAGAAGGTAATACGGGTCGTAAGTATTATGAAGGTGATAAACCGTTTGATTATGTGCCTTTATTTCAGCGTGACATGGATACCCAGTCAGACACGACTCAGGTAAATATTGATTATAAAATTAATGATAACTTTTCGTTCGATATATTACTCGCTTATATGGATTATGAATGGGGATACGAGGCTTATGAAGCACTGGCAAGCGCTGAGTCTGATATTTCTATGGATGAAAAAAATATCACCATTGATAGCAAGTTAAACTTTGGCTTAAATAGTGAATTTTATTCAGGCTTTGTTGGTATTGCTTACTTTGACCGTGACCAAGACTTTAAAAGCGTTGGTGCAACCAATTATTTTGGTGACGATAGTAGTGACTCTAAAGCAATTTATGGCGAAACCAGCTTTAAGTTAACTAATGAGCTTACTTTAACCGCTGGGCTTAGAGTTGAGCGTGAAGAACAACTTCGTAATTTTGACATGGCTTTTGGTGGCAGTAGATTAGTTGAGCAGCTAGACAATTCTAACACTATAAAGCTACCGACCTTAGCTATTCAATATAAAATTAACAATGATACGACCCTATCTGCAAGTGCTCGTCGTGGTTATAACGCTGGTGGTGGTGCTTTGAATTTTACCGCGCAGGAATATTATTACTACGATCAAGAATCAGTAAATACGTACGAGTTGGGCTCGCGTAGCGTACTAAATAATGGTGATTTAAATATTAGTGCTAATATTTTTTACAATAATTTTGATGGTTATCAAGCATTAAGTTCTGATAGGAAAATTACTAATATTGACGACGCACATAGCTATGGTTTAGAGCTTGAAGCATATAGCATGTTAGGTGAGCAATGGCAGTTACACGCAGGGCTGGGTTTATTAAAAACTAAAATAGATGAATCAACTACTTATTCTGATGCAGTGGGCAATGAATTAAATTCAGCACCAGAACTGACTGCAAGTTTAGGGGTATCGCATTGGTTTACAGATACCTTAAAGCTAAATGTGAGCGCTAATTATGTAGACGAGTACTACGGTGATTTAACTAACACCGAGGAGCGTGTTGCTGGCGGTTACACAATTACGCGTGCAACAATAAGCTATAACAGCGATCATTGGTTGGTGAGTGCTTTTATTAATAATACATTAGATGAAGAAGCATTTACGTCGGTAGAGCCTGCAAGCGGGCGTTACCCAACGGGTTATGTTGCTGTTGTTAACCCACAAACATTAGGTGCTTCAGTAACGTATCGTTTTTAACGTGCTTCTAAAATAATGAATTGGAAATTGTAACGCTACCTTTTAAAGGTAAAATAATTTAAAGCCCTAAAGCATTAGGGCTTTTCAATAAAGGGAGAGCTTTAACCGAGCTTAAATTAAATAATGTCGCGCACTTGTTGTTTAAATGACTTGCCAATTTTAACTGACACGCCTGATGCTAGTTGAACGCTTTCATTACTTAACGCAACAACTTTATTTTTGTTAATAACGTAAGATTTGTGGACTTGAATAAATGAAGTATCAAGCTCTTGCAATATGTATTTGAGAGTACTGCTTGCAAGTAATGCTTTTTCACCTTGCCATACTTTTACATAATTTCCATAAGCCTCAAACATGTCTATATCGCCTAATTGAATTTTATGTTTTTCACGATCGATTTTAAGGGTAATAGTCAGAGGTGCCTTGGGATTTAGCGTTATGTGTTTTCTTTTTTTCCGTACTTTATTGAGTGCTTGTTCAAGGCGCTGCGCAGAGACTGGTTTTAGTAGGTAGTCAGTTACGTCAAGTTCAAAACCGGCTAAAGCATATTCTTGATACGCACTAATAATAATCACTTGTGGTCGATTCGCGAGCACTTTTAGTAATGCAATGCCTGATAGTTCGGGCATGTTTATGTCTAAAAATAACAAATCAATAGATGATGTGGCTAAAGCACATAATGCATCTTTAGCGTTAAGGTATTGTCCGCTTACATTAATATCTTTATGGGCACTTAAATGATGCAGTATAACGTCATGCGCGAGCGGCTCGTCATCAACAATTATTGTGTTTAGCATGCAGCCAGCTCCAATTTAAGTGTGGTTTGCCAAAGGTTTTTATTTTCATTAATAATTAATGTGTGCTTATTTGGATATAAAAGAGTTAGCCTACGGCGTAAATTGTTAAGTCCCATCCCATGCTCTGAATTGTTATTAGGTAGAATAGGGTTAGAGGAAAATAGCGTTAGTATGTTATCGGCCATGGTGATTTTAAACACAACCGTTACTTTTTGTGAGGTGGGCTCTACACCATGCTTTATCGCGTTTTCTAAAATCATTATTAACAGTAGTGGCGAAATTAAATAGTGTTGTTGATATTCAGGCCATTGCACATCAAAGTTGCAGCGCTCAGCACTTCGTAAATGCTGCAATGCAATAAAACCTTTTAAGTAATTAATTTCTTTTTCTAAACTCACCTGTGCTTTTTGGCCTTCATAAACACTGTAACGCAGTAAGTTAGCTAATTGCATAACAAGATCTGGTGCATTATCTGCTTTTTTTAATGTCAGTGCGTAAAGGTTGTTTAATGTATTAAATAAAAAATGAGGGTTAATTTGCTGTTGAAGTAGCTTTAGCTCTGTTTTTGTTTGTTGTTGGGCAATGTTGCTAATTTGAACGTGTTGTTGCTGTCGTTCAAACGCTAAAATAATCGGTGTGCTTATAGCCAAAAACAAAAATACGAACTGATAATTTTCAGGGCTAAAAATATTATTATTACCGCCAGGTGTTAAGTTAGCAATGCCTGAGGGTAAATCGTTAATAGGTAACAGTAGCAAGCACGATGTTAATACAGGTGTAAGTGCAACGAGGCTTATTAAACTTGCAAACAAAAACATCAGTACACCATGATAGGTTAATACATAGCGTATTAATAAATATCTATTTAATAAATACACTCCATATACTAATCCGGCACAAACAGTAATTTGCCAAAGATAACCCAAAAAAGTATCAAACTGTGTGAATACTTTATAAACGTCAATAACAGGCTCAATAGGCTGGTTTAACATAGGATCAGTGTGCGTATTGAGTATGCTTGATGTAACTATTGCCCAACCTAAAAGTATTATAAACATGACTGTATCAAGTGAAAACAAGGATTTAAGCCATTTATTACTCAACACATTGTTATTTTTATTAGTGCGTTTAGTAATAAGCCATATACCACTTGCAGATGCGCACAGTGTCCAACATTGTGCATCAAGGTATTGCCATTGCGAAAAGTTAAGAAGCTGGTTATTAAATACTAGCAAGAGAGATGGATAGGCTAAAAAGCCTAACAGCCAAACTATGATTGCGGGTGTAAGTAATAAACGATATGCGAACGCATGGGCAATAAAAAAGGGAATACACTGTAAAAAAAGTTGAATATTAATAGCCAGATATTGGCTCGTTGAATCCATATGTGATGACAAAAAGCGTATATGAGAGTCGAGCATAATAGCAGCTATTAGCGGTAAAAAAATTATTAGCTGGGTAATGCTAAAGCGTTGCCATATTGGTGTATTGGCTTGCTGCATATGTGACTCCGTTTTTATTATAGTTTCTGAGCAGATACGCTCAGATAAAATTGTCTTTTTATTTTAAACATTACCTTTGCACAATTCACTACGCTGAGCGCGCTATATTATCCATAAAATTTTTTCAATCATAATTTATTTTTAAACTAATTATTTTATTTCATAGGGTTAGTAACCGTTTTAAGCATACTAGGCGGTTTATTTAAATGATGAAAGGTCATATTTAAATGACCAACGTTACTTTTTTATGTTCATCATTTATTTCAATACGTTAACCATTGTTTTCTCGCTTGTATTGACTTGCTTTCTTAAGCTGGTGCTATACCAATTAAGGATGAAACTAATGCTTACACTGAAAAATATCAACAAAAAATACGCAGATGGTACGCAGGCTTTGAATGATGTGACGATCACTCTACCCGCCGGTATGGTCGGTCTACTTGGCCCAAATGGGGCGGGTAAATCAACACTTATGCGCACACTCGCGTGTTTACAAAATGCCGACTCCGGGCATATTAATTTTAATGGCCTTGATGTGATTAGCCAACCAGATGCGCTTAGATCGCAGCTAGGTTATTTACCACAATATTTTGGCGTGTATCCCAATATGAGTTGTCGGGCGTTACTTGAGCATATTGCCGTATTAAAAGGCATAGATGGTAATGCACGCAAAAACCAAATTAATAGCTTACTTGAACTAACCAATTTGACTCAGTTTGCTAATAAAAAGGTCGTTAATTTTTCGGGAGGAATGAAGCAGCGTTTTGGCGTGGCTCAGGCTTTGTTAGGTAACCCAAAACTAATTATTATGGATGAACCCACTGCTGGGCTTGATCCTGTGGAACGAGAAAGTTTAAATAATTTACTCGTTAGTATTAGTCAAAATAGGTTGGTATTGTTATCGACTCATATTGTTGAAGATGTAGAAAATTTATGTCACTACGTGGCCATTATAGATCAAGGAGCACTCATACAAAGCGGTGACGTAAAAGAGTTACTAGTTCCTTTAGAAGGTAAGATTTGGCAGCTCGAAAGTTTACCTACGGGCATACCGAATCAGCATGTATTAAGTAAGAGCCATCGCTATGGTAGAGCGTCATTTCGTGTCTATGCAGACACAGCGCCTGCACAAAATGCAATAAACTCGCCCGCTACGCTTCAAGACAAGTACTTTTTTGCACTCAATAAAGGAAGTCAAACATGTTAATTTTTAATGAGTGGCGATATGCAGTGCGCCAACCACTTGTTTGGCTGTGCATTATTATTCCTTTAATATTTTCGGTTATGTTGTCCTCTGGGCTTGCAACAGTTGAAGTTGATTCGTTAAAACAATTTAAGTTAAATATTACAATGCTACAAATGATGCAGTTACCTGTGCTTGTAGGAGTATTGGCACCCGTTATATTTTTACGAGATCAGCACGCGTCAATGCAGGAGCTTATTTATGCTACGCAACCTAGCTTATTTAAGCGCAGTTTAGCAAGAGTATGCTTACTGATTTGCTTGGTTTTTATTATTAGCTTAATTAGCGATTTAGTAATGATATACATGCATGTAAGGCAATTTGGCTATATATCAAATATGGTTTCTTTTACTGTATTTAATAGCTTTTTAGTGTTGTTACCAAATAGCTGCTTTTTAGTTGTTGTTGCCTTTTTTGTTTGCCATAAATCAACGACTTCATTACCCAATTATGTTGTTTTTGCGGTGTTGTGGATAGGCTACATAATGCTTGCAAGTATTACCGGAAATCCAATGCTTGCTGGAAGTAGTATCATAAGCAATCGCTTTTATACATTATTTGTTTGGCTTGACCCTTTTGCATACACCGCCGTAATAAACAGTTTAACCAATTCATTAGGAGCTTCATTTGCTATTAATCGCGTTGTTGTGAGTATGCTTGCTGTTGGTATTTTTTATATTACTTTTAGTAAAAATAAAAAAAACACATTATTAAAGAGTGAAAATGGTAAAAATAATAACGAATGCGTTCGTTACAACACGTTAGAACCCGCTGAATATAAAACTGCGAGAGTCACGCAAAAACCGTTTTTGATGATGGCCAGTTTATACAAAATTACGCTGGTTAATTTGGTTTCACACCCTGTTACTTTACTGATTATTTTTGTTTGGCCGGTGATGGTTTTTAATAGTGTTGCCTCGTCATCTGGTTATGTTGAACCAATGAGTATTATGAGCACCACAAGCCTTGATGCAATTAGCTATTATGCATTTGATATGCAATTGTTGTTTGGCACTTTATTAATGGCTTTGTGGAGCTGGCAAGTAAGTTGTTTCGCTAAATACTATAATATAGCTGAGCTGATCGCTGCCACACCGCTCAAAACATATTACTTTTTAAACAGTCAGTTATTGGTCCTAGGTACTATGATATTGGTTTTTTTAACAATGAGCTTATTAGGGGCAAGTGCAGCTCAGTGGTTTTTACACAGTGCATATCAATTTGAAGTACATTTAACCATTTTATTTTTGATGGCAATTGTGCTTGCCATTATTGCGTGTGTATTTTTGTGTGTATTTAATTTGTGTCGTTCGCAGCTTATTGCGGGTTTGCTAATTGCTGTTATTTTACTGATCAAATTTACACCGATAATGACTTATCTTGGTCTTACGCATACATTGTGGAGTGTTGGTTGGACGCCTTTGCAGGCACCTGATAACTTTTGGGGTTATCGTGCAAGTATAAGTAGTTATTGGCCTTATATATCAGTTTGGTTAGTTGCGTGTATAAGCTTAGTTATAATTACGGGGATTTTTAATCACCGAGGTGCCGGGTTGAGCCGAAGAGTAATGGGGGTTAAACATTTTTGGTTACTTATTCCTTTACTTATCACTGTGGCACTATTTACTCAATTACATTTAAGACTGGTTGAGGAGAAGCCTTTAACCAACTCGCATAAACGCGAGGCATTTAAAGCACAATACGAAAAAGCATTCTCACAATGGCGCAATGTAGCACAGCCAAACATTGTGCACATTGATGCTAATGTAGACTTTTATCCGCATCAGCAGCAAGCTCATTTTTCCTTAATATATACCTTAAAAAACACCCATCAAGATCCTATTAAAGAGATATTGGTTGGGCGCTCTGGTTTTTATACATGGGCCGATATTGAAATCGATGGCGCGCAAAGGGCTAAAAGCTTTCCCTTGCTTAATCAAGCTGTGTTTAAGTTTGAGAATGAAATGCAGCCAGGAGAAATACGTAAACTAGTTACACGGTTTGATGTTCATCAAGCTAAGCTTTGGCCAGTGAGAGGCCATCAGATAATAACCCCTGAATTTAGCTATATACGATCAGTGCCTTTATTGCCGACTGTTGGCTATCAAGATAATTATGAATTAACCGATCCTATACTTCGTCAGCAACACGCACTTAAAGTGAAATCGGTGATTAGACCCACGAAGCTATTTGCTAAAACGGCGAAAGCAAGTACTCATTACCAGTGGCTTACTATGTCGAGTAAAGTGAGTACAACAAGTGATTATCAGGTTATAACCCAAGGAGAGGAAATATCACGTACCAGCAAAGATGACCGCGAAATATTTCATTTTGAGACTCGTACACCCATAAATGCAATCCCAGCTTGGGTGACGGTGCCTTATTCCCCTGTTACCAAGCAGCAAAATGGCGTGATGTTAAACGTGTTTGCTAAAGATAAAAACGAGCCAGCACGAGGGGAGTCTATAGCCGTAAACCTCAGTGCAATGGGCGACACAATAAAATGGCTTAATAATATAAGCCCATATAGAGCAAAACAATTGAGCTTAATAGGCTCGCCTAAATTTGGTGGAACAGGTTATGCCCTGCCGCAACTTATACTTATTGAAGACAGTGTTGGTTTTAGAGCAAAGCCAAGTGCTAATGCAGGCTTTGATCAACGCTATCGCCGTGCAGTTCACGAAACTGCGCATCAATGGTTTGGCCATGATATTGGTAATGGAGTATTTTCAGATAGCGCTTTTTTAGTGGAGTCTATGGCAAAGTATATTGAGCTTGTTGTTATAGAGCAGCGTTATGGGAAAGCGACCATGCAAGCGCTGGTTGAGTATGAAACAACACGCTATGAGCAAAGTATGTTGATGAACATAAAGGAGCGATCAGCCTTAGTTGATGCTACACAAAGCTTTGACCAATATTCGCGAGCAACCATTGTCTTTGCTAAGCTACGCGCTGCGATTGGGGATAAACCCATTATTAATGCGCTCAAGTTGGTTTGGAAAAATCATGCTTATCCAAACAGTCCCGCCAATTCTATGGATTTTATACGAGCATTAAAACATGAAGCTGGGAAAGAACAAGAAAGCTTAATAAACACACTGTTTTTAGAGTAAGTACGTTTAATTTGAACATATATTTAGTAAATCAAAAGCCCTATTATTTTAGGGCTTTTTGTTGCGCGCAGATTACTTTGCATTATTTACCTGTGCTAGTAACTCTATAACTTTTTGTTGACCAAAGGTTTGTGCAAATTGCTCTGCTGTTTGGCCGGCTTTGTTTTGATGCGCGTTGTCGCAATCAAGTGATACGAGTGTTTTAGCAATACTAAATTCACCTCTAAAAATAGCGGCCATTAGCGCTGTGTTGCCTCGGTTATCTTCTAAACAGGCATTAGCGCCTAAGTGTAAAAGTGTGTTAACCGTGTTTTTATTACCATGGTAAGTAGCAATCATTAACGCGGTGTAGCCTTTATTGTTGTAGCTGTCGATAGGAATACCAGCATCTACAAATTGCTCTATTACAGCGGTGTCGTTTGTACGTGCTGCGGCAAAGTAATAAGCAAATAAGCTATCGTATTGAGTTTTTGCAGAATGTTGGCTTTCAACTTGCGAACTGGGTGTTTGTGTATCTGATGTATTTTGAGCGTAAACGCTACTGGTAAAGCTCAGTAGTAGAGCGACTATAATTAATAAATTACGCATAACAATTGTCTCTTATAAAAAGAGGAAGGGGGTTATCCCTTCCTCATAATTGTGGTTGCTTATATAGCTGCTTGCTTAGTTGGGACTAATTTTTACAACTGATTACTTACAGCTAGTTAATTACAACTAGCTACTTACAAGTTAGCGGCTAGTTGTTTAACCATTTTAAGGTCGCCGTTTACAGCTTTAGTTAAGCGTGTACCGTATTCAGTATCAGCTTTGTAAAAGTGGCTAAGCATTTTGTGTTTAACATTGATGTTTTGCACTTTACCTAAATCGCCTGCTAGGTTATTAATTAGGTTTGTACGTTCTTGTTTGCTAAAACCACGGTATATAACACCTGCTTGCGCGAAGTTTTGCTGCTTTTTGATTGCGGCTTGTTGTACAAAACCTTTTAGCTCTGTATTACTTCTGCGTGCAATTGGGTTTTCAGCTACGTTTTCTTGGCTTGGCTGGTAGTTCACATTGCTTGTTGTGTTACCAATATTCATTGCGCCGTCTTGGTTGTAGTTAACTACGTCAACTTTTGCACGGTTGATTGGCAATTGCTGGTGGTTAGCACCTAGGCGGTACATTTGTGTATCAGCATATGAAAACATACGACCTTGTAATAAACGGTCTTCTGAAGGCTCAATACCTGGAATAATGTTTGCCGGTGCCATTGCTACTTGTTCCGTAGATTGGAAGAAGTTAGTTGGCATACGGTTTAAGGTCATTGTTCCTACTTTAGTTTCTTTAATGTCTAACCACATTTTTGTTGCATCTAACGGGTTGTAATCAAAGTCATCAAGTTGCGATGGATCAAGCGTTTTAATGTACAGATCCCATTTAGGGAAATTGCCTCTGTTTATTTCAGTGTATAAATCTTGTGTTAAATGCTGAAAGTTTTGGCTTTGTACTTTTGCCACTTCTTTTGCGTCAAGGTTATCAATACCTTGCTGGCTTACCCAATGAAACTTAACGTATTTAACATCGCCCGATTTATTAATCATTTTGTATGCATGTACACCCCAACCGTCCATTTTACGAAGACTTGCTGGTGTACCGTAGTCGCTGTAAACCCACGTTAGCATTTGTGTAGAACCTGGTTCGTGCGAGAAAAAATCGAATACGCGGTTAGGATCTTGAATGTTATCAACCGGTGATGGCTTTAACGAGTGAACCATGTCTGGAAATTTAATCGCATCGCGAATAAAGAACACCGGTAAGTTGTTACCTACTAAATCCCAGTTACCTTGGTCTGTGTAAAACTTAGTTGCAAAGCCACGTGGGTCACGCAGTGTTTCTGGGCTGCCTTTTGAGTGAATTACTGATGAAAAACGAACAAATACGTCTGTTTCTTTACCAGCTTGTGCAAACGGTGCTGCAATTGTTAAATCGTCTAGCTCTTTTGATGCTACAAACACACCGTGTGCGCCGGTACCACGAGCATGCACAACACGCTCAGGAATACGCTCACGTGCAAAGCGTTGCAGTTTTTGAATTAGTTGCACGTCTTCTAGTAATACACTGCCACGTTCGCCTGCAGTAATTGAATTTTGGTTGTCGCCAACAGCTGCGCCGTTATCTTTAGTAAGTGTTGTCGCTGCGCTTGCCGGTAATGCCATTGCAAGTGCTAGTGCAGTTAGTGTTAATTTTGTTTTGTTTATTTGAGTATTCATTGTCGACCTCATCTATTTAAAAGTGCCGGCAGTGGTGCAGGCTGTTAATCTGTTAACGATAGTATTGATTTTATTAACTTCGGTAAAACTGATTAATTAGATTGATGTGATTTGTAAAACAGATGAAATAAATTAACAGGAGCACTTTTTACGTTAACTGAATTTTTTTACTACGACCTTGGTCGCAATATGCTTTTACAAAGTTGATTAAATACAAAGGTTTTTAGTTTTATCTGAGTGTATTTTCACCAAGCTGGTGCGTTTTATACTTACAGTGTGTTGACATATTCGTGCAATAAAGGGAATATGCTCAATCGGTGGGCTTATACTCATTATTGAGTTGCACTAAAAAGCTGCACAATATTAATCGCGCTTAACTCGTTATACTTAAATTAGCTAAACCAAACAGTTTTAATAAGGTGACAAGATGAATACTAACATTGAGCTAGTGATATTTGATTGTGATGGCGTTGTTATTGATAGCGAAATTTTAAGCGCACAAGTACTCATTAATATGCTTGTTGAAAAAGGCGTTGAGATTGACCGTGCTTATGTACAGCAACACTTTTTAGGCTGCAACTTTAAAACAGTAAGCCAAAAAATAGCGGATGCATTTAATGTCACTCTTCCTGAAAGCTTTGAAGGTGACTACCGCGAAGCACTGTTAAACGAATTTGAAACCGGGCTAACCACGACTGACGGTATAAAAGACGTACTTAACAATTTAGCTGTGCCTATTTGTATAGCTACTAGCAGCAGCCCAGCACGCACCGCAAAAGCGTTGAGCGTAGTGAGTTTAAGTAAGTACTTTAGCGATACGGTTTTTACCAGCAGCGAAGTTAAGCGTGGCAAACCAGCACCCGATTTATTTTTACATGCAGCTAAAAAAATGGGTGTAAAGCCAGAGCATTGTTTAGTGATTGAAGACAGTAAAGCCGGCGTAAATGCAGGAATTGACGCCAACATGCAAGTACTGCATTACAGCGGTGGGCAACATATGCAAGGCTCTGTTAATCATGTGCACAGTGCTTACCCAAATGTTGATCATTTAACGCATTGGCAAGATTTTTTTAGTGCATACCCTGCACTTAAAAAGCAGTAAACACGCGGCTTTTTAAATACACCAAGTTTTAAACGCGATTTGCTCGCCTTACTCACTGACAGGCAAGCAAACGCAAAATATAAATGTAGATGGTTTTGCTTTACTAAAAATAAAACAAAACATGGCAAAACATCATGCGTTTATAAGCCAAATTATAAAAGGCAAAGTATTTAGGTATTAAATACTTTGCTGTTAACAATAGGAAATACCATGGCAACGAGTCCACACACACAAACATTTAAAGATGTAAACGAAGAGCAACTTCCTGTTGCTAATAATAAGCTTCATGGCTGGAAACATTTTGCAGGGCTATATGCTGGCGAACATGTTGCGGCTACTGAATTTGTTATTGGTGCAACGTTTGTTGCATTAGGCGCTTCAACCATCGACATTCTACTGGGTTTATTAATAGGTAACCTGTTAGCAATGTGTTCTTGGTGGCTGATTACTGCACCCATTGCAGTAGAAACCCGCTTAAGTTTATATAACTACTTAAACAAAATCGCTGGTAACTCAATGACCAAGCTCTATAACTGGGCTAACGTGGTTATTTTTAGTGTTATATCGGCCGCCATGATCACGGTATCTTCCACCGCCGTGCGGTTTTTGTTTGATATACCTGCGCAACTTGATTGGTATCCAAATAGCTTTTGGTTTGTAGCCATTGTTTTAGCTGTTGGCTCTATTGTTGTGTTTGTTGCGATGTATGGCTTTTCTACGGTTGCTGACTTTTCGAAACTGTGCGCGCCGTGGCTATTTGTTATATTTATTGCAGGTTCGTTCGCGTTATTCCCTGAGCTTTCAAATCACGTATTAGGTTCTACCTCTTTAACTAGCTTTAGCGACTTTATGACCATAGGCGACTCCTCCATATGGACGGGCACCAATGCCGATGGTGAAAAAGGCATTGGCCTATTAGAAGTGATTGGCTTTGCATGGGCTGCTAACTCAATTACTCACTTTGGTTTAATCGACATGGCTATTTTTAGATTTGCTAAACGCAAAAGCTATGGCTTGTTTTCTGGCGTGGGCATGTTTTTTGGTCATTACTTAGCGTGGATCTCTGCCGGTATTATGGGCGCAGGTGTTGCGGTATTACTTAAAACAACTATTTCATCACTTGATCCGGGCGATGTTGCATACCATGCATTAGGTTGGACTGGCTTTGTTATTGTAATTATTGCCGGTTGGACTACAGCTAACGCAAACCTTTACCGTGCAGGTCTTGCAGCACAATCTATATTTGTTAATCAATCACGTGAACGCACAACCGCTATTGTAGGTGTTGTAACCGTGATTATTGCGTGTTTCCCGTTTGTATTTTCACAAATGCTTCCGCTACTTACCTACGCAGGCTTATTAGTTGTGCCAGTAGGCGGCATTGTGTTTGCTGAACATGTGTTATTTCCTAAAATTGGCCTAACACGTTACTGGGCTAAATATAAAAACATTACCCGCAGCGTACCGGCTATAGCATCTTGGGCGTTAGCGCTTGTGTTTGGCTTTGGTTTAAATGCTATTGATGTAATGTCGTTTTACTACTTGTTTATTCCTACGTGGATTTTCACAATCGTTATTTATACGCTTTTAGCTAAAAAATACGGCGCCGGTGAAGATTACACACAAGAGATTGAAGCAGAAGAGCAAGAGCAACGTGATATTAAAGAATATCAAGCTGCACAAGCTAAAGACATTCCAAAGCCAGTAATTGACAGCTCTGTATTTACCAAAGTACTTAATGCGGTTTCTACGGTTTCACTGGTTATTATTTTTATATTTGCCAGCCAAGTAATGTTTTTCAGTGAAACTATGAGTATGTACAGCGCTAATAAATCGCAGTTCGAAATAGCCTGTTTTATTTGTACTGTTATTTATTTTGTTACTGCGTACTGGTCGTTAAAACGCCATAAAGTACTCAATACAGCATCGTAATTACTTATCGTAATACAGTATCGTAATTTATATTTTATTTTTGTTTAGTAAGGTCGCACCATGACGCAACATCAACACACTGACGCTCTAGTTACAGGGCTAAACCAACAAAGCTTGGCTCAATTACCAAGCCATGTTGATACACCAACCTACGACCGTAGCGCAGTTAAAGCCGGTATTGTTCATATTGGCGTGGGCGGTTTTCATCGTGCTCATCAAGCGGTATATGTTAACGAGCTTTTAAAAACTCCAGGCTCTGAGCAATGGGGCATATGTGGTGTTGGCCTTTTAGAGGGTAACCGTGGTCTGCGTGATATTTTAAAGCAGCAAGATTACCTTTATACGCTTACTGTTAGACACCCAGACGGTAAAATAGATAACAAAGTAATTGGCTCAATGATCGACTTTTTGTTTGCTCCAGAGGACAAACAAGCGGTAATTAATAAGTTAGCGCACAGCGATACTAAAATTGTGTCGCTTACTATTACCGAAGGCGGCTACAACTTTAACCCTGCAACGGGCGAGTTTGATTACAGTAATCCAGATATTATTAACGACATTAATAACCCGAACGACCCAATTACAGCGTTTGGTTACATTACTGCTGCGTTAAAACTGCGTAAAGAGCAAGGCTTAGGCGCATTTACAGTGCAGTCGTGCGATAACATTCAGCACAACGGTAACGTAACACGCAAAATGCTTTTAGCCTTTGCTACAGAGCAAGACAAAGACCTAAGTGAGTGGATTGAGCAAAACGTATCGTTTCCAAATGCGATGGTTGACCGTATTACACCGGTATCTAAAAAGAGTGATATTGATTACGTGGTTGATGCATATGGTGTTAGCGACGAGTGGCCAATTACCTGTGAGTCGTTTACACAATGGGTAATAGAGGACACATTTAGTGACTCTCGCCCAAATTGGGACGTTGTTGGTGCACAGTTTGTTACTGATGTAACGCCTTATGAAACCATGAAAATACGCTTACTTAATGCAGGGCATTCTGTGCTTGGTTTATTAGGTTCAATCCATGGCTATGGCACTATTGATGAAACGGTATCGGATGAATTATTTGCCACATACCTGCGTGCTTTTATGGATAAAGAAGTAACGCCAAATCTTGAACCACTTGAAGGCATTGACCTTGAAAGCTACAAAGATACGTTAATAGAGCGTTTTGCTAATCCTAATATTAAAGACAGCCTAGCGCGTATCTGTAGTGAAAGCTCAGCTAAACTGCCTAAGTTTTTAATTGCCACAATTAACGAAAACCTAGTACAAGGTCGAGATGTATCACTGGCAACGCTTGTTATTGCAACTTGGTGTTTATACAGCGATAAGGGTTTAAGTGAAAACGGCGAAAAGCTTGAAATTCAAGATGCGATGCACAAAGAGCTTAATTCTTACGCGCAAGAGACTCAAACTAGCCCGATTGCATTTTTAAAGTTAACGAGCTTGTTTGGTAAGCTTGAGCATAACGAAACGTTTACTGCTGAATATAAAAAGTCGATTGCTGCGTTGTATGCACCTAATAGTAAAATTAAAGCCATTATGCAGGCTGTACTTGATCAAAAGAGTAACTAATTATGAGCATTTTAATTAATCATAAATCAGGCGAAAACGTAAGTGTTAGCTGCTTTGGCGAAGTGCTGTGGGATTGTTTTGATTCAGGTAAACGCTTAGGTGGCGCGCCACTTAATATGTGTGTGCGTATTAACTCACTAGGCATTAAAGCCGATATGATCAGCGCTGTTGGTAACGACGAGTTAGGCGCTGAGTTACTAGGCGAAATTACTAGCAAAGGCGTAAGCTGCGAATACATTGCTATTGATAGTGACAAAAAAACTAGCACGGTTGAGGTAACGCTCGACAGTGGTGGCTCTGCAAGTTATGAAATAGTGGCAGACACTGCGTGGGATAATATAGCGCTTACTGATGAGTTGCTTAGTAAAGTTAAAAGTAGCGATGTATTTGTATTTGGCAGCCTAATTGGGCGAAGCGAAGCGTCTTTAGCAACGTTAAATCAACTAGTTGATGTAGCAAACTTTAAAGTATTTGACGTAAATCTACGTGCACCGCATTACAAGCTAGAAACACTTGTAGATTTAATGAATAAAGCAGACTTTATTAAGTTAAACGATGAAGAGCTATACGAAATAGCAAAAGCGATGGGTTGTAAGTTTCATTCGCTTGAACAAAATTTAGCGTTTATAGCACAGCAAACAAATACCGATTACTTATGTGTAACTAAAGGCAGCCACGGTGCTTTATTAACAATCAAAGGCGAGAATTTTTATAATTCAGGTTATTTAATTAGCGTAATTGACACTGTTGGCGCTGGGGATTCGTTTTTAGGCTCGTTAATTTATCAACTTTGTAGCAACGACGACGCGCAATATGCCGTTAATTTTGCGTGTGCAGTTGGGGCAATGGTTGCCGAAAGTTCTGGTGCAACACCTACATTAACGCATCAACAAATTAGTGAGTTTATGGACCCACTTTAAAAATTATTGTGTGTGAAAGCGGTTATAACGTTAAAGTTTAACCGCTTTTTTTGTGCCCAAAATAAGACGTGTGTAATAAATATTCAATGTGGAACGTTAAGTGTGCAGGTTGCGTAAATAGTGGCTTATATCGATTATTGTATTAGCTAAACGTCTTATTGTTTGAGGGTTGAAGCTTTGTTATTGTTCGTCGATTATTCACGGATTGAAAAGGCGGGGCGACACACAATGCGCTCTATAACTAAAATACAAAAAGAGAAACGTGCTTTATGATCATCTTTTTTATCTGCCTCACTATTTTAATACTGGGCTATAAGTTTTACAGCCCATTTGTTGAAAAACAAGCCGGTTTGGATTCAACTGCTGACACACCACAAAAACGCTTTAGCGAAGGTGTTGATTACGTAGCTATTCACCCTGTACGAGCATTTTTAATTCAGTTTTTAAACATTGCTGGCGTAGGTCCAATATTTGGTCCAATTTTAGGTGCTTTATACGGACCAGTTGCACTAGTATGGATTGTACTTGGTAATGTTTTAGGTGGCGCTGTACACGACTTTTTCTCAGGTGTAATGAGTATAAAAGAAGACGGTAAAAGCCTACCAGAAATCGCAGGCCATTATTACAACGTCGTATTTAAAGGCTTTATGCTTGTATTTACTGCCATGCTACTGTTTTTTGTAGGTGTAGTATTTATTATGAGCCCTGCAGGTTTGCTAAGTAACCTTGATTTCTTTGAAGGTACAATACTGGCAAATAATACCTTTTGGGTACTCGCTATTTTAGCGTATTACTTTTTAGCTACCTTGCTACCAATTGATAAAATTATCACGAAGTTTTACCCAATTTTTGGTGCGCTAATGATTGTAATGACAGTGGCAATTGCTATTTCATTACTAATTAATGCGCCGCACTTACCGGTACCAAGTGACTTTTTAGCTTACTTTGAAGCTGACCACGCACATGACTTTTTAGAGCCAAATCCAGATGGATTACCAACATGGCCATTGTTGTTTATAACAATTACCTGTGGTGCTATTAGTGGTTTTCACTCTACTCAAGCGCCAATTATTGCGCGCTGTTTAACTAACGAAAAATACGTACGTCCGGTTTATTACGGCGCTATGATGTGTGAAGGTATTGTAGGTTGTGTATGGGCACTTGCTGGTATTGCAGCGTTCCCAGATGGTTACGCGGGCTTAAAAGCGTTGCTTGACCAAGGTGGTCCAGGTTTAGTTGTTAATCATGTAGCTAACAGTTACTTAGGTGTATTTGGCGGTATAATGGCAATTATTGCAGTAGCCGTTTTCCCAATTACTTCTGGTGATACAGCGTTCCGCTCATTACGTTTAACAGTTGTTGATGCGTTTAATATTCCACAAAGTTTACGTAATCGCTTATTAGTGGCTGTACCTATACTTACTATTGCTTACTTTATGACGAAACTCGATTTTTCATTAATTTGGCGCTACTTTGCATTTTCAAATATGCTGCTTTCTACAAGCGTATTATGGCTTGCCACTAAGTACTTGTTTGACCGTGGTACATTCCATTGGATTGCGAGTGTTCCTGCTGTTATAGCAACTGCGGTAACGGTTTCTTATATTGGTACTGCCGCAATTGGTCTTAACTTATCAAGTGATTTAGGTAAACCTATTGGTGCTGTAGTAACAGTGATTGGCTTAATTGTTTTAGCTATTGTGCACTCTAAGCATAAAGTTAAACCAACAGCGGTTTAATAATAATCACATAAGTTATTTCAAGCATTAAAAAAGCGAGCTATTCATAATGAATAGCTCGCTTTTTTTGTGTACTAAATTTAGGTATTACTGAGTTGCAAGTTCAAAGTAACTGTTATCGTCGAGCGTTTTGCTTATCATCATAGCGCCCTCAAGCAAGCTCACTGTTTGAATAGCTGCTTTAGTAGGGTTAAGCTCACCATTAGCTAGGTGCGCAGCGCTAAGCCATGTTAGGTTTTGATTAAAAAAGCGTTTTACTTCAAGGCGTACTTTATCTGGAAGGCTATCGCTTTCGGCTCCTAGTAACCCACATAAACACATTTTTCGGTCGGTAACTAAAGCACTTCTAAAAAGCTGAGTGTAGACATCAATAGGATTTTTACCGCTGGCTTTAAGCTCGCTTGGCTCGCCTAACGCAGCTAAAAAAGAATTAGTATATTGATGAGCAAGCTCAGCACCTAAATCGGCCTTAGTCGGAAAGTGATAGTGCACACTGGCGCTCTTAATTCCAACTTCGCTGGCGAGCTCTCTAAAACTAAAATTACTGTATCCGCCAAGGCGCACCTTGTTTTCAGCTGCTTTTAATAAAGCTTCTTTTTTACTCATTTTTAATATTTCCTATCCGTAGCAATACCAATTTTATTAAAACATGATCATTGTATCGCATTAAATAACTCACTAACTGCGTTAAAAATTATTCATACAGAATAACTGCATGTCATGATTTTCGTCTTGTTATTGTGCTATTTTCTTAGCGCAATAATAGGTCATCTATTTAATGCAATTGGTACAGCAAAATTATCGACCAGTAGGTAGTTATTTACAAGCGTTTTTATTTTTAAGCAACCCCCTAATTTTATTATGAATTAAGTTAAATCCTATAAATCAGAAAAATTTAAACGTTGACTTAAATTTAGTTTAATATTATAAATTACCTATCGATAGGTAGGTTACTGCCATTAATTCACTTTTAAACAATAAAGATAGAGATTGCTATGAAAATTTATGATGTAGAAAACTTTCCAAACCCACTTCGTGTTCGTATCGCTTTAGCTGAAAAAAATGCCACTGCAAATGTTGAGTTTGTACCTGTTGATTTATTAAATGGTGAGCACAGAACAGAAGCCTTCTTAGCTAAAAATCCATTAGCAGGTGTGCCCATATTAGAGCTAGATGACGGCACGTTTATATCAGAAAGTACCGCTATTACTGAGTATATTGATACCGCATTTGAAGGCCCATCTTTAATGGGTGAAACCGCAAAAGAGCGTGCAGTAATTAACATGATGCAAAAACGCGCAGAATCTATGGTGCTTGACGCTGTGGCAACTTACTTTCATCATGCAACTGATGGCTTAGGTCCAGAGCTTGAAACGTATCAAAATGTGGCTTGGGGTGAAAAACAAGGCGAAAAAGCACGCCAAGGGTTTAGCTATTTTAATGATGTACTAGCGCAATCGGCATTTGTTGCTGGTGAACAATTTAGTATTGCTGATATAACATTGTATGCTGGACTGGTATTTGCTGGATTTGCACAAATAGCAATCCCGAATGAGTTAACCCATTTAGTTGCATGGCAAGAAAAAGTAGCAAAACGCCCAAGTGTTGCGGCTTAATTAGGTTATTAGTTTAAAATTTAAGTGGAGTTACGGTTAGGAGCCAAATATGAAAATTGCTGCCGATTTTAGTAAACGAGTTGTGGTACATAGCGAAACGCTCCCGTGGGTTGCATCGCCAATGGTGGGCGTTGATAGACGAGCACTAGATCGAGTAGGCGATGAAGTTGCTCGTGCAACAACAATTGTTCGCTACGCACCTGGCAGTGAATTTTCGCCGCATGTACATACAGGCGGTGAAGAGTTTGTTGTGCTTGAAGGGGTATTTCAAGATGAGCACGGTGACTTTGTGGCAGGTTCTTATATCCGTAATCCACCGCAATCAAAGCACAAACCGGGGTCTGAAAATGGCTGCGTTATATTTGTAAAGTTATGGCAGTTTCAGCCAGATGATCGAACCCACGTGCGTTTACAAACAGACTTGATGCAAAGTACGGCGCACCCTAGTTTTAAAAATGTAGCCGTAACCCCTTTATACAAAGACAGCTTTGAAGAGGTAAGCTTGCTGCACTTTAAGCCCAACGCCTGCATGGTTATAAACGCAAAAGGCGGAGCAGAGCTGCTAGTACTTGAAGGCTCATTTGATGAGCAAGCCGATACCCTTGTAAAAAACAGTTGGTTAAGAGTGCCTATTAACAGCTCTGTTAACGTTAAAGCGGGAAGTAATGGTGCAAAAGTATGGCTTAAAACGGGCCATTTAACTGATGTAGAAAACCAGATATCTCGCGTACAAAATGCGTAATTGAGTCGTTTATTTGAGATTATTTATTGATTTAGTTCAGGACTAATTAATTTTAGAAGGTGTACTTTTACCACTCAGCCTATTTAAGGAGAGCAGTAATGGTACACACAACACATGGTTTATCGATTGGTCTTGAACGTGCAGGAAGAGAGTTTTTTTTAAAACTTAAAGCCGTTGGTACGCTTACTCACGACGATTACAAAATAATTACCCCAATGATAAATTCAGCTCTTGGCGAAGTTAAGCACCCAGTTGTCAATGCTTTAATAGATGGTAGCGAACTTGAAGGTTGGGAACTACGCGCAGCGTGGGATGACTTAAAGTTAGGTGTTAAACACTCTAAAGAATTTAAAAAAGTAGCTATTTACGGTAATAAAGAGTGGCAAGCTCGAATGGCAAAAATAGGTAACTGGTTCATATCGGGTGAGGTTCAATACTTTGAAAATGCTACCGCAGCCATAGATTGGCTAGACGAATAGCTTGATTGAAAAAATTAAATTAAAGCACTCTTATAGAGTGCTTTTTAGCTCTATGGGTAACATTGTTAGGTAGTTACATTCGGTTTATTTCAATTGTTAATACTGCTCTATTAAAATACACTCATTATTATTGAGCAAACTACACATTATAAAAACAATGAAACAAGTACTTACCTTTATTACATTCCTGATATTTTCGACATCGATACATGCAAAAGATAACAACATATTCACGCCGGTGAGCGATCTTTTTATGGCTGTTTCTAACGTTGATCACACGCAAATGCGTGCAGCCGTTGATGATTCATTTTTACTTTTAGAGCACGGTGAAGTGTGGACTATTAATGACTTTATAAATGTTGTTAAGCCTTCTGACTTTATAAGAACTAATTATTTTAGTGTTATAAATTCGCGTGTAGTGGGTGATGTTGCATTTATTAATTACTGGAATAAAGCCAATATTAAAAACACCGAAAGAAGCATTGATATTTATTGGTTAGAAAGTGCCGTTGTATCAAAAGTGGGCGATAAATGGTTGTTATCGCAAATGCACTCAACTCGATTACCCCAAGATGAAATACCTAAAGGTGTCACCTTTATAAAGCAATAGATACAACTCTAATTTAAAGCCCCGTAATATGGGGCTTTAATCATTTAAAGTACATCAGCCAGCACAGGTAATGCCGGAAATGCCCCTTTAGCTAAACACGCTTTAGAGCCACATTTAAGAGCAAAGTGCAGGGCGCCTTTTACGCTCGCTTTATCATTTAGTTTATCGGCTAGTGGTAAATCACTTCCTAAGTTATTTAAGTAGTATAAAACCCCCGCTATAAATGCATCACCTGCGCTTGTTGTATCTACGGCGTTTATTTTTGGTGCCGATTCGTTAAGTGTAAATGCGCTGTGGTAAACCGTGGCAGGCTCTGGTCCATCGGTTAAAAACACCAGTTTTACTCCGGTATTTAATAGCATTTGAATGTAATCATCGCTCGTTGTATCGCTATGCTGGGCTAAAAAAATAAGCTCATCACGCGAGAGTTTTACTATGTCACAATAGGTGTAACAGGCTTTTACATTGCTTGCTATATCGCTTGTGTTTTCCCACAAGCTGTAGCGTAAATTTACATCAAAACTGACGAGCTTATTATTCGCTTTTGCAATTTCTAGCGCTTTAACTGTTGTGTTGGCAATTGCTGATTCGGTTAATGTGTTTGAACAAAAGTGTAGTGTGCTTATTTCTTGCCAATTTATATGCGCTAAATGCGCCTGGGTTAATAGTACATCGGCTGTGTTATGGCGATAAAAGCCAAAACTACGCTCGCCGGTTTCATCAAGACTTACTATAACCATGGCGGTTTGTGAGCCTGCAATGGTAAATAAATAGTCTGTATTTACATTGTATTGCGCTAATGCATTACTTAATTGACTGGCAAAATGATCGTCCCCTTTACCACCACAAAATGCAGCCTCTGCGCCGAGTTTTGCGTAGCCAACAGCTACATTGGCAGGCGCGCCACCTGGTATAGGTAAATAGGCCGAGTTATTAGCATCTTGTGGCAGCATATCAATTAATAGCTCGCCTAAGCACAGGAGTTTAGTCATTTGGAATATCCTAAAAAGCCTAGCAAGGCTAGGCTAAAAAACCTGAAGGGTGTTATTTATTCATACTTTAAAAGGCGCTACAGTGATTACTCACCGCAGCGCAATACACACATTTAGTTAAAAGCGTATTTTAAAGTTACCGACGTTGTGCGCCCGTTAATAGTACGGGCACGAATAATGTTATTTTCAGGTACTGAACCTTCTTCTGCTTCTGTTATACCTACTGTATCAAATAGGTTATTCACATTAAGCGCAATATTAAGGTTTTCAGATAAGTCATAGCTTACAAAGCCATTTACCTGTGTGTAGCCGTCAAATTGTAAGTCGTTATTATCTTGAGCATATGCATCGGTAGTACCAATGAAACTTACCCCTGCAGCGCCTTTTTCATAGTTGTAACGTGCCATTAATGAGTAAATTAAATCGGCTTGACGACGTGGCGTATTACCTACAACATCTGGGTTAAGCGCATCTTTTGCTATTTCTGCATCGGTCCAGGTTAAATTACCGCGAAAATCCCATGCATCAATAAAGTAAGTAGATTCTATTTCAATCCCTTTTGCTTCGTATTCACGGTCAAAAAACGTTTGTGATGTTGCTTCAAAATTTTGCTCTTCAGTTTCGGCAAAAAACGCAGTAGCAAACACTGATAATGAATCAAAGCGCTTTTTAACACCAAACTCAAATTGGTTCACTTCATCAACAGCGTCTTCTTTTGCAACAGAGCCGTCGGCGCGTACTTTACCAAATAAAAGGCGGTCAGCATTTGCGCGCCCACCTTTACTTATGCGTGCAAACGTAGCAAGGCTTGGATCAATTTGATAATTAGCACCAATTGAATAAGAAGAATAGTTCCAGTCGTAATTTACTGGACTGGCGTTGGCAATATCAATACCTGCAACGTTTTGCTCAGGGATTGATATTTCACCGTCGCGGTTCATATCTACAGTTGATGTTACAGCACCTGCATAGTTACCGCGAGCTTCGCCACTGTCGTAACGGGCACTTGCATCAATGCTTACGTCGCCAAATTTAGTAGAGAATGCAACGTATGGTGCACGGGTGTCGTACTCTGTGTCGTAATCACGTTGGCAACAGTTTCCCCAGTAAGGTGTGCCATATGCATATAAACCATTTTCTGAAAATTCAGTGCCGTCAGCTGCAGTAACATTTAATAATGCTGCATTGTCGCCTTTAAGCTCCATAAGGTATGAATTCCATAACCACGACATAGCAATGTTTTGAGTTGACGCGTAATAACCAAAGGTAATGCTGGTATCATCATCAAACGATTTAGTTAGTTTAAAGTCGTTAACTAGCGAATCGAAGTCGTTCATTGTTACGTCAAACGTATGAATTCGCATAGCGAGGTCGTCGTTAAATGCAGCGCCCGTGTTTGCGTTACTGAGTGTTGCGCCTACACCACCAATACTCTGTGCAATAGATGATGCGCTGCCAACCTCAGCAGGAATAAGCGAGTTAAAGTTGCCGCTTATTGATGATTTACGAAAACGGTTTTCGATACGCCAATCGTTATCTAAATCAAATACAGCTTCAAAACCAAAAGAGTCAACCTTTGGATTCATACCATCGCGGATATCGCCGCTACTGATTTGGTTTTCACCATTTAAACGTACTGTTTTAGTAAATAACGCTGAGTGAGGTGTGTCTGATTGTGCATCAAAGCCAGCAATAGAGTCACCATTTGAGTACATTGGCATAGGAAGGTAGCCAACACTCTTATCGTCTAAGTGTTTGTAATAAAGGCGCACGTAACCGTTGTCGAAATCTTTAGTAAGGTTAGCTTTTATTTGGCCACCTTTATTAGACGTGTAACCTGTTTCGCGCGGGCCTTCGCCTTGTCGAACGAAACCACCAACATGAAAACGTACGCTATCGGTTAAGTAAGTGCCGTATTCAAAGTCTGTACGAACGCTGTCGTAATCTAAGCCTAGTGTTGTAGACACACTGCCGGATTCGTTTTCGCCATTTTTAGAGATAAAGTTAATAATGCCACCAGGTGCATTACTTGCTGCAGTAGATGCTGAGCCACCACGAATCGACTCGATAGTTTGTACAGTGTTATCTAATCGCATAAAAATATCTGAATTACCAAAAGCGATATCACCGTATTGCAGTACAGGTAAACCATCTTCTTGTAATTGTAAAAATTTTGCACCGCCTGAAGCAACTGGCAGGCCACGAACAGCAATATTTGCATTGCCTTCGCCACCTGTAGATTCTGCACGAATACCAGGGATGATTCTAAAAGCCTCGGCTGTTGAGCGAGGCGTAGACACTTGAACTTGTTCAAGTGATACGCTACTAACTGATACGCTTGAAGCCATGATTGTTGTTCGACGTGGTACGCCAGTTACAACAATTGTTTCAAGGCCTTTGTTTTGTGATGCTTCAGGTGTTGCTTGGTCTGTTTCTTGTGCGTTAACGCCTTGGCTTACGGCAAGTGCTAAAGCGCTGATTAAATATAAAGGTGTATTGTGTGTTGTCATGTGAACGCCTCGTTGTGTTGATCCCAGTAGGGTTTGTTATTTTTACTTAATCGATTAAGTAAAAATAACAAATATTTTACAATAAGCAAATCATTTTGTGTTTAATTTGCTCTTTTATTATTCATATGTTGATTTTAAATGTATTTTTTATTGTATTGAGATACAAGTTTATTAAGCTGTTGGGTTACTTTCTTGTAAAGCACTCATTGATGGGTCGCGTAAATAATTGAACAACATAGCTATAAATAAAATCACGGCAAACCCTGTTGCCAAGTAAAAGCCATAGCGCACATGGCCAAAGTAATCGCTGATCATACCCATAAATAAAGGGGCTAAAGCAGCTGATAATGCGGTAAAAAATAATATAACCCCGGCTACGGCTCCATGGCGCTCAGCAGGAAAACACGATATACCTTTAGAGTTCAAAGTTGGATAAACCATAGACATAAATAAACCTGAAAGAGGTAGTAACCCTACAGCCCAATCAACACCCCCAATAAGTGTACCCACATAACAAAGCGCAATACCTAAGCTTAAATAAGCCATAACACCTTGCCAGCTATAACGATTTAGTAACCATACGGCAATAAAACGACCTGCAGCACGTAGTATAAAAAATATAGTAAGTGCATAAGTGGCAAGGAGCGGCCAAGAGCCTGTGTAGTCCTTTAATAGCGTCGGCATCCATACATAAATAGCCACTTCAGTCGCTACATAAAGTGCAATAGCTAAAGAAAAGCCAAGTGCATAAGGGTTTTTTACCATTTTCATGGTGGTGGCCAAAGAGGCTGGCTTTTCAGTTGTTTTAACTACGTCAGGGTAGTCTGCGCGCCATGCTAATAAAGCAAGAATTAAACACATTACGCCCGCAGTAATATACAGGTATGTCCAACTAACGTTTTGCACTAATAAAACACCGACTAGGGCGGGGCCTACAATAGCGCCAATGCCAAAAAAGCCCTCAACCTTGTTCATGGTTTTAGTATGGTCGTCGTTACTATGCGAAATATCGCCAAGCAATGCCAGTGCGCCGGTTTTAAATAAACCAATGGCCAGGCCTATGCAGCAAAGCAATACTAAAAAGAAGGTAAAACTGGTGCTAAATGCAAATAAAAAACAACTCGCAGAAAATATTAATAGACCTAGCATAATGGTTTTTTTACGGCCAAGGCTGTCAGCTAAAAAGCCTAAAAATAATCCACTAAAGGCTATTAGTGCCATGGGAGCGTAATGAAATGCACTAGCTTGAGTCATGCTCAAACCGAAATCTTTTATAAGTTCGGGGATTATCATGCCGACTGCGTCAGAGGTCATGGCAAACATAAAAAACATCATGTATGTAAGCCAGCGTATTTGTTGCAGTGGGTCGCTGCTTACGTGTGTGTGTGATTTTGTCATGTGTTTATTCCTCGTTAAATTCTCTATTAACACTTCGTAAGTCAGTCAGTTGCTTACTGTAGTATTACGTGAGACAAAAAATTTGTATGTAAAATTATTAAAAATTACTTGTAAATTATTACTCGCTAGTTAAAGATATATCTTAATCGATTAAGTTTCAACATGGTAATCACACAATGATGAAGAATAAAGTTCAATTGATCACATATGCAGATCGAATCACTGGCCAAAATATAGGCGCGCTAACCACACTTTTAAACGGCCCTTTAAAAGGCGTATTTGGTGGTGTGCACTTATTGCCATTTTACAATCCTATTGATGGCAGCGATGCTGGCTTTGACCCTATTGATCATAGTGAAGTTGATTCTAGAATAGGCACTTGGGAAGACATACAAGTATTAGGTAAAGATCTCGACTTAATGGCAGACCTAATTGTTAACCATGTATCGGCGCAGTCTTTTCAGTTTCAAGATGTATTAGCTAAAGGTAAGCAATCAGAATTTTGGGATTTGTTTTTAACCAAAGAAGATGTGTTTCCAAATGGTATGAGCGAAGCTGAGCAAAAAGCAATTTACCGCCCACGTCCTGGTAGTTGCTTTACCCCAATGAAATGTGGTGATGGTAAAGCGTATGACTTCTGGACCACTTTTACCGATAACCAAATTGACATAAACGTAAAAGTAGAAGCCGGTGTTGCGTATTTAAATAACGTACTTACTAAATTTTCGGCTAACAATGTAAATATTATTCGTTTAGATGCGGCGGGTTACGCCATTAAGCAAGCTGGCACTAACTGCTTTATGCTTGATGAAACGTTTGGCTACCTAGATAACTTATCTAAGCAAGCAAACGATTTAGGCATGGAAACCATTGCAGAAATTCATAGCCATTATCAAACTCAGGTAGAAGTGGCAACACGCGTAAATATGGTTTACGACTTTGCGTTACCACCGCTTATTTTACACAGCTTATTTAATAACGATGTAGATGCACTGCTCAAATGGTTACAAATTTCGCCACGCAATTGCTTAACTGTACTTGATACACACGACGGTATTGGCATTATTGATGCAGGTCCAATGGGCGACAAACCAGGGCTATTAAATGCACAGCAGATTGATAACCTAGTAGAAACAATGCACGCCAACAGCAACAACCAAAGCCGCCAAGCTACAGGCGCTGCGGCGAGTAATGTCGACTTATACCAAGTTAACTGTACGTACTACAACGCATTAGGCGCTAAAGACTTTGATTACTTACTGTCGCGTGCAATTCAATTTTTTGCTCCAGGTGTACCACAAGTTTATTACGGCGGCCTATTTGCTTGCGAAAACGACATGGAATTACTGACAAATACAAATGTTGGCCGTGATATTAACCGCCCATATTTAGATGCAAATATAATCGACAAAGCCTTAAATAAGCCTGTAGTAAAAGGTTTAATTGAATTAATTAAAATTCGCAATTCACACCCCGCGTTTGCAGGTGAATTTAGTGCCCAAGGTGAAGGCAGTATATGTTGTTTATCGTGGCAACTAGATGAGCAAACTATTTCACTTACTGTTGATTTTAAATTACGCCATGCGCTTATTACGCAAGTAAACGGTGATGAAGAAACAACGATTAACTTAAATTCATTTTTAGCTTAATACTATAAAAGTAATTTACAAACGCCATGTAAAGCAAAAGCCAAGCTTAAGTAGCTTGGCTTTTTAACACATAAAACTATTGCAAGGTTTGTAAGCTAACTACTCGCACCAATCTCTAATTCGTAACTGACTTCCTGAGTTTTTTCTTCTTTAGAAATAAATAATTCGGCGGCTATAACGCCTTTTTCTTGGCTGTTTTGATGAATAGTGGTGAGGCGAGGTACAAACCGGGCTGCTTCATCAATACCATCAAAGCCCACAATACGCAGTTCTTCACCTATTTTTATGCCTTGTTTTATTGCTTCTCGCATTGTGGCAAGCGCAATTAAATCACTCATACAAATAATAACGTTAGGACGCGGTGATGCACTAAGTACTTCTTTTGCAGCAATATTGGCAAAACGTTCGCTACTTTCAGGAATGTTCCAAATGCGATCGTCAGCTACCGTAATATTTGCCTCGCTTAAAGCGCGTTGATAACCACGTAAACGTTGATGCGAAATAGATTGTCCGGTTTCAAATTCGTGATGCTCATACACGCGGCATAATACGTTTTCATCAAGTAATCTAAGCCCTAATATAGCCACTTTATCGTTTTGATTATGCAGTACGTGTTTAGCTATTTCGTAACTTGCTTGCTCGTTATTAATATTTACAGAGGCATTGCGAGCAATATCAAAATCAATTGTCACTACATGTTTAGACACTGTTTTTAACTGTTCTACTAACGCGTTATTACGAGGGCGGCCATAACAAATAAAGCCATCTACAAAGTCGACCACGTTGTTAAGGTTATCGCTATTACCTGAAAACAATAAAACATTAATGCCGTTTTTTTCGAGCACTGAGGTAACACCGCGCATAAAGCTACTAGCTACAGGGTCCGACACCATATACTCCACACTATCGGGCAGCACTAAAGCGACAATATTGAATGTGCCATTACGCAATGATTGCGCGGCCTTATTAGGCCCGTAATAGCCCAAAGTTTTACACGCTGCGAGAATATCGTCTCGGCGTTTAGCCGATAGCTGATCAGGGCGATTAAACGCATTAGATACTGTCGCGTTAGACACACCTAACTCTTTAGCAATACTTTTAAGGGTCCAGCGGGTTTGCTTACTCATACCAATTCTTTACTCAATACTCATGTTAATAAACTAACATATTCAGGGCGTTAGCAAAGTAAAAAAATAAGATTTTAGAGCTAATGTCGGCACTCTTTAGGCGCAATGCCAAAGGTTTGTTTAAATAGGCGACTAAAGTGGCTCGCGCTATTAAATCCAACATCAAAGCAAACTTTGCTAATTGCATGGCCTTGTAGTAACTGAGTACGCGCTTTTTTAAGTCTTAATTGTTGCTGCCAAAGGGCTGGGCTAGTGCCAAATGCGAGTTTAAATTGCTGATAAAACTTACTTCGGCTCATACATGCTATTTTGCATAAGGTATTTATGTCGAGCGTTTCACTTAAGTGTTCTTCAATATAAAGCAGGGCATCGCTGACTTTTGTTTTAAGGCGTGGCTTATCGCAGCTAGCTAGCAATAGCTCGCGGCTTTGTTGTTGTAATAAACGGGTGATCAATTCGTTCAACGACAAATCAATCAAGTAATGTCGCTGTGCGCCTTGCTCACTAAATAAATGCACCATGCGCTCTAATAATTGCTGCGTTTGAATATTATGTTGGGTATGTACTAACTGAGGTACATATTCAAATAAGCCATCGTGTGCAAAGTTTTGCTGCATGTTAAGTGCATTCGCCACGCTCGTTATTTTATCTGTGCTAATTTCAATGGCTAAACAGGTGGTTGGGGCGTGCATTGATGCTTGTGGAAAATCAATTAAAACACCTTGCTCTGGCGCTAATACAAACGACTCGTGTGGTAAAAATGCTTTATGGTATTGGCTGCTTTCTACGTGCATTACCTTTTTGCCGCTAAGCATGGCACAAAACAGCAGCTCGTTTGAGTGCAGTGCTACCTTTTGCGCGCTTTGATACGTGTCGTAAATACTCAACTCACTGCTATCTGCAGCGAATGTGACTTTATTTTCTATTAATACATCAAGTTGTTGGCGTTTTTTGTTTAACTGAGATGTGTGCATATCAATCCTTTAGGTTTTTATTAGTTTGGACTCACAGACAACTTTTGTGGACAGCTAATCAAGTTTTTAGGTACTTGTTAGTTTAATGTCAATCAACATTGATTAAATATAAAGCATTTTGTTTTATATAAATGTTCGACCTTTAGCTAACAACAATAAAGAGAGCACACACATGATATATGCAAATCCAGGTAGCGATGGCGCACTCATAAACTTTAAACAACAATACGGGAACTACATTGGCGGAGAGTGGGTGAAGCCAGTAAATGGCCAATACTTTGATAATATAAGCCCAGTAAACGGTAAGGTATTTTGCCAAATACCGCGTTCAGACAAAGACGACATAGAGCTGGCACTCGACAAAGCGCATGCAGTGCGAGAGCAATGGGGCACAACGTCGGTGACCGACCGAAGTAACATACTGCTAAAAATAGCCGACCGAATTGAGCAAAACCTAGAGTTACTAGCTGTTGCCGAAACATGGGATAACGGTAAAGCAATTCGTGAAACACTCGCTGCTGATATTCCGCTAGCGGCAGATCACTTTCGCTACTTTGCGGGGTGCCTACGATCGCAAGACGGCACTATAGGTGAAATAGACGCAACCACCGTTGCGTATCATTTTCACGAGCCACTAGGTGTGGTTGGGCAAATTATTCCGTGGAATTTCCCTATTTTAATGGCCGCCTGGAAACTAGCGCCAGCACTTGCTGCAGGTAACTGTGTAATTTTAAAACCGGCTGAGCAAACACCAGCTTCTATTTTAGTTTTAATGGAGATAGTTGGCGATTTACTCCCTGCAGGCGTATTAAATATAGTAAACGGCTTTGGTAAAGAAGCTGGTGAAGCACTGGCAACAAGCAAGCGTATCGCTAAAATTGCATTTACGGGTTCAACGCCTGTGGGCTCACATATTTTGAAATGCGCTGCTGAAAATATTATTCCTTCAACGGTCGAGCTCGGTGGTAAATCACCTAATATATTTTTTAATGATGTAATGGAAAAAGACGATGCGTTTTTATCCAAAGCGATTGAAGGCGCCGTGCTTGCTTACTTCAACCAAGGCGAGGTGTGTACGTGCCCATCAAGGCTGTTTATTCAAGAAGACATTTACGAGCAGTTTATTGAGCGAATACTCGAACGTACCTTAAAAATTAAACGCGGAAACCCGCTAGATAGCGAAACTATGGTTGGCGCACAAGCTTCAAAAGCGCAATTTGATAAAATACTGAGCTACATTGAAATAGGCAAAAAAGAAGGCGCTGAAGTACTCACTGGCGGTAATGTAGAGCAGCTAAGTGATGACTTAAACGGTGGTTACTACATACAACCTACGTTATTAAAGGGCACAAACGATATGCGTGTGTTCCAAGAAGAAATTTTTGGCCCTGTTATTTCAATGTCGACCTTTAAAGATGAAGCCGAAGCACTCGAGCTTGCCAACAGCTCTGAGTTTGGTTTAGGTGCAGGTGTGTGGAGCAGAAACATGAATCGTGCTTATCGTATGGGTCGCAAAATAGAAGCAGGGCGAGTGTGGACTAACTGCTATCACATGTACCCAGCACACGCTGCGTTTGGTGGTTATAAAAAATCAGGAATAGGGCGCGAAACGCACAAACTGGCACTGGAGCACTACCAACAAACTAAAAACCTATTAGTGAGCTACAGCGAAGATCCGCTCGGCTTCTTTTAAATAAAGAGCCTAAGCTTTAAATAAACAACCATTAAGTAATAATGCCAGCGCTACCTATTTGTAGCGCTTTTTTTATAGGCAATCAACCGTTGATAATGGCCATGTAGTCCAACATTTTAGCGTTGCAGAAAATAACATTATAATGACGGTGTTTACGAGTCCTACTTAAAAAGCGCTAATTTAGCGAGTATAGAGTGGTGTAAATATAAGGAACCTTTAAATAATATTTTTATCCTTCCTCAGTTAAGTAAATTTCTATTTGTAGATCATTACCAAAACAAAGTGCCTCAATGCATCTAATCCACTAAATATGAACTTTTCCAAGCTTATTCATTATCAAAACAATTAGGTTAGCTTTTCTAATGTTTGTATTAACTGCTTAGTCCACTATATTTACTTCTTGTTTACAGTTGTTTTTCATTGTAAGCAAATAATCTGAAAGTTTTTATAACAACGATAGGTCTATTAAATTGATAAAACGGCGATATTGCTTATCTCCATTGTGCTTGTTTATCAAAATATGAATGTTTTTATACCAATTCGCTTAATTAAGTGATTTATTTTGAGGANAATTCGCTTAATTAAGTGATTTATTTTGAGGATGGAAAAACGTGTTGATAGCTAGGCAAAAAATTCGCTATTTAGTTGTTCTAAATGAGAATTTTTTAACGCAAGTAGCGACACGTTTAGCCCCGCAAAATGATTAAGTATTATTGCGGATTGGTATTATTAACAATCATTGATAAAACAAGAAAAAATATTTTAATCCGGAGCATAAAAATGAAAAAAGTAAATTTAACTAAGGCTTTATTAATCGGTGCATCAGCAGCAGTTTTAAGCGCGGGTGCTGTGGCAGGTCCAAACAGTCAATTAACCGTTGCAGAAGGTGCTTCAGCAAAAGTACAAGAGCAATTTAAAGGCTGGGTAGCTGGTGATAAAGTTCGCGGTCGTAAAGATAAATGTTTTGGTATTGCTTTAGCGGGTGAAAATGATTGTAAAGCAGGTGCAGGAACGAGTTGTGAAGGCACTTCAACTACAGACTTCCAAGCTAACGCATGGACATATGCACCTAAAGGTGTATGTGAATCAGTTGTAACTCCTAATGGTAAAGGTTCGCTTGAAGGTTAATAAAGCAGGTTTTCCCCAGTGCATTGTTGCTGGGGAGCAATTAGGTGCAGGTCTTAGTTTAAAACCAGAACATCTTGACGACATTTTAGCTTTACAGGTAGAGCTGCCATCTACAAATAATAATCTTTGGTTTGAAGTGCATACAGAAAATTATTTTGTGGCAGGTGGTCCTCGATTAAATTATCTCAGAGCTGTACGTGAAAACTTTGATATTAGTTTTCATGGTGTTGGTGGCTCTTTAGGCTCTGATCATAAAGCTATGCTTGCTCATACTAAACGGGTAAAAGCGCTAATTGATGAATTTCAGCCAGTGCTGGTATCTGAACACGCTGTATGGTCTAAGTCGAATGGCAAATATTTTGCAGACTTAATGCCGTTACCTCGCACCCAAGATGCACTTGCGTCTTTAATTAATGGTATTGACTGTTACCAGGCGGGCATAGGTCGGTCAATATTAGTTGAAAATCCAAGTAACTATTTAGATTTTATAAGTGATATGGATGAACCTCAGTTTTTAGTTGAGGCAGCGAAGCGTACTGGATGCGGCTTACTTATCGATATTAATAACTTATATATCAGTAGTAAAAACACGGGTATTGATGCGCTTGATTATTTAAAGCAGATCCCTGCTGAGCTTGTTGGAGAAATTCATATTGCAGGGCACGATCCTGATCCAGCTCTTGGTCAGTCATTACTGATAGACAGCCATGCAGCACCGGTAGCGACTCCTGTATGGGATTTGCTAGAACAAGCAATTGAGATATTTGGTCAGCGACCAGTACTTGTTGAGCGAGATGCGAATATTCCATCGTTTGAAGAGCTTATGATCGAGCGGGAAACTGCGCAAAGCTATTTGAATCAAAGTGAGCTACAAAGTCGCTTAAATATATCTCATAAAGAAGTGGTTCGCTGATGAGTACCAACCAATATATTGATGCTTTTACTCGCTATTTGCGAACGGGCGATCCAGGTGCAATGGAGCATTTTTGCGAAAATCCATCGCACATTAAAAGATTAGCTGTGTATAGGAACGGGTTTTACAAAGGCTGCGTTGATGCATTGATAGCTAACTTTCCTATGTGTGAAAAAAAAGTAGGTAGCGAGAACTTTCGAAAAATGGCACGACTTTATGTTGACCGTTTTCCGCCAGAGCAGGGCACTTTGGTCGGATACGGATTAAGCTTTCCAGACTTTGTTGCAGGCTTGATTAAAGATAGTGAAATTGAAAATCAGCATATTTTTGAAGTCACTGTAAATCAGCTAAGTACACTAAGTTTATATACGAACTTAGTTGATATTGCGCATTTAGATTACGCGTGGCTAATGAGTTTGATGAGCGCTGATTCAACTGAAACTTTAACTATAGAATATGTTACTCAACTAATGGAACAAGGTACTGAGCTTACTGAACTTAATGTAAAGCTTAACCCCAGTGTACTGCTACTTAGTGTGAGTGAAGGCGCATTTTTTGAATGGATTTCGCTAAAAACAAATAATAATGATGTCGCTGTAACTAAATCCTCTACTGAGGATTTTATTATGTTATGGCGCTTGCAAGGTGCGGTGCAAGCCCGTTCCCTTTGCGCTGCTGAAGTTAAACTTATGCAGGCCCTACAAGGTACAGGTAGGTCGTTGGGTGAAGCTTTTGATGCAGCAATAACAGTAGATGAAAACTTTGAAGTGAGCGAAGCTTTTACAGCATGCTTACAAAATGAATTATTAGAAATCCAAATCAATTAGTACATTACAAGAGTAGGAACAAATATGGGCATGATAAAAAAAATACAACAACTGTACGTGCAGATGGGAGAGCAGTTATCGCGGTTCTTAGAGCCCATAGCGCTGTTTTTTCTTCGCTTTATGGTCGCTAAAGTATTCCTAGACTCTGGTTTGAGCAAATGGGATGGCTTTTTACAATTTAATGTTGATAAATACGACCTATTTAAATATGAATTTTTCTGTCCTGATCCAGTTAGAGAAGGTGCTTTGCAGCTTTGTAATCCTCAAACCTTAGATTATGTTGATGGCTCATTTCTTGTAAAAGTAATTGAAACGCTTGCTGTGGTTGCTGGTGTTGTTGAGGTACTGCTTCCAATATTACTGATTATCGGTTTGTTTTCTCGCTTTGCAGCACTGGGCCTTATTGGTATGACATTGTTTATTCAGCTTGCAGTTTTTCCTACACTGGATCATTGGATTAATCCGGCATCGTGGTGGGCTGTTTCATTATTAGTGATTTTTGCTCGTGGGCCTGGCTTTTTGTCTATTGATAAGTTACTTGGTTTAGACGCAAAACGTGCAGCAGCTAAATAAGCTTTTGCATATTAAAAGTTAAAAGTAACCGGCAGGCTAATATCATTTAGGTGCCGGTTATTATTTAGACTAGAGTTAAAAATAAGCTTATACAAATTAATTCAATAAATTGTGCTGATTTAATATAACTAACCTCAACCCTGATATTTTCTAATAAAAATACCAAGCCATGCCTAATAGGATTTCCCAATGGAAATAGGATTACTCATTCTTCTGTTCTCAGTTAGTGCTTACTCTATGCTAGCTAAAAAGCTGTCCACAACCATTATTACCGCACCAATGGTATTTTTGGGTATTGGTTTTGCCGTATCACAGGCTGGACTTATTAATATAGGCGATGCACATGAAACCGTGTATTTAATAGCAGAAATATCGCTAGTTGTATTATTATTTTTAGATGCTTCACAAATAAACCTACGAAGATTAAAAAGGCAAAATACATGGCCTTTAAGAATGCTATTGATAGGTTTGCCGTTGAGTATTTTGATTGGTACAGGCTTTGCTTATTTATTCTTCCCACAGTGGCCTTGGGCAATGCTAGCCCTAGTTGCGGCAATTTTAGCACCGACTGATGCAGCTTTAGGTCAAGCGGTTGTTAGTAATGAGAGTGTACCTTTAAACGAGCGACAAAGTTTATCAGTTGAGAGCGGTTTAAATGATGGACTAGCATTACCTGTTATTTTATTTTTTGCCAGTATAGTTGCTATGGAAACCGGCTCTCAAGAAAATGAAATGTCATGGTTAGTGTTTGGATTTAGCCAAATATTTATAGGTATTTTGGTTGGCGCATTAATGGGGTACTTGAGCGGACGTTTATTTTTATACTCTGAGTCAAAAAAAATATCATCGACTATATATGAAGGCATTGGTGTTTTAGCACTTACCGGCACATCATACCTAATGGCAAGTTTACTGGGAGGAAATGGATTTATATCAGCGTTTGTTGCAGGTTTAGCCTTTGGTAATATTGTAAAAGGCCATTGTCGGTTTATATACCAATTTACTGAGAGTGAAGGGCAAATATTAATATGGACTTCGTTTGTTATTATTGGACTTGGCTTACTTCCTTCAGCTGTTGAGAATTTAACTCTCCCTGTTGTTGGTTATATTTTAGTGAGTATATTTATTGTACGGCCTCTTGCTATTTACCTATCGTTAATTGGCACTAAAGCTAAAGTATTAACAAAAGTGTTCATGGGGTTCTTTGGACCTCGAGGTCTTGCCACAGCGCTTTTTGCACTTATTATTTCTAAAGATATTTTAGGCCAGTACGGTCACTCAGTTTTAATTGTTGCGATTAACGCTGTATGGATGAGTACTTTAATACACGGTATTGCAGCAGCACCTATGGCTAATTGGTACGGCGCTAAAATTAAAGTGCTAAAGATTAAATCAAGAGAGCTCGCAAAACTAAAAAAACAAAAGTAGCAATTGAACCAAAATAGGAACTCAGCTATGGTTTGTGTATTAATAAACATAGATTATAAACGAGTTGCTTTAAATACTCGTTATGCGCTTACAAGGATAGAAGTATGTTTAGTCAATTCACTAGAAATATAAAACCATATGTAAATGCCGAATTAGATTTAGCTCATTTAGCTAATAAAAATGGCAAGTTTATAGAGGCATTTGAGCATTTAGAAAATGCTCATGTACTCGGTCAAGAATCTACTTATTTTCATGTTAAAGTGCATATATTGATGTTTTGCTGGGCGTTTAAGCATAACGATTTACGTGAGCTTTTAGGACAGACATTTCGTATTGCTGGAGCAGCTACCAAAACTGCGTTTGGATTAATTCCCAGCGGTAACACCGGCGGGGCAAACGTCAGCCCCTTCAAAGTCATGCCTATTTCTGCTGAGTATTCAGATTATATTGCACGCGCTAAATCAGATGTACAATAAAGCATTATTGATTAGTACTTCATTTTTGGCGAAAAATAGCTTCCCCGACTAATTTTTAAAAATGCTTCAGTTAGCTAACTAGCTCTTAATTATAAATAAAAGTAAACTTTGCATTATTGTCAGCTTATATTTAACTTAGCATGTTTAAAAAGCTAATAATTAAATGGATTTTTATGACTATAAAAACAAAAATAATCAACTATGTATTACTCCCAACTTTACTACTATCACCACTTGTAAATGCTGGACATGAGCAAGCTGTACCCACAACGCCAGAGCAGTGGCGCAGTGTTACAAATAGTGATATAGAAGCTGCTTACAGTATATCTGCACAAAATCACCCTGGTATGTTTGATGTTAATAACCCAACTTTCCCTGATTTATTAAAACAAGCAAAAGCAGAGGCGCTTACATTGTCGGCTCAAGCGAGCGGACCGCAAGTTCATGTTGCGGCAATTGCACGCCTTAGCACTGTGTTGCAAGATGGTCATGCTGGTGCGTTTTCAAGCGTAGATAGACCCGCGCGCCGCTGGCCAGGCTTTAGTGCTGTTTGGCGAGGTGATGCGCTAAAAGTGTATTACAGCGAAGCCAGCAATATTAGCAAAGGCGAGGTTGTAAGCCAATGTGATGGGCAAAGCACTGATACCTTAATGCGTGAGAGAATATTTAAGTTTCATAGTGAAGTGGCACAACCTGGGCACTGGTGGCAGCAAGGTTGGCGGTTACTAATTGACGAGGGCAATCCATTTTTAACTCCCCTAAAAGCATGCGAATTTGTTAAAGCCAATGGCGATACCTATACACACGTATTAAATTGGTCTGTGAGGCCTAAGTCAGCAAGCAAGCATTTAGAAAATGCTTATAACGGTGATGAACTCCCCATTGATTTAACCTGGCCTGAAAAAAACATTGCTTGGATTGCTATGCCTAGCTTTTCATCAACCGAAAAACAAACTGCTGCCTACAATAAAGTATTTGAAAAAATACAACAGCAGCGTAGCAAGCTACTTACTGCAAAAGCCGTGGTATTAGATTTGCGCCATAACCAAGGTGGCTCATCTTATTGGAGCTCACAAATAGCAAAAGGATTATGGGGCCAAAAAGTAGTAGAGCAAAAAGCAAATAATACTTCTCAAAACACGCAAGTATGGTGGAGAGCATCAAAAGATAATACTGACTATGTAGAGTCTTTATTTAGCGTTGTAAAAGATCAACCCGAAGTACTGAAAACTCTTAAAACCGTCGCTGCTGGCATGGCTCTATCACTTGAAAATGATGCCCCGTTTTATGTAGAACAAGAAACTAATACGCTAAATAACATACCACATACACCTTTAGTGAGTGACTTTAAAACCAAGGTGTTTGTTATTGTTCCGCCGCAATGTGCTAGTGCTTGTTTAGATGCACTTGATAAGTTTAAGCTTTTTGAAAATACAACGTTATTTGGTGCACCAAGTAGTGCTGATTCTATGTATATGGAGGTACGTTTAGCTGATTTACCTTCAGGCTTAGGCAAAGTGATTGTACCTAACAAAGTATACGTAAACAGAGCGCGAGGGGCAGGGGCTTACTACAAACCCGATGTGGCGTATAACGGCCTTGATTGGACAACCAATGTGTTGCTTGAGCAAATAAAAACGCTATAAAAAAAGCCGCTTGTTGTAACAAGCGGCTTAACCTTCTAACTAGGAAATAGTTTAGAACGTGTAACGTGCACCAATTGAGTAACGCGGACCGTATTGATTAGCAAATAAGAACTGCTCTTCGTAACGTCCGTAACCTTCTTCGGTTGCATTGTTTAAGTTTATGCCATCAAAAAATACCGTTACGTTTTCGTTTACATCGTAGTTAACGCTCATATCCCATTGGCCGTAGGCTTTAGCATATTGCGGCGGTGCATCAGCTGAGCCTTGTGCTTGGCCTACACCAATTAGGTATGAGTCGCGCCATGCGTAAGTGATTTTAACCGATAGGCCGTCTTTTTCGTAAAAGCCTTGGAAGTTAGCTGAGTCGCTTAAGCCTGTAAGCGGTGCTTGTTGATCTAGGCTTTCGCTATCAAATTCAACGTCGCCATCTACAAATGTTGCGTTAACACCAACACCAAAACCGGTTTCACCAATTAAGTGCTGAACTGCAACTTCAAAACCATCTACCGATTTACTGTCGGTGTTTTGTGGCTGGCTAATATTCCATGTAATTAGCGGATCGTCGCTGTTTGGCTCAATAACGCCATTTGCATTGCCGTAACCGCTGGCAATCATTTGTGCAAAAATAGCGTCGGTTGTTGCTTGCTCGCCACGTGATTCAATATCGCTTACGGCTTGTAAGTAACGAGGGCCGTTTAAAATATCGTGCAAGCCATCAATAGTGGTTTGCGTAATGGTGGTTTGAATAAAGTTATCAACATCTTTTTTAAAGTAACCAACAGATGCGTAGCTGCCTTCTGCGTAGTAATACTCAAGTGATAAATCAAGGTTTGTTGATTCAAACGGTAATAAGTTTGTATTACCTTGGCCACCTGTACGAGAACCTGGTTTTGGGCTGCCTGTTAAACTACGACCACCGGCTAGATTACCTAGTGGTGCACGCGACATTGTTTTACCCCAAGATACGCGGGCTACTACGTCTTCAGTTAAATCAACACTTACGTCGATTGAAGGCAGTAAAACATCGTAATCACCTTGTTGCTCTAAGAAGTTATCATCGCCGCCAGCAGCGTATTGCATGATCCACTCTGAAGCGCTGATCCAGTTAACTTGATCTTCAACGCGTTGACGTACAGTACTGGTTACGTCTGTTTGCTCATAGCGTAGGCCTGCATTTACTTTTACGTAGTAGTTACTTACGTCAAACTCCCAGCTTGATTGAACATAAAAGCTATTAGTGATTTCTTCTACGTAGCTCTCGCTATCTATTCCGTCTGCGTATGCATTAGCGGCATATGCATCGCCACCTGTAACATCTGCCGTTAAGTAAGCAATTTGGCGTGCAACAGCTTCGTCAAAGTCATAGGTATAGTAGTAACCAGGTTGTAAGTCACTGCCGCCGCCATCAAACTGATCTAAAAGGCCTGATGTATCATTACGGGTAAACATGCCGTCTGGGAATATTTCTGTATATGATGGGTTAAAACCTGGGCCACCTACTAAACCACTCCACGCGGTGTAACCACCTGTGTTTTGTTCTGTACGTGATGCGCCAAATTTAACTTTAACTAAACCAATGTCATAGCTTTCGTTATACCATGTTGTGTGCAGCTGTAATTGTTCAATGTTTGATTCACCCGGCGAGTGAGTAAACTGACTAAAGTTTGAATCAATTTCGCCAGGCGTTAATTCACTTGTGCCATTTAACCAATTAACTTGTGCACTAGGTACTTCGCCCGTGCGGTAATCATAAATTTTATTAGCTAGCTGATCAGACCCTAAAATTACTTGGCCTGCACTTCCCAGCCCGTTGTCGGCGCCGTTATCGGTTTCGTTTTTAGAGTCGTGGTAATCAAGCTCTACGTGCCACGTGTCGCTAATTTCCCAATCTAGGTTTAAACCAAGAGAGCGGGCTTTTACTTCTGTAGTGCCTTTATTAGCTGTGAATGACGCGTCATTACCGCTAATGTCTGCATATACTGCAGTGCCATTTTCATCTAGTTCGTAGCCATTTATATTGCTACCAAAGTCGTTCCAAATACCCCAACCAATGCTTTGAGAGCCAGTTACAGCTTTACTTGCTGTGTAATCAAGTGTTGCTACAAAGCCATCGACCGGTGCGTATTGAAAAGTAACTTGCCCATTTGTACGTTCACGCTCTACATCTTCAATAGAGTAGTTCATGTCTTTAGGGAAGTAGTAGTTACCTGCAGAATCTGTGCGGTTATCAACTACGTTGCTGCTATCTAATTCAGGTAAGTCTACGTTTGCCTGCCAGCCTTGAATATTGGCACTTTGTTTTTGAAAGTCACGCTCTTGGTGCGAAAATGAAAAACCGAAACCAAAAGTGTCATCTACAAAGGTATTGCTGTAAACAGTAGAAAACTCTGGTGTTACGTCATCGCCAGCTTCGTTCGACGAGTCGTGGTTTGCTTTAACGGTTGCCGAAAAATTTTGACCTGGCTTTTGAAAAGGTCGCGCAGTAGAAATATTAACCGTTGCACCTAAGCCACCGCTTGGCACGTCTGCACGAGCTGTTTTAAACACTTCAAGCGCACTTACGCCTTCAGAGGCAACGTTTTCAAGGTTATACGAGCGTGTATAACCTGTGCCCGGCATTTGGCGGCCATTTAAGGTAATCAAGTTAAACTCTGGACCAAAACCACGTACTGTAATTTGGCTACCTTCACCGTTAGCGCGGCTTACCGATACACCGGTAATACGCTGTAATGATTCTGCTAAGTTTGTATCTGGGAATTTACCCATTTCTTCAGACGAGATAGCATCTACAATACCCGAAGAGTCGCGTTTCATATCCATAGAACGAATAAGTGAACCACGAATACCTTTTACTTCAATAATTTCTACATCAGGCTTTGCTGATATGTCTGCTTCTGCAGCGATAGCTGTGTTTAATGTGCTCGCAGCAATGATGAGAGACACAGAAGCCGCAAGTTGGCTCTTTTTAAAATTGAATGTGTTCATAATAGCTCTGCTTTATAAAATGTTGTTGTGTAGCAATAGGCGCTAAGCGCCCATTGGTGTGTGTTTTATGGATTTGCAATAATCACGTTATCTATACGGTAAAGCGCGCCATCGCCCATGTCCCAGCTAGGAAAAACCATAATTACGTTTAATGCGCTAATGTCTAAGCCTGCATCAAACAATTGCTGAAGAGGGAAGGTGTATGTTTGCCATTCGCCCGTTACAGGTGCTTGGCCTTCAACACTGCTTGATAAAGCAAGCTCTACTGCGCTTGATGTACCAATTGATTCAATTTTAAATAGCCACTGAGCATCAATATTTGAAGGCGCAGAGACTAGTTTCATATCAAATTGAACTACACCATTTTCAAGTATTGCAGAGGCATCAAACGATACGTCTTCATCAGCTATAAAGCCCATTACTGTAGCAGTAGAACCAATGCTAAATTGCGCTACTGCGCCATGCGCGTCATCATCGGTTTCTGTTGTTGGTGTAGAGCCACCACAACAATCCCAAATACTCCATTGCTCGGCCGCTGCATCTTTAAATACAGTAAGCTCACCCGTTGCAGCTGGCGCTGCATTTGGATTATAAATTTTAACGTTATCTACACGGTAAACAGAGCCTTCACCTGCACCCCATGCTGGGAAAATCATTAATACATCTATAGTACTTACATCTAAGCCAGCAGCTGCAAGATCAGAGAGTTTAAATGTATATGTTTGCCACTCGCCAGTAACTGGTGCTTCGCCTTCAACACTTGCCGTTAATTCAAGCTCTACTGCAGAGTCACCTTCATTTGACTCAACTTTAAACAACCACGGTGTAGCTGGATCGCTAGGCGCTGAGGTTACTTTTAAATCAAATTGAATAACACCTTCATCTAAAATGCTACTAGCATCAAACGATTCGCCTGCGCCACCTGACGATGTGCGGCTATTAAAGCCCATTACAGTAGGCTCTGCACCAATGCTAAATTCTGCGGTTAGACCATGTTCTTCATCATCCATGGCTTCAACTGGGGTTGAGCCACCACAACAATCCCACATTGGCCATGCTAGATTTTGCTCATTTTCAAAAATAGTAAGCTCAGGTGATACGCCTAAGTTATCTTGAGTAATCTCAACATCGTCAATTAAATAAACAGCGCCTTCACCTGCGCCCCATGCTGGAAACACCATGATCACATCAATTGCGCTAATATCTAAATCTGCAGCATCTAAATCTTTTAGTAAAAATGTATAAGTTTGCCATTGGCCAACAACAGGGCTTACGCCTTCAAGACTATCTGTAATTGGCATTTCTACTGCGCTAGAACCTTCATTACTTTCAAGTTTTACAAGCCAAGCTGCATCAGCTGTGCCTGGTGCACTTGTTACTTTCATTTTAAAGCGAACGTAACCTTCATCCAGCATTGGAGATGCATCAAATGGGCTAGCTTTTCCTGCTTCGTCAGTAATAAAAATTTCACGGCTAATAAAGCCCATTACTGTGGGTTCTGCACCTACTACAAATTCAACTACATCACCTTGGGTTTCATCTGCAACAATAGCGGGAGTAGAACCACCACAACAATCCCATGCAGGCCAGTTTGGATTAAATGACTCACCAAAGATAGTTAATGGTGTTGCAATGCCTGTCGAAGGTGGGCTAGGAATTGGTGCATCGCCTTCAAGCAAAGCATCGTCTAGGCTATTGTAACCCGGGCGAATAGTTTCACAGCCTTTACCTGTTTCAGGGTTTGATGCACATTGATAAACGCGTACGTAATCAATAGCAAAGGTTTGGCCGTTTTCAAATGCGCTAGCATCTACACCTAAATCATTTACGTTTTCAGGCCAGTCACCGCCTACTGCTAGGTTTAGCAATAAGTGAAAATCTTTATCAAATGGTGCGCTATCCCAGTGAGTTTCAAGCTCGCCAGAACCTTGCTCAAAATATTCTGCAAACCAGCCACGGTGTTTTAGACCTACAGCCTCGTCACTTGCATTAGTACGAACTTCTGATTGACGCTGAGTTGCATAAAGGTAACCGTCTACGTACCAGCGAATTTCACCTTCTTGCCATTCAACAGCATACGTGTGGAAATCATCTGCCGGGTTAGTATTTTCAGGGAATTTAAATTCTTTGCCCGTAGAGCTGTTATCTGGCCACGCGCGTCCGTAATGAAGTGTGCCGTGGATGCTTGACTCTATTCCACCGTCTTCATCCGGTGTTTTAAGATTTACTGATTCTAAAACATCTATTTCGCCAGAACGAGGCCAAGTGCCGTAAACTTCATCTGTTGGCAGCATCCAAAATGCTGGCCAGCTACCTTGTCCTGATGGAAGTTTGGCGCGCACTTCAAAGCGACCATACGTAAAGTCAGCGTTGTAACGCGTATTTAAGCGCGCTGAAGTGTAAGGTTTTTCTGCACCTTCTTCAGCGGGTAGGGCAACAATGTTTAACACACCGTCTGCAATAAATGCATTTTGCTCGCTGTCGGTGTAACACTGTTTCTCGTTGTTACCACCGCCATTGCAGTTTAATTCATAGTTCCATTTGTTTGTATCAATGGCTGAGCCTTCAAACTCGTCGCTCCAAACCATTTGCCAATCTGATACTGGTTCAGAGGCATCTACATTTTCAAAATTTGATTTAGTGGCAGAGTCGCCACCACAGCCAGCTAACGTAACTAAAGAGATAGCGGCAAGTAAACGTGTAATGTGCGTTGTTTCAATGTTCATAACTGAACCCCGGTTTCAACAGATTATTGTCAGATTAATTGTTTTTTGAGCTTTGTTTTTTCGTGCTGTAAGCGCTTACATTTTGATATGTGTTTTGTAAGCGCTTACAAATGATATTGTGGAGTACGCAAATGGTCAACATATTTGTTTATTTTATTTACAATTAGTTTACGGTAAGACCAGTTTACCAATTTGAGACTGTACATAAATTGCATTTTATACAAATGGTTACGTTGTTTGTGTTTTTTGATGGGAGCAAGAACGGAATATTTTTTACGTCAAAAAGTAGGAAAGGACTTAACAATTAAAAGGTTAGTGACAGGTATATTTATAGTATTTAAAGAGTATTTTGTTTATACCAATCTACATAACAGCAATTTTAAGTCGATTGGTATTGTATGGGACGAAATATATTTGTTTTTACTTGTTTTTAAAAGGCATTGAAAGTAATCCCCAAAGTGATGCATTTTGCTTTTGGTTGGGGTACTCTTTTAAGCCAATATTTATATCTGCGTCGGTTTTTTTTGCTTTATCTTTGTAGCTACCAAATAGTTTATCCCACCAAATTACACTAAAACCATAGTTTGAGTTAGTTTCGCTAACAACTTGGCTATGGTGAATTCGATGCAATATTTGCGTCATTAATATTAAACGCAGTGGCTTTTCAATGGCTTTAGGTAAGCGTATATTTGCATGATTAAATAATGCTAAACCATTAAGTGCTATTTCAAATATAAGTACCGCAATGGCAGGTACGCCAAGAGCAGTTACTGCAATGAGTTTTATAAGTATGCTCAGCACAATTTCGATAGGGTGAAAGCGCAAGCCAGTACTTGTATCTACATGTGCATCGGCGTGGTGTACACGGTGCAAACGCCATAAAATAGGCACTTGATGAAATAATCTATGCTGCCAATAAATTAATATATCGAGTAAAAGTATGCTCAATATAATAATTAAACTGCTTGGTAGGGCTATTTGATTAAATAAGCCAATGCCGTGCTCTTGAGTGTAAAGTGCAACAGCGGTTAACCCAATAGGGACCACTAAGCGCGCAATAACTGATGAAGCAAACACTAACCCAAAATTAGCAAACCAACGTGTACTGCTTTTAATAGGTGCTTGGCGAGCAGGCTTTTGCCATTCAAGCAGCATCATTATAATTAAAATGCTAAAAAAGCAGCCGAGTCGCCACCATACTTCATTAGTCATTTATTACCTCTGAATTTGCACTGCTAAGCGAGTCTTCAGCTGCTTTGTTAGCATCGGCTTCTTGTTGCTTAAGCGTGTGATAACCGCCATGTATACGGGTAAAAATAGTTATGCCACACGCAATAGCAAAAATGCTCGCCATAACTGCAAAGTGCTGCGGCCAAATACAAAATGCAATAAATAGCGCTATTGTTTCAGTGCCTTCGGTTAAGCCGTTTAAGTAGTAAAAACTTTTGTATTTAAATTGCGGTTTTTCGAGTTTAAATTTTTCGGCGGCAATCGCAAAAGCTAAAAAGCTTGAGCCCGTACCAATAAAAGTGGCAAGTAATAACGATCCCGCTATCGCGTTTTGCTCAGGGTTTGCCAAAATAAAGCCAAGCGGAATAGCCGCGTAAAATAAAAAGTCGAGTGTGATATCTAAAAAGCCACCCGCGCTTGAACTTTGGTTTGCATAGCGTGCTAATGCGCCATCAAGTCCATCTAAAATTCGATTTAAAGCAATGGCAACTAATGCGCCGTACCACATTTCAAACGCCAGTAATGGCACGGCTAATAAGCCAACTAAAAAGCCTACAACAGTGAGCTGATCGGCGGTTATGCCGCGTTTATGCATAAGCATAACCACAGGTGTTAAAAGTGGCTTAATTACAGGGGTGATAAATTTGTCTAGCATGTTTGTTACCTTATGCGTATTAAAGCCACGAATTAAAGTGCGCTATTTAAAGTAATGAGTTTGCCATTTGCAGCGTCGGCGTCGCTATGGTCATGAGTTACCATAATTGCAGGTAGCTTATGATCGCGTATTTGGCTAAACACGAGTTCGCGTGTATCAACACGCAATTGGGTGTCGAGTTTGCTAAAGGGTTCGTCGAGTAAAATGGCTTTAGGTTCGCTCAGCAGCATACGTAATAATGCAACACGGGCTTGTTGCCCGCCCGATAAGTTATCGGGGTGACGATTGCCCATATCTTTAAGACCTACTTGCTCAAGTGCATGTTCTATTTTTTCAAGACGTTGTTTTTTATTACCTTTGGGCATTGCAAAGGCAATGTTACCAGCAACAGTTAAATGCGAAAACAATAAAGCGTCTTGATAAAGCACTCCAATATGGCGTAAGTGTGGAGGGGTGTTATCGATATTTTGACCATTAAGCCATACCTCTCCATTGGCCTTAAAGCTACTTGGTAAAGTACCCGTAAGCCAATTTAATAAGCTTGATTTACCACTGCCTGATGGGCCCATAATAGTCAGAATTTCACCGCCATTAACTTGCTCGTTTAAGCTAAGTAGCAGCTCATTTTGGCGATAAAGCTGACAATTTTTAATCTGTAACGATGACTGCATTAAAAAACCTTAACCCTGATAGTGTTAAACATGGGTGCTTTAAATATGTGCACTTTTAAACTTGCGTACTTTTAAACACGTGCACTTTTGAAAAAATATTTAGGTAAACCCCATGCCAGTATAAATCCAATAAGTGGCAACGCCATTTGCATAATAGCGTACACGGCACTGGTGCGTCTGCTTGCGCCATTGGCAAGCGTAACAGCTTCGGTTGTTATTGTGGCTATGCGCCCGCCGCCAGCTAAAAGCGTGGGGAGGTATTGTCCAAAACTAATTGCTAAGCCCAGTGCGGCTGCAATTAAAATAGGGGCAAACAACTGAGGTAGTTTTACTTTAAAAAACACCTTGCATGGCGCTGCGCCTAGACTTGCTGCAACATGAGCAAAACGAGGATCTAAGCGCCTATAGCTGCTCGCAAGTGACAAAAACACATAAGGCAACACAAACAGTAAATGAGTAAGTACTACATTAAAAAATGCAGCTTGGTTATTTACCAATTGTTGTATCCATACTAGCCCAAACAAAAAGGCAATACTGGGTACTAATAACGGTAAGTAAATAATTAAACTGGTAAAACGAGAAATAGGTTTGTCACTCAACTGCTCTGATTCTAAACACAATAAAGTAAGAATAATGGCAAATAGTGTGGTTACTAAACCGATTGCTAGCGTATTAAAAAGCGGACTGCCCATTTGCATTAGCGCACTTTTAAAATGCAGTAGTGTAAATTGCTCAGGCATTGCATCTGGAAAGCGCCAAAAACCTGCAACCGACCACATAACTAAACCAATAAGTGACAACAGTATAAAGCTAATTACTAATGCGGTGAGTACGACCGTTATTTTTTGCCAATAAAATCCGCCGTATTCGCGCACTCCATTAGTGAGAGAGTCGCTAAATAGCACTTTTACGGCCTTTTCCCCGCCAAGCCAAAGGGCTAACAAACCGCCTGTAACAGCCAGTTGTAATAAAGCACCTGTTGAGGCTTTAATACGCAGGTTTAAATCAACATCGTTAAACCAATGCATTATTGCAACGGCCAACGTGGGTGGTGTATTTGGGCCTAATATAAGAGGCATTTCTACACTTGCGCTTGCATAGGCAAGCACTGCTAAAAGCGGCAAACGCAGTAGCGGATAAAGACTTGGCAGTATTACTTTAAAAAAGGCGGTCATTGGACAATAACCTAAGTTAAGCGCAACCTTATGTTGTTGGTGTAATTTTTTGCCAAGCTCAGGTTGAGCAAGTACGCCCAGTGCCATTAATAATAAAAACGGAAGCTCTTTTAGTGTTAAGCCTAAAATAATACTAATACCGAACGAATCATGCGGAAACATGCCGTTTGGCGCAAGTTCCCAGCCGCTTAACCAAGGCGACGCTAAGCGTGAAATCATACCTGAAGGGGCAATTAAAAACCCTACTGCAATAGCCGCAGCGGCATGAGGTATCACTAATATAGGGCTCAATAAACGCTGAATTCGGTTAAGCCACGGGCTATTAAAAAACGCAGCTAAAATCATTAAGGTAATGATAAATGCAAGCAGAGTACTTATTAAGCCCGTTGCAACGCTTAAGGTAACCATTTGAGTAAGGCCAGGTGTTTGCCAAAGGGCATTAAAACCTTGCAAGCTAAACGTTGTTTGCTCAAGTACGGGCGCATAACCAAAGGCAGGCAGCAATACGCTAATTAAGCCACCAAGTACGGGTAGTATAAGTAAAGCGAGTAAAAATCGCGGGCTAAATTTTACAATGCGCGTAAACATATCGGTGCTGCACTGCGTTGTTGCTTTGGTATTTACTGGTACACTTTTTGAAATAACGCTCATTGGCTTACTCCATAACGGGTTTGCCAACCTTGCATAATGGCGTTTACCCAGCTTGGATGAGGTTCGCTCAATGTGCGTTTAATACTGTTTAAAGGCAGTGCACTTGGATGCGGTTTAGCTGTTTTAAATAAGGCTTGCTGATCAGGCGTTAACGTTGATTGAATAAGTACGCTTTTATCGCCCCATATATGCGCTTTTTGTTTTTCAGCTTGCGCTTCAGGGCTGAGTAAAAAATTAGCCAGTAATTGCGCACTTTGCTGGTGGCTTGCATTGTAAGGGATTGCCACAAAATGGGTATTACTTAAACTGCCATCACTCATTGCGTAACTGCGAATGCTGTTTGGTAAATCATAGCGTTTTACAGCTGCCGGTACTTCAGGTGCTGAAAAAGTAAAGGCTAAACTCAACTCTGTATCGTCTACTAAGCGGCGCATTTGAGCACCACTTTGCATAAAATGAGTGCCACCACGCCAAAGAGTTGGGTGTAGTTTATCTAAAAAGTCCCATAACGGATTTAGCACTTGTGCAGTATTTAAAGCGGTAGCTGGTTGGTTTAACTGCGCTTTAATGTTTTCGCTGCTTTGCTGATGCAGTACAACTAAGGCGTATTTTAAAAAGCTCATACCTAAAAAGTCAGGCGGCTTTGGGTAACTAAAGCGACCAGGGTTTTGCGCGCTCCAGTTTAATAATTCGTTTAATGTAGTCGGCAATTTGTTGTTTGCATTACCATTTATTGCAATGCTGTCGTAATAAAACGTAAGTGACGCTTGCCCCCATGGAGCCTCCATCCCATTGGTAGGTAAACCAAAATCAAAGGTTACAGCAGGGTTATTAGCCGGATCGGTTAATGCAAAGTAGGGGAGTTTACTCGCCCATTTTTTTAAAAGCAGAGAGTGCTCACTCATGGTGGCAAAGTTAGCCCCGTTGATCCACATTAAATCTACGCTGCCTTGGTTGTTATTGTTTGCTGATTTTTCGGCAAGTACACGGCTTACTGCTTCGCTGGTATCGCTTAATTTTACATGCACTAGGTTAATGTTGTACTTAGTTTTAACTTGCTGCGCTGCCCATTGAATATAAGCATTTATTTGCGCGTCGCCGCCCCATGCATAAAAGTATACATCTTGATTGCTACCAAGTGTTTGAATTTGTTGCCAGCGAGATCCCTGTTGTGTGTTAATTACTAAATTACTTTTACTATTTGAGTTAATAACGGTATTAGCAAACGCGGTGCTCGAAAAAGCAGCTAAATTTGCGATTGTACAAACGCAAAACGCGACACAGCAAAAGCTGTATCGCGCCTGTGTTTGCCAAAACTTAATGGCGAACATTTAAATCCCAGTTATAGTCTAAAAATTTAACTTTCATGTCATCATTTTTAAGTGCTTTTTGCTGAGCGGGTATCAGTTTAAGTGCATCGCTGTATTGCAAGAAAAATTGCTGTAGCGTGTTTGTACCTCTAAAGCCTTTTTCAAAGTCGTCGCCGTACCACTTAAATATTGAAGACACGCTTAGCGTATTTTCTTGAGCCATATTACGTGTCATATCTGATAAAAAGCGCACCGTTTGCTCTTGCAATTGGCTTTCTAAATCAGTGGCTGTATACGCTTCTTCTCGAAGCGCTGGGCAACCAATACTCGCGCAATTTACTGCAAAGTGAATGCGTGGGTCGTTGTATTTACCGCTGCCACGTATTAAACCATGCTCTATACCATCAAGGCTGCGAGTTTTGCCAAGTAATGGCACAAACTCTTTACTCCATGGTGAGCTAAAAAAGCTTCCTAAGTCTTTAATTGACTTGAGATCAGGGTACTTAGTTAAAATAAGCTCAACAGTCCACGCATTATAAGCATTGATTAAAAAAGCGAGTTGCTTAGGCTTTTCCCATGCGTCAAATTCGCTTTGCGTTACAGCCGTTAACGAATCTAAATACGTTTTTAGCTGTGCATGCTCACGTTTTATAGCAGCGTAATCAACCTCAGTACTGTGATTATGGTTAATAGCAACAACATGCTTATTTAACAATGCATTCCAGCTATCGTGCATGTTTTGGGCTTGGGCCGAAAATGACGTTGCAAACGATGTTACAACTAAAGCCGAACCAAGTAGCAATGCTTTTAGAGGTGTTTTAAACATAATTAACCTCGACGCCAAGTGTGGTATTTTTCAAGCAAGTTAAGCACTTTTTCAGGTGCATGAGCGCGTTTCCACTCACCTGCTGCGTATTTGTTACCTTCAGCCCAAGTAGGGTAGCTGTGTATAGTACCGAGTATTTTGTTAAGACCTAAGCCGTGTTTCATTGCCAGTACAAACTCAGCAATCAAATCGCCAGCGTGTTCAGACACCACAGTAACACCGAGTATTTTGTCTTTGCCTTTGGGTGTAATCACTTTAATAAAGCCTTTTGTAGCGCTGTCGGTAATTGCACGGTCTAGCTCTTCAAATTCAAAGCGAGTAATTTCGTAATCTATGCCTTTGTCTTTTGCGTCTTGCTCGTTTAAGCCAACACGTGCTACTTCTGGGTCAATAAATGTAGTCCACGGAATAACACGGTAATCTACTTTAAACTTTTTAAGGTGACCAAATAAGCCATTTACAGCTGCGTACCAACCCTGATGGGCTGCCACGTGTGTAAATTGGTATGGACCTACAATATCGCCTGCTGCAAAAATATTAGGGTACAGTGTTTCAAGGTACTCGTTAGTTACTACTGTGCGGTTTGTTTCTATGCCTAGCTCTTCAAGACCGTAACCTTTAAGGCGCGCACTTCTACCAACGGCACATAATAGCTCGTCATATTCAATATCTATTTCTTTGTCGTTATGTTTAACAACAATATATTTTTTACCATCGCGTGTTTCACAACGAAGTGCTTGGTGCGATGTTAAAATATTAACGCCACTTTCGGTTAACGCTTCGTGAGCAAAAGTAGACACTTCAAGGTCTTCTTTGATCATGATGCGTTCGCTCATTTCAATTTGCGTAACACTTGAACCTAAACGTGCAAAGCTTTGTGCTAATTCGCTACCAATTGGACCGCCACCTAGTACTACAAGTTTTTTAGGTGCCTCATCTAGCTCTGCAAATTTATTCCACAATGTATCGCTTGTTACATAACCTGTTTCTTCAATACCAGGTAGTGGCGGTACAAATGGACGCGCGCCAGTGGCAATAACAATGGTACGAGCTGTGAGTGTTTGCGTGCCACCGTCGTTAAGTTTAATTTCTACAGTCCACGGGTCGATTAATTTACCGTAACCTTTTACAACATCTACGCCTAAGTCGGTGTAACGCTCAACACTGTCGTGTGGTGCTACATCGGCAATTACTTTGTGTACACGTGCCATTACTTTTTTGAACGAAAACTGCGGTGTCGCATTTTCTAGGCCGTAGTTTTCACCATGGCGAATTTGTTCTGCAATTTTAGCGCTTTTAATAACTGCTTTACTTGGAACACAACCGTAGTTTAAACAGTCGCCGCCCATTTCGCCGGCTTCAATAAGGGTTACTTTTGCTTTAACAGCAGCGGCTATATAACTTGTTACCAAACCACCTGCGCCTGCACCAATAACAATCATGTTACGGTCGAATTTTTTAGGCTTAGTGTAGTTTTTGTATACGCGACGTTTTTTAAACACGTTTAAGATTCCTTTAGCAATGAATGGGAAAATGCCCAGTAAAGCGAATGATAAGATTAAGTTGAATGATAAAATTCCAGATAAGCTCTCTATTTGCGCCAGTTGCGTACCTGCGTTAACAAATACAAATGTACCGGCTAGCATACCTGCTTGGCTGACCCAGTAATAAGTCCATGACTTTATTGAGGTAACACCCATTAGTAAATTGATTAAAAAGAACGGAAACACCGGCACTAAACGAAGAGTAAATAAGTAAAATCCACCTTCTTTTTCAACGCCTGCATCAATTGCGGCTAAGCGCTCAGGAAAACGTTGTTTAATAGTGTCACGTAGTAAGTAACGCGATACTAAAAAGGCAAGCGTTGCGCCAATAGTTGAGGCAAAAGATGCAACTAATAAACCCTCTACCAAGCCAAACAATGCACCTGCGGCAAGTGTTAAAATAGCGGCGCCTGGTAAAGAGAGAGCTGTTACAACTACGTATAGTAAAAAGAACCCACCAATAACCAACAACGGTGACTGCTCTTTGTAATCGCTAAACTGATCCATTGACCCTTTTAAGCCATCAAGCGTAAGTAGTTGGTGTAAGTCAAAATGAAAGAACAGGCCGACGGCGGCCGCTGCAATCAATAATAAAAATATTTTTTTAATCATGTTCTCTCTCTTAAAAACTATGCGTAAGGGTTAGCTTGGCGTTAATTGGCAACTCAGGAAAAGCTAAAGTTGCACCAAAGTAACCGCCTTCAAATACTGGGCGCCAGTTTTTTTGATTCGTTACGTTGTTCACATCTAATCGTAACTTGGTACTAGGCGTAAAAGCATAGCTAGTATTTACGTTTAGTGTGTACTGATCACGAATTTTTACTGTCGCCAAAAAGTCTAATGGGTAACTCTTTGTATATAGACCTGAAAAACCCGTTTGCCATTTCGAATTAATTGAATAATTTCCGTTAAAGCTGAACGATTGCTCAGGGATACCCTGTACACGGGTGTTTGAAGGTGCAAAAGCGGTAAAGCTAGGTGCGCCAACACTGGTACCTTCAATAATATCTGGACGTGAGTTGTCAAATGCATCAGCGACTTGAGCTGAATCTTGGCTACTTGCAGAATTATCGTAGCGAGCATCAATATAGCTGTAGCCAGCACTTAGCCAATAAGGGTAAGCATCATAAAATACTTGGCTTTCAAAGCCGGTAGTACGAATGCCGGTATTACTACCATCACGGTTACGTAAACTACGACGTTGGCTAAACACTGCACCATCGGCGTACCAATCACTATCGGTTGGTGCGTATTTTAAACCAAATTCAACTAAGGTATTTTCGGTTGAAAAGTTTTGTGCGCTAATCGTGTTGTCGCCACCAAGAGACGTGCCGCCAGCCATGCTATTTGATGTGGCTTCGTTGTAACTTGCTGCACCATAAGTGGTGTAATCACCGTTTAATCGGTAGTTAAAGCTTATTTGCCCAGAATGTAGCTTATCGTTAATGCTATCGCGAGCTGCAATTTCACCCTCTGGTGCTATTGGGTCGTGCGCGTCTACATCATAAAAATCAATGCGGTAGCCAACACTTGTATGAAACTTATCTGTCCAATCTGAATCTTGCTGAATAGCAAAGCCTGTTTGCCATGAGCGCGAATCGGTAGTGTCTGATAAGTTAAAGTCGCCACTGCCGTCATTATTAATATCATATTGACCACCAGGGGATACAAATATACCTGGGCTAATTTCAATTAAACGCGCTTGTTGTACATCAGTTAAAGGAATGCGGCGATTTGAAATTGGGCCTGTTAAATCAATAGGTAAATCGGCTTCTGTTGTAAATTGGCTGTAGCCTAATACGCGGTTATAACGCACATCAAATGCAAAAATTGTTTGCTGATCGCTATTCCAAAGATAGGTAAGCTCGGTACGGTTTTGCGCGGTATCGGCACCATCTATAATTTCAACAAAGCTATTTTGTGCAATTTCTTCGCGTTGTAAGTGCTGAAAATACGTGATGTTTTTAATGGATGCGTTGTTGGAAAGTTCACGCTTATAAATGCTGTGTAGTAAATAAGTAGTGGCTTCGTTCTGATTATCAGGATCGGTAAGTACTGTACTACGGTCTATTTTTACTTGCCCAGTTGGTGAGATTATTGAACCTGCTGCTGGTACGGTACTGCCGTTTGCTTGCACGCCTTGGCCGGTAATATAAAGGCCATTATCTATTAGCGCTTGAGTAGGGCGGTTAATGCCTGCGTTATCGGTAAATTCAACTTGGTATAACTCAAAGTTAATATCCCAGCTGCTCTTGTCATCGGGTAATACGCGTAATGATGCAAATAAGCTGTCGCTTTTCGTGCCTGAAAAGTCGTAGTAACTGCCGTTATCTATGTGCTCAGCGCTTACTCTAAATCCTACTTTATCTTTTATAATGGGTGCACTGTAATCCACTAAAACACTGTACTGATCCCATCGGCCTGCAGATACAGTTGCTTTACCTTTACTTTCGTCAGTTGATGCTTTTTTAGAATGTAAGTTTACAAAACCACCGTTGCGTTGGCTTGAGCCAAATAATACCGGTGGCGCGCCTTTTACCACGTCTATCTGTTCTATAGAGTTGAACGATAAGGGCACACCAAAGCCATTATTACCAGCTTGGCGGCGTGTACCATCTTGGAAAAGCTCACCTAATTGCCCACGAATAGTAGGTAAACTTGGTGCGCCAAAACCACTGGCTGAATAGGTATTAGGGCTTACTGCGAGCACGTCTTGTAAAGTCGTAATATTGAGTTGCTCTATTAACTCGCTTGAAATTGGTGTGACTGAGCGGGCTATATCTTGTAGGGCTAAGTTGTCGCCAAAAGGGCCGTCTACAGTGGCGTTTTTAACCGAAAGACCTTGAGATTTAATAACTTGGCCTGCCACCTCAATGCGTTCTATTGCGCCATCTTTTGTTGTTTTTGATTCTTCGGCTGCAAAAGCATTAAGTGGTGTATTTAATATGGTGGCTAGGGAAAGTGCTAAATATGCGTGTTTCAAACGTTTTCTCTCTACGGTTAAAATGTTGTTGGCGATAAAGACCGAAAGGATTAAAAATAAATTTCAGTAAAATTTCGATTCTTTTTGTTTTTTAGAACATAACAAAACGGATGCATTATAAAGGTGGTAATTAAGTACTATTGTTTTATTAGTTGATAAAATATTAATAGAGCGATTGTATTAGAGTGAATGTAAATATTTGCTTTTAATGGGCTTTTTAAATTATAGACTACTTTTCACCTGCTAACATTTTAAAGTTGTTAACTTTTACGCAGCATTTTTTAATTCCTAAAATAAGCTTCACTTTTATTACTACAAAGCTTAATTACTTTTTTAGTTAAAATAATTAAATTTTTTTGAAATAAAAAATAACTTATACGGTCTAGGTTACTTCAACGTTTATTAATATTCATTTAAGGAAATTTTATGACAGGTTCAATGAGTTCTGATGTGCAAAACCGTTTGCAATGGTCACTTTTATCTTTGCGTTTAGGCGTATTTATTGTAATGGTTATGTGGACGTTCGATAAATTCGTAAACCCTGGTCATAGCGCACGTATTTTCGAACATTTTTACGGTATTAGTGGCTCATCTGACATAGTTGCTTATGTTATCGGTGCTCTACAACTTGTATTAGTATTGGCATTTTTAGCGGGTATTAAAAAGCGTATAACTTACGGTATCATTTTTGTAATGCATGGCTTATCAACGCTTTCTTCGTACAACCAGTATATAGATGGCTTTAATAACTTATTATTCTTCACTGCATGGCCAATGTGGGCTGCGTGTTTCGCACTTTACTTATTACGCGACCAAGACGTGAAATTTACTGTAAAGTAATAAAACAATAGCTATACCCTTAAGGTTGTAGCTAAAAATACATTGGGCTGAGTTACTTACTATTTCAGCCCAATGTATAGCCTTTGAGCACTTCTTCTAATAATCCAATCTCTTTGTCATCTTCTAAAAATAATCCTTTTTATATTATTTCATCCTAAATATTGCGTTAGATCAAAGTTAATATATTTGTAAGAACAATATCGACAGCTTTAGTTTATGTTAGCTATACGGTTAGTAGGTTTTAATTACCTCAAGTTATTCAACTCAATGCTGTATAGAAGGCTCGTATGGAAAAGGTTAAAATTTCGTCAGCGCATCAGTCATCAAATCGTTCAGTAAACAAGTCTTCACATAATCAAAATTGCGATGAATGGAGCAAGCTCGATTTAGCACAATTACAAGCAAAGCTAAAAACATCATCCGACGGGTTAAGCCAAACTGATGCCACACAAAGATTGGCACAATATGGACCTAACGAACTAGTTGAAGAAAAAACAAACCTACTACTCAAATTTTTATCTTACTTTTGGGGACCAATACCGTGGATGATCGAGGCTGCTATTATTTTATCGGCGCTTGCTAAGCACTGGGCTGATTTTTTTATTATTCTTGTATTATTGCTGTCTAACGTATTGGTTGGCTTTTGGGAAGAGCATCAAGCGGGTAATGCAATTGCTGCATTAAAAGCAAAATTAGCTAACAAAGCACGCGTTCGCCGTGATACTCAATGGCAAAATTTAAATGCCAGCGAACTTGTACCAGGTGATGTTATTAGAATGCGGATGGGCGATATAGTGCCTGCAGATGCGCGTTTGCTAAATGGTGATCCCGTAGAAGTAGATCAATCATCACTTACGGGTGAGTCGTTACCGGTTGTAAAGTCGGCGGGTGAAACTGTTTATTCGGGCTCTATTATTCGCCAAGGTGAAATAGAAGCAATAGTTTACGCAACCGGCGCTAATACCTTTTTTGGTAAAACAGCACAGTTAGTGCAAGGGGAGCGAACCGCAAGTCATTTTCAGCGAGCAGTGCTTAAAATTGGTAATTATTTAATAATGCTTGCTGCGGCTTTAGTACTGCTTATAGTTATTGTTGCTTTGTTTCGCGATGATCCAATGATCACCACATTGCAGTTTGCACTCGTATTAACCGTTGCGGCAATACCAGTCGCCATGCCAACAGTGCTATCAGTTACTATGGCTGTAGGCGCTCGTTTATTGGCTAAAAAGCAAGTGGTTGTAACACGTTTAGCTGCAATTGAAGAGCTAGCGGGTGTTGATATTCTGTGCTCTGATAAAACAGGCACATTGACACAAAACCTATTAACATTAGGTGACCCGTTTTATATCGAAAACTCAATAAATAAAGGCTCTGCTGAGCAAGTTATATTGTACGCGGCATTAGCATCTCGCTCAGAAAATAACGATCCGATTGACTTAGCAGTATTACAAAGTGTAAAAGCTGAGCAGTATCTAGATTCTTATCATATAGAGCATTTTCAGCCATTTGATCCTGTGAGCAAACGTACTGAAGCATTAATTAAAAATGCTGATGGCAAAACGTTTAAAGTGACCAAAGGTGCACCGCAGGTTATTTTAGCTTTGTCGGCTAATATTGAGGCAGTTAAAACTCAAGTTGAGGCATCAATAGATGAATTTGCAGCACGTGGGTTTCGCTCTTTAGCGGTTGCTAAAACAGACGAGCAAGGTAAATGGCAATTTATAGGTGTATTGCCGCTTTTTGATCCACCGCGTGAAGAAGCAATACAAACCATTGCCGATGCAAAAGAAATGGGTATGAGCGTTAAAATGGTCACGGGCGATCAAGTGGCCATTGCGCGCGAAACTGCAAGTAAACTGGGTTTAGGGACAAACATTCTTGATGCTAGTGGATTTGGTGCAACTGAGCATCATCAAGCCACACAGTTAGATGACTTAATCGAGAGTGCTGACGGATTCGCACAAGTATTCCCTGAGCATAAATACCATATTATTGATGTGCTTCAGCATAGAGGGCACATTGTTGGTATGACAGGGGATGGCGTAAATGATGCGCCAGCACTTAAAAAAGCTGACTGTGGTATTGCTGTATCGGGCGCTACAGATGCAGCGCGTTCAGCAGCATCAATTGTGTTAATGACCGATGGCTTGTCGGTTATTATTGATGCAGTTAAAGAAAGCCGAAAAATATTTCAACGCATGAACAGTTACGCTATTTACAGGGTTGCTGAAACACTGCGCGTACTACTCTTTATGACAATGGCGATATTAATTTTTAACTTTTATCCGTTAACAGCAGTCATGATTGTAATGCTTGCTTTACTTAACGATGCCGCCATTTTGTCTATTGCATACGACAATGTGCATTATCAAAATAAGCCCGAGACATGGAATATGCGGCTCGTTTTAGGTATTGCATCTGTGCTGGGAATTGTAGGGCCAATTGCAGCCTTTGGTTTATTTTACTTGGGAGATAAAGTATTTGAACTCGACCGTCCTCATCTTCAAACATTAATGTACTTATTACTTTCTGTAGCAGGGCATTTGACTATATTTTTAGCGCGTACCCGAGGTCCATTTTGGTCTATTAAACCGTCTGCTATATTAATGGTCGCCGTATTTGGCACGCAAGTTATAGCAACACTTATTGCTGTTTATGGTGTGTTTATGACCCCACTAGGATGGGGATGGGCACTTGCTGTGTGGGCATATGCTTTGGTGTGGTTTTTTATTAACGATGGTTTAAAGCTAGTGGCGTATCGAATTTTTGATCCGACAGAAGCACCCTTATTAGAGAAGAGTTAGCATATAGGCTTAAAAAAATGGTTATAAGCCAAGTGGCTTATAACCAATAGTACACAAGGGAGTGTATATAAGGTGGTTCAATTATTTGTGAATAGAGTTACTCACAAATAAAAATTATTTAGTGCATTGCATCGTTATATTGCTTTGCTAAGCTTTGTTTTTGCCCTTCGGTTAGTGCTTTACCAGCCAATTGAAATACTTCGTGTTCTTCTTCGCTTAAGTGATGATGTACCAAATGGTGCAGCTTTTTAGCTGCAACTAACCATGCAGACGAGCTCATTTCGGTATCTTCAAGTTGTTCAATTAATTCATCAATTTCGTGATGTTCAGCTACGCTGTGGCGCGCTTTTTCATGAGTTAAGTCATCAAACATAAGTGGGTTATAAAAGTAACGTTCTTCAAATTTTGCGTGTTGTTCTAATTCTGTTTTTAGCTCGTCCATTAGCGTGTGGCGCTGCTCTGTGTCGCCGTGCGTTTGAATAAGTGCATCTACTAATTTTCTTTGTTTGTCATGGTCATGACGTAGTGCTTCAAAAATATTCATAACTAATCCTTTTACAATTTATTTGCTTATACCATTAACTAGCAAACTAAATGCCAAATATTAAGTTGATGTATTTTATTGCTTTTATTTTGATTTTTTATTTTTATGCTCATCTCACTGTAAATTTTACAGTGAGATGAATGCAATAATTTCAGGATTTTACGTAGTTCAATTATAAAAGGAGTATAAATTCCTACAGAACCTTACAAATATTTACTGGTTGTTTATTTTATTGCAGTGATAAAGTAGCAACATTATTTAGGTACAATCTATATGTATTACTCCCACATATAATATCAATCGGTATAAATGCAGGTAGCACGTCAACTTAATAGGATAGTTTAAGGATGAACATAAAAAGCCCCATCTCCGCATTATTGCTGTGCGCTTTACTGAGTGCATGTAGTACTGCCCCACGTTCTGACCCTAACTTATGCATTGAAGAGGCCGAAACGGTTGATCGAAATGGCGCTCAAACAAGCTCAGAAGTTTATAATCAATGCATTAGCGCACAAATTAAAAAGGATGAAAAAAATGACACTTTTTTTGATGCTATCGGTACGTTCTTTTTTGAATTTTTTGTAATGGTGGTAGAAAAGTAAATAGGCTAACTTGCAGCTGTAATTTAAAGTAAATAAGTTGCGTAAAAATAGGATTAGTTATGAAGCAATTATTGATAGTAATTCCACTTTTTTTATTACTAAGCGCTTGTGCGGCACAGCCTTACGCAGGTTCGGCAAAATGTATGGAACAAGCAGATATTGCATACGAAACCGATACACGTAAAAATGATACCAATCTGCTTATATATGGGGTCTATTTAACGTTAAGAAAATTACGCTAGAACTAGGCAAAAATTTTTATATCTAGTTGTTCTAAATAAAAAATTTTTAACGACGTTATAGTGCAATTTAATTCGTTAAATTGATCAGAGATTTATGCAGGTTGGTATGAGACATTAGATAATGAATGCAAAGCTGCAAAAGTAAATACGCCTAATAAAGAGCTTGAGAATCATGGCTTGGTTGATAGAAGCCTTTTACAGCTAATCGTTAGCGTTTTAAATGGCGTATTTTAATAGTAAAAATATAATTAAATAAGGTATGTATGAGGGAAGAACTAAGAGCAAAAATAATTACCGTGTGCGATAAAAAAATAGCAGCTAAAGGCGAAAATGTAGGGCTTTCTTTTTATGCATTTTTTGCTAATAAAAACGACGACCCAGAGCTACTTATGGAAGCTGCTACTTGGTGGATACACACCCATAAATTAGATCATTTTGTAAAAGCACATAAAATTAAACAAATGGTTTTAGACGGACTTTAGTCAAGTAAATGAGCCAATACTTTTAGCTGTGCTTATTTAATCAACAACGACTTGGTTTCTTCCGTTTTCTTTTGCTTTATAAAGTAATTTATCTGCATGCTTAATAAGAACATCTAGTGTGCTTTTTAAAGGGCCACTTACAGAGGCCCCTGCACTAAAGGTGATTTTTGTATCACTAGGAAAGTCTTCTATATTACTGCAATGCTTGGCGAAGCTAATGGCGAGTCGGTTAAATATATCGCGAATTATTCGTTCATCAACCGTATTTAGTGCAAATAACCATTCTTCGCCGCCGTAACGACCAAACTGATGATCATTACATAGTGTTTCTTTTGCAGCTTTTGTAAAGGCAATAAGAACTAAATCTCCAACATCGTGACCAAAATGGTCGTTAACTTTTTTAAAGTAGTCTAAGTCAACAATTGCTATCGTCATTTTACCTTCACCAAGCTTTGCTTCTGCTGCGCGCATTATTCCTCTGCGATTAGGGCAATTTGTTAGATAATCTGTTAATGAAATATCGTGATATTTTTGACGTTGTCGAGCTTGCCGATAAAATAAAAATAATGAAGCAATCACTAAAATAAATGCAATAGCAGCGCTGAGTCGCCAAATTATTTTTTGTTGATATTCTTCTTTAGCTTGTAGCTCACTAATGTCTTTTGCGTACTCTAGTTGCTGTATTTTGTCTTCTTTTTCTTTTACTTCAAACTGTATCTGTAGTGTTTTTATATTATTTTCACTGGTTGCTTCGTAGTGCTTTTTTGTATAAAGGATCTTTTGTTCAATTGCTTCAAAAGCCTCGTCAGTGTGGTTAAGGCGTCGCTTTAGCTCATAGCGTTTACTTAAAAAATCGGCTTTATAAATACTGCGGCTGAATTTATCTAATTTTAAAAACACCTCATCGTTTGCTTCATTTGCTCTCTCGAGTAAATCTTGTTTTATATATATGTCAGCTAACAAAATGAGCGATGCGAGTTGCATGTCGTAAACACCTGCAGAACGAGCAAGCTCAATGTTTTCTTTAGTTAAAGTTAAAGCTTTATCGTAGTTTGCTTGTAAGTACTCAATATTTGCAATTGAGTACTGAGCAAAGGTTAAGCCTTTTTGCATATTAACTTTTTTAAAATAGAGCAATGCTTTATCTAGGTATATTAAGGCATCTTTAGGTTTTTCTACTTCAAGCAATACATTGCCTAAGCTCCAATATGCTTTTGCAGTAAAAAGCCCATCTTGTGTTTGCTCATATGCCGCAACCGCTTTTTTTGCATAATATACGGCTTTGTCTTTTTCGTTTAGATAATTATATGCATCGGCTATTTTTCTAAAAAAGTATCCTTGAGATGCTGAATCGTCATCTTTTAATGCTAATTCTAGCCCCTCTAGTGCAACATTTAGGGTCTTTTTCAATGAATCTGTATCGGTGTAATAGTAAGCAAGTGCTCGCAAAATAATGATTTTTTCTTTAGTTGAATGCTGTTGCAAGCTTTCTTCTAATTTTGTGGCTAGCGTTTGTGCTGGAGCTGGGTTTGGCTCCCTCGCTAGAGACTTGAGTTGTGATTCGAGAAATAATAAATATACACTTTTTTGGTTTGGTAACTCTTTGTTCTTTAAGTAATAGGATAAGTGTGTGTTTAACGCTTCGTATTTTTCTTGTCTAAAAAGTAACTCCGCATACAAAGCGGCCGCTTCTAGATGAAGGTTTTCCCAATTTTGCTCTTTGCTTATTTTAAACGCTTGAGTGAGTTTGTCTCCATTTTGAAGATAGTCTAGTTCATTTAGTTTTATGTTATTGATGAGGGTTTGAGTTGTTTCAAAGTCTAGCGCATGTAAAGTTGCACTTAATGAATCGCCGTTAGCTGAGGCAAGCTTACTTAAAAGTAAAAATAAAAGGAGAACAATATACTTTGCCCATAAAGTATTACCTAAAATCTTTATTTGTGTATTGTTAGCCATGTTAATCCTTTGCTGACTTATTTTTATTAGGAAATACTTTTCTACATTGCTTAATAAACTTGGGCTTGAACAGTTTTTTATACTCATTATTGAAAAAATAAGACCATAAACGATATCAATTTAATTAATAAAAACCAACACATTGTATAATATAATGGTCGCAGCTATGTGTTTTTATTAAAAATCTGCGGCTACTTCAAACTCTAATCGTTTAAGTGTAATTGGGTGAGTAAATGCTAAGTATTCTGCATGTAAATGTAATCTATCGGCTTTTTGCCCGTAATGTGTGTCGCCTATAATTGGCATGTTTAAACCTAAACTGTGCGCGCAATGCACTCTTAATTGATGAGTACGCCCTGTTTTAGGATATAACTGTAATCGGGTAATATTGTTGTTACGCTCTAAAACGTGCCAGGTAGTAAGTGATGGCTTACCGTGTTTGTAACACACCATTTGGCGCGGTTTATCATCAAAGTCGAGCACTAAGGGTAAATCAATTACTCCGCTATCCTCAGCTACATTACCATTAACTAATGCGACATAACGTTTATCTATGGTGCGTTCAATAAACTGCTTTTGCAGTGCTTTGTGCACGCGTTTATTAAGTGCGATCATCAATAATCCAGAAGTCGACATATCTAATCTGTGTACAATTAGTGGGCCTGATGCCTCTGGAAACTGCGTTTTGATTCGCATATAAACTGAGTCATCAATATTAACGCCAGGCACAGATAAAAACTCAGCGGGCTTATTTACCACAAGTAAGTCGTCATCTTTATAAACAATACTTAAATCTTTACCCTGAGCGGGGTTGATAAGTAGCGGGTTATCTTCAACATCTAAACCCTTTAGCATGTGCCCAAGTATTGGTTGGCATTTACTGTAACAAGAAGGGTAGTAGTTTTTATGCTGCCTAATTGCTGATTTAGGCGCTGCTCCCCACCAAAATTCAGCCATAGCAAGTGGCTTTAAGTCATGTTTATAGGCGTATTGTAATAATTTAGGCGCTGCACAATCGCCAGCACCCGAAGGAGGAGTGTGCTCAGGTAATGCTGCAAATATGGCATTTAAGTCTGTAGTTTCACCATTTGCATTTAAAAATTGGTACTGCGCAAATAACTTTTTTTGTAAGCTTTTAGAAAGCGTTTTACGGCGCTTTTTTAAATGAGCAATTTCATCAGAAATATTGATGTGTGTTTGCTGCAGTGACTCGATTATATTTTGCCAATAGGCTTTAAGTGCCAGCAGTTGCTTTTTTTCTACGATACTTTGCCCTGCAAGCTTATTTTTTAACTGCTCAAAATCACTTTCGCTAAGCTCTAACTCGCCTTCGGTACGTTGTATTTTACGTTGCTGGCGACCGGCTTGCATTACTGCCTGTTGGGCTAATAGTGCTTGCTGGTAGCTTTGTGTTGCATCATCAAGTTTGCTATTAACTTCATGCAGTTGTTTACTATTTTCTAACTGCTCAATTTGAGCATTAATATCGTTAATTATTTTACTTTGAGCCAAATAGTTATCGTCTTGCAGCTGCATGCTAGAGATGGGCGGTACAAAGCTAATATTGGCTTTATCACCTTCAATTTGCCCCGAATAAGCACTTAAAAAGCCTAATTGTTGCTTAGTATTTTGCACCACTAAAACCCCAAACATTTTACCGGCATTTTCTGCTTTTAAATGCGTTAACGTTTCAAGTTGTTGCTGTAATTGTTTTGTGGCTGCTACAGCTAATGGTTGCGGCTCGTAATAAAAAGGGAAAGTAAACTTTTCCGGAAGCGCGAGAGAATCAATATTTTGAGAAAATAATGTAAAGCACGAAGCAGAATTTGACATAGAAGTAAGAGAAAAGCATTCAGTAAAATAATTGAGCGCATAATAACATATTCATAGTTAAGCCACTAAAAATCTCGCACTCGCATATTCATAAACACTTTAAAGCGGACATTCATGTTTTGTGTATCAGTATGAGGGCGTAGCAAACCTAGGAGTATCGTTTGTTAGTAAAGTCTCGGTAGTAATATATCTATCATTATCAAAATATTTAGGCTTATCGATTCTCAATAATTGAGCGCATTTCGAAACGATGAGTTACTTGATAGAGCAGAGGCGAAAAATCAATTTACAGAATAACTGAATATTTAGGAGTTCTATATTATGAGTCAAAATATCGCAAGTTTTATCACTGAAACCCTCGAACAAGCGGGCGTAAAACGCATTTGGGGAGTAACTGGCGATTCACTTAACGGCATTAGTGAAAGTCTGCGAAAAATGGGAACAATTGAATGGCTAGGCACACGTCATGAAGAAGCGGCAGCATTTGCAGCCGGTGGCGAAGCGCATTTATCAGGAGAGCTTGCGGTGTGTGCGGGTTCTTGCGGTCCAGGTAACCTTCATTTAATTAATGGCTTATTTGATTGCCAGCGTAATAATGTACCGGTATTAGCTATTGCCGCGCACATTCCTTCATCTGAAATTGGCAGCAGCTATTTCCAAGAAACCCATCCGCAAGAATTATTTAAAGAATGCAGTGTGTATTGTGAAATGGTGTCGAGCCCCGAGCAAATGCCGTACCTGCTAGAAACCGCAATGCGACAAGCAATTTTAAAAAAAGGCGTGAGTGTACTTGTGCTACCTGGCGACATTGCATTAAAAGATATGCCTAAAGCTATCAAACCAAAATGGAACGTGCCAAAACCAGCAACTTATACCCCTGCTTTATCTGATATTGAAGCAATGGCGACTCATCTTAATAAAAGTAAAAAAGTAACCTTATTATGTGGCGCTGGTTGTAAGGACGCTCACGACGAAATTGTTGCGCTAGCCGAAAAATTACAAGCACCGATAGTACATGCTATGCGTGGTAAAGAATTTATTGAGTACGACAATCCTTACGATGTTGGTATGACCGGATTTATTGGTTTTGCGTCGGGCTATCATGCAATGCAAGAAGCCGATACGTTACTTATGATTGGTACTAGTTTTCCTTATCGTGCTTTTTATCCCGAAAATACCACCATATTGCAAATCGATAATCAGCCAGCGTCACTCGGGCGACATGTTCAAATTGATTGTGGTGTATTAGGGGACACAAAAAATTCAGTGACCACACTGCTTGAGCATATTAAAGGGGAGCGGACAAGTTCGCACTTACAAAAATGTGTTAAAAACTACAAAGAGTCTCGAAAAGATCTTGATGAACTTGCCAGTGGCAAAACCTCGCAAAATTTAATTCACCCGCAATACCTAACGCGTTTACTCAACGAGCAAGCAGCTGACGATGCTGTTTTTACTTGTGATGTAGGTACGCCAACAGTGTGGGCTGCACGTTATTTGTCAATGAATGGAAAGCGCCGCTTAATTGGATCGTTTAATCATGGTTCTATGGCAAATGCCATGTCGCAGGCAATGGGGGTTCAATCTGTAGATAGAGACCGCCAAGTCATTGCAATGTGTGGTGATGGTGGCTTTTCGATGTTAATGGGCGACTTAATCTCGCTTAAACAGCTTAATTTACCAATAAAGATTGTTGTTTATAATAATCGCTCACTTAGTTTTGTGGCTATGGAAATGAAAGCAAGTGGGTTTTTATCAAGCGATACCGATTTAGAAAACCCAAGCTTTGCTAAAATTGCAGAGGCCTGTGGCTTAAAAGGGATTCATGTAAGCGACCCTGAAAAATTACCATCGGCAATGAACGAGATGATGAATCACTCAGGACCTGTTGTTTTAGAAGTCGATACAGCAAAACAAGAGCTTTCAATGCCGCCGCAAATCAAATTAGAGCAAGCAAAAGGCTTTAGTGTTTACATGATGAAAGCGCTGATAAATGGCAAAGGTAACGAGATTGTAGAGCTTGCCAAAACTAACTGGTCACGCTAGTTAAGTTACTTCCCTATTGAGTATTTTTGCTCAATAGGGAAGTGTAAATTAGAAGTAGGATATGATTAAAATGGAAGGTTTTTTAGTATAGTGTTGGAATCACTACGATGCTTTTGAGCTCACTCAAGTGCGATGTAAAGAGCTAAAACACTTAGCATTGGCATCAATTGCTACTTGGTAGTTGTTTTAGTTTAACGTTTCACTCGCTTTACTCAATCAAAGTAAAGCGAGCGCTCAGTATCACTTACAAACTCTTTTTAGGCGGTAGGGCGACGTTTGCAAATATTAGTCCTGCAACAAGCGACATAAATATTAAAAACGTTTGTTGGCCTATGTGTTCTGCGTATATAAAGTCTTGGCCTTCAATTAGTGAGTTTAAGCCAATATAGGTTTTGCTACCTGGTACTAATACAATTAAGCCTTGCATGGCCACAATAGAGGCTGGCGCATTAGCAACGCGGTTAAACAAGTTACTAAATATACCCACCGATAAAGCACCCACAAACGTACCTAACGTGTAATCAAGATACATAGCCGAGCCAATACTGGTGCCGTACGCTATAAAGCCTGATGCAATAGACCAAACCGCATGCTTAAGTTTGGTTCTAAAAATCACGATTAAGCTGCTACAAAGTAAAAATATAGCCAGCCATGCGGTCCATTTTGGTAATGGCTCAGGTTGTACAAAGTCGGCTTGCCCAAAGAGTGCAAAGCCAATACCTATACCTATAAAACCACCAAAATACAGTTTAAACAACAGCATAAACGAGTCCATTACCCTTGCTGTGCCCGACACTAAATGCCGTGCTGCAAGCTCTGCTAAACCAAGCGCAAGTGCTAAACCGGGTATAAATACAATAATGGCCGAAAGTACTACCAAGCGTATATTTATTTCAGGCGTTATATACACGCTTACTGCACATGCAAGTACTGCTGATATTATGGCAACTAATGGCTCAAGCATGTGAGCTACGCGTTTTGAGCGACCAGACCAAAGCACAAACACATAAACGACTAAAGTAAGCAGCGATGACCAAATAACATCAGTCCAGCTAGTACCCATTAGCATAGCAAACGCACCGCCAGAAGTTGCAAAGGCAACGCCCGTTGTTAATTTATTATATGGGTTTGGCATCACAAAAATTGCGTCTAGCTGCGCATCAACTTCTTGTAAACTTAGCTTGTCGTCAAGCATTTGGTTTACAAGGTCGTCGGTGTCGGCAAGTGAGCCTAAATCGTGATCGCCAGGGTCTACACGTGCAACGTGGGTGTACTCATCTTCGTGGCCATCGGTCCAAATAACAAACGTTACAGAGGTTGGCGACATAACAAATGACGATTTAAGTCCTAAGTAAGTAGCCACTTCCATTAGGTGGGCTTCTAGGCGGTAGGCTGGGGTGCCATACTTGTGAAGCATTTTACCCAATTTAACGATAAATTTGCGTTTTTCTGTAAAGGTTGCAGTTTTCAAATCTTTTTGGACCAAATATTGCGATAACTAAGCTAAAAATATAGACAATACAGCTAAAACTGCCCACGTTTGATGGGCGCGATTTTAAACACTAATTGGTGTGTGTCTAGTCATTTTTAATCTAATTTTTTATTTTTTTCAGCTATCCATTGCGACATGTATTGAGTGCTGCGCATTGTATGATGTTTGAGCATTTGGCCTGTGAAGTTTTTTTCGCGATGAGCGCTTAAAGCGCAACTTATTGAATCAATTTTTTGGATTAACGCAGCGCTTAATTGGGCTTTATCGTACAGCGTATTAAGGAGTGTATTACCATCTTGCTGCGCTTGTTCAAAGTCACTTTGATTGTTGTGCATTTCAATGGCAGCGTTGGCAAAGTCATCGGCTGTGTTGGCTATTTTACCAGGCCATGGTAAATCGTTATGCATGCCCTCTGCGCCAATGTTAGTGGTAACGCTGGGTGTTTGCATTATCATGGCTTCAAGCAATTTACCTTTAATACCTGCACCAAATCGCAGTGGCGCTAAACATACACGCGCACTTTGCATTACATCAAACGCATTATCGGCCCAGCCTTTTATTAAAAAACCGGTTTTGGGGTTATTAAGTGCCGTGGCTTTTGGTGGTGGGTAAGAGCCATAAATATGTAGTTCTGCTTTTGGGAGTTGCTTGCGAATAAGTGGCCATATTTTTTGTAAATAAAGTACAGCATCCCAGTTTGGCGCGTGTCTAAAGTTACCTATTGTCATAAAGTGCTGGCGCTGCTCAAACGTTTTTGTACTTGTAGGCAGTGAGCTTAAATCAACCATAAACGGTAAATGGTGTAATAAGCTTGGCTCTATTTTAAATACGCTGTTTAGCAGGCTCATTTCATAACTTGAAATAATTAAGCTCAGGTCGCAGCGTAAAATAGCGGCAATTTCGCGTTTTGCTATGTCTGAGTGTAAATCGCTGGTTGTAAAGTCACGCTCACCTTTAAACGCTTCGTGGCGAGCATTACGTAGGCACTGTAAATCTTCGGTATCTAAAATTTTAATTGCGTGTGGGCAATGTTTATCGACGCGCCAGCCAAATTGTTCTTCCATCATAAAACGGTCAAACATGACTATATCTGGATTATAGGCTTTAACGTATTCGTCAAAGCTGTCGCAGTTTAATGCAATGCTTTGGCTGGTTATGCCGAAGTCGTCAAGGTTTACCATGTGATCGGTGCGCTGCGCGGGCGTTGCAAATTCAACGTCCCAGTTTTGCGCTCTAAATGCATCTAATAACGACATCATGTGCGTTCCCGCAGCAGACGAATTTGGCTCTGGCCATACGTAGCCAATTACCAGCACTTTTTTCATTGGCTAGAATCTCTAATTTGTAAGTTTACATTTACCAGTGTTTTTACTGGCGGGGCTGTATTTTGTAGTAGCTCTTGCAGTATTAAAAGACACCGCTTGGCTATATCGGTTGTACTTATAGCCACGGTGGTTAAGTGATTATTTATAACCGCGCTATTAGGAATATGGTGGCAACTCACTACTTTAATACAGTGATGCGTTAATGAGTTAATAGCGGCAGTAACACCTTGAGCAATAATATCGTTTGAACACACCACTGCGTTTAATGTTGGGTTATGTTTATATGCTTCAATAAATGCATTTTTAGCGCTAAGGGCTGTGTTTACTGCGCAGTGAATGGGGGCTAATGGATTAATGCTGTGCTGCGCGCAAGCGGTATTAAAGCCACTTTGTAGTGCTTGTGAATCATTTAAAGTAAGTTCACTGCCTATAAATGCAATGTTTGTCACGCCTTGTGCGAGCAAATGCATACTGGCTACGTGGCTGGCTTTTTTATAGTCGGGTAATACACAAGGAGCTGCGCTAAAAGGCACTTCACTCATTACGGTAATTACTTTGTGTTGCGCGCTGAGCGTATCAAGCCATTTGGAGCAAGTATTAGTAACGGGGCAAATAATAAATGCAGCAGCGTTGTATTCTTTTAAGTTTTTAACTGCGTTTGCTTGTAGTTCAAGACTATTATTACTGCTTACAATCATGGCTTGTAGGCCACTTTCGTTTAACAAAAGTTGTAGGCTGGTAGCAAGTTGCGCCATAGTTGGGTTAGTTAAATCGTTTATTACTATGGCCACTAAATTTGAGCGCTTTGAGCGCATAGCAGCGGCATCACGATTATAAACGTAACCAAGCTCATCAATCGCTTTTAGTATTTTTTGTTTACTTTTATTGCCCACTTTATCGCTTTGGGTAAGTACCAAGGATACGGTTGATTTTGATACACCAGCACGCTCTGCAACATCAAAAATAGTGACTGATTTGGCTTTGTTATGCATTGTATTTTAAGTACCGCAGTGGTGAATAAATAGCGCTGTAGTTTAGCTTAATCAGCACTATTAAGTCATCTTTTAGAGGTGTTTAACTTACCTTAATACTTTATGAACAAAGCAAAACGTGTTTATATACGCCTATAAGAGTAAAAAATAACAAAAGGATAAAAACATGAGCGCTTTTAGGCTGTTAGTTGCCTTTATTTGTTGTGCGGCCTTAGTACCAACAAGTTACGCCGAGCAGGGCTATCAAACCCCATCACCTGAACTTGCAGCATTGGTTGATGCTAAGTTAGCACCCACTAGTTACTTATCGAGCGATGGCCAGTGGTTAGCGCTTTTTGAACGCAAACGTGTAGTAACCCTTGATGAACTTGCAAAAGAAGAGCTTAAGCTTGCTGGTATTAAGCTAAACCCCGCTAATTTTTCGCGCTCTCGTGTGAGTGCCAAATTTAGTGCCGTGGAGCTAAAGCATGTTCAAAGCGGATCAGTTATTAGCATTAACAACTTACCTAATGACATTATTCGCTCACCTAAATGGTCATCTAATAGTAAATATTTAGCCTTTATTGTTGAGCAACCAACCCAAGCCAATTTATGGCTTTACAGCGTTGAAACTAAACAAGCAAAAGAGTTAACTAGCGCTGCATTAAATTCGGTACTAACTGCATCACCATATAAATGGCTGCCAGATAGCAGCGCCATTGTTGCAAACCTCGCTGTTAACTTTGGCAAGCCAAGGCTTGAAAATAACAGCCAAAATGTAGTGCCTGTTATTCAACAAAGTACTGGCGAAAAAGCGCCTGCACGTACTTACCAAAATTTATTAACAAGCCCGTTTGATGAATCACAATTTAAATTTTACGGCCAAGGGCAATTGGCTTACGTAACGCTTGATGGTAATACTCAAGCAATAGGTAGCCCTTCTTTATTTAAATCATTTTCGGTATCACCTGATTCTACCAATATATTAGTCGCCGGTATTAATGAGCCGTTTTCGTATCAAGTGCCTTACAGCCGCTTTGCAAGCACGTGGCAAATATGGGGCATGCGCGGCTATGCATTAGCAGAGCTGGCAAAACAACCACTTGCCGATAACATTCCACAAGGTTATGACAGTGTACGCACAGGCCGCCGTAATTTTGAATGGCGAGCCGATCAGGGCGCTGAAGTTATTTGGGCCGAGGCGCAAGATGGCGGCGACATGGAAACTGACGTTGAGCATCATGATTATGTATACAGCTTGCGTGCACCATTTAAACGCGAGCCTAAATTATTTGCCAAAGTAGAACGCCGTTATTCTGGTATTGAGTGGGGTAACGAAAACGTAGCAATGCTGACAGACTGGCGCTTTAGCGATCGCCAAGTACGGACCTTTGTTGTACAACCTCGAAATGCTGACAGAAACCGCGTTTTATTTTCAGAGCGTAGTTACAACGACGCGTATAAAGACCCTGGTAATGCAATTTACGAGCGCAACGATTTAGGCGCAAACGTAATTAAAATTGTAGGCGGGCGTTATATTTACCTGCGCGGTAATGGAGCTTCAGAGCAAGGTAATATCCCGTTTTTAGACCAATACGATGTTAAAACAAATAGCAGCAAGCGTTTATGGCAATCAGAAGCGCCATACTACGAGCGTGTACGCGCTCTGCTTGACGACGAAGGTGAGCGCTTTATTACTATCCGTGAATCTAAAACTGAGCAACCTAACTTTTTTATACGCAATTTAGATAACGACACGCTAACGCAATTAACGACATTTGAGCACCCGTACCCTGCATTTAAAGGCGTAACTAAAGAGCAATTACGTTATAAACGCGACGACGGTGTTGAGCTTTCGGGCACGCTTTATTTACCACCAGGGTACGATAAAACACAAGGGCCGTTACCGGTACTTATGTGGGCTTATCCACTCGAATACAAAGATAAAGCCGTAGCATCACAAGTTCGTGAGTCGCCGTATGCATTTACTTACATTGGTTATTGGGGCCCAATGCCTTACCTTGCCAAAGGGATTGCCGTGTTTGACGACCCTAAAATGCCAATAGTGGGTATTGATGGCAGCGAGCCAAACGATAACTTTAGAAAGCAGTTAGTATCAAGTGCGCAAGCAGCTGTTGATGTATTAGTTAAAAAAGGCATTGCCGATAAAAACAAAATTGCCATAGCAGGGCACTCGTATGGTGCATTTATGGTTGCTAACTTATTGGCTCATAGCGATTTATTTAAAACAGGTATTGCCCGCAGTGGCGCGTATAACCGCACATTAACGCCGTTTGGTTTTCAAGGAGAAGAGCGTGATTTTTGGCAAGCACAAAGTGTGTACGCTAATATGTCGCCGTTTTTTCACGCTGAAAAAATCAATGAGCCAATGCTAATGATCCACGGTCAAGAAGATCCTAATTCTGGCACTTTTCCAATGCAAAGTGAGCGCATGTACGCAGCCCTAAAAGGTTTAGGTAAAGATGCTCGCTTAGTAATGCTCCCTTATGAAGCACATGGTTACCGTGCGCGTAAAAGCTTATTACATGTGTTGTGGGAACAAGAACAGTGGTTAGATAAGTATTTGTTAAATGATACAGCAGAGTCAGTAGAGGTTATTACTGAACCCTTGGTAAGTGCTGGGCAATAGTAATAAACATGAGTAAGCAACAGCGCGGCTACTTATAGCCGCGTTTTTGCTTTTAATATGAGAGTAAATTAATGATTGATGTAGCAGCACTTGCGGTTTTTATTCCTACCTTCTTTTTTGTGTCGATAACGCCAGGTATGTGTATGACCCTTGCCATGACACTCGGTATGAGTATTGGCGTGCGCCGCACATTATGGATGATGATAGGTGAGCTGTTAGGCGTCGCAAGTGTTGCCATAGCTGCGGTATTAGGCGTTGCAAGCGTAATGCTAAATTACCCAGATGCGTTCGCTATTTTAAAATGGGTTGGCGGTGCGTACTTAATTTATATTGGCGTTAACATGTGGCGAGCCAAAGGCAAAATGTCGGTTGATACCTCAAAACCAAATGACGTAAGTCGGAAGTCGTTATTTACCCAAGGTTTTGTAACCGCAATTGCTAACCCTAAAGGGTGGGCGTTTATGATCTCACTATTACCGCCCTTTATAAGTGTTGAGCATGCAGTAGCCCCTCAGCTTTTAGTATTGCTTGGCGTTATAATGACCACCGAGTTTTTAAGCATGTTGGCTTATGCAACAGGCGGTAAAAGCTTACGTTTATTTTTAGCCCGTGGCGATAATATAAAATGGATGAACCGTATTGCTGGCAGCTTAATGGGGTTAGTTGGAATTTGGCTTATTATTGGTTAGCTCAAAAAGTAGTTGATATTGTCAATTAATTTACTATAGTTGATTTTATCATCTATTTAACGCTTAAGGCATGCCCAAAAATGAGTACACCCGTATCAGTAAATCCAGTAATTGTTGAGCCTAAAAAAACACCTGTAATTTATAAAATACTGGTTATGGTAAGTATTATCACTCTAATCGGCGGTACTCTAACTGGCATTATGACTTATGTGAATGTGGGTGTTACAGAGCATTTTTATGCCGACTGGTTTACCTCGTTTATAAGTGCAGTACTTGTAATGGCGCCTATTGGTTTTGTAATGATGACCTTAATGCACAAGCTAGTTGCTAAGTTATTACCTAGGGCGTGTTGATCTTTGGTGGTTGAATTTGCAGCAGTATGTTTGGTTTTTAGGCAAGGCAGAGCCTATGTAGTGTGGTTATTCCCCATAAATAGGCGATAACGCAGCATAAATACCAAACATGCGCTGCCTATTGGGTTCTTTCTAGGGACGATTAACTCTTTGTTGCTCGGTTTTGACTTAGCCCACTAGGTTACAAACCTCGCGCCGTGATTTAATCGCCCCTAGATTGAACAAATTTCAATCTACAAAGATAAACACGCCCTAGTAGCGAGCTAAAACGTAACTTAGTTATTAGTGTTTTTATGGCGCTGATCATGGAGTCGGTGATGGCGTTTGTTACCGCTACTAATAATATTGGCTATGCAGATATGCGTGTATTTGTAACTGGATGGGCTGAAGGGTTATTAGCCGCATTACCAATAGGTTTAACTATAATGCTGATAATGTCGGTTACGGTAAAACCTAAAATAGAACGCTTTTTAAAAAGCTAATAAAAAAAAGAGCCATTGGCTCTTTTTTGTTATTTAGTGTTTACCTGCTCTTTAAATTGCGCCATTCAAAAAAGGTGCTGTTCGGCTTATTTTAGATTGAGCTACATCTGTAGGTTTCCCTTGCCCTACAATTAAGCCGCCTTCTTCACCAGCACCAGGGCCTACATCAATTACCCAGTCACTATTGCGGGCTACTTGCATATCGTGTTCAACCATAATGACGGTATTGCCAGCATCTACTAATTTATTTAACTGCGACATCAGCATTGATACATCCGATGGGTGCAGGCCTGTCGTTGGCTCATCAAGAACATAAAGTGTGTTACCGCGCTGCGCACGTTGAAGCTCGGTTGCTAATTTAATACGCTGCGCTTCACCGCCAGAAAGCTCAGTGGCAGGTTGTCCTAAACGCAAATACCCAAGACCTACTTGCATAAGTGCATCTAGTGCTCGTAGTATTGCAGGTTCGTTTTCAAAAAAGGTATGCGCCGATTCAACCGTTAAATTGAGGATATCGCTTATGTTTTTATCACGATATGTAACCTCTAGTGTTTGCTCGTTATAACGCTTGCCATGACACACTTGGCAAGGTGAATAAACGCTTGGTAAAAACAGTAGCTCTATACTTACAAAGCCAACGCCTTCACAGTTTTTACAGCGACCCTTAGCAACATTAAATGAAAAGCGACCAGCATCATAACGGCGCTCTTTTGCTTTTTGGGTTGAAGCAAATAGTTTACGCACATGATCAAACAAACCCGTGTAGGTAGCTAAATTTGAACGAGGGGTACGGCCAATCGCTTTTTGATTGACGGTAATCAGGCGGCTTATATTATTTATACCTTCAATAATTTGTCCGCTGGTGTGTGTTTGCAGCTCCTGTTCGAGTAAGTCGGCTTCGTCGGTGGGGGCTTCTGTTATTACTTTTTGCCCAAGTGCTTCGTAAACAAGTTCTACTAAGGCTTGGCTTACTAAACTTGATTTACCAGAGCCCGAAACCCCAGTAACGGTTGTCATAACACCCAGAGGAAATTCTGCATTGAGTTTTTTAAGATTGTTACGCTCAATATCAGCCAATTTTAACCACACTTTAGGCTGCCTTTGCTCCTTTTTTTGCGCGCTGTTTTGAGTAGACTCTTGACTGGTGTTTTTAGCAAAAAGGTGACGACCGGTGTGCGAATTTTTTATTTTTCTTAACCCTTCAACAGGACCGCTGTAAATAATGTCGCCACCATGCACACCTGCATCAGGGCCTACATCAACAATCCAATCGGCATGTTTAACAACACTAACATCGTGCTCAACAACAAATACAGAATTGCCAGCCGCTATTAACTCATCAAGCGCTTTTAGCAAGGCTTGAGTGTCGGCAGGGTGTAAACCCGCTGAAGGTTCATCTAACACGTAAACAACACCAAATAGTTTAGAGCGAATTTGTGTGGCAAGTCGCAATCGTTGTAGCTCTCCGGGTGAGAGCGTTGGTGTTGTCCGCTCAAGCGACAAGTATCCTAAACCAAGCATGGTTAGTGCTTCAATACGGGTGAGAATATCGCTGGCAATGCGCTGCGTAACCATGGCTTGTTCTGGTTTCTTTGTATTTTTATTTACTTTGGTATTAGCGGCGTTACTTAGCTTTTTAGCAAGCTCGTTTAATGTAAGTTGAGATAGCTCGCCAATATCGAGCCCTGCAAATTTAACACTTAACGATGCTTGTTTTAACTTTTTACCTTGGCAAGTAGGGCACTGCGATATTTGCATAAACTGCGATACGCGCTTTTTTGTACGCGGACTTTGTGTGGTAGCAAAAGACTGTAAAACAAAGCGTTTAGCGCTTGAAAAAGTTCCCATGTAGCTTGGATCTTCGCTATTTTTTATCGCATTTTGTGTTTGCTCATAGGTGTAATCTGGGTATACCGGCACAGTAGGTGTTTCGTCGGTAAATAAAATCCAATCCCGTGCTTTTTTAGAAAGTTTGTTCCAAGGTGTGTCTATGTCATAACCAAGGGAAGTAAGAATACGGCTTAGGTTTTTACCTTGCCATGCTGGTGGCCACGCTTCAATGGCGCGCTGGCGAATAGTTTTTGTATCATCTGGCACAAGTAGCTTTTCGGTTACTTCAAACACTCGGCCTATTCCTGAGCATTCTGGGCACGCACCTTGTGGCGTATTCGGCGAAAACGCATCGGCGTAAAGTATGCTTTGCCCTTTGGGATAATCGCCAGCACGAGAGTAAAGCATGCGTAGCGCGTTAGAAATAGTTGTTATGCTGCCAACGGATGAGCGAACCGAGGGCGCGCCGCGTTGCTGCTGCAAAGCAACGGCAGGCGGTAGTCCTTCAATAGAATCAACATCGGGCTCATCAACTTGATCTATCAACCTACGGGCGTATGGCGATACTGAATCAAGATAGCGGTGCTGCGACTCAGCAAACAGCGTTCCAAACGCAAGCGACGATTTTCCAGAGCCCGATATTCCTGTAAAAACAACCAATGCGTTACGAGGTAAGTCAACGTCTACATTTTTTAAGTTGTGAACGCGCGCCCCTCTTACTTGGATGCTGTTACTAGGATCAGATAAATCCATTGTTGAGTTTTTATGTGTGCTTGCCATACGTTTATACTCCTGTTTAATCGCGCTTTTTACTTTAAGTTAGCTTTGAATTATTTACTCTTATCACTAGTTATTACCCTAAAGTAGCGCAAGCACGCTGAATGAGCGCTTAGTCTGCAGCGGCACAGCCAAAGTGCTGGGTAAAATTGCGATGATTGTTTGTTTACATAATAGGTATGGAATGCGAATATAATTTAAACAGTTATTGTTATGTAATTTGTTACGTAATTTACTAGGTATTTTACTAGGTAATAAAAAGGAACTAACAGTGAATAAAGCCTTAGTGATCATTTTATTGGTGCTTTCGTGGGCAACCCAAGCCGACTCTATCAAAGCGCTAAATGTTGACCGTGCAGTACCAAATAGCATGCACTTATCGTTTGCAAACGATAGCAACATAACCCCTAAAAAAGGGGATTTTAAAATCGTTAATTATGTATTAATGAGCAATGAAGAGGGCGAACGCTGGGCTGTTATAACGCTAACTAACTTATCGTCGGGCAATCGCGAATTAGGCGAGGAGCACTTACTTGCGCTTTTTGCTGATGGCAGCCGATTCATGCCAATGGAATTTAAACTCGGTTTTAAAGGCAACGAAACACAATCAGTAACTGTATCGTTTGCCGATTATAAATTCCCTATTTTAAGTGTGTATTCGAGTAACGATTTGTAATTAATATTAGTGCAATTATGCTGCCTTAGAGTCTTGTATTGTATTAAATGGCAATTTTGTAATCGCAAAAATAGTATGCTGTTGGAATTACTCTTCAGCTTGGTAATATAGCAAAGGCTTTTAAAGTATTGAGTATCTGCAAATTGCATGTAGCTACTAGTTGGCTTAGAGCGATGAGCAGGCATTGAGTAAATATAATAGTTCATTATGTGGTCAATATTTGTTACTCAGGTATTCAGGGAGATAAGCCACACGCGCATATAATTTAATTAGCTCTGTTTAAAATAGTAGAAAACTTAATAATAGCAATATCTTAGATAATTTGTTAAAACATTACATCACGTAGAAAATGAGCGAGGAACGTAAAGAAATTCGCGCATTATAAAATTGTTATACGCCAAGGAAAGGATGAAGATATGATTAGTAAATTCTCTAAAAACATCGCTAAAAGTGTTCTGTCAGAAATCGCTATCGCAAAAAAAATTGAAATAATGGGTAACCCTTCTGATTCTTTTCACCACTTGGAAAATGCACACGTATTAGGCCAAGAATCTACTTGGTGGCATGTCAAAGTGCATTTACTTATGTTTTCTTGGGCAATTAGACAGGGAGATGCAAAAGAGTGCATCGGTCAAATTTTCCGCATTGTTGGTGCAGCAACCAAAACAGCTATAGGTTTAGTTCCTGCGGGGAATACTGGAGGCACAAATATTAGCCCTTTTAAAAAGTTACCTCTTAAACCAAAGCATCAGGCCGCTATTATCAAGGCCAAAGGCAGCGCATAACAAACCACTGACTCCATTCTGGCGCTCGTTGAGACACAAACATGTAGGCTACCTTCGCTCCGTATTTTAGCCTATATATTCGTGCCCGTAAGTGGGAAATTAAGTTTTTAGGAGAGCTTCGGTGATTATCAGAAAAATGAATGAGAAGGATGTTGAAGCTGTAAGTGCAATTTGTATTGCTTCGTTTTTACGCTCTATTGCAGACACGTTGTCAGAGGAAGGGAAGATTACTTTTTCGAGTATTGCTGCTAGCAATGCTTTTCTTGGCAGAATGAAGGGCGACAACTTAATGTTAGTTGCTGAGAACGACGAAAATATCGAAGGTGTCATTGAGTTAAAGGAAGGTCGACATGTTTCGATGCTTTTTATTCGTCCTGAACGCCAAAAGAGTGGTATTGGGAGAAAGCTGCTTTTATCCGCCTTAAAATACGCGAAGGTAGAAACTGTAACCGTCAGCGCGTCACTATCTTCAGTGACCGCTTACGAAAAGTATGGGTTTGAGTGCAGTGGCGAAATTGATGAATCGGCAGGTTTGGTTTATCAACCTATGGAGATTAAACTTAGTAAGGAAATGTACGCGGCGAGCACGTGATTGCAGCGTTACTAATGTTCGCTTCTGGCACTTTGCTAAAGCCAGCTTTGAGCGAAAACCGGACACTGAAAAAGTTAAATTTATTCCTATTTCTTTGAGTAGGAGCCTAACTTTGTCCGATAACATTATTAAACACCATTTTGGTGTGTTATAAACCACCAAAATGGTGTTCACTAAGCTGTTGGCATTATGGAGAACGTAGCAAATGGATGTGAAAAATTTACCTACTGATAACCTTTATAAATTCATTACTCTTTTTTGTATAGCACTAATGCTTTCATCTGCTTATGCGGTGGTTTCTGTTTATGACTCTCACCGAGCACAGTACAATAAAGTTAAAGAAAAAGAGTTTTTGTTATTAGATACTAAAAAAGGAACTGACAAATTTAATGCGCAGAGTGAATATATATCACAAGAATTTTTACGTATAAAAAGCGACCGATCATTTTTTATTTGGTTTCCTATGACGGCTTTTGCGCTTTCAATTTTTGGTGGCATTTATGGTTTTAATTTGTGGCGTAAGAATTTACAAAAATACTTAGATGAGCAAGTTAAGCTAGAAACAATAATTTTACGTAAAAAAGCAGAATAATGCTAACAAGAGTCTAAGGCCATGACAGTCCGCAATTGGCACTTTGGTGAAGTCCGCCTAGAGCGAACAGCGGTCGGTGATAAAGTCTTTACCTGCATGCAAAATACAAGACGTGATCCCATTAATACGCGTTAGATATACATTTAGAGAAAAAATGAATTCATACAGAAAGCGATGTTTAAGTAGATACTCATTTATGAGTGAAAAAGCAATAGTTTACCTTGATACTAAATTCTGGATTATCCTTAGAGATGTTCAACTCAATAACGTAAGCTGCGCAAAAAAAATAAAATTATACAATACAATTATTGAGCTTAATGAATCAGGGAAGATAATTATTCCCATATCGCACTATGTGCTTAATGAATTTGTAAAACAAAAAGATAAGGATACTTTGAAAGAGTGTTTTGATCTAATTCTTCAGCTTTCTGGAAATATATCTATTAGAGACTATCATGAACGAATTTTTGAGGAGTTGATCTTATTTATTACACTTATAAAAAACGGAGAATTAAACACTAAGTTAGATGTAATAAGCCAATATGTTTGGACACAGATACCATATACCTTTGGCAAATTTGTTTGCTCTGATGGAGACGATGTATCATACGATGAGGTTGTTCAAGATGTTATTTTTGAGCGGAAAACGATTGATTCCGAGTTCCTAAGTATGATTTTGGATAAAAGTGAAAACATGAGCGACTACCCAGATCCAACTTGCATGATCAATGCAAAAAGGAAAGATAAATACGGAAGCTCAGCTAAGAATCAATGTAGTGAATTTTATTTAGCGCTTAAAAAAGGACTTATCGCTAACGCTTTAAAAGAAGTTATGGGATCTTATAATGAAGAGAATGTTAACCAAATTTTTATTATATTAAACAATCTAAAGTACAAAAATAAGCTTGGTAATTTTTTACCAACTTTAAACACTTATTCAACACTCTTAAGTACATGGTTAGTTGAACAACAATCAAATATCAAGGTAAATCACTATTTTGATATTCATCATGCTTCTGCAGCGCTGCCTTATTTTGACGTTTTTCTGACAGAAAAAAGTTTAAAAGATGCCATCCAACGGGTATCTCCAAAATACCTTTCATTCAATAAATGTAAAGTTGGTTCAACACCTGAAGAAGCTATCGAAATATTAAACTCCATTAAATAACCTCTCGCTAAAACGAATGGGGTCAAATCTGGACTTCACACATCAGGGATCATCAATGTCTGCTTATGGCTGTGAGTTCAACTGTGAGCGAAAAACTGACTGTCAGCCCCAATTATTCCAAATATTGATTATCTTATAAAAGAAACAACAACGACAACCAGAATAATAAACTCTGTATTCACAGCCTAATCAATAAGCATAAATTGATGCGGTATTGTTACTTTTAGTGCCTTATTGTTATTTATTGATCGTAATCAATAGATAACCCTTTAATACTCACTACACTTAACTTGCTGAGATGGAGCCGAGTCTATTCTTATGGAGTTGGTAATATCATTGAAAAATATGATTTTAGATTGTGAAGGAGAATAATATGCGAACAGGTAATATTTTATGGCCTACAGATTTTTCTGATACTGCATCACATGCTTTGCAATATGCCATTGAAATGGCGAATTTATATCAAGTAGGCATTCGTATTTTACACATTGTTGATCAGCCTTCAGATAATGAGAATTATATGATCCTTGCGATAACTCCCCAAGAGTTAGCTAAAAATATGGAAGACGCTGCGGCGAGTAAAATGCATGAGTTATTAGGTCAGTTGAATACTGATTTAAAGATTGAAACGGTTATTCGACATGGTGATGCCATTAATGAGATTTTAGATGAGACTAATAGCGGTGATATAGGCATGGTGGTAATTGCCAGTCATGGGAGAACCGGACTTTCTCATTTTTTGAATATTAACGTTGCAGAAACGATCGCCAATAAAGCTGATTGCCCAGTGTTAATAGTTAAATAAAATTGGCGCGTATCTCTTGTCCCGCTGCGGTCTTAGACGGGACAAAGTGGCCAGCACGTTGGGTAAAAATGTGAGTCGTGTAAACGTCAATACACGGTTTAACTGCCCGAAAGTGAACTTTTCATACTGGGGCAGTACCTGTATGTATAACCTGGTCTTTTCCTCTTGAATTGACTGAATAATGAAGGTCCGCTTATGGCCACCCTCCAACCACTCGACAACATAAAATGTTGAAAATAATTGGGAAGGTATTTTACTGTGTCGGATGACGCTTCGCTTATCCGACCTACATTGGCACAAAGCCGCCTATTTGGATTTTCCCACCGGTAAAATAAAACGTTTATTCAACCCTAATACCTTGCTTTAAAAGGTACTCCACTGCTTTATTAGTATGGGGCTTAAATGCTTTCCAACGACCTATTGCTTTGCTATTTAATGGTTGGCCACTCGTCAACTAATATGCCATTGCCACAATCGTTGTCAGCATGTATTGAGCTAGGTTTTAGATTAATTAATTGTGGGAACAAAATGGTGTAATTAACTTTATAGCCGCAAGAGCCAAAAGCAGAATATAAGCGCAGAGACTTTAATTGATTCCCTTTTTCGCTAATCTCAATACTGCCGGTAAGTAAATTAGTTGGTTTTAGCTCCCATTTATTTTCAATAAAGGTAGGTTCTGACCAAGTTATAGGGTAAGCCATATTAGTTGACGTTCTAACATAATAGGTTAAATAACTGTCTTGATATGCTCCGGTTTGGCAAGCTAACGCAAGCAGTTTATCACCCGAACTTAGCTTAAAAACTGAGACAAATCGATTGTCATGATGTTCGTCTTTGATAGAACAGCTGTCGTTTTTATTTAGTGAGTTAAGAAGCTTTTTTTGAGTTAATAGTTCAAAATTTAGAGGCAACTTTAGACCAGTTGATACCTCTACTTCTAAGTGTTTTTTATTTTTAATATCAGTATTGATCGTAACTGCATTACTATGGGCGCAGGACAAAAAAATTAAAATGATGGATATATTTATATTTTTTAAAAAATACTTACTCAACATCTATACCTTGCTTTAAAAAGTAATCTTCGGCTTTATCAGTATTGGGCTTAAATGCTTTCCAACGGCCTATTGCTTTATTATTAAGTGGTTGGCGTACCTGCATTTTACTGGCGGTAGAAACTGGTGCGGTGTTTAAGTGAAAATCTATACATTGCTCTTGCCACTCTAGGTTACAAAAGCTGACTAACTCTTTTATTTGTTGCTCAGGCTGTGCGACTAATTCTTCGTATTTTACTAATTTTACATTGCTGTGTTGCATGCTGAAGTGCTGCATTAGTTTGTAAAAACGGCTGTAAAATTTTGCAGTGTCGAGTAGGTCGAGCGAGTACGCATAGTAGGGATTATTAATGGTAAATAATTGGCGGTAGTTACCAATACAGGTGTCCATTGGATCGCGCAGCATACAAATAATTTTAGCGTTTGGCAGTGCTTTGGTTATTAAATCGATATAAAAAAAGTTAAACGGGAGCTTATCAATAAAGTGTTTATGGCTGCCTGTTATTACGCGTGTTGCGTTTAAATAGGTTGACCCAAGCTGATTAAAATCAAGTTCGTAGGCTTTACTGAGCGTTTGAGTGTCGAGCACGTGAGGTGTTTGTGTTTGGCTTAGCTTTTTAACGCTTAGGCCAAAGTCTTGTAATTCACCGGCTGATTGCACGTCGCTATGGCTCGATAAAATACGCTCAACTAATGTGGTGCCAGAGCGGGGCATGCCTAATACAAAAATAGGTTCGGCCGTTGGGTTACCTTGTGTTAGCGCTTGTTTGTGCTGTTCACTTAAGAGTTTGATATGTTCAAATAACTCAGTTGAGCTTTTATGATCAAACGGCTGCACAGCACGTTTTGCTACTTTACCTTGCTCTAACGCGTTAAAAGCGTCTGAAAATTCACCAATATCTTGATACTCTTTTGCTAAAGCATGGCCAATATGCAGTTTTTCATCGGGGTGCGTTACTTGCTCAAATACGTTTTTTAAGCGCCCAATATGGTTGTTTTGCTTACTTACTTTAGTTAAATCACTTAATGCAAAATGACTTTGATGATGCAGCGGGTTAAGCGCTATGGCATTTTCAAAAGCGTGTTGAGCTTTATCAAATAGTCCTAAAAACTTAGCGCTTACGCCGTAGTTATAATAAAACGGTGGTTGAGCTTTGTTAGCCGCTGTAGCCAGTGTAATAGCGCGCTCAAAGTAGTTAAGTGCGTGTTCGTGAATGCCTGCTTGAGTAAGTGCAACGCCGAGTGTGTCGGCATCAAGTGCTTTAGTTATTTGTTTTAATGGCACTGATAGCGCGGTGTTTTTTGCTTTTTGTAATTCGCCAGTAAGTGCGTAACATTTAGCAAGTTGCGCGGTGTATTCAATACTTTGGCCAAGGGTAAGGGCTTTTTCGATGAGCTTTATTGCTTTGTGTATTTGCCCAACAGTTAAATTAACCATAGCTAACAAAAAATATCCATCAGCAAAGTCTGGTTTGAGTGTAACTAACTCCACTAGGGCTTTGTGTGCTTGCTCTATTTTACCTTGGTTTAGGGAGTGTATTGCGCTTTGATGAAGTTGCTTTAAATTTGGCTGCATGGTTTTGGTAATTATTATTTTGTAAAAGAAAATAAAAAGGCTCAAATAAATTTGAGCCTTAAAACATTGTTTAAAAATTACTATAAACTATATTTCAAATTTGTAGTTAAATTTAACACCTACCGTAAGCGGGCGATTAATGTAATGGCCGTAGTTACGTTGTATGTCGGCGCCATTAGCGGATGTAATATCGGCATCTGAGCGACGAACGGATGTAACCGCGTATTTGTTGAATAGGTTATCAACATATAGCGTAGTTGACCATGCATCGGCTGTTAATTTAGCTGATATATTACTTAAGCTGTAACCAGGTAGTGTTTCGCCGTTATCACGAAGCCCTACTCTTGAAAGCACGTCGCTTTGCGCAGTTAAACCGTAGTTAATATCAAGCGTTTTGTCGTTAAACACGTCTGTTTGATAGTTTACACCCATCGAAAATTGATTTTCAGGTGAGCCTGGTAAACGGTCGCCGTCTTCTGCGCCATCGGTACCATCGGCATTAAACAAAAATGGTGCGTCTGATGTTAGCTCTGCTTTTGTGTAGGCATAAGTTGCATAAACCGAGAACGAGTCAGATAAAATTGCACGAGTTGATATTTCAACCCCTTTTGCATTAGCGCTACCTGCGTTTGAAAGGTACGTTAATTGACCTATATCTGTAGCGCCAGTGATTTGCGCATCATCCCAATCGATGTTAAATAACGCGGCGTTAAAGTGTAGTTGGCTTCTAAACCATGTACTTTTAAAGCCTAGCTCGTAGTTTGTTGTGGTGTCGGCTTCATATAATAATTCGTCAGGTTTACCACAGCCTGTTTGTTGATCCTCAACAATAGGATCAGGACAAGACACTAAACCGTTTGAACCACCAATTCTAAAGCCTTCACTTACTGTTACATAACCCATTACTGAGTCAGTGAACTGGTATTTAGCATTAAATTTAAATAAGTTACCGTTATCGCCTGCTTCGTCTTTTTCGTATGCAACGGTGATTTCGTCAGGATCTACTCCACCATACAATGTATTTGCTAGCGGGAAGTCAAAAGCCGCTTGCGACTCTATATCATATTTGTAAAAACGGGCACCAATGGTCACATCTAATTTGTCGGTAACTTGGTAGCCAACTTCACCAAATAGTGCAGACTCAGTGACGGTACTTTTTGTAAGCTCTAAGTATTCTAATGAGTCAGGTCTTAGCTGCTCGCCACCAAAGTTATCGATAGCGAATTGGTCAAACCCAGGCGTAAACTCTCTGCTTGATGCTTCGGTTTCTGTTTTGTTGTAAAAGCCACCCACAATCCAGTTAAAGTCGCTGTCGCCTTGCGACACTAAGCGAATTTCTTGAGTGAAGGTATCTTCTTCGTCAATTTCACGGGTAAACGTTGAAAACGAAGGAAACTCTTCATAACCGTAATCAAGACGAATAAGTAAGTCTGTTTGGTCGCGTTGGCCGTCGGCATCAAAGCTCGAAATACCGGTTGCCGATACTAGCTCTGCAAAACCTAGGTCGGCTTTTAGTTCAAGGCTTAGTAATTGATCTTCTTTTTCGCGAGGCTCTTCAAAGCGATAAGCTGATTCGTATTTACCTATTACGTCGCTTAAACCGTTGTTTGCATTAAGGCTGTTGTAATGAACAATCGAGCGGCCTTCGCTGTCTTGGTTTTGGTAAAAGTAGTTAAGCGTACCTTCAAACGATTCATTTGGTTTAAAGCGAACAGAAATACGACCTGTTGTGGTGGTTTCGCCGTTGGCGTCTTTTACATTTTTAAGGTTGTTATTAACTGCTGAGCTGTCGCTCCAATCTGGATCTGGCAACGATACGCCTGGCTCGCGTACTACGTAACCATAATCGATAAAACCTGGATCTTCATATACGTTTAAGCTGGCGCGAACTGCAAGCTTGTCTTCAATTAGTGGCAGGTTAAATATAAAACCGCCTTCGCCACCTAAAGAGTCACTTTCTTTTGTTTGAAATAGGTCGCCGTAAACTTCAAGCGATGTAAAATCAAGCTCCGGCTGTTTTAGCATGTAGCGAATTGCACCGCCTAATGTGCCTGCACCATAAAGGGTGCCTTGTGGCCCAATTAATACTTCAACACGCTCAATATCTACTAGGCGCATATCTACCGAAACTGGAATTTCGTTTATATAAGTAGATACCGTGCCGCCATCTGATGATGGACCAGACGAGTTTGTATTTAAACCACGAACAATAATAGGCGAGCCAGAGCGGCCACCTTGATCGGTAATTGTTAAACCAGGTACCCAGCGTGCTACATCCGCAAGCTCATTGATATTTTGATCTTTCATAATATCTGCATCAAGGGCTGTAATATTTAGCGGTGCATTTTGCACAGAGCCGCTGCGCCTTGTTGCTGTAACTTCGATTACTTCGAGTGATTTGTTTTTAGCTGCAACTTCTTCTTGAGCAAGTGCGGCATTAGGCAATAAAAATACGCTAGAAACAGCGCTCGAAATAGCCAAGGTTAACAAGCTTGGTTTAAACATAAAAAGTGATCCCCAGTTCAAATGTTTTACATTAGTAAATTAAGTTAAGCAGTTTATCAGGGAGTGAAGTAGCTTGGAATATTTAAATTGAATTTTAATTCACTTTTATAGAATAAATATGGTTGATATGTAGGGTTTTTATTTAGTTAATAGGCAATACAAGCAATAGCTTAGTGCTATTAGGTACAGTTAGGTTAAAAATCACACCCTTGTTTAAAGGTAAATAGTCATTCATATTTTAAAGATGGCTTTATGACGTGCTCGTTAAACAAATTATTACATTAAAATTGATAGTTTATAATGTCATTAGTTATGCTTTTATCAGCACTATTAAAGTATGTTTTTATCCCCATTAAGAGTGGTAGTCGTATTTATAAGTAACTGTGTAAGTTATTGAGTGAGCGTGTTTGATTGCCGCTTCGTATTCTCTTTTTTATTTTGTCCGCACTTTTTTGTGCGTGTTTTTAAGGATTAACAATGAGCCAACTATTTTCGCCTTTATCACTTGGGCAAGTAACGTTAAATAACCGTATTATTATTGCACCCATGTGCCAGTACTCAGCAAACAATGGCGCTGCTAGCGATTGGCATACTATTCATTTAGGCCAATTGAGTTTAAGTGGTGCAGGATTGCTAATTTTAGAAGCAACAGCAGTAAACCCAGAAGGGCGTATTAGCTACGGCGATTTAGGGCTTTGGAATAACGAAACCCAGCAAGCCCTGGGCAAAAGCCTAAAAGCAGTAAGACAATATAGCCCTATGCCTATTGGTATTCAGTTGGCGCATGCTGGGCGCAAAGCATCAACTGAAAAACCATGGGACGGTGGCGATGCGATTGCACCTGATGATGTAAATGGCTGGCAAACGCTCGCACCTTCGGCAGTTGCGTACGACGATAGCAGCCCAGTGCCAAAAGCAATGAGCCAAGACGACATAGACTCATTAATTAAAGACTTTGTCAGTGCAGCTAAACGCGCTGATGAACTCGGCCTTGATTTAATCGAGCTACATGGTGCGCACGGTTACCTGTTACACCAGTTTTTGTCGCCACTTTCAAACAAGCGCGATGACAACTACGGTGGCAGCCTAGAAAACAGAATGCGCTTATTGCTTGATGTGTTTAAAGCGGTAAGAGCGGTATTTCCTAGTGAAAAAGCAGTGGGTGTACGTATTTCGGCAACTGATTGGGTTGAAGGCGGCTGGGATTTAGCTCAATCGATAGTGCTTAGTAAAGCGCTTGATGAACTCGGCTGTGACTTTATTCATGTAAGTACTGCGGGTTTAAGTCCTGAGCAACAAATACCAGTAAAACCTAATTTTCAGGTACCGTTTGCAACAGCTATTAAAGAAGCTGTGAATATGCCTGTTATAGCGGTGGGTTTAATTACTGAGGCGCAACAAGCCGAGGATATTATTAGTGAGCAGCAAGCCGATGGTGTAGCGCTGGCGCGTGGCATTTTATATAACCCGCATTGGCCGTGGCATGCAGCTGCAGAGCTTGGCGCTACAGTAACTGCACCTAAACAGTATTTACGCTCAAGCCCACATGGGCAGCCATCACCAATTAAGTAAAACGAAGCTTTTTGTAAAAACCCAACCCGCGTTTGCTGGTTGGGTTTTATTATTTTTATAAAGTAGAGATACACATGACCCAACCAGGCGTTTCACCACAACCACTTAGCAATACACTCGTTACTATTATTGCTTTGTGTTGCGGTCTTATTGTTGCCAATATTTACTACGCTCAACCTATTATTGAGTTGCTTGCCCCAGAAGTTGGATTAAGTGCGCACAGTGCTAGCCTTATCGTATCGCTTACACAAATAGGCTACGCTTTGGGGTTGTTTTTTTTAGTGCCATTAGCTGACTTAATTGAAAATAAGCGTTTAATGCTTATTACTTTAGCTGTGTCGTTTTTGAGTTTGGTGGGTACGGCACTTGCTGATTCACCTAATGTAATGCTTATTTTATGTTTAATGATAGGCATGAGCTCGGTTTCTGTTCAGGTGCTTATTCCGCTTGCTGCGCATTTATCGTCTGACGAGAAGCGCGGACAGGTTCTTGGCAATATTATGGCGGGTCTCTTGCTAGGTATTTTGCTGGCAAGACCTATATCGAGCTTAATAGCCGATCACTTTGGTTGGCGCGCTGTATTTTACTTTGCAGCAGGGTGTATGGTGTTTATTGCAGGCGTAATTTATTTTGCTATTCCAAGCAGGCAACCTACCCATAAAACAACGTATTTCAAGTTATTAAAATCGCTTAAACAGTTAATGATAAGCCAACCAGTGCTGCGCCAACGTTCACTTTTTCAAGCATTAATGTTTGCATCGTTCAGTTTATTTTGGACGAGCGTACCGGTTGTGCTTGCCCGTGAGTATGGTTTATCGCAATCAGAAATAGCATTGTTTGCACTAGTGGGTGCGGCAGGTGCTGTAGCTGCCCCCATTGTTGGTCGTTTAGCCGATAAAGGCTATACGCATCAGTTATCGTTACTGGCCAAAGTAATTGCAGCAGTGTGCTTTTTACCAAGCTTATTTGAGTTACCTTACGGCATTATAGTATTGGCATTAACCGGTGTGTTTATTGATTTTGCTGTGCAGGCCAATATGGTATTGGGTCAACGTGCAGTGTATGCACTAGAACCACAAAGTCGTGCGCGTTTAAACGCTATTTACATGACGAGTATATTTGTAGGTGGCGCAGTAGGCTCGCTTATTGCCAGCCCATTATATGAAGCGGGCGGGTGGACAGGTATTGCTCTGGTCGCTACCGGCATGCCGCTTATTTCGTTGATTGGTTATTTGGTTACAACTAAAAAGCAAAGTAAGGCTGTGAGTTAAAAAATTACCGGATACAACATAATAAAGTCACCATGTTGCGTGGTGACTTTATTTAGCTTATTTGGTAGTTAATTAAGTAGCCTGTTTTTTTGCGTTTGAAAACGAGCTACCAACAGATGCAATAATCACAAGTAAAATAGCGAGCCACTGCCATAAAGTAAGTAATTCACCCAGTATAATAAACCCTGCGAGCGAAGCTATTGCAGGCTCTAAACTCATCATTACGCTAAACCCTTGTGAAGGCATGTTACGCAGTGCAACCATTTCAAGTGTGTAAGGCAGTGCGCTTGATAAAATAGCAATACCAATACCCAGTGGGATAATTTCCCACGTAAACGCGGCGCTTTGCATAATGCCGCCGTATGGTACTAGCACTATAGCGGCAACGGTCATACCCAATGCGACAGTTGCTCCACCAGAGCTTTGTGTGCCCGTTTTTTTACCAAATAATATATAACCTGCCCAACATGCACCGGCACCAAGCGCAAGCGCTACACCCAATGGATCAAGGCTGTCTTGGCCGCTCATATCTGGAAGCAGAAGCAAAATACCGGCAATAGCACAGGCAACCCAAAATAAGTCACGTTTGCGGCGTGATGAAAATAAGGCAACAGCAAGCGGGCCTGTAAATTCAAGCGCTACACCAATGCCTAGTGGAATGCGTTCAATGGCGTAATAAAACAAAATGTTCATGCCGCCTAAACTTAAACCATACACAATTATAGGAATACGATTACCAGAAGTAGGTAAGTGTTTCCAAGGTTTAAACACTAAGCAAAGTATAAAGGCGGAAAAACCAAGCCTAAGGGCAGTTGTACCTTCAGGGCCAACAATAGGAAAAAGCTGCTTTGCAAATGACGCGCCCGTTTGAATGGTCATCATAGCAAGCAGTACACACACTATAGCCAGTAAATAACTTTTTGAAGATGCTTGCATTTTTATCCTTGAGTTGAGTAACTCTATCAATTAGTTATGTAATGCAGGGAGTATAAAAGCTAAACCCGCCCGATATTAATGGCGGCATAGTATCTTTTTTTAAATTTATAGGTAAGTGTTTGCGACCAAAAATAGTGCAATTAAAAGTATATTAAATAGGGCAGGTAAATAAAGTAAGAGGTAAAGTTAGCAAACAGGCGTTTGCTAACTTTAATCAGTTGGTTAAAAGGCCTTAATGGGCACTTTTATTAACTAAGCCATCAAGCGAGTAGAGGCCTCGTTTTTCATCATTTTTGCGTTTAATTTCTTCAAGTGCGCGCGATTCTACAGCGTCAAATAAAGCATTAATTAAGCGGTTAAAATGTTTGTGCATTGCACTGCGCGCTGCATTTGCATCATGCGACTTTAGGGCTGTATAAATAGCGGTGTGTTCGTCCATAACGCACTCGTTATTGTTTTTACAGACACTGCCATAGTCAGCAACAATTTGTGGGTTTGTTAAACGTAAATCCCACAAGTTAGACACTGCAAATTCAAGTGCTTTATTGCGCGTTGCTCTAGCTATAATTTCATGAAACTCACGGTCGGCTTGCTCAACATACAGGCCTTTTTCCATGGCAATTAATGTTTTATTTAGTTGCTCTAGTTCTTCTTCTGTAATGCTTTGAGCAGCTAAAGCGGCAATTTCGCCTTCAATTAATGCGCGAGCTTGAGTAAGTTCAAATGCACTGATCTCTTTTGATTTTATAGATGCATTTTTTTGTTCTACTACGTAAACACCAGAGCCGGTTTTAACTTCAACTCGGCCACGTACTTCTAATGCGATAATAGCTTCTCTAATGGTAGGGCGACTTACATCAAACATTTCTGCAAGTTCACGTTCAGGTGGTAAACGACTCCCAGCAGAAAATTCGCCTTGATTTATTAAAGACTCAATTTTATCAACTATGCGCCAAAATAAGCGACGATTACCCATACTTTACCTTCATTACCTTAAGGAATAATGGCCTCTTGGGCCTAAAAGTCAAAACCAACTGTTAATACCAGAGGTTACCTCAAAATTCACTATTATGTCAAAATTCTAACGCGATGTTATGGTTAAAAACCACTATACACCAATGGTTGTATTCTTGTATTACCAATTTAGTTTAAAATAATGCAATTGGCTAGCTTGATTGGTAATGTTTTTATGTGTTAGGTTAGTTTTAAGGTTATTGAATAATAAATATTGGTAATAAACCGAATTTGGGTTGTTAGTGTTAAGTTTGTTGTAGAAGTATTTGATTGCCCATGGATGGGGATCGCTATTTTTAAATGTGTTTTATAAAATGTGTCGTTGTACGAGAGCTATTTAAGCTTTCTTCTGGGCGTTAACTGTCGTTGGTTAACGCCCATATTTTATTTAGTTAGTCGTTAGGGTACACAACCCCAAGCTGTTTGCGCGCTTCATCAAGTACGCTCATTACGTTACTGGCTAAAATATGTGTATTAACGGGTGACTCAAGAACATTTTGTTTCACTAATGCCATAAAATGTTCAACTTCGTATTTCATAAAGTGCTCATCAAACGGCTGGGATATAACCTCTACCTCACCATTATTAGCAATAAACTCCACCTTTTTGAGTTGCGATACAGCTTCTATACGTATGCGTCCAAGTTCGCCTTGTATTTCGGTTATGTTGTCGCCTTGCGATATTTTAGAGTAGCTAATAACGGCTTGTTTATCTGCGTAGTTTAGTAATACATCCCCCGCACCATCAACACCTGTATCAAGTAATACGCCACTGGCACTTACGCTTTGCGGCGATCCCCAAAGTGCAATTAATAAATACAGTGGGTAAATCCCTAAATCAACTAAAGCACCATTAGCAAACTCGGGCAAAAACGTATTTGGGCGTTCGCCATTTTTATACTTATCGTAACGCGATGAATATTGACTGTATTGCCCAATATATTTACGTGGTATGCCAATTTTTACCATTGCCTGTTGCAGCCGTGCAAAGTTAGGCAAGTGAGTGGTCATCATGGCTTCCATGTAAAGGCGCTGATGTTTTTTTGCTGTAGCTATAATGCTTGCAAGCTCTTTAGAATTAGCAGCTGATGGTTTTTCGCCAAGGACATGTTTACCTGCTTCTAGGCACATAACGGCATATTGCTTATGTAAGCTGTTAGGGGCGGCTATGTAGACGGCATCAACATTTTGATCTTGGCATACTTGCTCGATTGAGGTGAAAATTTTTGCTTGTGCATTTTGTGGGTGTTTGGCTAAAAATGCTTCGCCGCTTGATACTACGCGCGAGCACACACCATATAAATTAAAATCGTTTAACGTATTTGCAGCGGCTAACAGTGTGTCGCTAATAAAATTGGTGCCAACAATAACAAAGTTCATGCTCACTCCTTAGCTTAAATAAAAATAATAATAAGAGTGTTTAGTTTAACATTTTTTTAGTCCTATATGCTCGAGGAGAACATCCAAACCAGCGTTTAACATTAACACTTAGTGTTGCTTGCTCCTGATACCCTAAAAGCTCAGATATGGTTGATATTGTAAATTGGTTTTGCGCTAAATAGTGTGCAGCTAAAGCGCGACGAGTGGCATCTTTAAGTTTTACAAAGCTCGTATTATGTTTGATAAGTTCTCGATGCAGAGTACGCGGGTGCATACCCAGCGCAGCTGAAATAGTTTGGTTACTACATTGATAAATAGGAAGCATAGGCCTAATTAGTGCACTAACTTGGTTGGGTAATGGTTGTGTGTGTTCTTTGTTTTTTGCCAAGAAGCTTAGCGCTGCTTGTACTTTATTTAGTTCAGGGTGATCAAGCTCAAGAGTTAAATCACTTTTTGAGATTACAATACCAGCGCTGTTGCGATGCTCTATAACGTTACAACCAAAGTAAGTGTTATAGGCACGAGTATTAGTACTTAATTTTTTTGGCAAAAATATATTAATTGGTTTGCAGCGGTTATTACTCAGCTTTTTAATAACAGCCAATGCTAAACCAATGGTTAGCTCAATCACTTGGTTAATGTTCGGTAATGGTTTTAAATTAATTTCGAATGATAAAAACAAGCTTTTATCATTCTCTAAAGGGTGCGAGTTTAAGCTAAGTGCAGGGCTGTGCAAGTGAAGGTATTTAATAACCCAATTAAGTGCATCACCTAAATTAGTACTATTTTTAGCTGCTATTGCAATATGTCCTAAAATATCAAAATTTTGTCTACTTGCGAGCTTAAGGCCAAAACTAGAACAATTGAACTTACAAGCACAGTATTCTAATAGCTCAGCGTAATCTCGATAAGGTAAATATTGGTTATCGAGATTTTTAAAGTCAACGTTATTAATATTACAGTTTCGCATTATTTCATGCGGATCGCCGCCAAATTCGCTAATTAGGGTATCTATACCTTGTAATGACGTGGCTCTGATTAGGCTGCTCATGGTTAACCTCAAATAAACGATGTCTAAAAATATCAAGTTTTGTTGAGTTTTTCTATGCACTATTACTGTTAAAGCCGTTTAAAACTTTTATTAAGGTACACCATGAACAATACAACATTTGATTACATTGTGATTGGCGCAGGTAGTGGCGGCTGCGTTATGGCATCGCGATTGTCTGAGGGTAAAAATGTAAGTGTGTGCTTAATTGAAGCTGGCGGCAGTGATAACAGTGTATTTGTGCAAATGCCAGCAGGCATAGCAGCGAGTGTGCCTTATGGCATAAATAGCTGGCATTACAATACGGTGCCACAAAAAGAGCTTAATAACCGTTGTGGGTTTGTGCCGCGTGGCAAAGTACTGGGTGGGTCTAGCTCGACTAATGCAATGGTTTACATAAGAGGTAATAAGTACGACTACGACCAATGGGCGGCTAATGGCAACACGGGATGGGATTTTGAGAGTTTACTTCCGTACTTTATTAAAGCTGAGAACAATAAAGCGTTTATAAATAATGAGCTGCACGGGACAAAGGGTCTGCTACATGTACAAGAGCTAAATAACCCAAGCGATGTAAACCAGTATTTTTTAAATGCCTGTGCTGAGCAGGGCGTTAATTTAAGCGACGATATAAATGGCAAAGAGCAAAGCGGCGCACGTCTATCGCAGGTAACTCAGCACAATGGCGAGCGTTGTAGTGCAGCAAAAGCATATTTAACACCGCATTTAAACCGCCCCAATTTAACGGTATTAACCCATAGCCACGTTAATAAAATAAATATAACCAATAAGATAGCGCAAGGCGTGCAAATAGAGCGTAATAAAGAGGTTATTAATTTACGTGCTAAAAAAGAGGTAATACTTAGTGCTGGCGCTATTAATTCGCCTCAAATATTAATGCTTTCAGGTATTGGCCCAAAAGAGCATTTAAGTGCACATAACATTAAGGTTCAGCACGTACTTGAAGGTGTTGGCGCTAATTTACAAGATCATTTAACAGTAGTGCCACTTTATAAATCAAAAACAAATAAAGGCACATTTGGTATAAGCCCGCTAGGCATTGCCAGCATTATAAAAGGCTGTGTTAACTGGTTTAGTAAACGACAAGGGCGATTAACCAGTAACTTTGCAGAGTCGCACGCGTTTATTAAATTATTTGAAGGCTCGCCAGCGCCCGATGTGCAGCTAGAATTTGTAATTGGGCTGGTGGACGATCATAGTCGTAAATTACACACTGGGCATGGTTACAGTATACACAGCAGTATTATGCGCCCCAAAAGCCGAGGTACTATTACATTAGCTGATAACAACCCGCGTAGTGCACCGCTTATAGACCCTAATTATTTAAGCCATCCAGATGATTTAACTGTAATGCTTGCAGGCCTTAAAAAAACACTCACTATTATGCAAAGCAAAGCTTTTGATAACATACGCGGTAAAATGCTCTATCCGCTTGATATAAATAATGATGATCAGCTAATTGAGTTTATACGCCAAACTGCAGATACCGAATATCACCCAGTCGGGACATGTAAAATGGGGCAGGATCCAATGGCAGTGGTGGATACTAATTTGCGAGTACACGGGGTAAGTAACTTACGCGTAGTCGATGCGTCGATTATGCCTACCATTATTACCGGCAACACAAATGCACCGGTAATTGCGATTGCTGAAAAAGCAGCTGATTTAATTAAACACGAAAAGGTGTAATTAAATAAACTGTAGTAGGGCTATTTATTAGCTATAAAACTCATTTAGCCATTGTTGCCAATCGCTTTCAAGATGTAGCATTTGCTGATGCTTTTTAGCGTTTAGATGCTTGGTTTCGTCCTCGCTTGCCATATAGGGTCCAACGCGGCAAAGGGGGCAATGGTTAGATGTTAAGTATGCAGGTTTGGTAAGACGTGAGCTTAATTCGCTAGTATGTGTATCAATACTTTTTGGGCTGAAAACGTAAGTTATGCCGCTGGTGTCTTTTACGTGTTTGTCGCGGTCAACATTACGAATTTTATAACCTTCAAAATGGCTAATATCAAATGGGATTTGGCCTAAATAATCAGCGTTTAAACCGTTATTTAAACTCCCTTCTATATTCCATTCTCGATAAGGTTTTACATCCTTTGAAGTGATGTAACACAGCATTGGACCATTTTTATCAAGCGCGTATTCGTTAGCGTATTTAATAAATTGATGCAGTAAAGCGCGGTTTAATACGTTCATACTGGTTTGGCGCGTGTTGTTTTCAAATGCTTCACGGCCAACAAAGGCAGGTATAAGCGGAAACTGAAAAATAACCACGTCAAAGCTGTGCTGGTTTTCACTTAGAGTTTGCCAACACGCGGGATTTGTTACATCAAAACTATTAAGTACCTCAACGTTATGCGCTTTTAGATTGCCAAGTGCATTGTGCTGATACTTTTGCTCAATAGTAGTTTGGTCATCGTAAGTGGATGCAACCAAAGCTTTTGGCGATAGATGAGTGTAAATAGCGTTCGAAAACGATAAATCGCCATCGCCTACGGTGAGTATTCGCCATTGAGGATTTAAATACATATTTTATTTAGCGTTTATGTTTGTAGCAGTATTATTTATATCGCTATTTGTTTGTGAGTCTTTTGCTAGTAAACGATGAAACGCAAGTCTGGTTTTTAACCCTTCAATTGCGATTTGTTTAATAATAAGATTAAAGGTAATTAAAATGGCAAAGGCAATATGAATAGGGCCGTGAGTAAATCCTGCATCTGTATCGTACAGTGTTAAACCAAATAGCAAAAATAAGACGACTAAGAAAATTTCGAGTAATTGACTTGAATAAAAGCTTAAACGACCTTCGCTTTTATGATCTTTTTTAATGCGAATAGCACAAAAAAATGGGATCACTTTGATTTTAAATGCAGCGTTTTTTTCTACGTAGTTTTCGCCAAGTTCATCGAGTTGTTGGCGTAGTTGGTCAATCATGGTGTGTCCTCAAATAGCAGTGCGCGGATATTACCTTATTACCACGCAATATTTAAGTTTACAGTTGCTATTTAGGATAAATACTCATACCAATAGTTAGGATGTGACAAACAAACACAACGGAGGTAAGTACAACACGCATTTTTTGATAATCTTTATGGTAGGTTTGCCATTGTGGCGTGGCTTTTTCAAATATAAGTACTAACCAAAAACTGGCTCCTAACCAGGCAAGTGCCCACTCAACAGGAAGAAAAGATAAAAATGGCACCGGGATTACAGGTAAAACTGCTTTTATCGCATCGCTATAGCTTTGCTCTCCGGCACGCCACAAGTTACCTGACATAAATGCTAAAATGCCAATACTGTAAAAAGTAAAAAACTCTAAGTTAAGGCTATTACTGCCAAACATAAGCGGCCAACCCACACACCCTAAAAACGGGATTAAGCCTAAGTAACCTAGTTGTATGTGGTTAAAAAATTTTTCCATTACGGCGTGCCTTATATTTAATGACTTATTTGAAGCGCGGCTATTGTAGCAGTATTGCGATTAGCGATCTTAATAATTCGCCAGCGTTTACAATCCAAGTAATGCTTACGATAACAGGGATTATATAGTTCAATCCAAAAAACCGATTGCTTTAATCTAAACAATCAATTTTATTTAATTATCCATTAGCCTTATTGTATTAACCAAACCAACGCAGAAGGTCGTTTTAAACGAGAGCGTTGATTACTTTTTAAATACATTAAATATAGATGAGGAAATACCATGAGCACTTCATTAATCAATACTAAATTACAACCATTCAATGCAACCGCTTACCACAACGGTGACTTTGTAGAATTGTCTGAAAAAGATGTTCTAGGTAAATGGTCAATCTTCTTCTTTTACCCAGCAGACTTTACATTTGTATGTCCTACTGAACTTGGTGATGTTGCAGATTATTACGCACAACTTCAAGAAATGGGCGTAGAAGTTTACTCAGTATCTACTGACACTCACTTCACTCATAAAGCATGGCACGATACGTCAGACACAATTGGTAAAATTACTTACCCAATGATTGGCGACCCAACAGGACGTATTACTCGTAGCTTTGGCGTAATGATTGAAGAAGAAGGCTTAGCACTTCGCGGAACATTTGTAATGAACCCAGAAGGCGAAATTAAAATTATCGAAACTCACGATTTAGGTATTGGTCGAAGCGCTAAAGAACTTGTTCGTAAAGTACAAGCTGCACAATACATTGCAACTCACGACGGTGAAGTTTGTCCTGCATCTTGGCAGCCAGGTGAAGACACACTTGCACCTTCACTAGACCTAGTTGGTAAAATCTAAGTATAGATTTATTCCTACTATAAGGGCAGGTAACTGCCCTTAAATCAACGAACATCCGTTTGTTGGTGCCTCCTATATCAATATACTTGTTTAAGCACATGCATTATTTGGCATGGGAGGCTTGCTGTTTAAATTTTCCTAAAAGGGTTAAGCCATGTTAGATAACAACATAAAAAATCAATTAAAAAGCCATTTTGAATCGCTTACTCAACCTGTTGAGCTGCTTATTGCCTTGGATGACAGCAAAAAATCAGCAGAAGTAGAAAGCTTAGCGAACGATTTAGCCTCACTGAGCGATAAATTTACGGTAATGAACAACCCAGATACAAGCGCGCGTCGCCCGTCAATGGTTGTACATTCACCTATTAAAAACACTCATATTACGTTTGCAGGCGTACCTATGGGCCACGAATTCACAAGTTTAGTGCTAGCACTTTTACATACTGGCGGACACGCAAGTAAAGCTAAAAGCGAAGACATTGAGCAAATACAATCGCTCACTCAAGAACTTAACTTTGAAGTATATATAAGTTTAAGTTGCCAAACGTGCCCGCAAGTAGTCCAAGCACTTAATACTATGGCAGCGACAAACAGCAATATTAAAGCGACCATGATTGATGGCGCATTATTTCAAGACGAAGTAGAAGAGCGAAATATTTTAGCTGTACCGGCTGTATATTTAAATGGCGAACCATTTAGCCAAGGTGCACTAAGCCTTACCGACATACTCAATAAAGTAGATAGCAAAGGGGCACAGCGCCAAGCTGAATCGCTAAGTAAAAAAGATAAATTTGATGTACTTGTAATTGGTGGCGGGCCTGCGGGCGCATCGGCTGCGATTTACTCAGCACGAAAAGGGTTAAATACAGGTATTGTTGCCGACAGATTTGGTGGACAAGTTGCAGATACATTAGCAATAGAAAACTTTATTTCGATTAAGGCGACTGAAGGGCCAAAATTGGTTGCCCAGCTTGAAGAGCACGTTAAAGAATACGATGTAGATGTAATGCATAATCAGCGGGCAGCGGCACTTGGTTATAACAATGGCTACGAAATTACACTAGAGAATGGCGCAGTACTCAAAGCTAAGTCGCTCGTACTTGCCACTGGTGCACGCTGGCGCGAAATGAACGTACCAGGGGAGCAAGAATATCGCGGCCATGGTGTGGCATATTGCCCACATTGCGATGGTCCTTTATTTAAAGGTAAACCTGTTGCCGTAATTGGCGGTGGTAATTCAGGTATAGAAGCGGCAATCGATTTAGCTAATATTGTGCAAAGCGTTACGGTACTTGAATTTGCAGACACACTACGTGCTGATGAAGTGCTTATTCGTAAAGCTAAAAGCATGGCTAATATTACTATTATCAAAAGTGCACAAACAACCGAAGTACTTGGTGATGGTAAAAAAGTAACTGGCTTAATGTACACAGATAGAGTGTCGGGAGAGAGCAAAGAGCTTGAACTTGCCGGTATATTTGTACAAATAGGCTTAATACCTAATACGGAATGGTTAAAAGATAGCGACCTTGAATTAAGCAAATTTGGTGAAATACTGATTGATGCTAAAGGCGCAACTTCATTACCAGGCATTTACGGCGCGGGGGATGCAACTAATACTCCGTTTAAACAAATTATTATTGCAATGGGCAGCGGTGCAACAGCAAGTTTAGGTGCATTTGATTATTTAATTCGTCACTCTGAAGAAGCTGATCAAAGCGCTGCTTAATGTAATTAGTAAAAACTCTCTTGATATAACAGCAAGGCTACACCCATAGCTGTTTGTTAACCCAAGCCGCCCTTCTCCAAAGGCGGCTTTTTTAATGCTTAAGAATTAGCACACGATTTAATCGCACCCACCGCCAGAATCACCGCCGCTACAATGTGTATGAGAGTGCGATGAGTTACTGCTAGAGGAAACTGATGAGTCACTGCCAGTATAAGCTGATGATCCACGCGATGACTTAGCACTGATGAATGTAACTAACAGCAATATTCCTGATACGATAATTACCGTTATTGATGACCCCCATTGCTCAGTGGAAACGCCTTTAAATATTGCTAAACAAAGCAACGTAAATAGTATTGTTCTTATTATACTTTTCATTTTATATCCTTATTTAACCAATCAGTTAGCTATAAAGGTTAGCTAACTTTAGCTGTATGCTCAAGCGCGTTAATAACTGCTTTTTCAAGTATGGGTAGTTTAAAAGGTTTTGATATAAACATATCCATACCGGCTTGTTTGCAGGCAAGTTTATCTTGTGATGAAGTATTAGCAGTTATAGCCACTATGTAGGTTTCTTCATGCGAGCAGATGTTTTCTGATCTAAGCTGCTTTGTTGCCTCAAATCCATCGAGTATGGGCATTATGCAGTCCATAAAAATAAGGTCATAATGCTTTTGGCGACATTTTAATACAGCATCTTGGCCATCAACTGCTGAGTCGGCTTTAATATTAAGTTTGCCTAAAGAAGCATGAAGTACCAACCTATTAATGTCGTTATCATCTACTACAAGCACTGATAGTTCACTGCCATTGATATCTAACGTTGATTTAAGGCTTTCTTGTTTTTGTTCTGTCCCTTTCTCAATAGGAATATTTACTAAAAACGTAGTGCCTTTATTAGGTGTACTTTTTACCTTTATTTTTCCGCCCATATATTCAACAAGCTCTTTTACTATTGCAAGGCCAAGGCCTGTTCCACCTTTTGAATTCTTAGCATCTACTTCTTGAGAAAAAGGAGAAAACAGTGATTCTAAAAAGTTTTTACTCATTCCTCGGCCTGTATCAGACACTTCAATATTTAAATTTAGCTTAGCTTTTACTTTAGAAAGGCTTGTGTTTAGTGTAACTGAACCATTTTCAGTAAATTTAAGTGCATTACTCAGTAAGTTAGAAGCAATCTGGCTAAGGCGTGTGTTGTCGCTAAACGCCCAGCAGTTGTCATCAATTGTATTATTTACTTGTAGCGTTACATGCGTGTTTTTAAATAGAGGTGTATACAAAGAAGTTAAATCGGTAAAAATTGTTTTTAGTAAAAAGTCAGTAGGCTCAAGCTTTAGCTCACCATGATTAATTTTAGAAAAATCGAGCACTTCGTTAATAATACTAAGCAAAATATCGGCGCTTCTAAGTCCTATTTTAATTTTTTCAGCGCGGACTTCTTCACTGTGTTCATCAACTAATGTGGTTAGCATACCTGTAATGCCATTCAGTGGGGTTCTTAATTCGTGGCTGATTTTAGCAAATAGCATGCTTCTGTCTTCAAGTAGGCGCTCTGCTTGAGCTTGCTTTTGTTTAAGCTCTTCTCGGAGCATTACTGACTCGGTTACATCTTGGCAGGTGCCAAATAATCGGACACATCGGCCTTCATCAAATTCGGCCTCACCAAAGGTAGCCACCCATAAGTGTTTATTTTTAGCGGTTATTACTTCTAGCTCTAAATTCCATTTTTTGCCTTTTTCTATGGCTAATTCTACCGCGCGAGTAATGCCTTCACGACTTGGGCCTTCTTTATAAAACTCGATTGCAGAATTCATTTGCGGTTGAAATTGTTCATCCACTTCATGTATGAGGTATGTTTGCTCGCTCCAGGTAATTTTATCGGAGACTAGATCAACCTCCCACGTACCTATATTTGCTACATTCTCTAACTTTAATAAAGTATTACTATTTTTTATGAGTTGTTCTTTAGCTTGAGTGCGAGCAAATTCCGATCCAAGCCATTGTGCAAATAACTCAATATAATCATAGGCTGCATCATTAAAAGCTGGAGAGCTGTTTATGGATGAAAAGTTAACGGTGCCAAATATTTTATCACCAATTTTTATTGGCGCGCCAATATAAGACTCTAACTGAAAGTTTATATAACATGGGTGGTTTGCAATTGCACTTTGAGATGCTTTATGAAAGGCAAGTGCAGAGCCTGCAGCGAGCGTATGTACGCAATAGGTGCCTTGTAATTCAAACACGGTACCGGGTAAAAGTGAGTTGTCAGGGGTTTTGGCATATAAAACGGTGTAGCTGTTTTTATCTACTTTACTAATAATACCTAGCTCAAGGTCAAATACTTCTAACCCAAACACTAAGAGCTTATTAATTTTATTTTCAAAATCAAGAGATTGATTAGAAACTATATCGTGAAAACATCGTAAAAAATTCAAAAGAAAACACCCCGTAAGCTTTTGTTCAATTTATATAATACATAGGCCAATTAGGGCATTGGTATTAGTTTAAAATCCAGTTTAGCAGTTTTAATTACTAATAACTAAAATTGATACGTATTAAATTTTATAACCTTATGTTTTTATGAACTAAGTTAGTGATTTATTAATAGTAGTAGGGCCTGTTGACCTTTCAGGATTAAAATTTGTTCAATCTAGGGGCGATTTAATCGCGGCGCGAGATTTGTAACCTAGTGGGCTCGATAACTGCTCCTGCGTTATTCTACTGGCTTACATCCATGTAAGAATAAGTAAAAACCGAGCAACAAAGAGTAAATTGTCCCTAGGCAGAACCCAAAGGGCAGCGCATGTTTGGCATTTATGCTGCGTTATCGCCTATTTATGGGGAATAACCACACTACATAGGCTCAGCCTTGCCTAAATACCAAACAGTCTGCTGCAAATTTAACCTCGAAAGATAAACAGGCCCTTGTATATAGCGCAACATGCCGCCGAGCATATAATACTCAGCGGTATACTTTTAATACGTTGAATTTGGGGTATATTGCGGGTTGATATCGCCGCCTACTTCCTCTGGGTCAACATCGTTAATAAGCAGTGTTTCACGTACAGCTTCAATGTGATCAAGCACGCTTTGGTAACGCTCGCCATATTCATACTTTGTCACTTCAATCGCTTTAGGCATGTAAGTAAAAGCTATTTTTAGGGCGTGGAGTGCTTCTTCGTTTATTTTTTCGCTCATAATATTCTCTTATGTGTAGGCTATAGCTAACCTGAGTTCTGGATAATAAATCTATCTCAAGCAGCTATTTTTAGCGCTAACTGCGTTGAATTTCCTTGCAATAGACCAGCTATTGACGCGTAAATTCGCCTTGTTTTCACCAAAAATTTCTAGCTAGAGAGAAACAGACTTAAATATCGTTATTATTTATAGTGTTTTTAAATCTCTTAACCAGAATTCAGGTTAGTTAATAAAATAACACCAAATACGATTCGGTAAAGACCAAAACTAACAAAAGTGAAATTTTCTAGAAAGCGTATGAATAGTTTAATAGTAAAATAAGCAACTATAAAAGATGTTAAAAAGCCAACTGCAAGGGCAGTTAGGTCATCTAAGCTAAACAGTTGGTAATGTTTAAGTAAGTCGTACCCTGAGGCTGCTGCAAGTACAGGTAAACCAAGTAAAAATGAAAATTCAGCGCTGGCTTTTCGGTTTAAACCACACAACATGGCACCAACAATAGAGCTTCCAGCACGACTAGTCCCTGGAATTAACGCAAATACTTGTGCTACGCCAATCCAAAGAGCTTGTTTATAAGTAACTTGGGTTACATCGGTAGTTGTGCAGTGAGTCTCTTTATAACTGCGCTCTAATAGTAAAAAAATCACACCGCCTACAATAAACATAACACCTACTACCGGTACGCTAAACAGTGTTTTTATTACATCACTAAATATAAAACCAATAATACCCAAAGGAATAAATGCAATGGCAACTTTCACCCATAAATTGAAATGTTTAGGGCTGAACTTGTCTTTATAGTTGGCTAGTACCGCTAAAATGGCGGCAAGCTGGATAATTACTTCGAAGGCGAGGTTAGCGTCTGTTGATTCAATGCCTAACCACTTTGACGCTACAATTAAGTGCCCAGTTGATGATATGGGTAAAAATTCTGTTATACCTTCAATAATACCTAAAATAATTGCGTTAATTATATCCACGGTTTACTGCTTCCTGAAAAATTAAAAAGCCCGAACTCGGCTTAACTGAAATGACGCATTACTGCGTACCTAAATTGCGAGGCGTAGCATAAAAGCTCTTAAGGCAAACCAACAGTGTTTTTAGGCTTAATTTGTTTAATAAATTGCATTAAGCATTAAATGCACAATATAATGACAATTGTTATCATTTGCATGTGCTGTTTTGTATATGTTTGGGCAAATTTATTGAGCGAATAATGAATAATAAAAAAACGTTTACAGCTACACGGCGAAGGCACTTAATTGCGTGTGTATTAGCGCTAGTTACAGCGGTAATAATGATTCCGGGTATGACAACCTATTTACCGTTTCAAATGAATGAACAAATATTACTGCCTATTTTACTCTTTCCTATTATTTGGACTGCGTTGTTTATTTATGCGTATTTGGCGCAAAAAGTATGGCAACCTTTTGTAGTAATGATTGCATTGTGTGTATTACATGGTTTATTGAGTTTTTGGGCGTTAACGCAGGGGCAGGGATGAAGTCGATTACTTTAAAAAAGCTATTTTTATTACATAGCTGGGTAGGAATTATTACTGCGGTACTGCTATTTATTGTTGCATTTAGTGGGGCGTTAGCAGTTCTGTCGCGACCTGAGTTAAAAATATGGGCTAATCCAGAACTACAATCTAGCCAATACGTTGCCAGCGCGCAAATTAACCGACTAGTAAACGAATACCATAAAAAAGTACCTAGTGAATTTGGCGAAAACATTCATGTGTTTTTACCAAGTGGGCATAACTTTCATTTGTTAACGTTGGTATTTGAATCTCACCATGGCGATGAAAATTACGACCAAGAGGTGGCCAGAGTATTTCAATTTCATCCCGATACGTTGACGCTGGAAAATACTTACTATGGGCCTAGTAAAGAGTTTTACGCCAATAAAAAAACGGATGCGCCAACTTATATAGGTGAGTTTCATGCAGATTTGCATTTAGGGCGACCAATTGGGTTAATACTCACTGGGTTTTTAGGTTTAACGCTTTTAGTAAGTGCAGTGACAGGCTTGTTTATTCATCGCAAATTGATAAAAGAGCTCTTTACGTTTAGGCGAGATAAAGGGTTAGATATTGCAGTAAGCGATGCTCATAAGGTTATAGGTATTTGGGGCAGCGTATTTAATATTGTGATTGGTTTTACAGGATCATTTTTAGGGCTCGCAACCATTATTTTACTACCAGCAGCTGCGTTTGTGAGCTTTGGTGGCGATCAAGATAAGTTAATAGAAACGTTTACCGCTATTCCTGAGCCTGTAGTTAGCCACATTAAGCAACCTACAAAAATAGACACTATTTTAGAGCATGCTCATAGTCGTTACCCTGAAGCAATAATTAGGGATGTCACAATAATGGCGCATAACGATGCGAATGCGCAGGTATATTTGCGTTTGTTAGGTGGCGAGGCTGTTGCTTCTCAGTTACTGCATTATCAGGGCAATGGTGAGTTTGTGCAGTCGATGAGTAGTTTTGGTGATATTTCAGGTGTTTCGATAAAAGTAATTGAGTTGATGTTTCCGCTGCACTTTGGGAACTTTGCAGGAGTGTTTGTAAAATTACTTTGGGTATTGCTTGGCTTAAGTACTGCGCTTTTACCTATTTCGGGCATGATGATGTGGCTAACAAAGCGCACACGTGGCAGTAGCCCTTCACTGAGTATGCAGGCATATGCACGCTGGAATCGTTTTATTATTGGCAGTTGTGGCGGTTTGGTATTAGCAAGCTTTGTGCTATTTCCTGTGCAAGTTTTACTTAATTATAGCGTTGTTGGTGTGGCGCAAAATAGCTTTTTTGGACCCGTGTTCTTTTATACGTGGTTGGCATGGTTACTATTAAGTGTATTGCCCATAGGTTATAAAAACTATTTTAAGCTGACACTTTTACTATGCGGCGCTTCGCTTGCTTTGGTGCTGCCACTTAATATTTTACTTGGCGTTAGCAATGTTATTAACCTTAATAGCTCGCTTGTCGCGGTAGTAGATATAAGCTTTATGGTGGTGGGTATCGTGTGTATGTTTGTTGTCTTAAAAATAAAAAACACACAAAAATTACAAATTGAGGTACAACCCGCATGAACGAGCTACTAATTACAATTGCGATGGTAAGTTTATTATTAATGATGCTCAACCTACGAAAAAACACACTTACATTAGCGACTAAAACATTTTTAAGTGCACTGCTATTTGGTTTAGCGCTGATATGTTTTATGAGTGTTTACGGTATTTTAGGCGGTGCAATATGCACCGTTGTGGGAGCTATGTTAGCTGGTTTACTAACCGCAGTTATTGCGGGTAAAACACCGCAGTTATTGCGGGTAAAACACCGCAATTATTAGGTTAAATAATGCAGTTATTTAGCTAAAAAGGCCTTAGCAGTATCAACTCCCATGTTGTAACCACTATTAAGTATTTCAAACTTTTTAGTGGTACGCCCAACTTTAAAATTAGCCGGTGGTCCAATGATATTGATTTTGCAGTCACTAGGGCGTGTTGATAAATTAAAGCCAGGTACACATCGCGAAATTCACTGTTTTCTGGTAAGGTTTGGGTTACAAGGCTTTGTTAATAATAAAGAATAAGTATTTATGTTTGACCCTAGCGTAACCATTTTTGAAAGCACACAGAATCAGCTTGCAGAAAGTCCTCTTTGGCACCCTATGCTGAATACTTTTTTTTGGGTCGACATAAATAAAAAATTACTTTTAAGCAAAAAAATACACAGCGAAAGCCAACCAAAAACAGTTAATATGCCCGATACGCTCAGTGCAATAGCGTGGATTGATGAGCAGCACTTGTTGCTAGGTACAAGCACTGGTTTATATAAATACCATATTAATTCGAGCACTCGCCACCTTATTCTTAATATTGAAAATACACAACTAAATAGGCGTTCAAACGACGGCCGCGCTGATCCATGGGGTGGTTTTTGGTTAAGTACAATGAACGTAAATGCTAAAAAAGGTTACGGTAAAATATACCGTTATTATAAACACCAGCTTAAAGCCGTTGTAAGTGGTTTGAGTATCCCAAATGGATTGTGCTTTGATAAGCCACGTTTACGCGGTTATTACTGCGACTCTTTAACGAGTTGTATTTATGTATTAGATTTGGATGAGCAAACTGGCGAACCTTGCTCTGAGCCACGTGTTTTTTATCAATTTAATAATACTGATGTTGACCCCGATGGCTGCGTAACCGACCAATTAGGTAATTTGTGGCTAGCTGTGTGGGGAATGGGGTGTGTTATGTGTTTATCCCCAGTCGGTGAGCTAATTAAAACAATAAAGCTTTGTGCAATAAAGCCGACATGCATCGCATTCGGTGGTGAAAATGCTGAGTTGTTACTTGTGACATCGGCATTTGATGAAGTGATTAATAATACTGTTACTGAACAAGGCGCTGTATTTCAAATCTCAGGCATAAAAAACGGGCAGTTTGAGCCGCCCGTTTTACTGTAATTTATTATACACAGTGCTTGTTTTAAAGTGATGGTTAGCTTTTAGGCTTAACCCACATAACACCCACTTCTTTTTTGGTTACTAAAACCTCAGTACCGGCGCTAATTGGTTGCTCACTTTTGAGTTTCCAGCTAATACCTGAATATTGATGTGTAGTTAAACCTTGTTCTGTACCTGGGACCTCATTTCAACGCCATACTTAGCTTTGTAAGCGTCAATCACTGATAAGTAAATTAACTCCATCAACAATTAGTGAGGTGTTATATTTAGTGCTAGCTGATTAGTACTCCAAAGTACTCTATGGAGAAGGCGCAGTTTTGTGTTAATAATTAAACGTTGAGTGGTTGTATCGTTTATAACTTAAGCGTGTATAGATTGTCACTACAGCGAACTTTTAACCACTAAAACTCACTGTAGCGCGCCGACTTAGTCGGTTTTTTAAAAACTGGCTATTTTATTTCTGCCTGTTTCTTTTGCGTTATAAAGGGCTATGTCGGCGTTAGTTATAACTTCTTTAGATGTTGTTTTTTGATTGGGTATAAGGCTATAAAATCCAATACTCAAAGAAAGGTAATTACTAGCACTTGAAAAATTATGTTCAATTGCGAGTTCTGCAATTTTTTCCTGAATAAGAACAGCAAACCTTTGACAATGATCTGTGTCGACTGCAGGTAAAATTATCGCAAATTCTTCACCACCGAAACGAGCGGCTAAATCACCTTCACGTTTACAAAGATCATGCAGCGCCTTGGCAACTTTTTTTAACACTTCGTCACCTAGCTGATGCCCATAGTTATCGTTATAACGCTTAAAAAAATCAATATCACACATTATTAAACTAATGGGTTCTTTATTACGTGCGCCGCGCTTAATTTCGCATTTTAAAGTTTGATCAAAACAGCGTCGGTTAGCAATGTTTGTAAGGCCATCAGTATTAACTTGTTTGTTAAGTTTATGATTGGCATTAATGAGTTGCTGCTGAGCTTGTTGTAGCTCTTGCTTGTAATTTAAATTTTTGAAAGCATTAGCAAGCATTTCACCTACTAACCTTAAGCGAATAAGGTCTAAATCAGTCCAGTTTCGCTTTTGAACAACGCAATCACAGCCTATAAAGCCAACGAGCTCTTTGTCATAACGTAGACCAATGCAAAGTACTGATTTTATTTTTTGTCGCTGGAAAATTGTTTTTTCGCTCATTGCTTGAATGGGTAACGACGTTACATCGTTAACTCTAAATAAGTGAGTACGTGCCATCAAACTAAAAAAATATGGGAGATCGCTTTTCGGAAGGTTTTGTAAGTCCTCTTTAAATGCTTGTATATCATTATTGACCCATTCGTGGGTGTTATTTATGGTTTTACCATCCTCGGCAAACTTAAAAAGATAACTTCTATCTGCGTGGCAAACGGTACCAATAGCTTTTAATGCGTAGTTGATATGCTTATCAACGTCGTCGTTTTGAATATCAATTAAGTCAGTTGATATGTTCGAAATAATATTATCAAAATCATATTGTTCATCTACATTATTATTCAATACATCGATTATAATAATGGAGCTTGAGTTAGGTAATTTTGCAAATTTTACATTGAGTAGCAATTTAGATACCTGTTTTGATAAAACAAACTGGCATTGGTTATTTGCAGTGAAATAATCAAAGAATAGCTCCTCGACTAATAGTTCTTTTTTACTGTGATGATTGGTTAAAGTGATGTGTGAAAAATCAATTTTATTAAAATGTGATTTATTTCTTAAGCCAAACAAGTCCTGTGCTTGGCTGTTAACTTTAAATATATTTTCATTGGCATCATAAAGTAATACACAAAACGGCAGTAACTCCAAGTTTCGCCATATTTCATTTGATAGGTTATTACTCACTCAACTCTCCATGTGTTTAAGCCACAATTAAATTGTTATCCATTGTATTTTTATTGTTTTTACTTGGGCGTGTTAATCGTCCTTAGAACGAGCTCAAAAGGCTGCGCATGTTTGGTATTTATGCTGCGTTATCGCCTATTTATGGGGAATAGCCACACTACATAGGCTCTGCCTTGCCTAAAAAACAAAAATACTGGTGTAAATTCAACCACCGAAGTTCAACAAGCCCTACTAATTATTAGCACATTTTTTTTGATTTACTAAGTTTTTAGTGCGTTTGAGGGCAGTACGTATTATAATTGATACTGTATATCATTACTCTTTTCTACTCTAAGCCATCTTTGGTTTATTTGCACTTTAAGTATAGGTTATTCAAGCATTTCATGACAGAAATCACTACACACCAAGCTTCTCGTCGTCGGTTACTTATTGCGCTAGCAATTACGTGTTCGTTTATGGTAATTCAGGTTATAGGTGCTTATTATTCTAATTCGCTTGCTGTACTTGCCGATGCGGGGCATTTGTTTGTTCACAATAGCTCGTTATTCATCGCACTGATTGCATCAAGTCTCGCTATTCATTTTGCTAAAACCTATAACGATGGTCATCAAAGAGCCGAGCTTTTGGGTGGTCTGGTGAACGGATTTTTATACCTAGCAATCAGTTTAATTATTTTGTATGAAGGTGGTGAGCGCTATATACACCAGCATGAAGGAAATGAGCTGGCTATTAATAGTTATTTAATGTCGGTTATTGCTGCTATTGGTTTTTTATTTCATGGTGCTGCTGCATGGGTTTTATATAAAGGCCGCAAAGCGAGTATTAATGTTTACGCGGTATTTTTACATTCATTCTTTGATTTGATTTCTACCGTATCGACATTTGTGGCTGGTATTCTTATATATTTTACGGGCTGGGTTGTTATCGATATTTTATCGAGCATGTTAATCGCCTCTTTCGTGTTGTTTACCGGTGTTAAGGTCATTATTAGTTGTATAAAAGGTTTACGCTTAAATAAGGCCAAACTCCCTAAAGTTGCAGATATTGAAAGTGAGATTACAGATATGGAGCATGTTCACAATGTCCATAACGTCACTGTAACGCGTAAATATAAGGGTGTAGTAGTCGGGGCGCACGTTGTACTTAAAGAGCATTGTACTATTGAAAAACACGATGAAGCATGTCGTATGAAGGTAGAACAACTGTTAGCTGAAAAATTTAATGTACGCAATAGTGTATTACAAATAGAAAGCCACGAATGCCATCACATCCATTAGTAGCATTTAATTAATATAAAAGCGTGTAATAATGATTAGCACGCTTTTAATGTTTTAAATCAAATCAAATCAAATCAATGATATTGCTAAAACAATCGCTTTTACGTAAGTCTTTAGCATCCATTGGCCTTGCAAAGTAATAACCTTGCAGTACAGTACACCCAACCTCGGCTAAAAAGATCATCTGTTCGCGCGTTTCTACTCCTTCTGCAATACAGTAAAGATCTAGGTTTTCGGCCAATAAAAGAATGGTCTTAATAATTGACTCATCCCCTTTATCTATACCAATACTGTTTACAAAGCTTTGATCTATTTTAATAACATTAATAGGAAATTGGCTCAAATAGGTGAGTGACGAGTAACCAGTACCAAAATCATCAAGTAGTAATTTAAACCCAGCAGCTTTTAAGTTTTGTAGCTGCTTGGCTGCTTTGAGTTTATCTTCTAGTAAAATACTCTCTGTTATTTCAAGTCTTAATTGTCTTGGATGAACTTGAGAGTCCGCTAATATGGACATTAACCGCTGGGTTATGTTTGTTTTTAAAATGTGTTTAGGCGATAAGTTTAAAGATATATAAAACAATGGGTTTGCGCTGAGTATAGGTGCAATTTCAATAAGAGCTCGTTGCAATGCTTGCTCAGTAAGGAGTTCTATTAAACCGGTTTCTTCTGCTACCGGTATAAAAAGTGCTGGGGATACCAACTGTCCTTGATTTTTCCAGCGCATGAGTAACTCCACGCCATTTATTGTTTTTTCTTCTATGTCGATAATGGGCTGATAGTGATTAAAAAATCGGTTGTCTTTTACTGCATCTTTTAAATCATTTTCGAGCAGTAACTTTTGTTTTATCAGCTCATTCATTTCATCGCTAAAAAACTTAAAGTCGTTTCTCCCGCCTTGTTTAGCGTGCATCATGGCTACATCGGCATTACGGATAAGTAAATCGGTGGTTACAGCATCGAATGGGTATAAAGCAACGCCAATACTGGCTGAAATATTAATAGAGAAGTCTTCAATAATTACTTTATTAGCTAACTCATTACTAATTTTTCTTACTGTATCGCGAAGAGACTGAAGCGATTTTATATTTTGAATCAGCACTAAAAATTCATCACCACTTTGTCGGCCAAGTTTTGCGTTTGCGCCGAGCATACCGTTCACTCTTTGGGTAATATTACACAAGAGCTTATCGCCAACTGCGTGGCCAAAAGAGTCATTAACAGGTTTAAACTTATCTAAATCAATAAATAATAATGCGCATTGTGTATTACTTTCATTGGCATGTTTAATCGCGTCTTCAATATTTTTATACATTAAACTACGATTAGGTAGATGCGTTAGAGGATCAAAATTAGCCAAATAGCGCAATTCGTTTTCAGCACGTTTTTGCTCGGTTAAATCTGTAATAACCACCACATAGTAACTTGCAGTATCTTTTGTAACTGCTGTGGCACTTATATGAATTGGATGTTCGTTATTTCTTGCTGTTTTTATATAAGCATCACTTTGCCAGTTTTCTGTCGGTTTTAATTTTTTTAAGATACCAGCAAACTCTTTACACTTATCTTTACCAATCGCTTTTATGAATAATTTAGGACTAATTTTAGTGGCTACTTTTTCATTTGAAAATGTTTCAATAAAACTGTTGTTCGCAGAAAATGGCATTAAATGTTTATCGAGTATAAGTAACCAGTCATTTATTTGGCTGAACGCTTCACCTAAAATTTTTGCTTGTTGCTCGTTAGCACGTTGCGCTGTGATATTAGTATATATGCCAGAAACATATAACGGCTCATTTGTTTGAGGATCGTATATAACTTGACCTGTATCTTGATACCATAACCAATGGCCATCTTTGTGCTGTAAGCGATAGGTTGCTTGCCAGTTTTGTTGTTTTTTGTATTTGAAGTAGTTTTCCCATTGGTTTTCAAAACGACGTCGATCATCAGGGTGTATTAGCGCCAAAAATTGTTCTATGTGTACGCGTACAGGCAAGCCTGTATAGCCTAATTCAATTCCTCTGAGCGTGCTTACGGAAGCATCTTTAAAATTATAATCCCACACGCCACTTTTGTTATTTTTAAGCGCGAGCTCTGTTTGCTTTTGCGAATGAATAGTCGCTCTATGAGCTTGTTCTATTGCAACTTGGCGGCTGCGGTATTGCCAAAAAATAAAAAACAACACGGCTAGCATTAAGGTTATATAGGCGGCAATAGCAAAGGGCGACTTCCATGGAGCATAAGCTACGTTGATGTTAAGCGTGGCTGGTTCGCTTGTAACAATACCATCGCGATTATGTGCTGATATTTTTAGTGAGTAACTACCCGGTTGGAGCTTTGTGAAAAATACTTGATTAGATTGTAAGTCTTCATATGTAAGGGACGTAGGCCCTAAAAGGGTAACTTTATAATACGCTTTGTCTATATTGGGGTAAGAAAAGTTAGAAAAACTAACCGTCAACCCCATATCTTCATGATCTAGCTCAAGCGGTTTGCTAAGGTATTTATGAGGGTGATAATTGAGCTCCTTAGTAAAGAGGCCTATATCAGTAATGGCTAGATTGCTTTTTTTCAGTTGTTCTTTTTCATTAAAGTCTACAGGGTTAAATAGTAGAGCTCCGGCATTGCTGCCAAAAATTAACCTGCCATCATTTAATGTTGTTGCTGCAATTTGTGTGAATTGGTTTATGTTCAACCCGTCTTTCACTGAATAACTCACCACATTAAGTGTATCTAGGTTTATTTGATATAAACCATTGTCGGTACTTGCCCATAAAAAACCATTTTCATCAGGAAGTAACGAATAGATAGAGTCAGTATTAAATGAATTTTTTAATCCTATGTAGTGTTTTCTCTCATAAGTAACTGGGTCAACACCAAGTAAGCCTTCCTGGGTGGTTGCCAACCATAAAGTATTCCGTTTTGAGTCTAAGTAAAAGTTTTCTACAGTGTAAAAAATATCTTCTTTAGGATTAAAAGACTGAAATATAGTCGTTAAAGTTTTCGTTTTTTCGTTGTACCTAAAAAAACTTTTTGATGTACCAAGCACAAACTCTTCAGGATGTGTGTCGAGGTGTTTATAAAAAGCGTAAGAAAATAAAGGGTCGACTTGCTCTTTGAGTCCCTTAATAATTCTTGTTTTTCCGGTTGTTTCATTAAAAAGATAAAAGTTATCATCAGACATAAATGCATATGTGTCTGCAGATAATTGGGCAAAGCCAAATAAGTTGGATCGGTTAATTACATCATTCTCTGTGTCTTGGTTTTCAACAACTTTACCTGTCTGCTTATCAAAAAGTTTAAACCCGTTAAAAGTAACAAGCCAAAGAAACTGATCATCTCCAATCGAAGACGCAAAAATATCAAATACCGCAGATGCTCCATATATGGCTTTTGAGTCGGTCGAGCTTAAATATACTTTACTTTTATTTGTAACTTTGTCGTAGCGCGCAATACCATCTTCGGTCCCTAACCATATAATATTATTTTTATCTTGATAGGCAGCATGAACAGTATTATTCCCTGGTAAAAAAATATGTTTAAACCGTTGAGTTTTGACTGGCCAAGTAAACACCCCTTGGGTTCTAGATGCGAGCCAAAGCACGCCGGACTTATCAATCATTAGATCGTTGATTGAGTTTTCACTAATATTAAACTTACTTTTTTCATAATTTAATATGAACTCTAGTTCTTTGGTTTCGCGGTGATAACTGAACAATCCACTTTCGGTTGCTACAAACTCCCCGTAAACAGTATTGGCATAATCCCATATATTATAATCAGGGATTAAAGTTGTAATATTTGCTGCAGATATATTTTTGTTATTATCGAATGCTAATTGATACATGCCTTCAACAGTACCAACAAGTAATCCTAATTCATTATCAACACTTAAGAATTTGACGTTTATATTATCTATCGTATTTTTTTCAGGGGGGTGAAGAGGGATTTTTACAAGTTCTGAATTATCTATATTTGCAGTGTATAAACCATCATTTGTACCAATATATAAAGTGTTTTTATATATCGTTAATGACCTAATGTAGTCACCTTCATTTGGTAGAGCTAGTTTAAGTGTAAAGCGTTTACTCGTCTCATCAAATGTATATATTTGACCATCTATGGCGAAGTAAAAAGTATTTTGTTTTTGGGTCATCGCGGAGATTGGAGAAAACATCTTTTGTTCTTTATCTATTTGACCTGAATAGATTTTTTCGGTTTTTAAAGTGAGGGGATCTATTATAAACGCACCAGAAAGATCAGTTGAAACGATAATCTTTCCGTCTTCGGCTTTAAATAACGCATAAATATAGTGTTTATCTAAGCCAAAGCCACCATTAAAAGTTTTTACTTTATACCCGTCAAAGCGATTTAAACCTTGTTGGGTAGCTATCCAAATATAGCCAATTTCGTCTTCTTGTGTCTGCAAAACGTAACTTTGCGAGAGACCTTCGTCAGTAGAAATACGTTGTAATTGTTGAGCATAGTTCTGTGATGCAAAAGTACATTGAATGCATAGTAAAAAAATAATGGTGATAGGAAAAAAAAGTTTGCTCAAACGCACTTATAAACACTCTCAGTGGAGGATAGGATGATACTTAGCTAGATAGTAAATATAGCATAAGTTTTTATTTTTTAATTACAAATAATATACGTAAAGTTAAAATTTCTATTTTCAAATAGTGAGCTAATCTAAATAGATAACAGTTAATGTTCATGAGGAGAGTATAGTGGTTTTATCTAATATTGATGTAAAAAACAGCGTATTATTAATAATAGACTTACAAGAGTTGCTTGCTCCTGCAATTAAAGATTTTCCGAATATTTTAAAAAGTACATTGCAGTTAGCGCAGGCAGGTATTATTCACGACGTCCCGGCCTTAATAACTGAGCAATATGTCAAAGGGTTGGGCGAGACTAATCAGCAAATTAAAAATACCTTACCTAATGCTATGTATTTTCATAAAACGTACTTTAGTGCATGTGCAGAGCTTGGCTTTGTTGATAAGTTAAAAAGCCATGATAAAAAGCAGGTTGTTGTTGTGGGCACTGAAGCGCATGTGTGTGTTTTACAAACATGCTTAGATTTAATAGAAAATGGTTTTGAGGTTATTGTCGTACACGATGGTATTGGCTCGAGAAATCCGCAACATAAAAACTTGGCAGTTGAGCAATTACGCCAAGCGGGTGCGGTAATTTCATGCGCTGAAATAGTTATTTTTCAATGGACAAAAAAAGCAGCAACGCCTACGTTTAAAAAAATACTCCCTATAATTAAGTAGACCACATGTATATCATGTAAATTAAATGTATTAATTTTTGGTGTGTCGGTAGTTTATTATTGTGTTCAGTGAACTGAAACTCGTTTTTACACGTATATTGCAGACTGCTTTATAAAACAACAATGCAAACAACAATTTTAAGGTTTTTATGTCTAGTATTGGCCGGTTATTTACAATTATTTTCAGTCTTTTGTTTGTCGAGTCTATCGCTATTGGCTTGTATTTCGACACATTAGCGCAGGCCTTTATGATAGGTTTGCCATTGTGTTTATTACCTATATGGCTTTTAAACACACAAGGGGACAGCCCTGTTACCCCGCATGTCGTAGCTGCCGCCATAATGATGTTTTCTTTTTTGCACATACAACAAACTTTTGGGTTGATTGAAGTCCATTTTGAAATATTTATTTTAATGCCCATGTTAATTGTTTTTGTACAATGGCGAGTGTTTATTACTGCAATTGTATTCGTGGCAGTTCATCATTTGTCTTTTTATTATTTACAAACTCAAAATACAGGGTTTTACGTATTTGACCCTGATAGGCTTGCTTTTACTACGGTGCTTATTCATGCTGGATACGCAATAGTTGAGGTGCTAGTTGCAGGCTATATTGCCATAATGTTGCAACGCGAACGTCGTGCGAGTCTATCTTTAAGTTATGCGACAGAGCAAATAATGAAAGACCCTGAAAACATAAAACTCTCTCTTCGCGCTGATGATACTAAAAGTGAGGCAGTAGCAGGGTTTAACACGTTACTAGATTACTTATCGGATGTTATTAAGCAGGTACAAACTCAATCAGAATCACTGCAAAAAAACTCACAAGAGCTTATACATGTTCATGATCAGTTGGCGGGTGGTGCAGTGCAGCGTACACAACAAACTGATGATATTGCTAATTCTGGCGCTCAAGTTGCTAATGGTTTTAAACTTGTAGAAGAAGAAAGTGAGGTGCTAAAGCGTCAAGTAGACCATATTACACAAGCTGCCAGCAACGCATTAAAAGAAGTTCTTCAAACAGATGCTAAAAGTAGAGAGCTGTTAACACTACTTAACCATACTGAAGAAAAAATAAACCTCTTAGTGGCAGCGGGTGATGTTATTTCAGGTCTTCTAAATGAGATATCAGGTATTGCTGAGCAAACAAACTTACTTGCTTTAAATGCCGCTATTGAAGCTGCCCGTGCAGGCGAACATGGTCGAGGTTTTGCTGTTGTTGCTGATGAGGTAAGATCTTTGGCTAACCATAGTAAAGCAACAACAGATAAAATTAGTCTAACATTAAAAGATCTTGTTAATAATAGTAAAACGTCAACACAATCAATGAGTCAGTGTGTGAGTTTTGTAGTTGATTTAACAAGTATTAGTGCTGCAATGAAAGAGAATATTTCAGCAATGAGCGAGCAAATAGACGCAGTATCTTCAAGTTCTGATTCAGTTGCACAAGTTGTAGCTGAGCAGGCAGGTAATACTGAATTAATAGCAAGCAGTACTGATACTATGCGACAAAATCAGTACCAAGATACGCAAATAGTGCAGCAGTTAACCGCTAAGGTGCAGTTAATTGACGTAAGTATTGATTTGTTAGAGCAAAGCATTGCCAAGTTTAGATAAATCTAACTCTTTCGTATTTTCGCTTATAACTACATGGCTTATTTGTGTTGTTGCAGGGTTAGTTTATTTTCAATTAGAGCAGCTTAAACCGTTTGATAGCTCAAAAGTTTTATTGCAAAAACACTGGTTTAATAACTTTAAAAAGCAATTGGATTGGGTTGATACTGGTGAGCCGTCTTTAGTGCTTATAACAGAAAAAAAATGCGGGTGTACTATACAAGCTAAGCCGCATATTTCATCGTTAACCTCTTTTGCTGCCAATAAAGCTATGAAGGTTGTACAAGTTGAATTAACACCAAAGCTTAAACACGTTATTCCGGCAACGCCTGCCGCCGTTATTATTAATAAAGATGGTGAGTTTGTTTATGCTGGGCCGCTCTCTGAAGGATTAGCTTGTGCCCAAGGAAGTGGTTTTGTTGAAACTGCGGTCACTAATTTAGCTGCTGGTTTTAACTCAAATCTCTTAATTACACAAACCAAGGGATGTTACTGTGTAAATAATGCATAAATAACGTATCGATAAACTAAAGCTCGCACTTAAATCAACAGTTGCGAGCTTTAATATTGATTAAATTGTAACTAAGCCATAAATACCTAATGACACAAACACAAAAGCAGCAATAGCACGTACGGTGTTTAGCGATATTCTTTTTAGTAATGCATTACCAGCGTATATAACAGGCACGTTAGCAATTAGCATACCTAACGTGGTTCCTACCGTTACCCAAAACACAGACTGATATTGTGCGCCTAACAACACCGTCGCTATTTGTGTTTTATCACCAATTTCTGCAATAAAAAATAATACAAAAGCGACTAAAAAAGCTCCGTAGCTATCATATTTACTACTTACAGCTTCGTCCTTGTCTGGAACTAGCAACCAAAGTCCAACTACAATAAAGCTTATGTTTACAAGCCAAGGTAAATATTCAGAAGAAAAACTATTACTTAACCACTGCCCAAACCATGCTGATAAACCATGATTGAGTAAGGTTGCGGCTAAAATACCAAGAATAAGCGCGCCTTTATTACGAAAGCGGGCGGCTAACAGGAGCGATAAAAGCTGGGTTTTATCGCCTATTTCGGCAAGTGTGACAGTGACGGTTGAGGTTAAAAAAACTTCCATTATTGATTCTTACAGGCGGGAATACTAAACCAAGGCAAACAACTATCTCCCGCCATGAGGATAGTGTCTACCTAGGTCTCGCCGATAACGCTTGCTACAACATTACAAACTTACCATGCACATGAGGTGCAATTATGTTGATAAGTTTACTCATTACTGAGCGGGCTACTCCCCTAAGAGACGGGCATTATTCCACAAAACTTTTGAGCGGTAAATATTAAGAATCGAATATAGTTAATTTATTCGGGAGTAATAAAGTTAGCTTTTGGCAATTAGTTGATAGTCAGGAAAGAGCGAAAACCGGACAATGAAAAAGTTAAGTTTATTCCTGTGTTTTGAGTAGAATCTAATTTTGTCCAATAACATTATTAAACGCCGTTTTGGGGCAAAATAACATGCCTAATTCCGAGCTGTTTTAATCACATGTTTACAAAAGTGATTATTGGTGAAATTATCAGGATATGTAATATACGCCGTTTTGGTGTGTTATAAACCACCAAAATGGTGTTCAATAAGCCGTTATGTTTCAAATGGAATCTATGAATTTAAACGATTTTCAAAAAAAAGTACTTAAAGAAGCTAGTTCCACTTCTGGTTATGGTGGCTTTGCAGTGAAATCTAGCATCCGACACATGGAACGCTCCGTATTGTTGCGTGAAAGTATGCCAGAAATAGCAGCTTTTGTTGCAATTACCGCAGAGGAAGAGTCAGCAACGGCAATATTTGCAGCGTTAAAAAAGCGACGATATGCTAATGCTAATAAATTGAAATCTTGGGATCACAAACACAAATCAGGTATTTCACAATTCTTTGATTTAATTGGTGGCGCGCTGGGTATTTTAAAAAATGAAATTCCATTGGAGCTTTTTTTTGACTCTTTAAACGGAAACAAAAAAGAAAAACTGTGGGTTAGAATGCCAATTGGTGAAGATGGAGACAAAAAGATATGCATTGTTCCACAGCCACCACTAAATCTTGTCTCTGTAGAGCCTAACGGAAAAGCAACCGATTATTTATTGAAAGTTCGTGAAATAGCATCTGATCGTGGCATTGACTCGATATTCAAATACATTCAAGAAATTGCAAATGAAAGAAATAAAATGCTTTATGCATCAAATTCCTCAGTTTCTAAAGTTACTAACATCGATGAAGTCCTTACAAAGCACTTGAGTTCTGCATACCGTAATCATCTTATTTATTTACTTATTGATCAGCATGCACATCAAAATTTGGTTCAAGAAGCTTTAGATGTATTTCTAATTATTCTCAAAAGAATCGACGAAAAAGAAACATAATCGAGGTGCTAATTGTGGGCCTGCACCTGGTAAACTATCAATGACCGCTCATGGCACTCTCCAGCCACTCGACAACATAAAATGTTGATAATAATTGGCAAGGTATTTTACTGTGTCGGATGGCGCTTCGCTTATCCGACCTACACTGGCACAAACCGGAAATCACCCATCCATAAATTTCGTATTTATACATTAAGGTTTTTAAAGCCTTAAAGTAATTAATTCTGAACCATTCAAATATTTACCTAAACCTAATCTTACTTAAATTTAAGGTAGACTCTAATTAATAAATCTCAATCTGAGTGCCACGCCTTGCTTAAAATTAAAACTATTCTCAAGCTGCCGCGAATTCTCAACTTAAGTGGCGCTGGCCAAAAAAAATTCAAATAATACACATTTTTTCAAATAACAATTGATAACCATTTTCGTTTAGATTAGTATGCACCTACTAAATGAAATTGAGAGTGGTTTGTATTCATGTATATTTGTCTATGTCACGGTGTGACTGATAAAAAAATTGAGCAAACAATTGACGATGGTGCAACAACCATGCGTGAATTAACTAAAGAGCTTAAAGTAGGCAGCCAATGCGGTAAGTGTTGTGGTTGTACTAAAAAGATCCTTAATCGCAGACTTATTCAGATTGCGGATGTGACGGATCAAGTTGCTTAATTACATATAAAATTTAGATATAAAAAAAGCAGCTTTTTAGCTGCTTTTTTTATGCTTGTTACTATTTACAGTTGAGACTGCAAGTAGTTTTTAATACCCGTATTTTTAATAAGTAATTGTTGGGTTTCTAACCAATCAATTTGCTCTTCTTGCTCATTTAAAATGTGGTCAAGGGCTTCACGGGTAATATAATCTTTTTTGCTTTCAGCCAGTTTAACTGCGCTTTGTAACTCACCAATAGTATCAAGTTCAAAACTCATGTTAGCTGCAATCATTTCTTCGCTGTTTTCACCAATACGCAGTCGGCCTAGGTCTTGAAGATTTGGTAAACCTTCTAAAAACAAAATACGTTCGATTAAACGATCGGCGTTTTTCATTTTTTGAATAGATACTTTGTAATCTGCTTTGTCTAGTTGAGTGAAGCCAAAATCTTTAAACATGCGTGCATGTAGAAAGTATTGGTTAATACCAACAAGCTCATTAGCGAGTACTTTATTAAGCGCTGCAATAACGTCTTTATCGCCTTTCATAATATGCTCCTACTAAGCCATTTGTGCTTGATGATAATTTTCAGAACCAATCTTATCAATTAAGCCAAGTTGTTGCTCTAACCAGTAAACATGATCTTCTTCGGTATCAAATAACAGTTTTTCTAAAATGCTACGAGATTGATAATCTTGTTGTTCTTCACATATTGCGATAACGTCTTTAACACACGCAACTACTTCAAGTTCTAGTGTTAAATCGTTTTGCATCATGCTTTTTACGTCGTTACCGATAAGTAAATCACGGCGTTTAGTCATATTTGGTACACCTTCTAAAAACAAGATGCGCTTAATAAGCCAGTCTGCGTGATCTTTTTCTTCTTCCATTTCGTGGTTAAGGCGCTCGTATAGTTTGTTTAAACCCCAGTCGTCATACATGCGCGAGTGTATAAAATACTGGTCGATTGCTGCTAATTCGTTAGCTAACAATGTATTAAACGCATCGATTACTTTTTGATTACCTTTCATGATAAATCGCCTTAACTATTTCAATTGTATGCAGTGTAGTACAAATAGCCTATATTGCAAGTTTTCTCTATAAAAATCATTGCGTTACTATTGGTTTTGATTCTTATTTAAGTTTGCGTTACTGCTTGGTTTATGGACAGTTTTTTATTTGCATTAGCATCTAATAGACGCCTTAAATAAAAAAGTGAGACGTCTATTTATGTGGGATTTGTTAAGCATATAGGCATGCAGGGCATGCCTATAGTGTTTATTTGTTAAAATTGGTATGTAGCACCCAATGTTGCAGTTGTGCCTAATCCTTTAATGTTGTACCCACCGTAAGTATATGCTTGTGCGCGGGCTGGGTAGTAATCACTATTGAAAAGGTTTTCTATTCCAAAATAGCCACTCCACTTGGCGTTAACATTGTATTGGCCACTTAAGTTAAATGTGTTGTAGCTACTAACAGGGCCCTGATCGCCGGAGTATTGGCCTTGTGCGTTTTTATCAAAGCGCTTTCTGTCGCCTACGTATAAAAAGCTCATTGCAAGTGATAGTTCGTCATTTGTTTGCCATGTTACATTCGCTGTTGCTTTAGGTGGGCTAATTTGGCTTGCGCCTAAATAGTCATCTGTCTCGGTGTTTTTACCTTCAACATAGCTGTAAGTAGCACTTAATTTAAGGTCTTGGGTAATAGTGTAGTTAACTAGTCCTTCGTAACCCCATATTTCTTGTGGTGCACGCACGGGTTCGTAAACACCCGTTACTTCATTATATTCACTACTTGTACCAAGCTCTGAGGTACTTCTGTAAAGTGCAAATTCAAAACGCACGTTTTCAAACTGTGAGGTAAAACCAACTTCGTAATTATCGATTATTGAAGCTTGGGTTTGAATAAGCGCAATATCTTCAACGGTCGCAGAGCGAAGTAGGCGACCAATATCAGAAATGTCAGAGCCTTGTGAGTAACTAAAAAACGGACTAAACGCCTCTGTTAAATTGTATTTTATACCAGCGTTATAGGTTGTCGCGTCGTAATTAATACTGTCGCCACGCACACTCAATGGCACTGAGCATTGTGATTCGGTTCTGCACAGCTTTAATGTTTGATAATCACTTACGCTCAAATCGATGCTTTCGTTTCTTACGCCTGCTTTTAGGATAATATCATCGTTTATTACCCATTTTGTTTGTAAAAAGCCGGCAATACTTTCCATGTCCATTTCTGGCACCCACACTCGGCCATCTACTAAAGGTTGCGATGTTTTATCGTTTAAGGCATCAATGCCGTAGATTAGGGTGGCTGTTACATTTTCAAAATCAAACTGGCTATTAAACGTGGCTCGTGCACCTTGTTTATCTGATTTAATAACCGATTGACCACCGCTGTAACCTTCATCAAGATTGGCTAAAGCGGTTGAGAAAAAGAACACGTTTTCTATATTTTGTTTATATAGATCGAGGGTCATTTGTGTGTTTTCAAACAGCGCGTAATCAACATATTTTAGGGTTATATTCTCGTTGCCTTCAGGGCCTTGCGGTTTACCTTGTTTTTGAAGCTCTAAAGGGACGTGTATAGCGTATGTTTTTTCCCCTATATTGCCATCGCCAGTCACATCGCCTAAGTCTGTTTTTTGTTGTGAGCTGTAAAAGTTGTAGCTAAACTGAAGTTGTTTTTCGTCGTCAAAATCGTAACTTAACTTTGTAAAGTAGTTTTGAGTTTCAGAATCAGATAAACCATATTGCAAGCCTAAAATATCGCCCTGTGCATCGCGTTGTACGCCGTTTTCTTCATAGCTTGCTGTTAGTAGATAGCTTAGTTTATCAAGTTTACCGTTCACTGCTGCTGATATTCTACCGCCGCCACTTTCTGCTAACTTAACAGCGCTAAAGCGACTTGAAATACTTATTTCGCCTTCCGGTTTACCATCACTACGCGCTTGTTTTGTTATGTAGTTAATAATGCCACCTGAGGCACCATTACCATAAATAGAGGTTGCTCCTTTTATGACTTCAATGCGCGCTATTGCGCTTGCGTCTAACGTTTTTACACCTAATGAACCATTACGAAGAGGGGTTGATTGCGGTACGCCATCAATCATTATTAATGGCGCGCGACCACGCAGTGTTTGTCCTGAATTACTTGAGCTGCCAGTGTTAGGTGCAAGGCCTGGAACCATTTGCGCGAGTAAACTCCCCAGCTCTGAGCTTACTTTTAAATGCTGCTGTATTTGTTGCTGATTAATAACGGTAATTGAGGCTGGTACTTCGTCAATGCTTTCTGATATTCGGCTGCCAGATACAATCACATGCTCTAACTGATCAGAAGTGTATTCATTTTTATTATTTTCATTTGCTAACGTGTTAGCACTTATTGCAATAGCAATAAGGCAAAGCGAAGTTTTTAACATAGAGTGTCTTAGTTGATAACAATTTACGTAATGGTAATTATTATCAACTAATGACACAAGTGTTAATGAGATTTATTTCCATTTATGGCGTTTTAACCAAAAATATACACCGCTTACAATAAAAAATGCGAGTGAAAGGGCTATTAATAACCATAAAAACTGCACAATAGGACCTGCAAAATCACCAATGTGAAACTTATACTTAAAGTTCCATGCTTGTGTTGTGAAGTTGGTTTTACTGGCGTCAAATGAGTTTAATACTTTACCAGTAAATGGGTTAGTCCAAACCCAGCTGTAAGCGTGGCTTTCGCCAGGGTTTTGCATTCTCAGTGCAATTGCTTCGTCATCTTTTTTAGGTAAGTAAATTCTATATACTTTACCATCCGGAAATACGTTCTCTGCATTTTTAATTGCTTGATTGTAGTTTAACGCAGCTTGAGAAGGGGCTATTATTTTTGGCGCTTCAGGTCTTTGTTCTACTTTATTAAACGTCACAAATTCTAATACAGATTGAGTTTGTGTTTTCCAGTTAAATGCCATGCCAGTAAAGGCAATAAGCATAAGCGGTATAAAAAAGTAAACACCAAGCACCGTATGTAATTGATACATGAGCACTCTAAATTTGGCTTTTGGTTTTATAGCTAAACGTTTAACTCTGTTTTTGGGCTTTACCCATAAATAAAAGCCGAGTAATACATTTATTAAAAGTAGCAATGCACACACCGACATCCAATTTCGAAAGGTTTTTTCACCCTTACTGTTTTCAAACAACAGCCAGCGATGCAATCCCATCGCAAACCCATAAATAGTATCTGTTGATTCATAGACGTTTAGTACACTCCCAGAGTAGGGATTAACACTGGCGTAATATTTATTGGCTAACCTAAATTGCCATGCGGCGTTTGGCGCTTGTTCGGGCATAAAAAAAGTGATTTTTTGCTTAGTTTGAGTTTGTACATTTTGTATAAGCTCATCGTAATGCATTAAATTTTCTTGTGGTGTTACTTGCCATTTTGCAGGCTCTATTAAGTGCTGTATATCTTTTGCATAAATCATAACAGCACCGGTTAAGCTCACTATTAATAAAAATAGTCCGCTAATAAGGGCAAGGCCTAAATGAATTCTACGTAACCAAAGTTTCAAAAACGGTATCTCATTATGAGTTAATGGCAATATTGTAAATGATAATACGAGCTGTTTTCAATTAAATAGTTATGTATTTGGTTTAGCTTGTTATTAAGAGCATTAAATTGGGCTTTAATTTGCGATTGGTCGGATTTCTATTATGCAATTTTCGATATTAAAATTGTCGTGTAAAAAGCTTTTTATTGTTGGCAAATTAATTAAGTGCTGAGTGCTAATAACAAGCTCACAATAATTTTCTTTATCATCTAGTTGCCAAAGCTTAATGCTAACTACCGATTCGATATTAAATTCATTACTAATAGCATGTGATATTGCGTGTGTATCAATGTTGCTAGGCGCTGCTTGCATTAAAATTTTGAAGCTTTGCTTTAATAGTAAAATGCCATGAAAAATGACATAGATAGAAATAAGCACAGTGGCAATTAAATCAACAATATACCATTGGTATAAAATAATTAAGGTGCCTGCAATAATAACAACAATAGATGCCATTGCATCTGATACGTTATGAATAAAGGCCGCTTTTATATTTATACTGTGATTTGCTCCAGCTCGGTAGGTTAAATACGCTGTTGCTAAATCAATTACCAACGCTATTGCTGCCACCCACACAACTATCCAGCCATTAATTGGTTGAGGGTTTAAATAGCTCGAAATGGCTTCAAAAATTAAATACACGCCAATTAATATTAATGTACTGCTATTAAAAAGTGTGGCAAGTATTTCAGCGCGTTTATAGCCAAAATGATGAGTGCCGTCAGCAGGCTTATTACCAACTTTACGTGCAACCAAGGCTATAAATATAGCGGCAGCATCACTTAAATTATGAAGGGCATCGGCTATAAGTGACAAGCTGCCCGAAAATATCCCGCCAATAACTTGGGCTACGGTTAGCAATACATTAATAACCACAGCGACGGTGAGCTGTTTATTGCTTTGGTTTTCGTCTACATGACTATGTGAGTGATCGTGCGCCATAATGCCCTCAAACGCATTGATTAAATACTGCTTATATCACGAGGAGTTTAAAACAGCTACAGAAGTTGTAGCGTAAGCAAGTGTAATTATAAGTTAGTAATAAAGGCGTATTTTTTAAAAAATGTGAATTTAAGATTGTAACGCTAAATACCCAGTTTTTAAGGAGTTTACCGCTCAAAACTTGCGTCTTTATATATTTAGTGCATTAATGTAAGTAATATTAAATGATTATAAGTTGCTGGATATTAAGCATGGACAAAGGTTTAAACTTTGGTGAATTAACAGGTAAAGGACAGTCTGTTCGAAGTAAGTTAATTATAACCTTTATAATTATAGCCTTAGGGCCACTTTGTATACTTACGTGGTTTAGTCTTGAACATGTAAATAGCACGCTTAAACAAAATGCAGACACTGAACTTAACGAGCTTAATAATATAGGTAAGCAATTTGCTGATATTTGGTTTACAGACCATGTTAAAGATTTATATTTGCTTAGATCACAATTTGATATCAGCCCCAATAAAAAGCAAAAATTAATTAATCAATTTATTGAGCAGTATGATTTTGTTAATCATGTAGAGCTTATTGATGTAAACCTCGTTAATTCACTACCTTCATCACCTTTTTTAAATGTTATTAAAGAGCCGCGCTTTAATAACATACGTTCTGGGATTATAAATACAGGTAAAATCCAATTCCAGTCAATGACTGCCTCAGGGCGTGAATATCATATTATTGGCTTACCGATATTAAATGATGAAAATAAGCTACAAGCAATATTGCTTGCAGATATAAATTTAAATGGCTTATTAAATAATCTAAGTAAAATACACGCTGCTAATAAAGACATAACATTTTATGTTATGCACAATAATAAAATTCAAAAAAGTAATATTTCAGACGATACCCAACCATCATTTTTCTCTCCAAATGGCTCACCAACACAACGTGTTTTTTCTTATATTGATAAAAATGAAGTCACTTTATATGGGTATATTAATTCATTAGAGTTTTTAAATGAGTCTGGCTGGCAGCTACTTGTATCAAAACCAAAAGAAGTTGCACTACAAGGTGCTAATTATTATAAGCAGCTCGCTGTATTAACTAATTCAGGTGCCTTACTGCTGATATTAACGTTGTCGTGGTGGTTTGGTCGCCGGCTGTCTCAGCCTTTAATTAACTTAGCTAAAATTGTCGAAAATATTACAAAAGGCGATTTAGTTAAAGTTCCAATAATAAACGATAGCATTGAATTTAATCAGCTTTCATTGGGCTTACGTAAGTTAGTAGCCGTAAAAGAAGAACAACAAAGTATATTACAAAAACAACGTTCGGCACTTCAAATTGCATTAAAACAATTAGCAGAACAAAAAAGTGCATTAGATGAACATGCCATTGTTGCGGTAACTGACTTACATGGCACTATTACTTTTGTAAATAAGAAGTTTTGTGAGATCAGTGGTTTCGACGAACATGAATTAATAGGCGAAAATCATCGCTTATTAAATTCAGGTAAACACGAAAAAAAATTCTTTAAAAATATGTACAAAACGCTTAAACGCGGTGATGTATGGAACGGGCAAATCTGTAATAAAGCTAAAAATGGTGGTTTTTATTGGGTAGATACCACCATTGCACCATTTCTAGATGAAAACGGTATACCACAAAACTATATTGCTATTCGTACCGACATTACAGCGCTTAAGTTACAAGAGCTAGAGCTTGAACAGCACAAAACACAGCTACAACTAGTGATTGACTCAACAGCAGTGGGTATTTGGGATTGGTACATTGATACTAAAAATGTGACATTTAATAACCGCTGGGCCGAGATTATAGGTTACAAGCTCAGTGATATTGAACCTTGTACTATAGATACTTGGTATACCTACGCTCACCCTGATGATTTAGCTATGTCGGAGAAAAAACTTCAAGCGTATTTTTCCGGCGAGACTGACTATTATGTTAGTGAAGCCCGCATGAAGCATAAAAATGGGCATTGGATTTGGGTTCTCGATACTGCAAAAATAGTTGAGTGGAATACCGATGGCTCTCCAAAACGCATGATCGGTACGCATTTAGATATATCAGATCGAAAATCTACAGAGCTTGAGCTACAAGGAAGCCGAGACAGATTTGCATCTTTGGTATCAAATATCCCTGGCATTATTTATAGATGTAAGTTTGATGACAAATTAAGCATGCTTTACATGAGCGAGCAAGCGAGTGAAATTACCGGTTATTCACCCGATGAGTTGATACACAATGAAGACCTTTGCTTCTTTGATTTAATATGTGAAGACGATTCTCAAAAAATAAAAGATGAAATTATCCGTTGTGTTAGCGCTAAGCAGTCATGGTCTGTTGAGTATAGAATTAAAGCCCGCGATGGCTCTTTGCATTGGGTAAACGAAAAAGGCCAAGCGATTTACGCAGATGATGGCAATATATTGTATTTAGATGGATTTATTTTAGATATTACAGAACGTTACAATACACAATTAAAAATAAGCCGTCAGCAAAGCCTGCTTGAATCAATGAGTAAGCAAGGACAGATTGGTGCATGGGAGATGGACCTAGATGCGCATACTCTTTATTGGTCTGATGAAGTTAAAGTTATCCACGAAGTACCAGAGGGATTTGAGCCGAGGATAGATACTGCTATTGATTTTTATAAACCAGGAATACACCGAGACACTATAAGTACCTTATTTGAATGCGCTGTGACTTTAGGTGAAAGCTGGAGTGTAGAGCTTATTATTTTGACCTATTCGGGGCAAGAGCGTTGGGTTAAATCAATGGGCCAAGCAGAGCTTAAAGATGGTAAATGCGTACGTGTTTTTGGCTCATTTCAAAGTATTGATGCACATAAGCGCCTTGAACTCGAAAGCGAAAAAGCAAACCGCTATAACAAAAATTTAGCCGCGCTTACAGTCGCACCTGAAGTGCAAAATAGTGATGTAGAGCAAGTTAAAAAGCTAGCCGTTAAATCTATGTGCGAAGTGCTAAATGTTGCACGTGCGTCGGTATGGATTTTTAACGATCAACGAGATGTAATGACGTGTCATAGTTTATACATAGATGGACAAGGGTTTGTAGATACAGATGCTGTTTTAACTGCTAAAGACTATCCTGCATATTATAACGCCATTTATAAGCAAAACTTAGTAGCCATTGATGATGTTTATACCCATCCAGCAACTGTTGATTTTATAGAAGCGTATACAAAGCCATTAAATATTAAATCGATGCTTGATGCAGTAATAGCAACTGGTGATGGTAATTTAGGTATTTTGTGCGCTGAAACGGTAGGCGAACATCACAATTGGACACAAAGCGAAGAAACGTATCTTCGATCATTGGCTACTTTAGTGGGAAGTACTTTAATTTCTCAGCAACGAAAAGTAATCAGTGAGGAGTTAAAAGTAGCCCTTGTAAAAGCAGAAGATGCAGCCATTGCGAAGAGCCAATTTTTAGCAACCATGAGCCATGAAATAAGAACGCCAATGAATGGTGTACTCGGTATGCTAGAACTTGTTCAATTAGAGTCACTCCCTAAACCAATAGAAACAAAAGTAGGTATAGCCAAAACAAGTGCGCATTCTTTATTGGGTGTAATTAACGATATTTTAGATTTCTCTAAAGCCGAAGCGGGTAAAATCGAACTTGAAGAGATTAACTTTAATGGACGTGATTTAATTGGCGAAGTTGCTGCCGCACAAGCATTGACTGCTCAAGAAAAAGGTATAGAAATAATTTTAGATTTGGTAGCGCTAGAGCCTTCGCAGTTATGCGGAGATCCTGGGCGCATTCGACAAGTACTTACTAATTTGCTGAGTAACGCCGTTAAGTTTACGAGTAAGGGCGAGGTTGTGGTAAGCGCCAAAATTAATAAAGTGGCTCAAGGTTTAGAATTTGTTGCAAGTATAAAAGATTCAGGCATAGGAATAAGTGAAGAAAAGCAACAGCAGTTATTTACCCCTTTTTCTCAGGTAGATGCATCAACAACGCGTGAATACGGGGGCAGTGGCTTAGGGCTGGCTATTTGTAAGCAGCTTTGTGAGTTAATGGGAGGAGCAATTTCTCTTACAAGTGAAGCAGGTAAAGGGAGTACCTTTACCGCCACTATAATGTTAACTCCGGGAGATCAAAAAGAGCGTTATATTCCTAATATTAATATGGAAGAGCTAACAGTTTTAGTTGTTGACGATAACGAGACAAATCGAATTGTAATTTCACAACAGCTTGAACATTGGGGCGCTAAGGTTGCACTCGCATGTGATGCACATGAAGCACTTGATATGTGCGCGCAGCACTATAAAGATAAAAATTGCATGTATGATATTGCAGTGCTTGATATGCAAATGCCAGGAATGGATGGCATAGAGCTGTGTAAAGCACTAAAAGCACATGAACATTATAAATCAATGCCACTTGTAATGATGACCAGTATTGCAGGTATGGAAGGCGCGCAGCGTTATTCTGATGCTGGCTTTCAGGCATATTTTCCTAAACCAGTAACCACTGCCGATTTAATTTCTGCACTGTCGGTTATAACGAGTAATGATGCAGGCGAGACGCTCCCACTTGTTACGTCAGGCTATATTTCGTCACTTAAAAAAGAAAAGGCGCAGGAGTTTTCCCAAATACTACTGGTGGAAGATAATCCTATTAATCAACAGGTGGCTAAATTAATGCTCAAAAAGCTTAATTGTGACGTTACTATTGCCGGGAATGGCCAATTAGCGATTGATATATTAGAAGCGCATGATTCAGGATACTTTAAGCTCGTACTTATGGATTGCCAAATGCCTGTTATGGATGGTTTTGCTGCAACCGCTGCTATTCGTAAAGGCTTGGCGGGCATACAGCATAAAAACATTAAAATAATCGCTATCACCGCAAATGCAATGAACTCAGATAAAGAGCGTTGTATAACAGCTGGAATGGATGACTACTTGAGTAAACCTATTCAATTAGATATTTTAAAAGATAAATTAGAGCAGTATATTTAAGGTAAAAATACAATGAGCCAACCCGTTATAATACGTGATGCAAAACCAAGTGACGCAAAAACAATTTTGCACTTTATTACCGAACTTGCCATATATGAAAAAGAACCTGATGCAGTAAAAACAGACGAGCAGGCAATTTTAGATACTCTGTTTAGTGAAGGTGCAACTGCGCACAGCATAATTTGTTTAGAAGGTGATGAGCCAATTGGTTTTGCGGTATATTTTTATAATTACTCTACCTGGTTAGGTAAAAATGGCCTATACCTTGAAGATTTATACGTAAGCCCAGATAGCCGTGGCAATGGCGCAGGTAAAGCCATTATGAAGCACTTAGCTAATAAGGCGATTAGTAATAACTGTGGGCGTTTTGAATGGGTAGTGCTTGATTGGAATAAACCCGCTATCGATTTTTACAATAGCATTGGTGCAAAGCCGCAAAACGAGTGGATTATATATCGCTTAACAGGGCAGGAACTATTAGACTTCGCTAAATAGTTAATGAAAATCATTTGCATTTAGTTTTGTGGGTGTGTAAGTTAAATACACACTCATAAATAAACGTGCAGATGATTATATGATCTCAAGTCAAAAACAACCCCACTCAGATTTACTTTATCTTGATCAAGCATTAAGCCCTTGGCAGTCGAATATAATGCAAGGTAATTATGCATTTGAACAAGGTGCACTTCTCGAAGCCCGCGATAAATACTTATTAGCTAAAACACTTGCAGATCATCTTCTTCAGCAATTTTTATATGCTCAGATTAATAACACTGTCATTCATGCTATTGAGCACTGTATACCCGCACTTGTTGTTGCGTCACATAATTTAGCTGATACTTATATAGCTATGCAACAGCCTGAAAATGCATGCAAATGGCTATGCGAAGTACACTTAACACTCTCTTCATTAATTAAGCATACTCATTACGATATACAAAAAGTGAGTAAGCATCATTACATTAAAACTTCCTCTGAACTTGTGTCATTTGCAAGACGTTATCATTTTTTACCTGAGCTAATAGAGCAAGTGAATTTTTGCTTATGCTCTAAAGACTCAACAAACAGCCTGCTACATTAAAATAAAGGAGTAATTTATGGCGTTTACATTGCCAGCACTTGATTATGAATATGATGCGCTTGAGCCTCATTTAGACAGTAAAACGATGCATATTCACCACACATTGCATCATCAAACGTATATCAATAAAGCCAATGCTGCTTTAGCCGATACTGTATATGCAAACGCAAATGCTGAAAAATTACTTAAGGGAATAAACAGCCTGCCTAGTAATTTACAAAAAGCAGTACAAGAGCATGTAGGAGGGCATTTTAATCACAGCTTATTTTGGCAAGTAATGAGCCCACAAGGAGGAGGTCAACCAAGTGGTATTGTGGCTCAGGCTATAACTGAGCAACTAGGCAGTTTTGATAAATTTAAAGACCAATTTACAGCTGCGGCAATTAGCCAATTTGGTAGTGGTTGGGCGTGGTTATGTGTAACGCCAGATGAAAAGTTGATTGTAGAAAATAGTGCTAATCAAGATAGTCCTTTAATGCAGGGAAATATCCCTATTTTGGGACTTGATGTATGGGAGCATGCCTATTACTTAAAGTATCAAAATAAGCGCCCTGATTATATTGATGCATTTTATAATGTAATTAATTGGCAAGAAGTACAAAATCGCTATTTATTGGCTATTGGTTAAGTGCCGAATATGGCTAGTAATGTGAGTTTTTTTGTATAAGCTAGGCTTTATTAGGTTAACTTATAGAGCCGTTTATGGACACTTCACATTGGCAAAAAGCACGTCAGAGTCGCGATCCTCGTTTTGACGGGCTTTTTTACGTAGCGGTAAAAAGTACCGGTATTTATTGCAGACCTATTTGCCCTGCACCAACGGCTCACGAAAAAAACGTTGCTTATTATCAGTTTGCCCATAACGCGGCGCAAGATGGTTTTAGACCCTGCATTCGATGCAGGCCCGATAGTGCTCCTGGCAGCGCAGCATGGCAGGGTACAAAAACGACTGCACTTAGAGCAAAACAGTTAATAGATCAAAATGACGAGCACGACTGCGAAAAATTAGCAGCTCGTCTAGGTGTAAGTAGTCGTTATTTAAGACAGTTGTTTAAGCAGTATTTTGGCGTGTCGATTACGCAATATCGATTATTTAACCAATGTCACTTTGCTAAAAAGCTGATTCAAGAAACACATTTACCCCTTACCGAAATAGCGTTTGCAGCTGGCTTTAAAAGCATTAGGCGCTTTAATGATGCATTTTTACAGCAGTTAAATATAGCTCCCTCGAAGCTGCGCAGTGGCGATAAAAAACCAACGTCAACACTCACTTTAACCCTGCCATTTAGGCCGCCTTATAATTGGCCTGCTTTGCAGGGCTTTTTACAAAGGCGCTTGATAAAACCAATGGAGTGGATAACACAAACGAGCTACGGACGTACTTTTGCAAGTGAGGAATATAAAGGAAGCTTTACCGCTGAATTTATAGCGAGTAAAAATCACTTTAGTGTATCTATCAATATAGACAATACGGTGTACTTACAACCTGTTATAAATAATATACGCCGTGTGCTTGATTTAGATGCCGATATTAATTTAATTGAAACGCATTTAAGCGCCAATATAAACAATGCGTTTACAGTGTGTGAAGGGCTCAGACTTCCAGGGATTTGGTCAAGTTTTGAAGCCGGTATAAGGGCGGTACTCGGACAACAAGTGAGTGTTACTGCGGCGCATAATTTAGTAACAAAGTTAGTTGATGAATTAGGCGAAAAAGAGGGCGATACCGTTTATTTTCCTTCGGCTAAAATTGTTGCTAATAGTGATTTTGCATTTTTTAAAATGCCACAAGCACGTAAAAATGCGCTACACAACTTAGCCCAGTTTTGTGCACTAAATCCTGAAAATGACGATTTAGACGAATGGCTTTATTTAAAGGGAATTGGTCCTTGGACGGTAAATTATGCAAAGTTGCGAGGGCAAAGCCAGCCCGATATATTACTTGATGGTGACTTAGGTGTTAAAAAAGCTCAAGCGGCGGCAAACCCTTTCGTATCTGCTAACAGCGCTCCTTTTCGTTCTTACCTAACGTTTCAACTTTGGCAGCAATTATAATGATCATTCAAACATCCATTTCGAGCCCTATAGACGACATAATTATTCAAGCAACCGATAAAGGTGTGAGTTATGTTGGGTTTTATCCACCAGTTGAGCACTCTCATACGCCATTTGAGCAAGTTACTAACAAAGCGGTGCTTATTTGCGCTGCGCAGTTAAACGAGTACTTTGCAAAAAAACGCACTACTTTTGATGTACCACTTGATACAAACGGTACAGTATTTCAACAAAGCGTATGGCAAGCACTATTAACGGTACCTTTTGGACAGTCGCAAACATACGGCTATATTGCAAACCAACTCAATAACCCAAAAGCAGTGAGGGCAGTAGGCGCTGCGAATGGTAAAAATCCGATTAGTATTATAGTGCCTTGCCACCGAATTATTGGCGCAAATGCAAAGTTAACGGGCTATGCTGGTGGGCTTGATAGGAAACTTTGGTTGCTGAAACACGAAGGATTAATGTAAATTAATTTAACGAATATTTTGTATGTTTAGTTCTACATACTACACTGTAGATTTAGTTTATAAATAAAAATCACTATGAAAATTAGAACGTTACTTTATATTTTTGTTTTGAAATGTATTGTTTTTTGCGATGGCGTTACGGCCAAAGAATTACTTTTTTGTTATGAAGATAAAAACGCAGCACCACTATTTTTAGGTGTTGATAAGGCTATACCTATTGATCAACCTGATGCCTCAGTTGAGGTTTTAAGTTTATTAGATAAAGCGATTGATGGTGTTGAGATTAAGTTTGTTAGAAAACCATGGCGTAGATGCTTAAGCGATTTAGAATTTAATCGAGTTAATGCTGTTATTGCCAGTTACCGCAAAGGACGAGAAAACGTTGCTGTTTACCCTGTTGATCAGCAAGGTAAGTTACAAGATGACTATGCAGTAAGTGAATTTAGTAGCTGCCTTATAGGGCGTTATAAATTTCATAAAGAATGGGAGACTCGCGAAGTATTTCAAAATAAAGCATTTACGATAGCTATTCCTAATGGCTATGGACTAAATAGCGCGTTGAAAGAAGAACCATTTTTTATTCATAATACGTTTTCTAAAAGCAAAGCTTTTGAGTTGCTAGATAAGGGCGTGGTGCAGGCGAGCGTTGATCTATGCCAAGTTGATGGCTTAAAAGTGTCGAGTTATCCGTATGAGGGTAATAATGTTAAACCTATTTATCCCCCTTACGAAACCAGCCATGGTTATCTTGTTTTTTCAAAAAAATTCTACGAAGAAAATAACGATCTAAGCTTGGAAATGTGGCAATGGTTATCAAAGTTTGAAAGTGCACCTATCTATATTAAATATTTACAAACACTTAGGGCCTGTTTATCTTTCGAGGTTGAATTTGCAGCAGACTGTTTGGTATTTAGGTAAGGCAGAGTCTATATAGTGTGGTTATTCCCCATAAATAGGCGATAACGCAGCATAAATGCCAAACATGCGCTGCCCGAAGGGTTCTGCCTAGGGGCAATTTACTCTTTGTTGTTCGGTTTTTACTTAGCCCGCTAGGTTACAAACCTCACGCCGCGATTAAATAGCCCCTAGGTTGAACAAATTTTAATCCTGAAAGGTCAACAGGCCCTAATAACCTCGTTAAATTCGCGTTTGTAAATTGGTATTAATTTAATATTAAGGTAGCATAAGCGCACTTTTTATAAAATGGCACCACAATGGCTCAATTATACTTTTACTACTCTGCAATGAATGCAGGTAAATCAACCACGTTATTACAATCTGCATTTAATTATAAAGAACGTGGCATGGAACCTGTGATCCTTACTGCTGCCATTGATGATAGACAAGGCGTGGGTAAAGTATCGTCTCGTATTGGCTTGCAAGCAGATGCGCATGTATTTGATGCTAGCAAAGATGTTTTTGATCTTATTCAATCACTCAACAATGATAAAAAACGCCATTGTGTATTAGTTGACGAGTGCCAATTTTTATCAAAAGAACAAGTAATGCAATTAACCGATGTGGTTGATGAATTAGGTATACCGGTACTGTGTTATGGCTTGCGTAACGACTTTAGAGGTGAGCTATTTATAGGGTCGCAATATTTGCTTGCGTGGGCTGATAAGTTAGTTGAGCTTAAAACTGTATGTCACTGTGGACGTAAAGCAAACCATGTACTGCGTACCGATGAAAATGGTGAAGCAATAGCAGATGGTAACCAAGTAGAAATTGGCGGCAATGACCGATACGTTTCGGTATGCCGCAAACATTATAAAGCCGCGTTAAATATGGGCCGACAAAGCATTTAAAAATGTATCAATATCTTCGCGCGTAATATCTAAATGCGTTACTAGCCTAAGCTGCTTGCTTGGGCTAAATAGTATACCTTGTTGTTTAAGTGCCTCAGCAATCTCTTCAATATTTATACTGCTAGTGTATGTTGCATAAACCATATTAGTGGTGTTACTCATATCGACAGTAAAGCCACTGATTTCACTTAATTGTTGAGCCAAATAACGTGCATTTGCATGATCGTCTTTTAAGCGCTCTATATTGTGCTCAAGTGCAAACTGCCCAGCGGCTGCAAGCATTCCGGCTTGGCGCATACCGCCACCAAGTACTTTTCTCCATCGTCTTGCTTTATTAATAAGTGCTGGTGAGCCTAATAATAAAGAGCCTACGGGCGCTCCCAAGCCTTTAGATAAACAAATAGAAACTGAATCAAAGTGTTTTGTAATTTCAGTGATATCAAAATTTAGCTCAACTGCGGCATTAAATGCTCGTGCGCCGTCTAAGTGCAGCGCTAAATTATGTGTGTTAACAAAGTCACGAGCTTGGGCTAAGTACTCAAGAGGCAGCACCTTTCCGCCAATGGTATTTTCTAAACTAAGCAATCGCGTTTTTGCAAAATGACAATCGTCTGGTTTTATGGCCGCCGATATTTTACTAAAAGGTATACTGCCATCAGCATCGTTTTCGATAGGCTGTGGTTGCACAGACCCTAAAACAGCTGCTCCGCCGCCCTCAAACTTATAGTTGTGAGCATTTTGGCCACAAATGTATTCGTCACCTCGTTCACAATGCGCCATTATTGCAAGTAAGTTGGCTTGTGTACCTGAGCTACAATAAAGTGCGGCTTTAAAGTTAAAACGCTTACACGCATAGGCTTCTAGTTGGTTAACGCTTTCATCATCACCGTATACATCGTCACCAACCGGTGCGCTGTACATAATATTGCGCATTTCTTTTGTTGGTTTTGTAACTGTATCAGAGCGAAAATCTATCATGATTGCCTTATCCTTTTTATTGTTTTTAATAAAATTGGTATTAATCAAGCTCGCTACAAATTTGCTCACGAGTGTCTTTATCAAAGTAAGTCCATGCAATAAAGCGGCTGATTTTTTGACCTTGTGCCATATCAACTATTTTATATTGTGCTATTGGGTGGGCTTTTAATACTTCTTCAAGAGCTGCAATATTATCTTTTTTGGATACTAACGACGTAAACCACAGTACTTGCTCTGCAAAGTCTTCGCTCTCTTTAATCATGTTAGAGATAAACTGTACTTCACCGCCTTCACACCATAATTCATTATTATGGCCACCAAAGTTAAGTGTGCTACTGGGTGTTTTTCCTAGGTTTTTCCACTTACGTTCACTGCCTTTACTTGCCTCTTCTTCGCTTGCATGAAACGGAGGGTTGCAGAGCGTTAAGTGGTATAAATCTTTTTGATTTACAACGCCTTTAAAAATATGTGATGCGTTTTTTTGTTGTTTTAGGGTTATTTTTAAACCATTAAACTGAGCAATTTGCTTTGCTATTTTTACCGAAGCTGCATCAATATCAGTCCCTGTAAAATGCCACTTATATTCACTTGTACCAGTAAGCGGATAAACTAAGTTAGCGCCAGTGCCAATATCAAGCACTTTAATTTGCTTACCTAAAGGTATTTGTTGTTGGTTATCATCACTTAATAAGTCGGCTAAGTAATGAATGTAGTCAACACGCCCAGGTATAGGTGGACATAAGTTGTGCTCGGGAATATCCCAAAAATCAATATTATAATGTGCTTTCAAAAGGGCTTGATTGAGTGTTTTAACGGCTTTGTTATCACTAAAATCAATACTTTTAGTACCTGCAGGTGTGGTTATAACAAAAGGCAGTAGAGCAGGGTGCTCTGTTGTTAATAAATCGAAGTCGTACCCATTTTTATGTAGGTTACGAGGGTGTAATTTTGAACGTGCTTTATTTTCTTTCATGGCTTCATTTTAACAACAGATATGATGTGGTGATTGTAACAAATGCTGATGAGTAAAGTGCAGACATTTCCTTTGGTATATTTAATATTGCTGGTAGGATGAGTTGAAAATAATAAAAAGGAATAACTGTGGCGATTTCTCAGCAATCAATAATTATCAATTTAGCTGATCAACAAACACTTCATTTACGCCGTATCAGCGATGAAAATCAGCAAGGGCCTGTCGTATTTTTTATGCATGGAGCTGTAGAAAACGGTAAAATTTTTTACACCCATTCTAATAAAGGACTAGCCCCTTTTTTGGCTGAGCATGGGTACCGATGCTATGTGGCTGATTTACGTGGCCGAGGTGATAGTAAGCCGATTATTTCAAGTGACGCTAAGTACGGTCAAACCGAGGCCATTTTAGAAGATATTCCAGCCTTTATTAAGCAAATAGAGTTGATTGAAGGCAAGAAGCCTGACTACTGGGTCGCTCACTCTTGGGGCGGGGTATTGATGAACAGCGCGTTTGCACGTTTTCCAGAATATATTAATGATGTAAAAGCGTGTGTGTATTTTGGCTCTAAGCGCTCTTTATTTAATAATCATCCTCAAAAATTATTACAAGCCAATTTAATTTGGTATTTTATGGCACCTTTACTTGCTAAAAAACACGGCTATTTAAATGCTAAAGGTTATAAGTGGGGAAGCGATAACGAAACTCAAAAGTCGCATTATCAAAGTATGCAATGGGCTAAAAAGAAGCCATGGATAGATTCTGATGATAATTTTGATTATGCAAAAGCTCTAAACAACCTGCATTTACCGCCAACGCTTCATATTGCTGCGGTAAAAGATAAAGCATTAGCGCAACCAATCGATATTCAAAAATTTATGGACGAATCAGGGCCTGGCATTCAACAAATGCGAATTTACGGTCGTAAACACGGGCATAATTTTGATTACGATCATATTAATATGCTTACCCACCCAAGTGCGCGTGATGATCAATTTAAAGATTTACTTAATTGGTTTAAAGCACGTCCGTAAGGGCCTGTTGACCTTTCAGGATTAAAATTTGTTCAATCTAGGGGCGATTTAATCGCGGCGCGAAGTTTGTAACCTAGTGGGCTCGGTAACTGCTCCTGCGTTACCCTAATGGCTTACATCCATGTAAGAATAAGTAAAAACCGAGCAAAGCTTCCGCGTCCTGCTCACGCCGCTTTCCTACATCCATGTAGGCAACAAAGAGTTAATCGTCCCTAGATCGAGCTCAAAGGGCAGTGGATGTTTGGTCTTTATGCTGCGTTATCGCCTATTTATGGGGAACAACCACACTTCATAGGCTCTGCCTTGCCTAAATACCAAACAGCCTACTGCAAATTTAACCTCGAAAGATAAACAGGCCCTAATTAATTCTCATCAAGTAACTTTAAAAGAGGTGTTTTGTAACGCTCCCACTTAGCGATTGCGGCGTTATTAATAGGTTGGCGAATAGCATGTTTACTCAACGTGGTTACCGGTGTTTTTTGTTTATAAAACGCTAAGCAGCGCTCTTCAAAATGACAGTTTAAAAAACCAAGTAACTGCGTTAGCTGCTCTTTTGGGTTACTCACTAAATCTTCGTAACTGACATCATAAATTGGCATACCTTTAAAGGAGTGCCAGTGGCTCATCAGTTTTTCATACACACTATGGTAAAGTTTAAACTCAGATAGTGAGCAAAAATAAGGCTCGTTTTCAGCAAAGTAATTAGTGAAGATAGAAAACGCGGTAGCATTAAAATCACGACTTAAGTTTATAAATTTAGCATTAGGAAACAGCCTATATATAAGTCCTAGCGATTGATAATTACTAGGCAGTTTATTTATTATAAAAGGTCTGATGGGCGATGCTGTTTTTAAAGTTGTGATATACAGTTCGCGGGCTTTTTTTATTAGGTCAGGCGTTAAATGCGCTAAACATTGCGGGTAAGCAACTCCCGTTTTTTGTTCAATAAAAGCAACTGCGTTATTACTAATACTTGTACTCTCTCCTAGGCTCGAAAACTGACTATGGCTTGCCAACATTTGCTCCAGGAGGGTAGAGCCACTACGAGGCATGCCAATGATAAAAACAGGCGTAATATTACCTGTAAACTTTTCATCGGCAGAGGCAATAAATTCCTCGGTGTTGTATTTTATTATTTCATCGTAAAAAGGGATTAAATCTTTAGTGTTAAATTCACTTAATTTTTTTTGTAATTTATTCGCCAATATAAAGTAATTAAATGCTTGCTCGGTATCTTCAAGTGCATCGTAACTGTTTGCTAATGCGTAGTAACACACCATTTTTAAACGTAAATTGCTCGTTTGAGTTAATAAGTGGTGTAAATTACTTACATAATTATGCTCTTTATTAAAGCGGCCTAACTGTACAAGTTCAAATAAAATATAGGCTGTTACTGGGTAGGTGCCAATACTGAGAGCTTGGGCAAACGTTGTATGGGCTTTATCTAATTCGCCATATGTTAAGTAGTGTTGGGCTAAGTAGTAGTGGGGTTCTGGGTTATGACTCGCTAACTTTTTTGCATATTCGAGAACAGTTAACGCATCGTTTGGCGAATTAACACCGTTAAACGCATCTGCTAGTGCATGTAATGGTTCAAGCATATGAGGCATTCGCTCACATGCTTTTTGGAGTAAGTATACAGCAGAGTCATAGCGTTCTAGTCGTAAGGCAATTCTGCCTAAGCCAAATAAAGCTTCACCATTTTCAGGGTTACTATTTAATAGCGTTTTAAAATGAAACTCAGCTTCTTTGAGTTTATTTTGTTGCAGTAGTTGGTTAGCTTTATTAAGTAGCATAGTTATACCAATTTTATTAAAAAAACAATCATTCTATCGTATTAAATAGCGTACTCACTGCGTTAAAAATTATTCATATAGAGCAACTATATATCATAATTTCGCCTTGTTATTACGCTATTTTCTGAGCGCTATAATAGAACACTTATTCAATGCAATTGGTATTGTTCATTATTATTTTTATTAACTATAAAATTAAAAAGGCGAAATGTCTTTAACATTTCGCCTTTGGTTCTTCATGAAAATAGTTTAGAAAGTATATGTTGCTTTAGCGTAGTAAAAGCCACCGTTAATACCAAACGGAGATGTTTCATAGTATTGACCACCCCAGTTGTTATTAGGAATTCCCGTTGCATCTGCAAAATCAAGTTTTTCAGCATCTTGGTCAAACAAGTTTTGAGCGCCTACAGAGAAGCTAACTGATTCATTTAAGAAGTAAGTTACTTCAGCATCAATAGTGACGGCAGCATCTGCTGTTTTAGCTGTTGCATCATAATCAACGTGAACACCTTGGTATTCGCCGTAGTAGTTTGCACGAGCAAATGCAGAAACTGATTCCCACTGCTGAGATAATGTGAACGTTGCACGATGATTAGGTAAGTCTTCTTCTAAGCGCTTAACCTTAAACGCACCTGTAATCTCACTAAATTGAGTTACTTCAGTATCATTCCAGTTATAAGCAAGGCTAAATGTAGAGCTACCGCCCATTAGTTCAGCTGTATAGTTGGCAACTAAATCGATACCTTGTGTTGTTGTATCAAAGTCATTTGTAAAAAAGCTTACTTGAGCAAGACCTTGTACATTAGGAACTCCAGCCGCTGTAAGTGTATCTTTATCTGCTTGGCTTAAGTTGATTTTATCTGATTGGCTAATACGGTCATCTACTTGAATATTGTAGTAATCAAGCGTTAAAAATAACTCGCCGATTGTGTATACAGCACCAAGTGTATAGCTTTGCGATTCTTCCGGCTCAAGCTCTGTACCACCTAATTGCACTGCAATTGGGTTTGTTGGTGGAAGAAGCGCTGAATCTTGTAATACGCCGCTGTCTAAGCTTGTTTGTACGTTACTTACGTTAGCTTGACCAACTGTAGGTGCACGGAAACCGCTACTTACAGAGCCACGAATATTTAAATCTTCAGTTAAATGGTATTGAGCCATTACTTTGTAGTTAGTTGTAGTACCAAAGCTGTCGTAGTCTTCAAAGCGAAGCGCCACACCCATTAGGAAATCTTCAGTGAACGGTGCTTCAACATCAACGTATGCTGCATAGTTACGACGAGAAAACTCACCTGCTTGTGATGGTTTAAAACCAGGGAAGCCGTTAGAGCCAATACCAAAACCTTGTTCTGTTAAAGGGCCTGCAGTGTAAGATGCTTCATCACCAGAAATGATAGTGAATGTTTCTTCGTGCCATTCAAAACCACCGGCAATATTTACATCATAAGCTAAACCAAAGTCGACACCCTTTGATAAATCAAAGTTAAAGTTTTTCTCTAGTTGCTCATATTTACCTGGGCTGAAATCACGTGGTGTATCTGCACCTAAAGAGGCATTAACCGTATCGTAAATAAAGTAACGTGATTCATTTAAGCCCACAGTACCGCTTAAGTCATAGTAAGTATCTTTTAAGAAACCACCAGTGAATCGCCCTTTAGTACCGATAGTTAAAGAAGTATCAGTAATGTTGCCGCCAAAGTTAGGTGTAAAACCACCTGGAAGCGATTCGTTAAATGCAAAACAATCTGGGTTGTTCGCTACACCATTTATGTAAGCTGGATCATCTAGTACGTTGCCATCTGTTATTGCAATAGTAGGACAGTTAGCGCTCATATCAGGTGTTAAATCTGCAACAAGCAGAGTTTCGCCACCATCATTTGAATAAACACCAGAACGCGTTTGTGGGTTACGGTAGTAAAAGCCACCACGTACATCACGTTCAGAGTAGTTACCAAACATGTAAAATTCAGAGTCATTTGTTAGCTCTAAACCTACGTTACCAAAAATTGTAATATCGTCATCTACTTCTGGTGCACCCCATACTTGTGCAAGAGAAGATACATCAGGAACACCGGCAGCTGAAAGAGCTGCAGCATCGGCACGCTGAACTGAGCGGCTTGTTGCATCTGCTGTTTTGTATTGAAAACTTAAATTAGCAAAGCCATTGTCGGTAAACGGTAAACCCACGTTACCCGACACTTGTGTTGTATCCCCATCGCCTTCATAAAATTGACCATGGCGGATTTCTAATTTGCCACCTTCAGAAGCATCTTTTAGTTGGAAGTTCATTACACCGGCAATCGCATCAGAACCATACTGTGCTGCTGCGCCATCACGAAGTACTTCTACTTGTTTAATAGCAATGCTTGGAATAACTGAAATATCTGCGCCTTGCGCGCCATCGTTAATACCACCGCCTAAAAATGCAATTACAGAAGCACGATGACGACGTTTGCCGTTTAAAAGAACCAATGTGCTGTCTGATGGTAAACCACGTAAGTTAGCTGGGCGAACAAGAGAGGCCGCATCGCTAATAGGATTTTGATGTACGTTAAAAGATGGCACTGCACCTTTTAATAGCTCAAGCATGTCGGTATTGCCTGATCTTTCTAATTCTTCGCCACCAATAATATCAATTGGCACTGGTGAGTCACCGATTGAACGTGGAGCTGAGCGCGTACCTACTACGGCAATTTTCTCTACGTTTTTGTTTACTTTAGTTTGTTGTTGCTCGTCTGCTGCAATAGCAGAACCCGAAAAAAACAACCCTGCAGTGGTTGTAGCTAAAGCAAATTTGATTGCTTGGTTTAGCGCATTATTTTTTAATTTCATTCTAATTTTCCCCAGTTAGAATAATTCTTATTTTTGATGCTAATTTCACATCATTTATTTTTTACTTAATTTTTTTCACATAAGTTTGAGGTCTTACCTCAAAAGCCTAATCAATTAAGCTTACTTTTTGTGAAGTCCTATCTACAGACTATAGGTAAAAAACGAGGAGAGCAATTGTTAATTAACCGTTTGATAACAAAAAGGTTCAATTTAATAAAAAATGCAACAGTGGTGCAAAGTGAAGTGGAAATGAACTAAATAAGTGCAAATAGGGTTGTTAAGAGGAATTTTAATGCGTTGGAAATATTAAAATGTTATTTATTTGTTTCTTCCTTGTGTTTTTTAATGTTTTGTATGCAGCGCCAAGCCACTAATTTTTCTTTATATTCATCCCACACACAGGGGCAGCAACTACCGCCGCCACAGCATTCATCAGACTTCGGTTTTTCAGGCTTTTGCGGTATTTGACTTGATAAATTTTGCATTATTGTATGTATTTAATACTAATTTGGTGCAATAAGAGTAAGTGAAAGGCCGTAGCAAGTAAATTATTCTTTGTGAACCTGCGCCGCTGTGTGAAAATAAAAGCTATGCGATTATATAAAGTTATTCACCGTGCGCCTTGGCGGGTAGTTAAAATTAGTAAGAAACGCCAACAGCTGCGTTTTCGTCGTGCTATGGTGGCGCTTAAAATCGCACTTGCCCAAGAAAAACAAGAAACCAAAGAAATGCTCTCTATTTATAGGCGCTATACCCAAGGCCAAACAAGTAAAGAGGAGTTAAAGCGCGCTAATGAACAGTTTGTTGATATTCTAAAAGGGCTAGGGCTCGGTGTGTTTGCTGTATTACCTTTTGCCCCGCTTACAATTCCTTTAGTTGTTAAATTAGGGAGTTTAGTGGGAGTTGATGTACTGCCAAGCTCGTTTAATATAAACAAATCTATTAAAGAACTTGATGCTAAAATAGATCAAGAAAATCAAAAGCAAGAATCCAAAAACAGCTTAAAAAAGTAACTAAAATCCCTTCAAATTAGCGATACCTTTTAGGTGCGCTTATTGATATGCTCTTAAGTACCATTTTTATATTATATGAGCTTTTTAATGAGTGCATTACTACGTCATACATCTTCTGGTATTCCTTTATCTTTTATTCTTAAAAACGAATTATCTGACTGGCAAGCACAGCAGCCTGCATTTATACAAAATTGGTTAACTAATACAGGTTTTGAAAAGCAAGGTGTTGCTTTAATCCCTGATGCTAAAACGGGCGAGTTAAGCCAGGTATTTTGTTTAATGCAAAGTAGCGATGACTTTTGGGCTGCGGGTAATTTAGCAAATACACTTCCTACTGGTACTTATCAAATTCAAGGCGAGAGCGCTTTTGTAGAGCAAGTTGCTTTAGGGTTTGTGCTTGGTGGTTACGAATTTAGTGAATATAAAGAAAAACCAACAGCAAAAGCGCAATTAGCCATTAGCGATAAAGCGTTGTTTGGCCGTATTAGCCAACAAGCTGATGCCATTACACTTGCACGTGATTTAGTTAATACGCCAGCGGTAGATATGATGCCGCAACATTTATCGCAAGTAATGGAAGATTTAGCTGCAACTTACAATGGCGAATTTTCACAGTGGATTGGCGATGAGTTACTAGAGCAAAACTACCCGACTATTCACATGGTGGGTCGTGCAAGCGAAAATAAACCGCGTTTACTTGATTTAAAATGGGGTGCGACAGATGCTCCATTAATTACACTAGTAGGTAAGGGCGTATGTTTTGACTCAGGCGGACTTGATTTAAAACCAAGCTCTGGCATGCGTAACATGAAAAAAGACATGGGCGGTGCCGCGCATGTAATTGCACTAGCGCAGCTTATTATGGCAGCTAACTTACCAATTAGATTACGAGTGCTTGTACCAGCTGTAGAAAATGCAGTATCGCGAAATGCATTTCGCCCAGGCGATGTAATTAAAACGCGCAAAGGCATTATGGTCGAAATTGATAATACCGACGCGGAAGGGCGATTAGTATTGTGTGATGCATTAAGCGAAGCACAAAACGACAACCCTGAGCTAATTATTGATTTTGCTACTCTCACGGGCGCATGTCGTGTTGCACTGGGCACGGAGCTTCCGGGCTTTTTCTCAACAGAGCGCGATGTAGCAAATGGTATTATTGATGCAGGTTTAATCGTCCATGATCCTGTTTGGCAGCTTCCGTTGTTTGAACAATACAAAAACTTACTAAAAAGTGATGTAGCCGATATGGCAAACTGTGCAAGCACACCGTTTGGTGGTGCTATTACCGCAGCGCTTTACTTAAAAGAATTTGTTGAACCAACAACACCGTGGGTACACTTTGATGTAATGGCGTGGAACTTACGTGCATTACCAGGTCGTCCAACGGGTGGTGAAGCATTAGGTATTCGTGCTGTATTTAACTACTTACAAAATCGTTTTAATAAATAAGTTTTTGATTCAATAGTAAGAACTTGAGCTTATGAGTTTTAAACCTCATAAAGCTCAAGTGGCAAGTTATCTGGATCGGCAAAAAAGGTAAACTTTTTGCCGGTTATTTCATCCACTCTAATATCCTCAACGTTTACGTCGCACGACTCTAAATACGTTTTTGCAATCTGTACATCCGCTACCTTAAAAGCTAAATGTCTTAAGCCTTGTGCTTCGGGATAGCTTGGTCTTGCGGGCGCTCCATCAAACGAAAATAGCTCTATTTGGCTACCATCGGGCATGGCTAAATCTAATTTATATGAATTACGATCAGCTCTAAAGTGCTCATTAATAACGTTAAGTTTAAGTACATTGCTATAAAAGTGTTTAGAACGTGCATAGTCACTGCAAATAATTGCAGCGTGGTGAATACCTAAAAGTTTCAAATTTAATTCCTTAAAAAGCAAAAACGCACTTAATTAAGTGCGTTTTATATGTGACTTATTACATGTTGTGTTAGCTTGGCTGCGCTTCTTTACATGCTTTAACGGCCGGTGCTACAAGTTCTAAACCGGTTTTATCACATGGCGGTAAAGCGGCATCGCTTACACTAATAGGCGTTACGCGTTCGCCCCATTTTATGTAACTTGCAGCCCAGGTAAGGCCTGCACCAAATGCAGCAGACATAATGTTTGAATGCGGTTTAATTAACCCTTGCTCAACGGCTTCACATAACGCAATAGCAATCGTAGCAGCAGAGGTATTACCATACTCACCAATGTTAACCATTACTTTTTCGTTAGGTACTTTTAAACGATGCTGAATAGCTTGAATAATACGTAAGTTAGCTTGGTGTGGAACGAGTACATTAATGTCATCAAGGCTCAAATCGGCTTGTTTAAGTACATCGTCGCACGCTTCGCTCATGCCTTTAACAGCACGTTTGAAAATTTCACGACCTTCAAATAATAAATCAGATGGTCCAATTGGCTCATATTTATTTAAATCACTACCAAAGTTAGTGATGTGTAAAATATCGCGGTCTTCACTGTCACAACCAGTTTTGGTTGCTAGTAAACCAGCTGGCGTATCTGCCGCTTCAAGTACTACTGCACCTGCGCCATCGCCAAATAAAACAGCGCTATCGCGACGTGCCCAGTTTACGTACCAGGTCATACGCTCAGCGGCTATTACCACTGCTTTTTTGATCATACCCGCTTGAATTTGCGCTGTAGCAGCTTGCAATGCATATAAAAAACCAGAACATGCCGCGTTTGTATCCATTGCGGCAGCGCCTGTTGCACCAATGTTTTTTTGCACTTGTGAGGCGGTATTTGCCACAACAGTAGAAGGTGTACAGGTTGCTAATATTACTAAATCAATATCTTTAGGATCAACGCCTGCGCACGCAATAGCATGCTTAGCTGCAACGGTTGCCAGCTCGGCGGTACTTACATGGCTCACACGGCGAGATTTAATGCCTGTACGCGAGGTTATCCACTCGTCGGTGGTATCAACTATTTCACTAATTTCATCGTTGCTAATGCTTGCTGGTGGAATGCATTTACCCCAACCAGTGATATGTGCGTAAGGCATAGTATGTTCTCTTAAGGTGGTCTGACATGTATTACTAATGGGTGAGTTATACCAAAAAACGGCTTTCAAGACTAGTTTATAGCATGCTTTGTGTCGTAAATATTCGCAATTACAGGTTATTTAAGGTAATGCTAGTATAAAAAAGGAGCAAGTATGAAAACAACACTAATAACAACATTCACTGCAATAACGCTGGCATTAATAGCAAATGGGGCTTTTGCTCAACAGCATAAAATTATTTATGCGGGCAGTTTACTTGCATCCGAGGATCAAAAAGTAAAAACAGAGCAAACGTTAGTCATAACAGATAATACAATAACAGCCATTAAAAACGGCTACCTCACAAAAGTAGAACTTAACCTACCTGATGCCGATATTATAAATCTTAAAAATCAATTTGTAATGCCTGGTCTTATTGATATGCATGTTCACGTTACGTTTGAGCGAGATGCTAAAGCAAACCCTCACCGCTGGGCAACAGAATATGATGCCGATTATGCTTTGCGCTCAATTAAATATTTACAACGTACGCTCGATGCGGGTTTTACATCAGTGCGAGATTTAGGTAGCGATCACAAAGTTATATTTCCGCTAAAACGTGCTATTGAGCGAAATGATATTAACGGCCCTCGCATTTTTGCAGCGGGTAATACAATATCGCCTACCGGTGGACACGCAGATATGCACGGTTATCGAAAAGATATTACAGATGCGGTTACAGGCGGGATTGGTATATGTAATGGCGCGGATGATTGTAGCCGTGCGGTACGCGAGGTAATTAAAAGTGGCGCTGATGTAATTAAAATTACTGCCACGGGTGGAGTACTAAGTAATACCGCTGCTGGTGTTAACCAACAACTTACAGATGCAGAGCTGATTGCAATTGTTGATACTGCTCATCACTTGGGGCGTAAAGTTACAGCGCATGCACACGGTACACAAGGTATAAAAGCGGCCATAAAAGCCGGTGTAGATTCTATTGAGCATGGCTCTTATCTAGATAAAGAGGCAATAAAGTTATTTAAAAAAACGGGAGCTTATTTAGTACCGACGCTTTTAGCGGGTGCAACGGTAAGTGAAGAGGTGCTTACAAATCCAAATATGCCACCGGCAATAGCCGACAAAGTGCGTGAAGTGACTCCAAAAATGCAAGCTTCGTTTCAACTTGCACTGAAAAATAAGGTTAATATAGCATTTGGAACAGACTCTGGGGTGTCGCGTCATGGGCTCAATGCTAACGAATTTAGTTTAATGGTAAACAATGGTATGAGCGAAGCCCAAGCTATTAAATCAGCAACTATACATGCAGCTAAACTGCTGGGGCAAAGCGCACTCATTGGCGACTTGAGTGTTGGTAAACAAGCAGATATTATCAGTGTGAATGGCTCACCGCTTAAAAATATCGACGTACTTAAAAACGTGCAATTTGTTATGAAAGCCGGGCAAGTTTATAAACAATAGGGAAGGTTATGAGCAGCAAAATAAAAGTGTCGTTGTTTAATCATTTGATTGACGCTGAGCGCCAGTTACTAGACCCAGAAGTTCGCCAATCTGAGCGCGCATTAGATGCTTTACTCGATGATGAATTTATCGAAATTGCTGCCAATGGCACTACATTTAATAAATACCAAGTACTTACCCGCTTACCTACCGAGGTTGTGCCACAGTTTTATAATCAGCATTTTAAGGGCCGAATGCTAAGTGATGACGTAGTGCAACTTAGTTATCAAGCTGCTTATAGGCGCTCTGCTCGCAGTGAATTTAATTATTCATTGCGTATGTCGCTTTGGCGCCAAACTAGTGGGCAATGGAAAATGGTGTTTCATCAAGGAACGCCTTGTGCTCCGTTTTCAATTTCGATGGATGATGATTAAAAACCATATAACCGTTAAAATAACCTTATTAAACATTTGATTGGGCAATAACCTCTTGTTAATGCAAACCGACCCCACCATTAGTCGACTATTAATGCTGCGAAGCGGCGCTATTGCGGTGCAATTAATCGCGGTGCTTAGCGTTTATTTTTTACTAGAACATCAAATTGCATTACTGCCTTTACTGATTGTTATTGCCGTTGAGGCTGTGTTTCAGCTTATTAGCCTGTTTGCCTATCGTAATGTAAGCCGCGCTAAACCTTTGGGTATGTTGATGCAGTTAACCGCTGATGTATTATTTTTAACGGTTTTACTCTCGCTAAGCGGTGGTGCAACCAATGCATTTGTATCACTGTTATTGCTCCCAATAATGATAGCCGCTGTGACGCTGCGAGAAAAAGGATTAGCTTATATTGCGGTGTTAGCTATTGCCGCATACAGTTTTTTACTGATAAAGATGCCCGATCACAGCATGCATCAAATGAATATGAGTGGTCACTTTATTGGCATGTGGGTCAATTTTGTTTTAAGTGCCAGCGTAATCGCACTTGTTATTGGCGCAATGAGCAGGGCACTTAAAGAGCGAGAGCGAATTATTGCAAACGTGCGTGAAAAACAATTGCGTAATGAACAGCTTGTTACCCTTGATGGGGCCGCTGCACAAATAACCCATCAACTAGCGACCCCAATTGCAAACTTACAGTTACTGTTCGAAGAGTTATTAGAAGATCAACCAAACAATCCTATTGTTAAGCACATGCAAGCGCCGCTTACTCAGTGCAGTACACAACTTAACGACTTTAGAAAACTCTCAGAGCAATTACGTCTTAAAAATTCGCAAGAGCATACCACCGTAAAGCAACTGCAAACACAAATTACAGACACACTTCTACTACAATACCCTGATCAGCAAATTAAATGGATTACGCCACCTATTGTGGCAACGCTATTGAGTGATGCGATGTTATTGCCTGCTATTTTAAATTTATTGCAAAACGCCGCGCTCGCTAATCAAAAACAAGGTCAAACTCAATTAGAGCTGAGTTGGCAGCAAGATAACTTACATAGTGAATGCGTTTACTTGTTAATTCGCGATTTTGGCCGTGGCTTTTCATCATCGCAATTAGCAGAGCTGGGCGGGCAACTTATGCCAAGCGATCAAGGAATGGGGCTTGCTGTGCTTTTATCAAATGTTACTTTTGAGCGTTTAAATGGTTCACTTACCTTGTTTAACCATGCAGATGGCGGCGCTGTCGCCAAAGTTAAACTCGCTATTGTAAACACTGAGAAAACAGCCTCATGAAGCTACTTATTATTGAAGACGACATAAATTTAGCCAACACACTGGCAAGGCGCTTAACTAAACAAAGCTTTACCTGTGAGGTGGCGCATAACCAAAGTGATGCGTTACTTACCGCGCGTAAACTATTACCTGACTTTGTTTTATTAGACATGAAACTAGGTGACGATAACGGACTTGCACTCATAAAGCCGCTGCGTAGTTTGCTCCCCCAAGCTCATATTGTTTTACTAACTGGCTTTGCAAGTATAGCAACCGCAGTAGAGGCAATGCGTTTAGGCGCAAACGATTACCTTACTAAGCCAGTTGATATGGCAACATTATTAAAAGCGCTTAACACCGAGCCTGTGGCATCGGCATCGAGTGTTATTGATGATGCGGTTATGTCGCCAGAGCGTTTAGAGTGGGAGCATATTCAACAAGTATTACACAGTAATAATGGCAATGTGTCGGTTACCGCAAGGCAACTTAATATGCATAGGCGCACGTTACAGCGTAAATTACAAAAAAAGCCGGTGCAGCTGTAGTTTAGTACTTAATTTAAGGAAGGTATTATGAGCGATGATGCAGCTACACTAATGCAAAATCAAAAAATTATATTATTTGATGCGCAATGTAAGCTGTGCAGCGCGTGGTGTAATTTTATTATTGCTCACGATAAAAATACTATTTTTAAATTATGCAGCGTGCAATCTCCAAAAGGGGAATTGCTGTTAACACACTTTGGTTTTTCAACAATTGAATATGCCTCAATGGTTTACCTAGAAAATGGTAAAGCGTATACGCAAAGCCATGCTTTTTTTAACGTTGTTAAGCAGCTAGGTTACCCATACAAACTAGCAAACGTATTTAGTATTTTGCCAGCTAGGTTTAATAATTGGTTATACGATAGGGTTGCTTTAAATAGATATACGTTATTTGGTAAATATCAGTACTGCAGAATACCCAACCCAGATGATGCCAAACATTATTTATAAATTAGGCGTTAATACACTGCAGTATAAGTAGATGCTAGGTTTATGAGGTTGTGTTAAAATCGCCGCGTTTAATTTTAGCTAACGGTATAAAAGGCTTTTTTCATGGCAAATACAGCACATGCACTTCACATTTTGGTTAAGCACAAAGAAATTGCAGAAGATATTATTAAGCAATTAGGTAAAGGTGCAAAGTTTCAAACCTTAGCTAAAAAGTATTCGTCATGCCCATCGGGCAAAAAAGGCGGGGATTTAGGTGAATTTGGACGCGGCCAAATGGTCCCTCAGTTTGATAAAATTGCATTTAAAGGTGCAATTTTAGAACCGCATCTAGTTAAAACAAAATTCGGCTGGCATGTTATTAAAGTGCTTTATCGTACTTAGTTTACTTTTAAGTAAAGAAGTAACCTTCGCTATATAGAAAAAGGCTGCAATGTGCAGCCTGTTTTAGTTAGTTATTATTTTGCTAAATTAAAATCTATAGTCATTTCTAAATTCTCATCAACTACCGCAATACCATTAACTACTTTAGGTGCGTAACGCCATTTAGAAAGAGAGCGAATCGCTGCTTTATCAAAAATTTTCACAGGCTCAGCTTTAATCACTTTAATATTAATGGGCTTACCAGATGTATTTACATCAAAAGACATTGTCACACTGCCTTCAATTTTTTCACGGACACTTTTAATTGGATACTCCGGAGGACTGGGCATTATTAGCGTAGAGTCAGGGTTATCAGCTAAAGGTGTTGTTGAACATGCGGTTAAAAGAAACAGTGAAGTTAATGTTGTAATTATATATTTCATTATAAATCCCTTTATAGGTGTTGTTATCGATTTGTTAAATGTAGTTTCTATAATGACACCAAAAGAGATCTAAGGTAAATAACAACTTTGTATTTTTTTTGAACTGATGAATATACAAGAAAGGCTGCAATGTGCAGCCTTTCTTAATTTTAAACTTTATTTGTATATTAAGCGTCTTTCTTGGCTTCTTCTTCACTAATTTGTTTTAGTGCTTGAATGAATGAGTCGCTTGGTTGTCCGCCAGTAAGCGCATATTTATCGTTTATGATAAACGTAGGTACTGAAGTAATACCCATCTGTTTAAAGTTGTCTTGCTCTTGGCGTACGTCTTGTACGTATTTGTCTGAATGTAGAATACCGCGTGCAGTTTCTTTATCAAGACCCACTTTTTCAACAACGTCGAGCAACGCTTCTTCTTGATTTAAGTATTTTAAATCTGTGAAGTGCGCTTCAAAAAAGGCGAGTTTTAACTCGGTTTGCTTACCTTCTTCACGTGCCCACATTAATAAACGATGCAAATCAAAGCTGTTGATCATGATGCGTTTGCCATCAAAATTAAAGGTAAACCCAGCACGCTGACCGGCTTCGAACATGTTTTTACGATTTTCGTCGCCTTGTTCTTCACTTAGGTTGTACTTTTGCATTAAGTGTTCGTTTAAGTCTTGACCTTCAATTGGCATATCTGGATTTAGTTCAAAAGGATGCCACGTAATATCTGCGCTCATTTCGTCTTTGAGTTGCTCTAGTGCAGTTTCTAGGTTTTTATAACCCACTACACACCAAGGGCACATTACGTCTGAAACGATATCAATTTTAAAGTTTTTCATATTTATCCTTTTGAGGATTGCTTTGGTATAACAGGGGATATTGGGATGAACTGCACTTTATCAATACCAAACTAAAAAGAGCAACTAAACAGCTGCTCTTGAAGGAATTCAGTTTTAAGCGTTAAGCCCAAATGGGTCGTCAATACTATAACTTGGTTGTGTAAACCAATGAGGGCCGTTGTCGGTCATGTAAAAATGATCTTCTAAACGTACGCCAAATTCATCGGGTATAACTAACATTGGCTCGTTACTAAAGCACATGCCAGGGGCAAGTGGGGTTTTATCACCGCCAACTAAGTATGGCCATTCGTGAATGTCTAGCCCAATGCCGTGACCAGTTCGATGCGGGCAACCCGGTGTTTGGTACTGCGGACCTAGCCCTTGCGCCGCTAAATAAGTACGTGCGCCAGCGTCTACCTCTTCGCACGTAGCACCGATTTTAGCGGCATTAAACGCGGCCATTTGCGCTGCTTTTTCATGATCCCAAAACATGTGTTGGCGCATTGTTGGTTCGCCAAATACATAGGTACGGGTAATATCAGATAGGTAATCGTGTACTTTACAGCCGGTATCAATTAATACCATATCGCCTTTTTTAAGCACTTGCGCGTCTTTAACACCGTGCGGAAAAGACGTTGCAACACCAAATAAAACAATACAAAAATAGTTACCTGGCGCGCCTACCTTTTGGTGGGCTTGTTTAATAAAGGCTTCTACTTCGGTGGTGGTTATTCCCTCATAAAGCATGCTTGCTGTGGCTTGATGTACGGCTAAGGTCATATCCATCGCGCGCTGCATTAAGCTAAGCTCATTAACTGATTTATGCATGCGGCAATGCGCCGTTACAGGTTGTGCGTTTATGAGTGTTAAACCCGTTTGCGCTTTATTAATGCCGTCGAATATAAAAAATTGTGCGCTTTCATCAATGCCAATGGTTGCGTTTTCATTAATATTTAACTTTTTTAGTACTTCGACAAAAAGTGCATAAGGATTTTCGTGCTCTTGCCACCCATGAATAGGTCCCTCTATTACTTTAAACCCGTTTAGTGAACCAATTTCGAAATAAGGCGCAATGTATTGTACTTCACCAAGGGCCGGTAGTATTGCGCCAACCATGCGCTCGCTCGCGTACCATTTCATACCTGTAAAGTAGGTTAGGTTGGTGCCAGCGTTTAAATAAATTGCATCTATGTTGTTTGCAAGCATATAAGCTTGCGCTTTGGCTATGCGCTCTAAATGTTCGTCAGCTGCAATAGGGGTTAGCGTTTGCGTCATATTACTTAGGCTTGCCAACGCTTGCTCGCTTGATTGTGTACCAATACCGATGGTAGTCATATTTTTCTCCTTGGATTTTTAGCTAGTGTGATTAATACCAAGGTAAAATTCAATGTTATGCGATAAGAGGCTAATAGTTTATAGCCTCTTAAATGGTCATATTATTTTTTAGCGTAAGGTAAACGCGTGAGTTTATTGCTTGTGTGGTAGCTATCAAGCCCGGTTACTGCGACTGTTTCTATTGCTTGTAAATCTAGGAAACCATCACTTTGCAGCGCGGCTTTATCAACAAAAACATCCATAATTTCGCCAATAACGAGCTCAGTCCCATTAATGGCTAAATGCTGGTTTTCTACAAATTTAACCGAGTACTTTAAGCGGCTTTCTTTTACAAAAGGCGCTGCAAAGTCGTTTAAGTATTCAGGTGTTAAGCCTGTAGCATCAAACTCAGACTCGTCTTTATCGTATCGAGCTGAGGTTTGATGAGCTTGCTTGTAAATCGACTTATTAACTTGGTTAATTGTGTAGGTGCCCGTTTGTAAAATATTTTCAAACGTATGACGCGGCACACTATGAGGGCGTATTATCATTGCGACTAACGGTGGGTTAGCCCCAAGATGAATAACAGAGCTTACAATCGATAAGTTGGTATTGCCGAGTAAATCTTGCGTGCCAATTAAATTAGCGCTTTTAAAACCCGAAAGCGAGTTGATTAAGTGTGTACGGGTATGTTTTTCAAGTGCGTCTATACGCGCTTTAGTAAAATGCATTAAAAATCCTTACCACGGTATGGTTGAGCCTTGCCAATCTAAGTAAGCAGGTTCACCGTTTAGTTTTAAATCAGGGTTATTGTTTGTTAATTTAAAAAGTTGACCAGCTACAAATTCAGGTGTAAATAATTTACCTTCAGGTACATTTTTTTGAAAGGGCTTTGAAAGTGCTGTGTCGGTAGTGCCAGGGTGAAACAAAATGAGTTTAGTATTTTTAGCACGACGAGCAAGCTCTATAGCGGCAGTTTTAAATAGCATGTTAAGCGCCGCTTTAGATGCGCGATAAGTATACCAACCGCCTAATTTATTGTCGTTAATGCTGCCCACACGCGCACTGAGTGCTGTAATAGTACACTGCGTTTTGTGGGTTAACAGCGGCAATACGCTCTGTAAGCAAAGTAGGGGAGTTAGGGTGTTTGAATTTAGAAGTTGGCTAAAATACTCAGCGTCTAAATCCTCCAGCTTTTTTTCAGGCATATGGGTTTCGTTGTGCAGTGTACCATTGAATATAATAACTTGTTGTATATCGGCATTTTGCTCTTTTAGGTAATTAGTAACGCGCGCTAAACTTTGTTTTGTGTAGTCAGTATGCAGGTGGACAACACTTGAGCCAGATTCAATACTTTTTGAACTAATACAAACGATCTGATGAGTAGGCGTGTTTATTTGTAGATGTTCTATATATGCATTTGCTATGGCGCTGCTTGCGCCGAATAAAACAATAGTTTTCATTTATCACCTTTTGCTTTTAGTCCACATTGGCCGTTACTGCACTGAGTATTTGGCATTAAAAAGCGACTGATGGGGTGCCGATACTTAGCAAATAATAGGTATCCGCAGTCAGCGAAAAAGCGAATTATTGGCAAGCGAAAAATTTTCAACCAGCTGTGTTTACCCACTATTTTCCATGCTTCGTAAGTTACATCAAGCCCATAAATCATTTCACCTGATTGCTTTTGAGCTTGAAGGTAGTTCATTGCTTTGTCTTTATCAATATACGGGTAGCGCTCACTGAAGTCGCCCGCGTTAAGATCTTCAAGCGTAATTAAGTTTTTGTTATCAGCGTGTTTTAGTTGCTGCATTTCGGTGCTACAAAGAGGGCAGTTACCATCGTAAAAAATGATCATGTGAATGCTTTGTGATTATTTTATATATACTTTTTTACGACAAGACATTGCAAATGGATCTATTAAATATCTCTTCATGATGATATTAATAGTGTCCTACGAAAAAATGGAGACTGATAAATGAGTGAACAATACGCCGCCTTGCGAGGTAATGTAAATTTACTAGGGCAACTACTAGGACAAACAATCAAAGATGCCCAAGGTCAAGCGATTTTAGATAAAGTGGAAGAAATTCGTGCTTTATCAAAATCATCTCGCAGTGGTAACGAAGACGACAGACAAGCGCTAATAGATGTTTTACATGCGCTTAGTGATGAAGAGCTTTTACCGGTTGCCCGTTCATTTAATCATTTTTTAAACCTTGCTAATGTAGCAGAGCAATTTCATACCGTTTCGCGTTTTAATGACGTTGGCCTTGGTCAACAAAACCCTCTCACTCAAACATTAAAAACGTTAGCTACAAAAGCAGAACAAGGCCAGTTAGACAGTAATCATTTGGCCGAAACACTCTCAAAACTCCACATAAACTTAGTATTGACCGCTCACCCAACCGAGGTTACGCGCCGTACTATTATTAACAAACACGTTGAACTAAGTGATTGCTTAGCGTCATTAGAGCGAAAAGATAACTTAGTGCAAGAGCGGGACAATATTTTAAATCGTATTGAACAGCTGATTAGCCAAGCTTGGCATACCGACGATATTCGTCGCTCTCGCCCAACGCCAGTTGATGAAGCCAAATGGGGCTATGCAGTAATAGAAAATAGCCTTTGGCATGCGGTTCCGCGCTTTTTACGTGAATTTTCAGCCAATGTTAAAGACCAGTTGAGCTTAGAGTTGCCAATAGATTACAGCCCAATTGAGTTTACATCGTGGATGGGCGGAGACCGTGATGGTAATCCATTTGTAACATCGCAGGTAACAAAAGAAGTGCTTGATCATGGTCGTTGGATGGCACTTAACTTATACATTCAAGACTTAAAAACGTTGTGCGCTGAACTCTCTATGTCAGATGCCAGTGATGAGCTTGTTGAGTTGGCAGGGCAAGAGTTTGAACCATATAGAGCGGTAATCAAAAAGCTTAAAAATCAGGTTGCGGAAACAGTGGCGCACTTAGGTGCTAAAATTAAAAATAAGCGCAGCGATTCACAAGATTTAATTACTAATATTAATCAGCTTAAGCACCCAGTTGAAGTGTGCTATCGCTCGTTATTAAAGTGTAATATGAAAGTAGTTGCGGATGGTTTATTACTTGATTTACTGCACCGTATAAATAGCTTTGGTTTGCGTTTAGCTAAACTTGATGTGCGCCAAGATTCGTCTCGCCACGGCGATGTGTTTTCAGAACTGACTCGTTATTTAGGTTTAGGCGACTACAACCAATGGCAAGAGCAAGACAAACAAGCATTTTTACTTGCAGAGCTTAACTCGCGCAGACCGCTTATTCCAAAACATTGGCAACCAAGCCCAGATGTACAAGAGGTACTTGATACCTTTGATGTAATTGCCAAGCAAGACGAAGCAACATTTGGTTTGTATATTATTTCGATGGCACGAACAGCGTCAGACATTTTAGCAGTACAACTATTGCTAAAAGAAAGCGGCTGTAGCTTTGATTTACCAGTAGCACCGTTGTTTGAAACACTCGACGATTTAAACGCAGGCAGTGATGTAATTACCACATTGCTTGATAATGTTTGGTATCGCGGGCACATTAAAAACACCCAAAACGTAATGATTGGTTACTCTGATTCAGCTAAAGATGCTGGCATGATGGCAGCAGGTTGGGCGCAATACGAAGCAATGGATAAGCTAGTACAGCTTGCTGATGCACGTGGTATTGAGCTTGTTTTATTCCACGGACGTGGTGGTACAGTAGGACGTGGTGGTGCACCCGCTGCACAAGCGCTGCATTCACAACCGCCTGGCTCATTAAAAGGTGGCTTGCGTGTAACCGAGCAAGGCGAGATGATTCGCTTTAAATTTGGTTTACCCGATGTAGCACTGCAAAGCTTAAATATTTACGCTGGCGCAGTTCTGCAAAGTAACTTATTACCGCCACCAGAGCCAAAACCGCAGTGGCGCGAAGTAATGAAGCTAATAAGTGAGGAGTCATGTGAGCATTACCGTAATGTAGTTCGCCATGATGAAAACTTTGTACCTTACTTTAGAATGGCAACACCTGAGCTTGAACTGTCTAAGTTACCGCTTGGCTCGCGTCCTGCAAAACGTAATCCTAATGGTGGCGTTGAAAGCCTGCGTGCTATTCCATGGATTTTTGCGTGGAGCCAAAACCGTTTAATGCTTCCTGCATGGCTAGGTGCGTTAACAGGCTTAAAAGCTGCGCTTAATAAGTACGGCGCAGAAACCCTAAACGAAATGAGCTTACAGTGGCCGTTCTTTAGATCGCGCCTAGAAATGCTAGAAATGGTATTTAGTAAAGCCGATTGTTGGTTGAGTGAGCATTATGATAATGCGCTGGTGGAAGATATGTACAAACCACTGGGTGTAACACTTCGTAAAGAGCTTCAAGAAGCCATTAGCTTGGTGCAATCACTTAGCCCGCAAAAAAGCCTACTAGCCGAACAACCTTGGATTAAGGAATCGATTAGTTTACGTAACCCGTATACCGATCCACTTAACTTATTACAGGTTGAGCTTTTACGCCGTGCTCGCTCAGAGGAAAAACGCAACGAAGGTGACATTGATAATGCATTAATGATCACGATGACAGGTATTGCAGCAGGTATGCGTAATACCGGTTAACATGTTATTTTGTTAGGTACACCAATTAATTATTTTGTTGGGCATACTAGTTAAAATTAAAGGGAGCACGCGATGTGCTCCCTTTTTTTGCGTTTAATAGGCTGGTATTTCGCATCTTAACCTTTTAAACTACTTAGCCATTGAATAATTAAAAAATGTTATGGCTTCAGCAACTTTTACTGTACAGCAAGATACAGCACTTACAAATTCGCACATCACATTAAACGTAGCGCAAACAGCGTCATTACGTAGTCAATTAAAATCACAACGTGGCATATTAAATTATAATAATATTAAGCAGTTATGCGCACAACTCAATGTGTCTGATGATGTATTATTACAAGGTTTAGTACCTTTGGCTTCTGAGTATGCTGTTGCGCCGATATCAGATTTTCATGTAGGCGCAATTGTTAAAGCACTTGATGAAAACGATGAGGTAAACTTTTACTTTGGTGCAAATGTAGAATTTAATCATCAAGCATTGAGTTTAGTGGTTCATGCAGAGCAATCGGCTATAAATAACGCATGGTTAAACGGTGCTAAAAAAATAGTTAAAATAGCGATTAGCGATGCACCGTGTGGGTATTGCCGCCAGTTTATGAACGAACTAGCTGATGCGAAAGAGTTTGATATTTTACTTCCTGATCAGCAATTTAAACTTGCTGAATTACTGCCGCATTCATTTGGACCTACCGATTTAGGTAACGAATTTAGCTTATTTAACCCAAAACCACAGCAAGGTAAGTTTAGCTTTGATGGCCTTGATGAAACCCTTGCACGTTTTGCACTTCATGCGTATGTGCCTTACAGCCAAAACTTTAGCGCCGTAAAAATAAGTACATTTAGTGATGGTGATTTTTACGGAAGTTACGCAGAAAACGCAGCATACAGCCCAAGTTTATCGCCACTACAAAGTGCACTAAGTCAGTTTTTTTTAGCTGGGCTTAGCTTTAATGAAAGTACGGTGAAGGGAGTAACATTGCTCGAAACAGCGGGTCGTGAAAACCAGTCGCAAGTAGCAAAAGCTGTACTTGCCAGTTTTGCGCATTTACCAGCACTTAAAGTAATTAGCGCATCACTTAAATAGTGGCTTGCATACAATAAAGCACAGCCGGAGCTGTGCTTTATTAAAGCGAGTCATTCTATCGAATTAAATAACTCACTAACTAAGTGCTATAACCTGTATTAATCAAGTAATACTTTTGCCGCTTCTAATACTACCGCTACAGATTTACGCTCAATTTCACCATGGTCAACATTTGGTATTTCTTGGCGAGTACGATTAACAAGTACGCCTGCTACACATGCTGCTTGTAAACCAAGGGCTGCACACATAGTGAATAATGTTGCTGATTCCATTTCGTAGTTCATTACGCCAAGTTTTTGCCACTCTTCGCAGCTACCTTGTAGTGATTTAGGAACGTAACCAGAATGCGTATCGTAACGCTCTTGTCCTGGATAAAATGTATCGCTTGATGCAGTAATACCAATATGAAAATCGATATTTAAGTTTTTACATGCTTGTACCATAGCTTGTGTTGCATAAAAGTCAGACACAGCAGGGTAGCTAAGAGGAGCAAAATGCTGGCTTGCACCGTCTAAACGTACAGACGCTTGGCTAATTAAAATTTCGCCTTCGTTGATATGTGGCTGAATCGCACCTGTTGTACCAATACGTAAAAATTTACGCACGCCAAGTTGTGCTAATTCTTCTACTGCAATCGACGTAGATGGACCACCAATACCCGTAGAACAAACAACCACCGAATGGCCGTTTAGTTGACCTAAGTAAACATGAAACTCACGAGTTTGAGCAAGGCAGGTTGGGTTGTCTAGGAATTGTGAAATGCGTGCAGCACGATCTGGATCGCCCGGTACAATCGCAAGTTTTGCACCTTTAAGATCGTCAATACATAGTCCTAAGTGAAATACCTTTTCCATAGCTAAGCCTTTTTATAATAAATTGTGTCAATCTAGCATCATTGCTAGAAACGTTTATCAAGTACAGGACGATTGTCCGTTTTATATTAACTCCTCCAATTAAGTCTTAATAATTTTAAGAACTAATTTGATTTATTCATCAACTATGAATATTCAATCAAGTGCTTATATAAGTAGCCTTGTTGTGCTGTTGACATGTTCAAGCAGACATAATAAGTATCAACCAAGCGCGTAACTACAATTAAATAGTTTATGGTAAATGTTCATTAATATTAAATTAATTCAATGGCTTAAATTTGTATTAAGCACGTAAAAGATAACGTGTTTATTCATATTAGGCACAGACTTATTTAGCAAAGTGGAATTTATTTGAAGTTTAGGCACTTTTGGTGATTTTGCATAACTAATCAAAAGTAATTAGCTACGTACAGAATAAAAATCGAAGGAGTTTATTATGAGCACACAATTTGAAGCATTTAAAAACAAAGTTGAGCACTGTTTGTGCGCACCGGGTGATGGCGTATACACAGTAAATACTGCAAAGGAGCGCAAAGCCGCACTGCGTAATAAACTTTATGGACAAACTGAAAACGTTGATAATTTGTGGCGCGAGTCTTTAAATGAATTACCAAATTCTCCACATAAAGCCGTTATGTTAGGTATTAGCTCAGACTGTGGCGGTGGTATTTTACGCGGTGCAAACTGGGGGCCACTGTTTGTGCGCTCAGCTTTAATTGATCAGCAACCGCAGTGTCACTCGTTTGATTTAGGCGATGTACGTGTAATCCCACATTTACTTCATGATAAATACCTAAATGATGCAACCATTTCTAATTGCCAAAAAGCCCTATACGGTAATGAAGATAACGACTATTACGTAAGTCCATTATCAATCACAGAGGATGTATGCGACAGCTTTTACGCGACATTTAAAGATAAAGGGATATTTGGTATTGGTGGCGATCACTCAATTAGTTACCCACTTACCAAAGCGTACTTAAAAGCAAAACGTGAGCAAGGTAAGCGTACCGCTATTATTCACTTTGACGCGCATACAGATTTACTTGTTGAGCGCCTAGGCATAGATTTATGTTTTGGCTCTTGGTGTACACATATTTTAGAGTTTTTACCGGCACCACATCATTTAATACAATTTGGTATACGCTCAAGTGGCAAGCCTAAAGCGCACTGGGAAAGTACCTTTGGCGTTAAGCAACATTGGGCACATGAAATCATTGAGCGCGGCGCAGCAGCGGTTGCTGCCGACGCTATTGCACAATTAAAAGCTGATAACGTTGATGAAGTATACGTAAGCTTTGATATTGATGCGCTTGATGCAGAGTTTGCATCTGCCACAGGTACGCCAGAACATAATGGTTTAACACCACAGCATGCGCTTGATATTTTATCAGCCATTGCGGATGAGTTCCCGATTACGGGTGCGGATATGATGGAAATAGCGCCATTTACCGACAGCTCTTTAGTTGGCCAATCAAGCTCTGAAACGACACTTAGAGAAGGCGCTAAAATTTCAGCCTTTTTAATTAGTGCGATGAACAAGTAAACTGTAGGAGCTATAAATACTAGCACTATCAGCGTATAAGTGTGCATTACATGACTAAAAACTAGCAGTTCATAAAGCCTCAGCTATATTTATTAAATACTTATAATGAGTTAGTTGAGGCCTTGCTAAATGAAATTATTGATCTTTTTATTGTTCATTAGCTGTATTAAAGTTGATGCAACTGAAATCACAATAGTAACGGAAGTATTTCCGGACTTTCAGTATCTCAATGAAGATAATAAACTCGTTGGCCGTTCTGTCGATAAAGTTCATAAAGCGCTAGAAGGCACTGGTATAAAATACACTATGTTGGCGCATAGTTGGGCCATATCTTACAATGCAGCGCTACGCGATAAAAACACCTGTATATTTTCAATTGTTCGATTACCTAATAGAGAAAGTAAGTTTAACTGGGTAGGTGAACTGGAAAGCTTTGATTCTGCTATTTATGGTCTAAAGTCCAGAGGTATAAAGTTAAATACTCTCAATGATGCTAAAAAATATAAAATAGCAGTACTGCGTGATAACTTTAGTCATCACTATTTGCTTGAGAGGGGCTTTAGTGAGAACAAGCATTTATTACTCATCGATAGCCTAGATAAAATAGATAAACTTATAAGCACTCGTCACGATATTCTTGATTTTGTTGTTCTTAGCAAAAAGCAATTTAGCTATCGAATAAAAACTGAGCCAAGGCTTGAGCTACTCGAGCCATTACTAAATCTAAATACAGCTCAATCTCCATTATTTTTTGCTTGTAATATAAATATGGATCCGGCCTTAGTTGTTCAATTAAAAGTCGCCTTTAAAGGCAATTAAACAGTTTAAAAAACAGTTTAATCAATGTAACCTCATGAAATTAAATTACTTTAATATATTTTATAAATATAAATTGCCGCATTTTAAAAACCGATTATAATCCAGCTGCTTTTTGTTTAAAAAAGCACTAACTTTTTGGAGCGTTAAATGGGTGATTTAATCGGGATTAGCTTATTGATCTTGATCAGTGCGTTGTTTGCTATGTCAGAAATAGCAATTGCAGCGTCGCGTAAAATAAAACTGCGAGTAATGGCAGATGAAGGGAATATAAAGGCAGCAGCGGTACTAAAGCTACAAGAAAATCCAGGGGCTTTTTTTGCCATGATCCAAATAGCACTCAACGCGATAGCGATATTGGGTGGTATTGTGGGCGAGCAGGCCTTATCGCCTTATGTTGAAAGTGTGTTGGTATTGTTTTATCAAGGTGCGCATTTAGAAAAAATTAGCTTTTTATTCTCGTTTTTTACTATTACATCCTTGTTTATATTATTCGCCGATTTAATGCCAAAGCGTTTAGCGATGATCATGCCAGAAGCGGTCGCTGTTAGAGTGGTTACAATAATGCGCTGGGTTACCTTTGCATTAACCCCGCTGGTGATGTTTTTTAATGGTGTCACTAACTTTGTGTTGCGCTTATTTAAAGTACCCGCTGAGCGAGAAGACAATGTGACAACAGAGGACATTGTTGCCATGATGGAAGCAGGTGCTGCATACGGTAGTTTGCAAAAGCAAGAATATGAACTCATTGGCAATGTGTTTGACCTCGAAGCGCGATTTTTATCAAGCGTAATGACGCCACGCGACCAAATTGTATATTTTGATTTAAACGAATCTAGCCATGATATTGCGACTAAAATTATTGACCATCCTCATAACCACTTTTTAGTGGTGTCAGGAAATTTAGATAAGTTGCATGGCTCTGTTGAATCTAAAGATATTTTACGACAAGTACTAAAGGGCGAAGCCGCCAATATAAACGATGATCTCATTGATAAAGATGTTTTTTACTTACCCGAAACATTAAGCTTATCTGAAGCTTTAAATGCGTTTAAAAGTGCAGCAAAACCATTTGCTGTTGTCGTAAACGAATATGCGCTTTCGGTGGGTATTGTTACCGTTAAAGATTTAATGAAAGGGTTTATGGGTGATTTAATCACTCATCAAGGCGACGAATTAATCATAGAACGCGATAAAAATTCATGGCTTGTAGATGGCTTAACCCCAATTACCGATTTAGCAAAAGTACTTGATATAGAAGAATTTCCTGACCAGATGCTTTACGAGACGGTAGCTGGATTTTTAATTTATAACATGAAGCGTATACCTAAACGTGCGGAACATTTTACTTTTTCGGGCTTTAAGTTTGAAGTAGTTGACGTAGAAGGGATTAGGGTAGAGCAGTTGTTAGTTTCAAGGGTTATTAACCCGCAGAGTGCTAATATCCTTTAAAATAAGGTGTGTGCTTTAGTTTTTATACAAATAGCCAAGCTGTATTTGCTTGGCTTTTTTGTGTCTGTTAAAAACTTCATTTCTAAAATGGGATATTATTTCAATATGTTAAGTTGTTTTATTTTCATACAGTCTTGATTCTATTTTCATCTAATTAACATTAAATGCAACCTAAGACGTATATTGTACTGAGGAGTGTAAGTTTGTGTAAATTTCTTCTAATTAAGATTCATTATCAGCGCGTTTTAATTTAGAATGATCGTTCACTCTAAACTAAAAGGTATTTAACATGCAGCGTTCCCGCATCGCTTTATTTGTATTGTCAGCCCTCGTCGGTTCTGTTGCTTTAACTGGTTGCGATCAGGCTGCTGAGCAGTCACAAGCTTCAGCTCCTAAAGCTGTACCAGTGGGTGTACTTACATTAAAAAGCCAAGCGCTTACTCTCAAAAAAGAACTTCCTGGTCGTATCAGTGCATTTCAAATTGCTGAAATTCGCCCACAAGTAAGTGGTATTGTGCAATCTCGTTTATTTGTTGAAGGTAAAGAGGTTAAACAAGGCCAGGCTCTGTATCAAATAGACCCTGCGACATTTGAAGCAGACTTAGCAGCAAGTGAAGCAAGTGTTGCACGTGCTCAGGCGAGTATTTCAAGTAGTAAAGCTAAAGCATCTCGTTTTAGCGAGCTTTTAAAAATAAAAGCGGTAAGTCAGCAAGACTTTGATGAAGCAGATGCTGCATACAAACAAGCAAAAGCAGAATTATTAACGGCTAAAGCGCAGTTAAAATCGGCGCAAATTAACCTTGATTACAGCCATGTGTCGTCACCAATTAGTGGTCAAATTAGTAAATCAAGCGTAACTGTAGGTGCACTAGTTAGTGCTAACCAAAGTACTGCACTTGCTACAGTGACTCAGTTAGATCCAATTTATATCGATTTAACACAATCAAGTAATGAGCTTACCAAACTTAAAAAAGCAATATCATCAGGTGCTCTAAGTGTTGATTCGACTAGCCAAACTGACGTTGAACTTATTATGGAAGATGGCTCTGTTTATCCTCATAAAGGCACATTGCAGTTTTCTGAAGTGACAGTTGATCCAAGTACTGGCTCAGTAATACTACGTGCTAAATTTTCAAACCCAGAAAAATTATTACTGCCAGGCATGTATGCCCGAGCTTCTATTGTGGAAGGTGTTAAGGCGGGTGCTATTTTAGCTCCGCAACGTGGTGTTAGCCGTAATTCAAAAGGCGAACCAACAGCAATGGTTGTCAGCAAAGACAACACAGTAGAAAGCCGCGTATTAAAAGTAGATAGAACTATTGGTTCTGATTGGCTTGTTACTGATGGCTTAATGGATGGCGATAAGTTAATAGTTGAAGGTTTACAAAAAATCCGCCCTGGTGCACCAGTGAATCCATCTGAAATTCAATCGTCTGCTAAAGCCGATCAAGCGCAATAACGGAGAGTTTTAATGTCACGATTTTTTATCGATAGACCGATATTTGCTTGGGTACTCGCTATTGTAGTGATGCTTGCAGGTATTTTGGCGATTAGGAGTTTACCTATTTCGCAGTATCCTTCAATTGCACCGCCTGCAGTAAGTATTACAGCAACGTACCCTGGTGCATCTGCACGTACACTTGAAGATACGGTAACGCAAGTTATTGAGCAAAAAATGAAAGGCCTTGATGGCTTGCTTTATATGTCATCTACGTCTGAGTCGAGTGGTTCTGCTACGCTTACACTTTCGTTTAGCGCTGAAACAGACCCTGATATTGCACAAGTTCAAGTGCAAAATAAACTAGCGACAGCGACTCCACTATTACCAGAAGCAGTTCAAAGGCAAGGTGTTGTAGTTGCAAAGTCAGCGCGTAACTTTTTAATGGTTTATGCTTTTGTGTCTAAAGATGGCAGCATGACCAATATTGATATTGGCGATTATGTTTCATCAAACGTGCAAGATATTGTCTCGCGTGTTGAAGGCGTAGGTGAAGTGCAGCTGTTTGGTTCTCAGTACGCGATGCGTATTTGGTTAGACCCTTCAAAGTTACAAAATTATAAGCTGACACCTGCTGATATTAGTGCATCAATTAGTGCGCAAAATGCGCAAGTATCTGCCGGTCAACTTGGCGGTATGCCTGCCGTTGATGGTCAGCAACTTAATGCAACAGTAACGGCTCAAAGTCGATTACAAACGCCAGAGCAATTTGAACAAATATTGGTTAAAACCAATCCAGATGGCTCTTTTGTACGTCTAGAGGACGTTGCTAGAGTAGAGCTTGGCGGTGAAAGCTACCGCGTTGTTGCTCGTTACGATGGGCAACCTGCATCAGGGTTAGGTATCAAATTAGCCAGTGGTGCTAACGCACTTGATACTGCCGCTGGAGTTAAAAAAGCAATTGAAGAGCTAAAACCGTTTTTCCCTGAAGGGTTAGATGCTGTTATACCTTACGACACAACGCCGTTTGTATCGTTATCTATCGAAAAAGTTATTCACACCTTAATTGAAGCTGTTGTACTTGTTTTTGTAGTTATGTATTTGTTCCTACAAAACTTTAGGGCAACACTTATACCAACAATAGCAGTGCCAGTGGTTTTACTAGGTACGTTTGGTATTTTGTACACCTTTGGTTATTCAATAAATACGCTAACGATGTTTGCGATGGTACTTGCCATAGGCTTATTGGTAGATGACGCAATCGTTGTTGTAGAAAACGTTGAGCGCTTAATGACCGAGGAAAAACTCTCGGCACTTGAAGCTACGCGTAAATCTATGGATGAAATTAAAGGCGCACTGGTAGGTATTGCCATGGTGCTTTCTGCGGTATTTATCCCAATGGCATTCTTTAGTGGCTCTACCGGTATTATTTATCGTCAGTTTTCTATAACACTGGTATCGGCGATGGGGTTATCTGTTTTAGTTGCTCTTATTTTAACGCCTGCATTGTGTGCAACGCTTTTAAAACCAAGCCATGTACATAACAATGAGACGTTATTTGGCCGATTTTTTACAGGCTTTAACCGTGGTTTTGATAAAACAAATTCAGGTGCACAAAGCTTTGTAGGCCGTATGCTTACACACTCTAAACGCTACTTACTTATTTATGGCGTGATTGTGGGCGGTATGGTTTATGTATTCTCAAGCTTGCCAACGGCATTTTTACCTGACGAAGACCAAGGTATTTTGTTTAACCAAGTTTCACTGCCAGCGGGCTCTACAACACAACAAACGCTTGAGGTTGTTAAAAAGGTAGAAAATCACTTTTTAAACGATCAATCTGAAGCCGTAAACGGTATTTTTACCGTTACTGGTTTTAGTTTTGCAGGTTCTGGCCAAAACTCAGCCATTGCCTTTGTTAACCTTAAACATTGGGATGAGCGCCAGCGTGACGAGTTATCTGTTCAAGGTGTTGCAGGTAAAGCAATGGGCTACTTTTCAACGATAAAAGAAGCGTTTGTGTTTGCATTCCCGCCACCTGCAATTGTTGAACTGGGTACTGCTAATGGTTTTAATATCTTTTTACAAGACCGTGTAGGCCTAGGGCATGATGCACTTTTAGCTGCGCGAAATCAGTTATTAGGTTTAGCAAGCCAAAGTCCAATTTTAGCGGGCGTACGTCCAAATGGACAAGAAGATATGCCAGAACTACAACTTGATACAGATTTGGCAAAAGCCGAAGCGCTTGGCGTGTCGCAAAACGATATTAACAGTACACTTTCGACAGCATGGGGTAGTAGTTATGTGAATGACTTTATTGACCGTGGTCGAGTTAAAAAAGTGTATATGCAAGGTGACGCACAATCTCGCATGGTGCCTGAGGATCTAAATAAGTGGTATGTGCGCAATAATAATGGCGATATGGTGCCGTTTTCAGCGTTTGCTAGTGCCTACTGGACGTATGGTTCGCCACGTTTAGAGCGTTACAATGGTTTTTCAGCAATGGAAATTCAAGGTAGTGCAGCGCCGGGTTACAGTACAGGCCAAGCAATGGATGAAATGGAGCGTTTAGTTAAACAGCTGCCTAATGGTATTTCGTCTGAGTGGACCGGTATTTCATTCCAAGAGCGCTCAAGTAGTGGTCAAGCACCTTTACTATATGGCTTATCGCTGTTGTTTGTATTTTTATGTTTAGCTGCACTTTATGAAAGTTGGTCGGTACCGTTTGCGGTAATGATGATTGTGCCACTGGGTATATTTGGTGCAATTATGGCAGCGCTAGGCGGTGGCTTATCTAACGATATTTACTTGCAGGTAGGCTTGTTGACCACCATTGGTTTGGCATCTAAAAATGCGATACTGATTGTAGAGTTTGCGATTCATAAAATGGATGATGGGCTTGGCTTAGTTGATGCGGCTATTGCAGCTGTACGCTTACGATTACGTCCAATACTTATGACTTCGATGGCCTTTATTTGTGGTGTTTTACCACTTGCAATAGCCTCAAGTGCGGGTTCTGGTGCGCAAAATGCGTTAGGTATTTCGATTATTGGCGGCACACTCGCATCATCAATATTAGTTGTTGTATTTGTACCGTTGTTCTTTGTGTTAGTTCGCCGTGTATTCCCTGGTAAAACTAACGAGACAACAAAGGAGAGCGCAGAATGAGCATTAAAACATTCAGCCTAAGTGCAATTGCTTTATTGGTGCTAAGTGGTTGTCAATTAGCGCCAGAGCAAAAAGACCTTGCTCTACCAGTATCTGATGCTTATGCATCAGGTACTGAGCAAAGCGCTGCGCAGCAATTAAATTGGCAGCAGTTTTTTAATGATGAAAAACTACAAACCTTAATTACGCAAAGCCTTGAGCATAATAAAGACATGCAAATTGCAGTGCTTAATGTGCAGCGTGTTCGTGGTTTGTATCAAATCGAAGATTCTGCTTTGTATCCGTCGCTTGATTTAAATGCTTCTGGTACGCGCCAGCGTTTACCGGCTGATTTGTCGGGTACTGGCGATGCAGCTATTAGCTCGCAATACAGTGCAACAGTGGGCATTACGTCTTACGAGTTAGATATTTGGGGCAAAGTACGCAATCAATCAGCGCAAGCACTCCAAAATTTATACTCTACAGAGCTTAGCCAATACAGTACGCAGGTGTCTTTAATTTCAGAGTTGGCAAATGCGTGGCTTAGTTACGCGACGGACTTACAACTGCTAGAGCTTGCAAAAGAAACGCTCACCTCTCAGCAAGAGTCATTATCGCTTACGCAAAAAAGCTTTGATTTAGGTGCGACGTCTTCGATTACCCTTGAGCAGCTTAGAAGTACAGTTGCTACAGCAAAAGTAGACATAGCAACGTACAAACGTTTGTTAAAGCGTGATAAAAGTGCCCTAGATTTATTAGTGGGTAAATCTGTTTCAGCTGATTTACTGCCTAGTAAAGACCTGACTAACTTGATCAGCATGCCAGAAGTGCCGGTTGGTTTACCGTCTGATTTGCTATCGCAACGCCCTGATATTAAAGCCGCTGAGCATTTAATGCTTGCTGCAAATGCCAATATTGGTATTGCACGTGCGGCGTTTTATCCAAGTATTAGCTTAACAGCCAATGCCGGGTCTGCTTCAAGTGATTTAAGTGGCTTGTTTGATTCAGGCTCGGGTACATGGAGTTTTGTGCCGTCAATTAGCCTACCTATTTTTAATATGGGACGTAACCAAGCAAATCTTGATGTAGCAAAAGCTGATCAAGAAATTGCAGTGGCTACTTATCAGCAAAAAATTCAAAATGCGTTTCGCGAAGTTGCCGATGCACTTGCTGATAGAGAAGGTTACCAAGAGCAATTAAGTGCCCTTGATATGCTTATAAGTAGCCGACAAATCACATTTGATTTATCAAAAATGCGTTACGAAAAAGGCGCAGATAGCTACTTGCAAGTACTTGATGCTCAGCGTACATGGTACGGCGCGCAGCAACAGTTAATTTCGGGTCAGCAAGCGTATCTTGCAAGCCAAATTAACTTGTACAAAGCGCTTGGTGGTGGATGGAACGTAACCAGTGAAACAGCTCAGGAAGAGAAATAATATTTGCGGCTTTTAAAGCCGCATTACATATTTATATAGCGAGACTATTTATAGCTCTTGCTTTACTGAGTTTATGACTTGGTAGTGGAGTTGAACATGAAGCCTAAAGCAAAAAGGCAAACAGATCCCGCGATAGCACTGGCTAGGCGCGAACAAATACTAACAGCTGCTGCAGAGTGTTTTCGCCGAAAAGGTTACCACGGTGCAGGCATGGCTGAAATATCTAAAACGGCAGGGATGAGTGCGGGCCATATTTATAATTACTTTGAAAGTAAAGAAGCCATTATAGAAAGCATTATTGAAAAAGACATGGAAGAAATGTTTTCTATCTTCCAACAGTTTGAAGATCACCCAGGTGATGTTTTAGCAGCTCTTTTAGATGGCTTAAACATTGGTGTGCAAAGGCACATGGACACAGGGGCATGTGTAGTTGATTTAGATATGATGGCTGAAGCAGGTCGAAATGTTAAAGTAGCTTCATTGCTACGTGATATGGATACTCAAGCACGCGGGCGCATGAGACAGCTTTTAACTAGCGAGCGAAGTGCGCTCAAAGACATTGATGAGCTTGAACTTGAAAGTCGAATTAATGTTATTTTTTCGATGATGGCAGGGTTATTACTTAGAAAGTTACTCTACCCAGAGTTAACCGAAGAAACGGTACTAATAGCGCTTCGCCCGGCGATGAAAACATTACTGATGCCATTTGATGAAGCGCAGTAACGCTCAAAATAAATAACTAAAAGTAAGCTAGCCAATACTTTGGCTAGCTTTTTTATTTTAGTCTATTTAAAAGCGCTCGATTGACCACTGAAGTGCAATGATTGCGATAGCAACGGAGCCCATTGGCATTAACCACTTTTTATACCAAGTGTAGTGTCGTACATAAATGAGTATTGGTAAGGCTACTAGCAAGATACTAAGTTGGCCGATTTCGACGCCTAAATTAAACGCCAATATACTAAGCAGTTGATAGTCGCTCGACAAGCCAAGTTCGCCAAGTACGCTCGCAAATCCCATCCCATGCAGTAAACCAAAAGCAAAAGTAAGCCAACCTAAACGAAGTACCAACGGCCACACATTATTTAATGCTGCAAATAAAACCGATATAGCAATTCCAAGCTCTACCCAGCGGCTATTTGGTGATACAAAGTTCATAGCTGTTGCGGTAAGCGTAATAGAGTGCGCAAGCGTAAACGCGGTTACTATCCATGCTGTGTGTTTAATAATTTGTTTTTTAGAGCTAATACCTTGCCATGCTTTATCGCTGCGTTTTAAAACACAGGTAAGTAACAGGGCGATTAAAAATAAAATATGATCAATACCAATCCAAATATGTAAAACACCCTGATACACGTATTGATTAAACGTACTTAAATAACTTGTTTGCTCAAAGCTGAACGTTTGTTGTGCCTCGTTGATATTAAATACACGAGATACACCGTTTATATTTACGATGGATTTATGATTGGCATCGGTATTAAAAAAAGCAGAATAGGAAAGGGAGATTGCTTCATTGTCATCACAGCTAAACAGCAGCGGAATGACTAAATAAGGTTGGTTAAAATGATTATCTAGCTGATAGATTCCTTCACTTTTTAAAGGGCATATTTGCGCGTTTTGCGTGATATTTAAATTTTCTTCAATGAAGTTATTTATTGAGCTGCGTTTTGCTTTTATTTCTGCCCACGAAATTTGCCCGTTTTTATCTAAATCCAGAGGCACTGCGTGCTCTAAGTCGGCTATATTAATTTGCCAGGTACCCGTGTATTGGTTTTTGTTGGTGTCGTTATTGTTCTCGCTATTTAAGGTTATATAACTTGTACTTAGTTGATGGGCAAAGCTGTAAGTTGAGAAAATACACAGCATTAAAGTGAGTATAAATAGATAAGGCGTTTTCATAGTGTGTCTCGTTGCATCGCTTTTGCTTGAATAAGTAATTGCTCATCGGTGCTCATTTTAGCCTGTTGCCAATTAATATGAGCCCAGTAAAGTGCTTTTTCGCGATTTGGTTGTACATCAAGGTAATATTTAGCTAAGTCACTTGCATGAAAAGAATCTTTACGAAGCTCTCGTAGTGTAACTCTTTGCGCCATTGTATTTTGCCATTTTTTATCGCGTTTATTTAGTTTTTTTTCTGCGATTGAAAGTCTTAGCAAAATAGCATCCTCTAAATTACTTTTATCAGGAAGCAGTACGCTTAATGTATTTAATACTTGTTGTGGTTGATTTAGAGCAATTTGAATATCGGCCCATAAAACAATAAGGCTCACAGGGGCTTGAACTAAATCTACACTTTGTAAGTGAGACATAGCTTGTTTGTAGTTATTTAAACGGTAGCTCATTTCACTTAAAACATGGTTTGTAGCTAGGCTAGTTTGATTATTATTTATAATTTTTACTAATGCTTGGTAGCTGTCTAAAACGCTTTCATGTTGGCTTTGTACATCGAGTACACAGGTGCTAGCAGTAATAGTACTTACTTGCCCAATTAAGGCTACGCAGTGTTTTTTTGCTTGTGCAAACTTACCTTGAGTCATAAATATATTGGCTAGCAATAAATGGCTATTACTATGTTTTGGCTCTTTAATCAAAACGTTGTTAGCAATATCAATAGCTTCGTCAAAAAGGTGCTCTTTTTGTAAAACGCGAGCATATAAGTAACCAATTTGAGATGAGGGTGTTTGTCTATATAGCTGGGCTAAACGGGTTTTAAGTAGCCCCTGTAAGCGCTCTGTTTGGCCGGCATATTGGCTGTTAGTGACTAATGTATTTATTTCGTCAACAGAGAGGGAAGCACTAAGCGTTGAATTACTTTTAGCAATAACTGCATCATCTTTTGGGGTAAAAGGCGCAGCGCTTAACGCAAGTGGTGTTAGGCATAAAGTAATAAATGCGACGGACTTAAAAATTGATAAATGCATTATAAATATCCTTTGAAAAAAGCCATCCATGGCCTGTCAGCTTAATTACTTGGTTAGTTACCGTTTGTTGAAATTAATCCATCAACATCGGTATCGGTGTTTGTAAACACCCGACCGTTAACAGTTAACGGATCTGCATTTGGGGCTTGATTAAATGCATCGGTTGCAAATTGAGCAAAGTCGACTTGTAGTGCGTCAATTGTAATGTTCACTGTTGCAGTTACTTGCGAATTAACGCCATCACTTACACCAAACATAAAACTATCTGAACCTGTCACTTCTTTATTCGGTGTGTAGGTAAAGTTACCATCGCTATTAACGGTAACAGTTCCAAGAGTTGGCTCACTTGTTAACGAGTAAGTCAGTGAATCGCCATCATTGTCGGTTGCGCTAAGCATATCGGTAATGCTTACTTCAGTTTGTGTAGTTAGCATTGCATCACTTGCTGTAGGCGCTGTGTTTACAACCGGTGTAGGCTGTTTTTTATCATCATCGCTACTACATGCTCCCAATGTTAATGCACTGAGGAGAGCACAAATATGGGTAGTTTTTAAATTACGCATTATTTTACTCCTTATTTAGAGCCAGCAAGTGGTGTTGCAAGGTATGGGAATGATGAATCCATCATTGTTGCATCAATAGGTGCGCCGTCTGTAAATGGCACTGTGCCCGTATTAGCATCCTCTGGTGCACAAAGTCCTAAATCAGTGTCTTCACCATTTACAGGGATAGGATGACATAAACGACCCATCACAACACGAAGTGCAATATCAACCACATCATCACCCGGGCGACGACCATTTGGGAAGCCGGCTAAATCATTACCCGCTACACCAAATGCAGATTGATCAGCTTGCGCTGTTGCTGCAATGCCTGTATTTAAACGTAGCATTTCTGAAGGTGTTACAGTTGCTTGTTGATTAACGCCTGCAAAACCTGTTAAAAATGCAGTGATTAAATCAGTACGCGGGAAGTTTGTGGGTGCCAGTGTTTCTAAGTTTGCGCCAAGAGTGGTATTAACAGCATCTTTAAACAAAATGTTTAATAACTCTGGTAGTGCTGGATGAGATACATAATCTAAAAATTGTGCATCATCTTTAGGGTGAGCAGTAGAGAATGTGTCTTTGTCTTTAATGCCAATTACAAGCTCGTTTACAAGCGGGCTACCCAAGCGTGAAACTTGTGTTAAAGCACCACCATTAACGGCGTTATTAGCAAATTTAGCATTAGGGTTTAATACGCGAGCTTGAGGTAGGCTTGCTGTTGTCCACGAACCAATGACGCCATTTCCTTCACCTACAACACAACTTTTAGGAATTTCGATAGCGATTGACGTTACGTTTTTATCTGCAAGGTCGTCGTTATCAGCTGATTGTGTTATACCACCTGGAAAACCACCGCCGTCACCAGCACCAGGGGCGCTATCACCCTCTACAGGTACATAGTTAACTAAATCAAATGTTTTACCTAGGTTAACTACAAATGGGTCTTTACGTTGTCCTACAAAAACTTGTGCCATGCTTTCACAGTTAGGAATTGAAACCTGATACACAAATTGGTCAGCGTAAGTTTGGTAATCGCTCATTGAACCAAATGTTTTATTGCCCACATAATCAAGTGGTTTAGAAAATGTACTTGAGTTTGATGCTGTGTTGTTTAATACCGTTGTTTCGCCAGTACGCTGCGCGCCACTAATCATGCTCATTGTGTATGATTCGCTAAAATTTGCAGCGCTGTCATCACCGGCAGATACACCGCCTACATTTTTAAGTGGTACAGACACGGTACGCTGATTACCTTCAGGTCCAACAGTTAATTGCACACCTTGGTTATCATTAGGAAGCATGCTTTTAAAGTTAAACGCAAATGTAATATCTTCAACAGCATCGCCGTCGTTATCTATATGAATGCTGTAGGTAGCATCTGGGTCCATTGCAAAGTAATTAGGACCGCCGTATGCATCTTGCAGCGGGATATAGTTAGCAATTAATGTTACAAAATCATCACGACCTTGCTCGTAACTATTAAATACATAAAAATCGGTTGAATCTAAAGTCGGGAAACGGCTTATATTTGGCGCTTCTCTGTGGCTTGATGCTTCACTTGGTGCACTTACAAACGTACTACATATTACTACTGCGAGTATTGATGGAGTTAAAGCTTTCATGACTTTGTCCTTTAGTTTTGATTGAAGTCATAGCTAATAACGGGGCAGGATTTAAATTGGATGCAAAAAAGTTAAATTATTTTTATTTTTTGTTAAAAAAGTTTTGAAGAAGGTTGGCTGCTTTATGTTAGCAGCCAACTTTGGTCATAATAGTAGGGTTATAAAAGTACCAGCTCTGTGGTGTATAGTACCTCAGTAGGAGATCCATTTGTCGAGCCGCCAATAGGCTCTAAACTCACTGCTAACAATGCGATATCACTTGCGTTAAAGCGGTTATCTTTAAATAATATTTTACTGCCTTGCTTGGGCAGTAAACCCAATGAAATAGGTGCATCTTGACCTTTTAAAATCATCCACAGCTCATAATCTTTATTAGTTTGAGCAACCAATTGGCTACTAGCTTTAATTGAGAGCCCTTGCTCGCTTACATCAATAAACCACAATGATTGTTTATCTTGATTTTGAACCAAAGCAATTTGTTGAGTGTGCATAACATTGGTACTAGGTTGAATAACCAAAAAGGCTAAAACAATACACGCAGCAGTTGCCACAAAAGACCATGTACGCCAAATTGAAGGCTTGGTATGTATGACTGTTTTACTTGTTTGTGGCCTGTTTTCAATACGCTGTAGTATATTTACCCATACATCGTCACGTGGCGTTTGCGGTGTAATAGCACTCGCTAAGTTGTTTAGGTTTTGCTCCCATAGACTTGTTGCTTCACGTGCTTGATTTGAGTTAAGTAACAGACGCTGAAAACGCTTACGGGCAAGCCCTCTAAGTGTGCCAAGCACGTACTGCCCAGCAAGCGCGTCTAATAGTTCGGGTTTATTATAATTCATAATGTTAAACACCTTTGTAGCTGCATAAGCCCACGCCTGATCCAGCTTTTAACTGTACCTAATGGCGTTTCTATATGATCCACTAGCTCGCTATGACTCAGCCCCTTATAATAAGCTAAGTGAATAGCTTGTTTTTGTTGCGGCTCAAGCTGTTCGATACAATTAACCAGTTTTGTTTCTTCATCGTAATTAACGTCAACACTTTCATTTTCATATTCGTCATCGCCTAACGACTGCTCTTTTCGTACTTTGTGATAGCGCAGTGAGTCAAGACTTCTATACCTAACTATACTTATCATCCAACTAATAACGGTGCCTTTAGAGGCGTTATATTCAGATGCGTTATGCCAAATTTTTATAAAAGCGTCTTGTAGTGCCTCTTCCGCATAAGCTCTGTTAGTGAGCATATTTAAACTAATAGCAAAAAGTTTGCCGCTAGTTTGTTGATATAAACTTGAGAAAGCATTTTTGTCTCCTTGTGCTGTTGCGCACAAAAGAGGGAGTAAATCATCGTTATCCATAGGGGTCCTGTTTTTCTTATTATCATTGAGTAAACGGTTGAGTGTGTGATTTGGATGCAAAAAAATTAATTGATTTTTAGATTAGCTGCTTTATACGTTAGTACAAGCAATAACCGATCAGTGTTTGAAATTTAGACGTGTAAGTATAATTTATTCACATGTTTGTAAAAAATGCACAAAGAGCAGATTGTACTTAAATTTATTTTATTATTAACATTATATATCAATAGCTTATGATTTTAATTTGAATTTAAAATGCCATTTATATGGCGTGATATTTGCAAAAGAGTACATAAAGCCGTTTAAATTAAAATTAGAAAATCGGAATTATTTACACAAAGGAGAAACTATGTGGGCTGCAATTGGTTATTCACTTTTAGCATTACTACTTATTTTTATTGGTTGGGAAGTAAACTCTGTTTACTTTGCTATTGTTTTTTATTGGACTGCACTGTCACTTTTATTAGTGAGTACCGCATATATTTTTAATACAGCAAAAATATTTAGAAAACGTGAAAATGGGGTGATCCCATTTTATATACGTTGGGCGTTTGTGCCATTTTTATTTGGTGTGCAAATTTATAATGCCTGGTCACGTAAGCGCGATAAAGTGCCGCCAATTCAAAAAATAAACGAAAACCTATTTTTAGCTTGCCGATTATTTCCCTCAGACATAGACACATTAAAAGATAACGGAATTACTGCAATTTTAGATGTAACGTGTGAATTTGACGGACTCGAGTGGAGTTCAACACAAGAGAATATAAATTACTTAAACATTCCGGTGCTCGATCATAGTATTCCTACCCATTCTCAGTTAAATCAGGCTATTAATTGGATACATCATCATATTAAAGAAAACCGTCGCGTAGTTGTACATTGTGCTTTAGGCCGTGGGCGGTCTGTTTTTGTAATGGCGGCTTATTTATTGAGTCAAAACAAAAATGCAGATGTACATGAAGTACTTGCACAAATAAAAGAAACCCGCGAAACCGCAAACTTAAATAAGCATCAGCTTCGTCATTTAGCTAAGCGTCATAAAAAAGGCGAATTACTAATTAAAAACAAAGCCGTGTTAATTGCAAACCCTGTATCTGGTACACGATTATGGCAAGAAAAAGAGCACTTAATTGTTGCGCGGTTATCGGCCTATTACGATTTAAAAGTACTTACTACTTCACAAGACGTAAACGGTATTGAGCTTGCTAAACAAGCGATTACGCAAAAACCAGACATGATAATAGCGTGTGGAGGCGATGGTACAGTGGCCGAAGTTGCAAGCGTACTTGTAAATACACAATGTAAGCTAGGTATTATACCAATGGGGACTGCAAACGCACTTGCGCATGTATTGATGGGGATTAGCTCTAAATTTATTCCTGTTGAACAAGCCTGTGATTTAATAATTGATGGTCAAACAAGCACAATAGATACCGCTTATTGTAATAACGAATTAGTACTTTTATTAGCGGGCATTGGTTTTGAGCAATCAATGATTGAAAAAGCAGATAGAGAGTCGAAAAATAAGTCGGGGCAACTTGCCTATTTAAATGGCTTTTTTGAAGCGTTTGGCGAGCAAAAATCACAGTTACTTAGTGTGAAACTCGATGATAATGAGCCGAAAGAAATATGTACAAATAGCTTTATTGTGGCTAATGCTGCGCCTTTTACAACGTTATTGGCTCAAGGTGGTGGGCAGCCAAATCATAGTGACGGGCTTCTTGATGTGAATTGGCTAACACCAAATAATGAAAATTCTACGACAATATTGAGCATTGCAGAACTGATGTTTAGCAGTTTAACGCAAACACATTTAGCTATAAATTCGCATCATACAAATGCTAAAAGAGTCGAGGTGACAGGTGAAGGAGAGCTTAAGTACGTACTTGACGGTGAAGTTAAAACTGCTCACAAACTCGTTATTACTATTGAGCCGGCCTCATTAAATGTGATTTGCAAAGAGCAATAAATCGCGCTAATTACAATCAAAAAAGGAGCTAAATTAGCTCCTTTTTTATATCATTTTTTAATTGATGGCCAAACAAACCCTGTTGTATCCGGCGCTTGAGAAGATGTTTCTCTCGGCGCACTTTTTGGTCTACGAATAGGTTTGTTATTTATAGTGTGAATATAAAGTGCTTCCACTTTATCGCGAGCCCAAGGCGTTTTACGCAAAAACTTTAAACTCGATTTAATGCTCGGTTGATCAGTAAAGCATTTGATTTTTACTTGCTCGCCAAGTGTTCTCCAGCCAAGTCGCTGTTCTAACTCAACAAGTATTTGTTCTAACGTTACCCCATGTAAAGGGTTTTTAGGTTGATTATCCATAGCCATACTACTTATTTAAACTGCGTGCATTGTAGCTCAAATCAGCTTTTAGCGCTAATTCACAGTGATTGTTTTAGGAGCTGTTGGGTAAATAGCATTACCCTGTTTATCTATTTTAAGCCAAATGAGTTGGCTGTTACTGTGTTGGGGTGTTTTAGCACCGCACAAAAGTGTAAATGAGTGAATTTGTATTAATGCGCCTTCGCTATAGCGTTTGTTGTCGTACCAACAGTTTGATTCTTCATTTACAAACTGGTTTGCATCAATAATTGAATGGGTTTTAAGGGTTGTTGCTTCACTAAGTATTGAATACGATAAGCTGCTAAAACAAAAGCATAGAATTAAAAAGTTACGCATTAGAGGCCTTTAAATAGGGAGGGTTAAAAATAATACATTAAGCTAAAAAACGTGCTAGTGTAAAGTACACAAAGTGATTTTAATTATAAACTTAGTTACTCACAGAACAATAAGAAGGTGCACACAATGCAATTTAATCAAACAATGATCGAAGAATTCACACTATTAGCAAAGTTTCCTCGCGACAGTAAAATGCAGGGTATTAAATTACACTCAGACGCAGAGCCAAGCTTACTTAGTGCAGCGCAACGTTTATTTGAAAAAGGGATTATAGATAGCCCAGATGGCGGATATTTAACTGATCTGGGCTTAGATTTAATTGAGCACATTACGGTTATTCATAGTGCGCTACAAAGCTAGCTAACCTGAACTCTGGTTAGTTACTAAACTAGCTTAATTTGCATCGGGTTGATTTTGCGGTGCAGCATCATTAAATGCAGCTAATTTATTACAGTGTTCGTAAATAGCTGCAATTTTTGGATAAGCGCTCATACCTACGTTAAAACGAATTGCATTAAATACTTGAGGCACTAAACAAATGTCAGCAAGTGTTGGTTGGTTACCAAAACAGTAGTCATCATTTTCGTTTAGCATCAGTTCTATTTTTTCAAAACCAACTTCTATCCAATGTCGATACCACTTATTTTTAGCCTCGTCATCAACACCTAATTCGTTCGATAAATACTTCAGCACGCGTAAATTATTAACAGGATGAATATCGCAGGCAATGGCAAAGCTTAAATTTCTTATTTGTGCTTTTTGCCACGCAGTTCCTGTAATTAATGGCGATTGCGGATAAGTTTCATCAAGCCATTCCAGTATTGCAAGCGATTGTGCTAAAACACCATTATCGGTTTCAAGTGCAGGTAGTAAGCCTTGCGGATTAGTCGCTAAGTATTCTTCCCCAAGCTGCTCCGATTTTAAAAGGTTAACAATAGCAAGTTCATGATCAATTGCTTTTAAGTTAAGCGCTATACGCACCCTATAGGCCGCTGATGAGCGAAAGTAGCTGTATAATTTCATAATTAATCCTGTGAACCTGTAAATTGTTTTTTAATAGTACGCCAGCAATCGGTGTAGTTTGGTTGGCGTTCCCTACCTTCTAATGCATATTTTGTCGGTGAAATTATATAGCGCGACTCAAACATAAAGGCCAATGTGTTTTCGTATTTTTGTGGTGTAAGCTCAGCGTTTGAGGCTTTTTCAAATACGTCGGCTTCAGGTCCATGTGGCGACATACAATTGTGTAAACTTGCACCACCAGGTACAAAACCATGCTCTTTTGCATCATACACACCCTCAATCAAGCCCATAAATTCACTCATAATATTGCGGTGATAATACGGCGGGCGGAATGTATTTTCGGCTACCATCCAACGTGGTGGAAATATCACAAAATCGACATTTGCCATACCCTCAGTAGCAGAAGGAGAGGTTAGCACAGTGAATATAGATGGGTCGGGATGATCAAAACTTACTGTATTCATCACATTAAAACGCGATAAGTCGTATTTATAGGGGGAGCTGTTACCCGTCCATGCAACCACATCAAAAGGAGAGTGCTTAATTTCACAGCTAAATAAATTACCGTTGAATTTAGATACAAGCTCAAAGTCACCTTCTTTATCTTCAAAGGCAGCAACGGGGTATTGAAAGTCTCTGTCGTTGGCGTAACCGTTTGCACCAACAGGTCCTCGCTCTGCAAGCTCTAACGCATGGCCATAATTTTCACAAATATAACCACGGGCTGTATCATCAATTAAATCAACAGCGAACTTAATTCCTCTGGGAATTACAGCAATTTCACCTGGTTTAATGCTTAACTTACCGCACTCGGTGTGAATTAATAACTCACCTTGCTGAGGGACAAACAACATTTCGCCATCGGCATTGCAAAAGTAACGTCCTTGCATTGACTGATTAGCGACATATACATGAATGCCAATACCAGATTGCCCATTAGCACTGCCATTAGCTGCCATTGTTACCAAGCCATCAATAAAGTCAGTAGGCTGTGAAGGCATATCAATAGGATTCCAACGTAGCATTGTTGGTGGTGTTACGGCTTCAGTGATTGGGGCTGTTCTTATTAGGCCGTTATCAATTGCTTGGTAATCACCTTGCACTACCGAAGGACGAAGGCGGTAAAACCAAGTGCGGCGATTTGAAGCGCGAGGAGCCGTAAATGCAGTCGAACTAAATTGCTCGGTGTATAAATCGTATTTAACTTTTTGTGGGCTAAATTGTCCTATCGGCAATGCACCGGGTAGCGCTTGTGTTTCAAATTCATTACCAAAACCGGTCATATAACTTAATTGTGTCGCCATTACTGACTCCTGTGAGAGGGGTTGGTTTAATATTATTTTTATTTCAGTTAAGATACTCTCAAGTGAGACTAATATCAAATGTGCAACTGCGCATCTGCGTAAATATTAATGAACACCAAAGTAAACCTTACAAAGCTGGGATAACTAAAAATGAAAATTGATTTAGCAACGTTTTTACCTTATCAATTAACGAATGTAGCAACACGTGTAAGTAACGACTTTGCCGAGGTTTATCAAACTAAGTACGGTTTAAATATTCCCCAGTGGCGAATACTTGCTAATTTAGCGCAGTATGGCCAAAGCAACGCAAAGGATTTATGCGCGCAAGCAAATATGGACAAGTCGACAGTGTCGCGCGCGGTAAAAGTTTTAATAGATAAAAGTTTAGTGAGAAGTGAGCTAAATAAGCAAGACAAACGCGCGGCCTTACTTGTGCTGAGCCAAGTAGGGCAAAACTTATATGAAAATATAGCGCCCGATGCACTAAATTGGGAAAAACAGTTACTGAGCACTTTAACCAACGAAGAATACGAAGTGCTAGTGAGTATTTTTGAAAAGTTAAATAACAAATTAAAGGCATAAAAAAGCCCACCAAAGTGGGCTTTTAAAAGATGTTTTAGGTTACAGTTCTAAATTAGAAAGTGTAACGAACACCTACACGCATTTGCCATACAGATGCATCAGTTTGTACTGATGTATTTGCATTATTTCCGTTAAAGCCTGAGTAAACGTAACGGCCTTGATCATCAAGTGATGTTTCGATCATGCTAGCGCCTACGAAAGGACCTTTCTTAAGTACGCCCCAATCATCGTTTAACAGGTTAGTAAGGTTATCAATTACGAAGAACGCTTCACCTTTATGTCCGTCCATAAAACCAGGAAGCTCTTGTGTTAACTTAAAGTTAAACTTAACAAACCAATCTGAGTTTTCAGCGTTACGGCTAGTCGTTTGACCACGTTCTAAACCATTTGATGCGATAAAATCATTGAATTCATTGATATCAGCAGCGCTCATGTCGTAAACAACGTTAGGATCGTTTTCAAGTGGAACATACAATAGTTGGCGGTTACCATTCCAGTTGTTGTCACCAAAAGTACCATCACTTCCATCAAACGTGTAGCTGTATGGTAAGCCTTTATATGCTTCACCAAATAAGTTAAAGCGAGTAGCAAATCCATCAACAAACTCATGGCTATAACCAAGAGTCATAGTAAAGCGATGTGGGATTTCGTAATCAGATGAAGCAACACCTGGGTTACCTGGATCAGTTAGTGCAATGTTACCGTAGTTTGAACCAGCTACAGAGCTTGTCATTGGGTTAACATCATCAGAATCTGTGTATGCATAACCAAAGTTAACGCTTACGCCATTATCAAACATCTTGCTTACAGCTAATGAGATAACTGATGAATCACCGCTATCACCGCTAACATTTGTTAGTAAGTATTCGTTTGAACGACCTTCAATTGATTCGTAAATAGGGCGGCCATCAAATGTAGTTTCGCCAGAATCTTGAAGTGCGATGTCACGCATTAACGCAGCGTCATTCTTCTTCGAATATAAGTAATCAAGAGAGATTACGTACTCGTTTTCAGTTGTGTACGTTGCACCAAGTGAGTATTTCCACTCTGATGGGATTTCAAAGTCTGGGTCAACAGCGTTTGCTTGTGAATCGCCTGAGCCGATTACAGTGTCAGCTACTGCATCAAATTGAGACTGAGGTACTTCAAATCCTGGAGTACCATTATTTACATTAGGTGTTGCGAACAAGTCGATAGAACCAAACTGGTTTGCACTAATGTTAGTAATGCCGTCGTTTGAGTAAGAGTTAGATAACCAAACGTTAGGGTTACCGCCTGAGAACAAGCCAACACCTGCACGTACTTCAAGTGCATCTGTAGCGTACCATTGGAAGCCTACACGAGGTTGAATTAAATCAATACCATCAAATGTACTTTGGTTACTGTAGCCATAGCGATCAGTAAAGTTTTGATTTAAGTTAGGTACATCATCACTGGTGTATTTATCGTAACGTAAACCAAACGTAATATTTGCGTCTAAGTCAGTAAACGAGTACTCGTCTTGCACGTAAAATGTATGCTGAGCGTACGAAAAACTCGCAGCAGCATCGTTTGGATCATTTGTAGCAGCAGCATTGTTGTAGTAAACAGCACTTGCAATACCATTTTCAAAATCATCAACATTGTTGAAACGGTATTCACCTTCAGTATGCTGAACGAATAAGTTAAATACATCTAACTCTTCAAACTCGTAACCAGCAGTAATTGTGTGCTGATCAAGGTAGTAAGTACCTGCAACTTTAAATGTAGTTGTATCGTAGTCTAAGTCATTAGATTGACGTGAGTCATCTGGACCAATATAAACTGTACCACCATCTTCGGTACGAATTTGCATTTCACCAAAGCTGCTTGCTGCATCTAGTGATTGTACTGTTGCATCAAGCTCAGATTTACCAATGCGAACTTCAGTAGAGAAGTCATCTGACCAATCAGAGTAAACAGATGCAATTATTGAAGTGAATTCTGCACTTTGGTCATAAAAGTGATTAGATAGTGATACACGGCTAGAACCAGTATCAGACTGTGAAACAGTATTACCATCGTTGTAGTTATAGATTAAGTTTGCACGGTGATCTTCGTTGATGTTCCAATCTAGTTTAACTAAGATTTTTTCGTCTTCAACAGGCATACTTGAAGGCATTCCGCCTACATCGTAACCATATACAGTTTGAGCAATGCTTGTGATACGCGAGATATCATCAGCAGTTACACTGCCACTGCTTAAACCATCGTAGTTAAACTGTTGAACACCTTCAAGTTTTTCATATGAAGTGAATAAAAATAGTTTATCTTCAATTAGTGGAAGACCTACGTTGAAGCCGTAACGTTTTTCAGTATAGTTACCGTTATCAACGTCATCACCTTCAATTTTATCACCCTTGAAAGAGTCACTAGTGTAATCGTAGAAAACAGCGCCATGAACATCATTGCCACCAGATTTGGTAACTGCGTTGATGTTACACGATGTAAAACCACCGTATTGAACGTCAAACGGTGCAAGTTCAGCTGAAACTTGTTCAATTGAATCGAAAGAGAAAGGGGCGCGAATAGTTGGGTAACCATTTGAGCTTAAGCCGAAGTTATCGTTCATACGAACGCCGTCTAGCGTTAAGCTATTGTAGCGAGGGTTACCACCACCACAGTTAATTGAACCTCGGCTGTCATCAATTGTGATACGCGGGTCGATACGAATAATGTCTTTTAAATCACGGTTAATAGCTGGTGTATTTTCAAGATCAGTTAGCGTAAATGTAGACGCCGGACCAGTACCGCCTGACATAGAGCTGATTGGTGCGCCAGAAACTACAATTTGTTCCATGCTTGATTGTGACTCAAGAGAAACGTTTACTGGGTAATCGTTACCAATATTAAGAATTATGTTATTGAATTCTTGGTCTGCATATACATCTGAATCAACAACTACTTTATAAGGACCGCCAACTCGCAGGCCTTTAGCTGTGAAATAACCAGCGTCATTTACTTCAGTTGTTTTTACTGATCCAGAAGGTACGTGTAAAATTGTTACTTTAGTGCCGGCTGCTGGGTTGCCGTTAGGCCCCATTACTTGACCTTTAATTGCAGAGGTCGTTTCGTTAGCCATTGCAGCGCCACTTACACCAACACATGCTGCAATAGCAAGTGAAAGAGCTGTTTTGCGTAATTGAGTTTTCATTTAATTTTCCCGTGTAGTTATTAATTAAATTTTTATATTTTTATTTTAAATTTTGCAAAATAAACAGTTGAAGTTCATTTATTCAAAATCCGTTACTAGTGTACCTTATTTATTCGTTACAAATAAAATACAACTGCAATATATTTTTAATAAATAGTACTATTTTTGTCTATTTGAGTGTTTTTTTGAGCAATAACTCTATATCGGGGTATATATTACGTGGGCTTTATGACAAACATGTGAAATTGGGGTGTGAAAAACAAAAAACCCATTACAATTTTGCAATGGGTTTTGTTAACAAATAACTTAATGTGATATTACTTACCTATTAAGACTTAAAACTTGTAGCTAATGCCAACTTTAGCCTGCCAAGCTGATGACGATGAACTGATTTGTGAGTAATTACGCACATCCGCACCACCAAAACTGTTGTCTATTTTATATCTGCCTTGATCATCAAGACCACCAAAGTCATAAATAGTTTGGTTAGAGTAACCTAAGCGTTTTTCTACACCCCAATCGCTGTTTAGAAGGTTTGCGAAATTATCAATCATTAGATAAACCTCACCAGTGTGACCTTCAGCAAAGCCAGGTATTTCTTGCTTAATGCTAACATCCATCGTAGTAACCCAAGGTTGAGTTGCTGTATTTTTACCTAAAATTCCACCACGTTGAGATATACCAGCACGCTCTAATAACGGTTCTAACTCAGCCCAAGTCATTTTAGAATCAGCCCAATTTACATTCGGATCATCAGCACCTGTAGGGATATAAGGTAAGTAAGCACCATTAGTGAATAAAGAGCTAGTATCACCTAAGTCTTCATCTTTATACATATTCATTGTGTAACTAAATGGGCGACCTGAACGACGTTCAAAATAAACATTGAACTTGGTTGCATATCCTTCAAAAAATTCAGTGTTATACGCTAAGTTAATTTTAAAGCTGTGCTCTACTTCGTAAAAGCCACGTGCTGCAATATCTTCATTACGATTTACTGTAATATTGTGCTTATAGTTACCTTCTGCCTGAGAAGCTGAACCTGCTGATGATTCTGTAACATCTTGGTGAGCATAGCTTGCCGATACAAACAGGCCATTGTCCCATTGTTTAGCAATACCCGTTGAAATAATAATTGAACGACCATCATCCGATGAATTAGTCATTTCTATGTCAACATTATCGCCACTGTAAATACTTTGATTGATAACACGTTCGCCGTCCGCAGCTAAGCCTACTGGGTTAATAGACGAATTATGCCATACCGCTTCATTCTCTTTTTTATGGTAAGCAATTTCTGCTTGCCATTTAAAGCCATCACCTAATAGTTCAGAATCAAACTCATATTCAAAACCTATTTGGGTGCGAATGCTTGAAGGCAATTTAAAGTCAGGGTCGATATACGCAACGCTACCAGCACCTTGCTCTAATGTATTTTTTATTTCATCAGGAACCTGAGTAATATCAGCTGTGTTATTTGCATAGTAATCATTAATTACATCGTTTTGTGCTGATACTAAAGTAATGCCATCACTTTGGAATGAATTGTTATACCAAACATTTGGAATACCGCCTTGGAAACGACCAATACCACCATTAATAGTAAGCGCTTCTGTTACGTAGTACTTAAAGCCAACACGAGGAAGTATAATGTCTAGACCATCAAGATTTTCTTGGTTAGTAAAGCCATACGTATTAGCAAAATTCTCATTTAGAGTTGGTTTATCATCAGATGATAAGCGCTCATAACGAATACCTGCTGTAACTTCTAAATCGTCACCTACATAAAAAGTATCTTCTATGTAAAGCGCTAGCTGGTTACGTCTTACATCATATGCTGTATCAGCTGAATCATTAGTGTAAGCATTTTGATAAGAGAAATCATAAGAACCAATCTCACGGTTTTCAAAATTTTCTAAGCTATCAAACTTCCACGTTCCAAGAGAGTTTTGAGCAAACAAGTTATATAAACGAAGTGACTCGTACTGAGCTCCAAAGTTTATTTCATGCTCATCCATTAAATACGTAGCGTCTAACGTAAAAGTTAGATTTTGTGTTTCTGAACGGTTTGCATGGCGGTATTGATCTGTACCAAAGTTGTAAGAAGGACCATTTCGACCGTCTTCCTCAACAGTAATGCTTCCTAAGTTAGAGCGAGTTGCGCTATCAGAGGTAACATCTTTATACGACACACCAATTTCTGTTGAAAAGTTTTCAGTCCAATCAGAGTAAAGCTTAGATGAAAAGTTATTAAACTTAGTTACGTATGCATAAGTGCTTGAAACTAAGGCTATATTATCACCGCCTGTGCTAGAGTTACGCTCATCTTGGTCGTCTTGCCATTGATAAGTGAAATCTAAGCGGTGGTCATCACTTGCGTTCCAGCTTAATTTAACAAGCAAGTTTTTGTTTGTATCTTCTGGCGCACCGGCTAATGAATCAGTTAAGCCGTATTCATTATTTAAGATAGAAATGAAACGATTATAGTTAGCTTCAGAAGTATTAAATTCATTTGAAGCACCAGAACCGTCAAAGCCGTAATCTAGATCTAATTCACTTGACCATTCTGCATAGTTAACAAAGTAAAACAGTTCATCTTCAATAATCGCTCCACCGACATTAAAACCAAATCTTTCTTCAGTTTTAATCGGCTCTACTTTATTTGTAGAGTAAGTTTTATGACCTAGCTCATCAAGATCGTCTTCTTGTACAATATTATCAACATCGCCAGCTATCTCAGGAGTAGATATTTCATAAAAGCCAGAGAACTTAAACTCATTTGTACCAGATTTTGTTACTGCGTTAATAGTACCGCCACCAAAGTTACCTTTAGAAGCTGAGAAAGGAGATACATCAACAGAAACTTGTTCAATAGCATCAAGTGCTACAGGAGGCTGAGAAGTAGGGTAGCCACCAAAGTTCAAGCCAAAGTCATCATTTTGACCAATACCGTCAACTGTTAAACCGTTGGTACGAGGGTTACTACCTGCAAACGTTAGCTCACCATTACCATTAATACTGGCAAGTGGGTTTAAGCGCGCAATATCTTTAATGTCACGATTAAAGCTTGGCATATTTTCAATAGTGTCAGAGCCAAATGTACTGCTAGAGCCACCTGATTGTTGAACAATCTTATAACCAGACACTTCAATCTTTTCGATGTTTAGCGGAGCAAGCTGCGAGCTTAAACGGTAAGTTTCACCAAGGTTCAAGTAGATATTTTCAACAGTGGTATCGTTAAACGTATCAGAATCAATGATAACCATGTAGGGACCACCTACACGTAAACCATTAGCGATAAACGTACCACTTTCGTTTGTAGTTAGTTCGCTAATAGTACCCGTTGGTTGGTGAATTACTTTGATTTTAACGTTTGCAGCACTGCCACCTGAAGGCGTTGTAATTTTACCACGCATTGCAGATGAAGTATCAGCAGCCATTGCGCTTGTAGAAACACCTAGAGCTAAAATTACCGCTCCAGTTAATTTCGAAAGGCGAAGCTTAGTCATAATGTTGATTTCCCGTGTGTAGGTTATATAAATTTAATACAGTTTATTTGTCAGTCGTCATTTTCAGTGCCGTTTCTAACTCTTTTGCAGAAGGGTCAAATAAGGCATTTAGTAATCCAGCTAATCGAATACCCGCTTGTTGTAAGCGTGTCTTTATAATTGGAGTATTGTTATATATGTAGCTATAACCAATTTCGTTGTTGGTATATTTATAAATTTTTGTGGCTAAATTATGAGATTCTTCAACCCATGTCATAGGTGAGCTTTGTAAATACTCAGCAATTAACTCGCTGTTATTTGTATCAATAAATTGTGCGTACTCAGTAAACGATAAATTCTCGTTCTCAACTAACTTTGTATCCCAAAGGCTGTGAAGATTTGTTTCTTCGTTAAAAAATGAAACCTTAATACGGTTGCCACCTCTATCTTCACTTCGACCAGCATGAAATGGTTGGTGACTGTCGCCCACCAAATGTACTAAAAAACGTAAACTGAACTGTTTAGCATCTAAGGTGCTATTTTTATCAGTGAGCGTTTGCATTGAATAGTGAATGCCTTCTAGGATATTACTTACAGATTCTTTGTTTTTAGTGTGATCGTGATTGAAGCTGAAAGATTTTCCTGGTGCTGCATTAATATAATGCCAACGAGATGATTGCTTTTGCCAAAACTCGCCAGGGGCAGAGCGCATTTCATCAGGCCACGTTGATATTTGTGCAAGTGATTCACCATCAAGGTAGGGTTGTATTGCCGCTTTAGTTGTTTCGCTTATATGAGATTCTGCAATCTTACCTACAATGCGGTGGCCATTTTGACCCCAAGCATGTGAGTCAGTGCTTGTAAATATTGCACTAATCAAAAGCGCAGAAGATATCGAGTACTTTATATTGCTATGCATTAGAACTTCCTTAATGAATATTTCATGGCGTTGCTACAGGCTAATGCGGTCAATTGTCCTTACTTTTGGTGTTGATAGGAAGGACTCATTAAAATTCATAGTTTCTTATTTACATTGCTTTTAAATCAATAGGTTATGTTTAACAGGTAAAATTACTTGTTGTAATAAGTAAGCGAAATTGTTCAAATGCACTATATAGTCTATTTTTGAGTGGCATTGCTTTGAATTTTAAAAATATCGTGTTGCACAAAATGTTAATTGTTACATTTTTGTTTCTATTATTGGTCGTTACGTGGGTTTGCGGTCAAGTTAGTGTATACAATGATGAATTACACTTTCCAGTTATGATCGAAACCTCAACAGAGTGTCAAACAACTGCAACAAGTAACAAAGGCCAATTAATTGTTTTTACGCAATCAAAAAAAATAGCTAAGTTATTAACACAAAAGTTATGCTCTGATAACGTGGTGGCTAAGCAATATGGCTTTGTAAAAGGGTATTGGGGGTATAGAACGGCAGACAGCTTTGAGTTTGTGGGTAAAGGAATTGCTGACTTGATTTTGGCTAAAAACAATATTATGGCAGCCTTTAAAGCAGAGTCGACCTATAACTACCAGCCCGTTGTTGGCTTTTCTGACTACACGGCTTTTTTTATATCTTCTAAAGAAAAACCTCGAGTCACTAAACAATACTTTTTAGATAAGCGCATAGGTTTACTTGATTATCCGACCAGCCGATCAGGGCATATTTTACCAAAACAAACGTTTAAAGAGTTGGATATTAATTTAGCCAATTTGAAAATCACTTATGCTAGCTCTCATAACGAATTACGTGATTTACTCGCTAATGGAAAAGTAGATATTATTGCTTCGTTTTGGAAAGAGAGCGACGAAAAACGTTTTTCAAAAAACTATATTACGCCATTGAGTAATAATATTTCTGGAACAAGATGGTATTTAAAAATGCAGCAAAACAACACTGATTTATTATGCGCAGTGCAGGAAAATTTGCTTGATATGTCTAAAGATCAAAGTTTGCATTACTATCAAAACGTCCAGCCATTTTGGCGCTGTGGTGCCAGCTTAGTAGGCTTAAAAGAGGAGGCTGGTGATGAGTAAGTATAAGCAATTACTTGTTATTATAAGTTTGTTTTTTATTTTGTCGTCTGTCTTTTATATTTCTGTAACTCAAAAAAGCCAGCAAGTAGCTAAACAAAAAATTACGCAGATAGAGAGGCAAATAGCACTCGACTTACCATTACTCGATTTATCGAATGAGCTGCTAAAGCATTCAGGTAATAAAGATGCAGTTAACAGCTACATTAAAACTTTAAACAGCTACATTAATTCGAACGAGCTCAAAGTTGTTGCTATTGCACCAAAAAACGAGATGGTAACACCTGTAAACTCACACCAAATAATACGTAGTTTGAGCACTAGTAATGGGTTCGTATTAGTTGTATTTAACGTCCAACAAACCCACTTTGCATTGAGTCATTTTATTTACTATTTTATATTTTTAGTATTAAGTGTGTTGATTAGTTTTTGGGTGAAATTTGCGTTTATTAAACAGAGCAATAAGCAGTTTAATAATGCACAGCATCAATCAATTGCAGAGCCTACGCCGCTGATACTTATTGTTGACCTTAATGATAAAACATTATCAAGTAGTTGTAATACAGAACAAAAAATGTGTTTAGCCAATAAGCCATTGTGCTTTTATTTAGCACTTGTAGAGTATTGTACAAATAACGATGATGTAGCGCTTAGTCATAATAAAGATGTGCCAGAGGAGCTGCTAGAGCTTGCTAACAAGTATTTTTATAGGTTGGTCGAACTCGGCCATACAGTTAGAAAAAGGCCTAACTTTAATAATAGCCTAGAAAAAACCCTGAGCGAAGTACGTGCTGCATTAGATGAAGTACTCAGCGAGTATCCCGAAGAAAAAGAGTTATATTATCCACCTAAAGCATACGGGGAGGGTTCTCGCTCTCGTCTGCATAGTTATGGGCTGGCAAATATTAAAAAGGGCAGTATTGAAATAATAGGAAAGTAACAAGGTTACTTTCCTATTATTAGAGGCTATTTAGGAGTAAATTCAGCCGTTTTAAGAGGGCTGTTTTTTGATATAAAATCTTGAAGTGCTTGGGCATCTGTTTCGTCTGTACTAACAAAGCCTTTTTTATTTGTAAGCGCAGGATAGCCATCACCGCCTGATGCGTTATAGCTATTTAAGCTCATACGGTAAGTTTTATTTTTGTTCAAAGGTTGGCCGTTAATAACAACATTAACTAACTGATTATTTTTACGCTCAAACGATAGTTTATGGTATTGCAAATAAGCGCCAGCATCCGGTGGGAAGCTGGTTACTGTATTTAAATAGTCCCATAAATCACTGCCTTGCCAATCCATGTAAGTAATACGATTTTTAAAAGGATGTACTTTTAAAATATCTTTATAGCTCACTTCACCAGCCTCTATTGAGCTGCGAATACCACCACCACTTATTAGTCCAAAGTCTGCACCCACTACATCCATTTGAGCTTGAATAATTACGCGTGCAAGATTTGTTTGTTGGTAGCGAACTTTGTTTCTGTCACCTTCTAAGCGAGCATCTACTTCACCAATGGTACCTTCAATTTGTTTAGCGCCTTTAGCTTGGTATACCGCTAAATAAGATTCAAGTTTTGAGTCTGGTTTAATGTACTCGTTTGCTAATACTTCTTTAGTTGAGCCATCAGCTTGTACTTTATCTACATACAAATTAACTGGCATCAGTTTGTAGTCTAGTAACGTTAATTTTCCGTTTTCAAGCTTAAACTCAGCTTTACCAACATATTTACCCCATTCATGGGCTTGCATAATGTAAGTACCGTTTTGTTGGTCTGGTTTACAGGCAAGACCTGGTTTAAAGCTATCGTCATTTACATTTGTATCGCTCATGCATACAGGTTCTTGAGAGTGGCCACCAATGATCATATCAAGGGTGTTTGCAGGAAGTGAGCGAGCAAGTGTTACATCACCGGGTGCGTTAATACCAAAACTAGCATCAACATAATGACCCATATGAGTCAGGGCGATTGTAATGTCAGGGTTATACTTAGCTTTTATTTCTTTCGCTAGTTTTGCTGTAACGTCAACAGGGTCTTTAAACTCTAAGTGCCCAATATACTGAGGATTACCAATTTTAGCTGTGTCGGTTGTTGTTAAACCAATAACAGCAATAGTTAATCCATTCTTTTTGAATATTTTATAGCTATCAAACGCGTGTTCGCCTGATTCTTTTTCAAATATATTGGCTGATAGAAAAGGAAAGTTCACCCATTTTTGCTGTTGCTTCAATACATCAATAGGGTTGTCGAATTCGTGATTACCCAATGCCATTGCATCGTAACCAATCAGCGACATTCCTTTAAAGTCAGGCTCTGCTTTTTGTAAGTCTGACTCAGGAATACCTGTATTTATATCACCACCAGAGAGTAGTAATACTGCATGACCTTGCTTTTGAGCTTTATTGCGTAAAGAGTCAATTAACGCTTTGCGAGCGGCCATACCGTATTCGCCTTTTTCGTTTTGCCAAAAACGCCCGTGGTTATCATTAGTATGAAGAACAGTTAAATATTTAGTCGGGGTAGCGCTAAACACGGATTCAGGAGCAGGAGATGTGCATCCGAGTACACTAAAAATAACCGAAAATAAAATAATTATACGCATAAAATACCTATGGATTAAGGTCTACTTAATTTATCAGGCAGCTAGTTTAAACTAGTTCCATGCTAAAAAAACGTACTTATTTACATTTTATTTGGAAGGGGCTGTTAATTGGTTTGTGGCAGCACGTTCACGACGCTTCAACTCCGTATTCGCATACTCTCGCTTGTGGTGATTAGTACCTATCATCCAGGTTAAAAAGCTTGCTGGCAGTTTTGTATAGGGTTCGCCTTTGTGTAAACCAAAGTCGCAAATTGCATGTTTAGTGTGTGGCATTATAAGATCCTGTTGTTTTGTGTTTTTTAAAGGTAACAAAAAGTAGCCATACTCTTAAGATGATTTAATTTTAAATAATTAGATTTATATAGCTAAAAAGAATATAAGTAATGGTATATGTAATTAATTTGTTATCAACACGGTCTAATTTGTATCAACTCGCACTTTAGAATCGATTTTGATCGCCTATGGCATTAATGTGTTAACGCATTAACAATTATCTAAAAATATAACAACAGGAATACAACATGAAAAAACTTTTACTTGGCTCAGTACTCGCCGCAGCAAGCTTTACAAGTGCTGCCACTATTGTCGAAATGAACACGAGCCAAGGTGTCATAGAAATTAACTTGTTTGATCAACAAACACCTAAAACAGTTGCAAATTTTTTAAGTTACGTTCAAGACGATTCATATAACGAAACAGTAATTCACCGCTCTGTTAGTAACTTTGTTATTCAAGGGGGAGGATTTACATTTTCTGACTCGCTAGATGCGATTACCACAAAACCTGCAGTAGAAAATGAACCCGTTTTTTCTAATGTTAAGGGCACCATTGCGATGGCTAAACTATCGGGTGATGCTAATAGCGCAACAAGCCAGTGGTTTTTTAATATTACAGACAATAGTGCAGCACTTGATACGCAAAACGGTGGCTTTACTGTGTTTGGACAAATTACTGCAGCAAGCCAATCAACGTTAGATAAAATTGCAGCATTAGTACACTGTGGTGAAACACCCGTTGTTGGTATTACTGCTGAACAATGTGCAAGCACTGATGTAACAATTAGCAGTGCTAATTTAGTGACTATTCAAAACGTGGCGGTAATGGATGATGATCCTAATTCAGCCGCAGGTCTTACTGTTACTGAAAATACGCTAATTGATTCTGACACATCAACAGATTCAGGTAGCAGTTCTGGCGGCGGATTAATTTGGCTTTTAGGTGCTTTTTTACTTGCGGTTCCTCGTTTAAAACGTGCTAAATAATTAAAATTAACGGTAATGTGGATGGCGTAAAACAGCCGCCCACATTATTATTAAACTTTGCTGTTTAAAGTAATACTCGCCAAACCATCGCAAGCCAAATTGAAAACACACAAGCACAACCTAGTAAAAACACTTTAAAACGTGCGCGTACGTTATTTTCACCTAAATGAATAACACTATGCACAATACGTGTTGCTACAAATAAACAGGCCAGTATAGCCACAAGTGTACTGGCGCTATTTAGCTGTAGTGCAAGTAAACACCCCGCGTAAAAAAGCACAGGTATTTCAAACTGATTTGAAAAGTTTCTATCTGCAACCCTAATAGTGTCGCCAGCCTTATCTAATTGCATTGTTTTAAAATCGCTTAAATCTAATTGTTTGTTTTTAGCTGCTGCAAAGCGCCTTTTACCCATAATGAGCATGACAACCAGTGAAAGCGTAACTTGTGCAAACATGGCAAGTATGATGATTTTTTCCATTGTTTTTCCTTATTATTATTTAGAATTTGCGTATCTTTTGATATTGAATGATTTTTAATCTCGCAAGGTTGGCAGACTCCCAACTAATATCCGATTATGAAGACATTTTTCACAATGTGTTACACAAAATAGCGTTATTTTGTAGAAAGTTATTAATTGAAAATGTTAGTTTAGCTTAACTATATTGCTTTGAATTGGCGCACGCTATTTTGCGCAATACTTTTTAATGGAAAACAAAAATGAAAAAGATTATTGGTTTTAGTGCTATCGCACTTGCAGTTTTAAGTGGCTGTTCAAATACAGCTTCGGTTTCTGTGGCGCCTCCGGCCTCTTTATTATCAGACACGTTAGTTGTAAGTCCTAACGATAACCGCGAATATAAAACACTTAAGCTGGTAAACGACATTGAAGTTATTTTAGTGTCAGATCCAGGTGCTGAAAAGTCAGCAGCGGCACTAAGTGTAGGTGTAGGTTTACTACACGACCCGATGTCGCAACAGGGTATGGCGCATTATTTAGAACACATGCTGTTTTTAGGCACTGATCGTTACCCAGATACAAAAGGGTATTCTGATTTTATGACCAAAAATGGTGGCGCGCACAATGCGTATACTTGGCTCGATATTACTAATTACATGTTTAAAATTAATAACGACGCGTTTGATGAAGGGCTAGACCGTTTTGCCGACTTTTTTAAGGCACCTAAGTTATACCCTGAATACACAGACAAAGAAAAAAATGCAGTAAACGCAGAGTGGTCAATGCGTCGCGAAATGGACTTTTTTGGTCAATTTAAACTAGCGCGTAAAATGATGGGCGATCACCCAGCTAATCGCTTTTTAATTGGTAACCTAGAAACACTTGGTGACAAAGAAAATAGTTCTCTTCACAAAGAAACGGTTGATTTTTATAATAAATATTATTCTTCAAATGTCATGAAAGTAGCGCTTATTTCTAATTTACCTATTGCTGAAATGGAGCAAAAAGCACAAAAATACTTTGCTGATATAAAAAATAAAAACATAGAAAAACCAACAGTAACTGCAAAGCTTGATTTTGATAACGCTGGCGGAAAACGCGTGTTTTATGCACCAAATGAAGATGTAAAACAGCTACAACTTGATTTCACCATTGCTAATAATAATAGCGAATTTGCCCTTAAACCAAACCGATTTGTAGCGTATTTACTAAGTAATGAAATGCCGGGCAGCCCAGCGCAATTGCTTCGTGACAAAGGGTGGGTATCTCAGTTGTCAGCTTCAGCTGCACCAAATCAATATGGTAACTACGGGTCATTAAACGTAAACGCAGAGCTTACAGATGAAGGCATGAAAAATCGTGACGAAATAGTTGCGACTATTATGCAGTACATCGATTTAATTAAAAAAGAGGGCGTTGATAGCAAGTACTTCAACGAAATTCGTACATCACTAAATAACCAATTTAAGTTTTTAGAAAAAGGTGATGAATTTAATTATGTAAGCTCACTTACACAAAGCATGCAAGATTATCCGTTAAATCACGCCATTAATGCACCTTATTATTATGCAAAGTTTGATGCTAATGCGGTAAATAAAGTACTTGAGCAGTTAAATGCCGATACTCTTCGTATTTGGTATGTATCGCAGCAAGAAGAGACAGACTCACAACTACACTTTTACGACGGCAAATACCGCATTAGTGATATTAGCGATGATGAAATTGCTAGCTGGAAAAAACCAAGCGAGTTTAAGCTAGCACTACCAACTGTAAATAATTTATTACCTGAAAATTTTGCAATAAAAACTCAAGCTTTTAAAGAGCAAAAACACCCTGAGCTTGCTTACGATAAAAATGGTGTAAAAGTATGGCGTCAAGCAAGTCAAAAGTTTGCAGAGCAACCAAAAGGGCTTGTTGAAGTTTATATAAATACTCAACCAGGTTTAAACGATATTAAAGCAGAAGTACTTTATTCTGTTTGGGCTGATTTATACAATATTCAACAAAGTCAGTTAAGTACCGAAGCAGCAATCGCTGGTATGAGTGTAAGCCTCGCGCCGAGTAATGGCCTTGTTTTATCTATGAGTGGTTTTACAGATAAACAAGATGTATTACTTAAACAAGCTTTAACCGGATTAAAAGCCGATGAAACAGCGCAAGCATTTAGCCAAGCAGTAGATCGCTTTAAACGTAATTTACTAAACCAACAAAAGCAGTTTCCGTATGCACAAGCATTTGGCGAGTACTCAAAACTAACTCGTACAGGTGGATTTGATACAGAGGCGCTTATTAAAGCCGCTGACTCAGTGAGTGTTGCCGACTTAGCACAATTAAAAACAGCTACGTTTGCACAAAACGATTTACGCGTATTTAGTTACGGTAACTATAATCAGCAAGATATAGACGCGATTGCAGAAGAATTAAGCGCAACACTACCAAGTAACCATAAACGCAGTGAATTTGCGCGCAGCAAAGCTTGGTTACCTCAACCTGGCGAAACGCTGGTACTGCAAAAAGATATTGATGTAGCTGATGTAGCGGTGGTTGATATGACCGTTCATCCAGTTGCGGGTTACAGACAAAAAGCAGAAGCGGCTGTATTACAAAGTCACTTTAGAATGGTTGCGTTTGATAAAATGCGTACTGAGGAGCAACTTGCGTATGCAGTAGGTGCATTAGCTCGCCCAATCGAGGGTTACTCTGCAATTGGTTTGTATATTCAAACACCGGTTAAAGGTCCTAAAGAAATACAAGCTCGTTTTGATAAGTTTAAAAAAGAATACGCAGTTGAACTTGATAACATGAGCGAAGAGACTTTTGAGCAGCTTAAAAACTCAACCCTAGTATCACTTAAAGAGCAACCTAAAAACTTAAGTGACGAAATGAGCCCACTTATAAACGATTGGTACCGTGAAAATTTTACCTTTGATTCTAAGCAAAAGCTGATTGATGAAGTTGAAAAAGTAACGCTTGCAGATATAAAAGACTACTACAAGCAAACAATGCTTAATCCTAATGCGGCACGTTTAAATGTGCAATTACGTGGTACTAAGTTTATAGAAAGTGACTTTGCCGATTTACCAAATCAGACTAAAATCACAACGCTTGATGCCTATTACAATGGTATTAAACTACAAAAATAAGCTTTATTTACGCAGCTAAAAATAAACCCCAATGTAGTAATACATTGGGGTTTATTATTTATCTCACTATATTTACTAATAATACCAATTCGCTTAATTAAGTGATCTATTTTGAGGATGGAAGAACGTGTTGATAGCTAGGCAAAAAATTCGCTATTTAGTTGTTCTAAATGAAAATTTTTTAACGCAGGTAGCGACACGTTTAGCCCCGCAAAATGATTAAGTATTATTGCGGATTGGTATAATATTTAAGCCATTATTAAAAAGCCTATAACAGCTAATGCCGCAGCAATTAGCGTGTAAGGCAATTGTGTAACGGCATGGCTCATTAAATTACAACCAGAGCCTTGCGCTGCGAGTACGGTTGAATCTGAGTAAAAACACGCTTGGCTACCAAAAGAAGAAGCCGATAATAGCGCACCAATGACCAGTGGTATGTTTGCATCAACCGCATTTGCCAGTGGCATAACAATCGGAATTGATACAGCAAAAATACCCCAGCTAGACCCTGTTGCAAACGCTAAAATAGCCATTGAAATAAATACCACGGCTGGTAAATATGCTGCGGTCATATAAGGGCTTAAGCTACCAATAACAAACTGAGGCAAACCAATTAAGTCGCATACGTCTTTGAATATAAACGCCGCTATAACAGTACCAATCGCGGGGATCATACTTTTAAAGCCATCAAGCATGCGCTCAATCATTTCACTTACGCTCATTAATTTTTGTAGCGCATAAAACGGGAGAGTGACCGCCATTGTTGCTAGTAAGCCTTTGTATACGTCTATTTCAAAGTAAACCGTAAACGCAACCAGTAAAATAATCGGTACTAAAAAGTTACGTAATTTACCTTTAGGATCAGCGTCTTCAAAGTTTTCTTCAGCTGCTTTTACTGCGTATTCATCTGCTGTTTGAACGTCATTGTATTGAGCTGGATCGACTTGAGCTTGCTCAATTTGCGCCATTTGTTCTGCTTTTTTCATTGGACCAATCGCAGGAATAACACCCAACACAACAAGTAAAACAACAAGCACTGCAAACCACGCGTAAAACATGTACGGAATAGCTTGAATATAAACAGCAATACCTTTGCCTTCTTCAGCAATACCGTTATCTACCAATAAGCCACTAAAAAATACCGCCCAGGTAGATAAAGGGACAAGCACACAAATTGGTGCCGCAGTTGAGTCAACAACGTAAGCAAGCATTTCGCGGCTAACTTTAAATTTATCGGTAATGCGTTTCATGGTTTCACCCACGGTAAGCGCATTTAAGTAGTCATCAATAAAAATAACCACACCTAAACAAAAGGTCATGAACAACGATGAACGCTTACCTTTAGTGTATTTAAGGGCTAACTTGCCAAAAGCCGATGCGCCACCTGTGCGCACTAATAGCGCGATTAAAGCGCCAAAGCCACCACATACAAGTATTAGCCAGCCAATGGTTTCGTCTGTCATCACTTTTAGCGATGTACTCGCAAAGTTAGTAAGTACCTGTGCAGGGTCGGCTATAACTAAACCAACTAAAGCACCAATAAGTAAAGATAAAATAGGGCGGCGTAATACAACAGCCAATACAACCACCACTAACGGTGGTAGTAAACTCAACGCAGAAGGTTCAAGCATTTAAGTATTCACAAAATTAAAAGCATGCATCAAAATTAAATTAATTTTCAAGCTGCTTATACAAAAACAAAGAAGATGATAAGTTTGTTGTTAAATCATTTTCCAAGTCACTGCTTTTGTACGCGTGGGAGGGACACATAAACAGTTATGTTAAATAGCTGTTTAAATGAAACGCGTTGGCTTTGGCGCCAGACGGTGCAAGGAGTGCAAACCGCTATTGTTGTGCCTGTAAAAACATCGGCGCAAAAATAATCTGCTTTTTAATTTCAGTCAACAAAAAGTTACATGCTAAACAAAGTTTTTTAGAGGAACTTACATTGAACGCCGTACTTAAAACAAATCGTCTGTTGTTACGCCATGCAAATGAGGTTGATGCAGCGGTTTTACTTAAGCTAGTTAATCAGGCTAGTTTTATAAAGCACATTGGCGATAAAGCAATTTATACCCTTGATGATGCCAAGTCGTACATCAATCAGTCATTTATTGCTTCTCATGTACGCCAAGGCTTTGGGCCTTACGTTATTACTTTGCATAATGCTGTAGTGGTTGGCGTTGTTGGGTTTTATAAACGAGCAGCTTTACAACAACCTGATTTAGGTTTTGCACTTGTAAGCGGTTTTGAAAAAAAAGGCTATGTTTTTGAAGCTGCCAGCGCACTTTTGCGCCATAAGCATGAATTTGGAATTACAAAACTGTGTGCAATAACATCACCAGATAATAGGGCATCGCAGAGTGTGTTGTTAAAATTGGGCTTTAAAATAGAGGGCAAGGCGGTTATCAATAATGATAAAACCGCCGTAATTATATTTTCACTTGATGATTAAAGTCTTGCTTGTTCTATTTGTTTTGCAACATTTAGGTTTATATTTAGCCATGTTGCTTCAAGCGTTGAAACTAAACCGTCGTATCCATCATCATCTATAGGCACTAGGTTTGAAAAATTATGAATACTTATAAGACGTCGGCCTGTTTCAGGGTGTGTGTAATATAAACGCCAAAGCCCTGAAATATCAGCGTTACCTTCCATGTCGCCATTAAAGTGGTGAATTTCGTATTCCAGTTCATAAAACGTTTGTTGATCGAGTTCAGTAATGACCGGTAAGCCCTTTATTACCATCCAATTTGGCATAGCATTAAAAAGAGTTTGCTGGGCTGTTGCAGTGAGCATTACATCCGGCGATTCGCCCCACAGGTTGTAATTTGCGGCATGAATTTGGTTGCTATCTATTTTCATAGCAATACCTAAATTATTTAAAGCACCCCTAAGTACAACTGTTTGTATTCTTAATTGTGCGTCTGTGTCTGTCACATTTCGAGACGAGGCACCAATAGGCTGCTCAAACTGGTAATACTGTGTCGCAGTTTGTATTGATGAACTACAACCTGCCAATAGTAATAATAAACTTGCAGTTAAAAATAACGATTTCATTATTGCTTCCTTGGTTTTGGATCTGCTGGTAATGATTTATCAAAAATTAGCATATTAGGTTGCTCGTTTAATCCGCGAGTTAGAGGCTGTAGGCCCTCGCTTAAACGTTTAAACTCTTTTAATGTTTGCTGTATTTGATGATGAAGTTCAGAGCCTGCTTGGTAACTGGCCATGGTTTTATCAAATTGGCGCATAGTTACTTCAAACTGCTCCATACTTTTTGTCATCTTTTCGAAATTACGATTAAAGTCGCCTGGTAAGTTTTGTGTATCTTTTTGGCTTAGTAACTCTCGCATTTCATTAGCAAGCGCTCGGTAATCGGTAAATGTGGCTTGCATTTGTTCTAAGCTATCTTCAACTTTTAAGTTATTTACTTTATTAAGTACGTCAGAGACTTGGTCTGCTAATACGGTTATGCCGCTAGAAATACTCGGAAAAACATCATACTGCACAAGTTTACCTAGGTGTGCTTGCGGTGCATCTGGGTATATATCAAAATCAACGTATACTGCACCCGTTAATAAATTACCAGGCTTTAACGAGGCGCGCATACCACTTTCAATCCAGCCTTTTAAACTACCTTGCCAATACTCTTTAGCTGAGGCACTGTCGTGATACAAGCGTCCGTATTCTACTTTTATAAGTACTGGAACCGCCGTATTATGGTTTCTAAAGTGGGCAGGTTTACCGTCAATAATTACATTGGCAGGGGTTTCAACAACAGTACCTACACGCATACCTCTATATTCGACAGGAGCACCTGTGCGTAGTCCTCGAACTGATTGTTCAAATTCAATGAGGTAGTAATCAAAATCGTAAAAGCGCTCTTCTAGCGCTTCTTTATAGCTTTGGCTTAATGAAAAGCTATGCCCATCTTGTGCTATTTCACCCGGGGCCTGTTGCTCAGGTAAGCCAACCGAAATACCGCCTTTTAAAAGTTTACTTAAAGAGCCCGTATTAATATTGATGCCATCGGCAGATAGGTCAATTTCAATCCCTGCGTTCACCCAAAAAATAGAGTTCATGGTGATGAGATTTTGATAAGGTTCTTTAATAAATACGCCGTACTTCATTGCTTGGTTTTCCCAATCAAAAGTGGCGGTTTCTATTTGCCCTATTTTGTAATTTTTGAAAAATATACCGGTACTCACATCAAGCACTTCAGCGTTGTAACTCATTAATTTGAAACGGCCACCTTTCACATCTTTACCAATGAGGGCGGGTTCGTCTTGTAATTTAAAACGCTCTTTTAGCTCTTTACTTTCACCGGGTGAAAACTCTAAATATACACCAGACAATAGCGTGCTCATTCCGCTAATACCCGTTTCATCAATGCGTGGTTTTACGACCCAAATTTTGGCATCATCGGTTAATAAGTTATTGTAGTTTTTGTCTATTTGCGCACGGGCAATAACGCTGTCTTGGGTGTCTGATAGTCGAACATGATCAATTTGACCTATTTTTACACTGCGCACTTTTATTTCAGTTTTACCTGCAATAATGCCCTCAGCTTGTGGCATTTCGATAAAAATTGTAGGGCCTTTATTTGCTTGGTATTGGTATAACATCCACATGCCCACTAACAGCGCAATTGCCGGAATGATCCAGATAGCGGAAATTTTCGGTTCTTTTGTTATTTCGGCAGTTTCGGTCATGCTTTGTTCTCTGATTTTTTGTTTTTAGGGGAATCCCACAACAAGCGTGGGTCAAAGGCATGGGCAGCCATCATTTGGCATATTACCATAACTGTAAAAAATACAATGCCTAATCCTGGTGTTACTGACATTAAATTACCCAGTTGAACTAAGGCAACTAAAATAGCAACCACGAATACATCTATCATCGACCATTTTCCAATAAATTCAGTAAGTTGATAAATTCGGGTGTAACTTTTTGTATGTCTATTGGCAGGTCTCGTTACCATAAAGCATAAAAAGCTCAATACAAAAGCTTTAGCAAGTGGCACCACAACGCTGGCTAAAAATATAATAGCGGCAATAGGGTAGGAGCCACTTTTCCAAAGAGTAATAACACCACCAATTAAAGTCGAAGGGGATTCATCCCCAAGACTAGTGGTATGCATAATAGGCAAAACATTAGCTGGAATATAACAAACAACAGAGGTAATTAGCCAAGCTGCTGCTTTTTGTACGCTGTAAGGATTTCTAACGTGCGTTTTTGTATGGCAACGCTGACAAATATTACCGGTACATAGTTGATGGCACACATGGCAGGCTTTAATATTTTCATCTATTGCACGTTTAGCATGCTCTGCGCCTTCGAGTACTTTTACAGGCTTTATTTGAGCCCATAAGCGTGGGCGATTTAAGTGAACAAGCGCAGCTATGTATAAAATAACAAACCCCACATAAGCCCAAAAACTCGTGCCAAAGCTAATATCAGCCAGCGACATGATTTTAACCATACTAACAAGTACGCCAATTAAAAATATTTCCGACATAATCCACGGTTCTAACGCAAGGGTGAACTTTAGTAGTCGCCTTGCTATGCCCTCTGGTAATGTTTTTAAAAGCCCAAGATGCAAAGGAATTAAAATAAGAAGCAAACCCATAGGCAGAGCAATAATGCTCAAATCAATAAATAAGCCAAGCAGTTCACTATCGTAATTAAATAAAATTCGAGCCGCGTCGGGCAGTGTAATAGTTTGAGTAATACCACTACTGCTAAAAGAAATAAAAGGGTAAAACATACTGCTCAGCAGCATTAATAGTGCGCTAAAGCTTAGTGCAACTATACGACTATCGTGATTAACATCGGCTTCGCAAAGTTTATGGTGACAATGTGGGCATATCGCCATTTGTTTTGCGATTATGCGAGGTATATCTATGATCAGATCGCAGCAGGGGCATACAGTTTGCAATTTAATACCAAGCAAGAAGAATATTTCTTCAATTTTGCTATATTTAATACATTAATACAACGCGTTCTGCCATCAAGCTGTTCGTTATATAAAGGAAGCGTGTGAAATATTATTTTTACTACATATTAATGTGGCTCTTTGTTTGCTCGCAAAATGCTGTGGCTATTAATAAAGAGCGAGAGATAATCATCGCTGCGAGCGCATCAATTCCACCCTATGTTTTTGTAAAAACGGACTCGGGTATACACCTAAATTTAATAAAATCCGCGTTAAAGGCCAATGGATTTGCCAATATTAATGTGCAATATATGTCGAATAAACGCGCTGAGCATCAATTACATAATAAAGGAGTAGATATACTTTTAAATTATGCTGGAGGAATTAGTGCGGGTATTTATCCAAGTAAAACGGTACTTAGTTACGAAAATGTGGCCATTACACTCAAGCGAAATAAATATAACATTGATAAAATAGAAGGCATGTTTAATAAAAACGTTCTTGCTTTTCAAAATGCAACGGCATATCTGCCTCCTATATTCAAAAGGAATGTTAAACACTTTAGCTCATATCAAGAGGTTATTAATCAAAAAGCGCAGGTAGATAAGCTGTTAAAAGGTTGGGTTGATGTAATTGTGTTAGATAAGCGTATTTTTTACTATTACTACAATCAACATAAATCCCCCGAAGCTGTGCAAATTTACACTTTATTTCCAAAAGCAGATCGACCCGCTTATTTTAACAACTTCTCTTTAGCTACTGAGTTTGATATTGGTTTGGCGCTCATCAAGCAAAATGGTACTTATAAAAGGATTGTTGATGAAGGCCAAACCCATTCATCAATCAAATAAAGCCACTGTTTGACGTGTAAGCGCTATTAGCTCACCCGACTGCGACCATATACAGCCATCCTCTAAACCGTAACCATCTTTTGAATGATGAGTGATTGCTTCAAAGCCAAGCCATTCTCCAGGTGTTAAGTTTGGCTCTTGCACAAATTCTAAATACCATGACATGCTACTTGCAGGAGCGGGTTGTTTAAACATTTGTAAAAGTGTTGGCGGCCATGCATCGGTCAATGCAATAACATGAGCCTCTGTAATTTGCTCTGGGGTGTGCTTAAAGCGCATCCAGCCACCTAAGTGAGAGGTTTCTGCACTACTAAATGGCATACCCCCTTGCTGTGGGCATAAATCAACATGCTGAAAAAATTCAGGCATCTGACCTTTTATAAAAGGTAATGTATGGCGCTCATCTACTGGCTTTAAACCCAAAGACTTCGAAACAGGCACATTAATACCCGACTCTCTACTTTTAGCAAAACACGCTTGTACAATTACGCACACTTGTTCATTTTGAATCGCTTTGGCGAGTACCTGTGTACTGCTTTTACCTTGGCGCAGTATTTCAATTGATAAAGAAAAAGGAGTATCGGCAAGTAATGGTCCTACAAAATTAGTACTGAGTGAAAGTAAGCGACGATCATCCGTTACCTTACCTCTGATTGCTTGATACAACAGTGCGGCTGAAAGCCCACCAAAAGCAGTTCTGCCTTGGCACCAGTTTTCTGGAAATTGCATTGTACTATTTAATTGTTCTGTATTTTCGGCTTGACCAATTTTTTCCGCTTGTTGAAGTAGTTGCTCAAAATGCATAGAAGATGTCCTTTCGTAGTGCGATTTAATAAATTTATAACACAATCAAACTAGTCAGACCAGTAATTAAAAGCGTCCCTGGCGGTGTAAAAATCACCATTCCTTACAATTATTAGGGTTATTTTGTAAATAAATCACAAAAAATGAATTTTTTTTCATTTTTACAGTTGAAATAAGTTTGGAGCAACCCTATTTACTAGTCATCGAACGTTTAACGAATATTGAAGTTGGAGAGATTTCATGGGTAAAATTATTGGAATAGATTTAGGTACTACAAACTCTTGTGTTGCAGTACTTGATGGTGGCAAAGCACGTGTTATTGAAAACGCGGAAGGCGATCGCACAACCCCGTCTATTATTGCTTATACGCAAGACGGCGAAACATTAGTAGGTCAATCTGCTAAGCGTCAAGCGGTTACTAACCCGACAAACACATTATTTGCAATTAAGCGTTTAATTGGTCGTCGTTTTGAAGACGAAGAAGTACAACGCGATATCGGCATCATGCCGTTTAAAATTGTTAAAGCCGACAACGGTGATGCATGGGTAGAAGCGGGCGGCGAAAAACGCGCTGCACCACAAATTTCTGCTGAAGTACTGAAAAAAATGAAGAAAACAGCTGAAGACTTCTTAGGTGAAGAAGTAACTGAAGCCGTAATCACAGTACCTGCATACTTTAACGATTCACAACGTCAAGCTACGAAAGATGCTGGTCGTATTGCGGGTCTTGAAGTTAAACGTATTATCAATGAGCCAACGGCTGCGGCACTTGCTTACGGTATGGATAAAAACCGTGGCGAAAACGTAGTTGCAGTATATGACTTAGGTGGCGGTACTTTCGATTTATCAATCATTGAAATTGATGAAGTTGAAGGTGAGCACACTTTTGAAGTACTTGCTACAAACGGCGACACTCACTTAGGTGGTGAAGATTTCGATAACCGCGTAATCAACTACTTAGTAGCTGAATTCAAGAAAGATCAAGGCTTAGACCTTAAAAATGATCCGCTTGCAATGCAACGTGTTAAAGAAGCTGCTGAAAAAGCAAAAATTGAACTTTCATCTGCACAGTCTACAGAAGTAAACCTTCCGTATGTAACTGCTGATGCATCTGGTCCTAAGCACATGAACGTGAAACTAACACGTGCTAAGCTTGAGTCACTAGTTGAAGATTTAGTAACTAAAACAATTGAGCCACTTAAACGTGCACTTGCTGATGCTGATTTATCAGTAAGCGACATCAACGATATTATTCTTGTTGGTGGTCAAACACGTATGCCTTTAGTACAAAAAATCGTTGCAGAGTTCTTCGGTAAAGAGCCTCGTAAAGATGTTAACCCTGATGAAGCAGTAGCCGTAGGCGCAGCGATTCAAGGTGGTGTACTTGCTGGTGACGTTAAAGATGTACTATTACTAGACGTTTCTCCATTATCTCTAGGTATTGAGACAATGGGTTCAGTAATGACTGCATTGATTGAGAAAAACACGACGATTCCTACTAAGAAATCGCAAACGTTCTCAACAGCTGAAGATAATCAATCTGCTGTAACAATTCATGTACTTCAAGGTGAGCGTAAACGTTCAAGCGACAATAAATCACTAGGCCAATTTAACCTAGAAGGTATTCGTCCAGCACAACGTGGTACACCACAAATCGAAGTAACATTTGATGTTGATGCCGATGGTATCTTACATGTATCTGCGAAAGATAAAGATACAGGTAAAGAGCAAAAGATTACGATTCAAGCATCTTCAGGCTTAAGCGATGACGAAATTGAAGCGATGGTTCGTGATGCAGAAGCACATGCTGAAGACGATAAAAAGTTTGAAGAACTTGTAGCTGCTCGTAACCAAGCTGACGCTTTAGTTCACGGTACACGTAAGCAAATTGAAGAAGCTGGCGATGCATTACCAAACGAAGACAAAGAAGCAATTGAAGCTGCTGTTGTAGATTTAGAAGCTGCAATTAAGAGCGACAATAAAGAAGAGATTGAAGCTAAAACTCAAGCTCTTGCTGAAAAGTCTCAAAAACTAATGGAAATTGCTCAAGCGAAAGCACAGCAAGGTTCAGCAGACGCTGGCGAACAACAGTCAACTAAGCAAGACGACGACGTTGTTGATGCAGAGTTCGAAGAAGTGAAAGACGACAAGTAATTGTTGCTACCGCTTCTCGCTAGCCAAAAACACTTAACTCAGTTAGGTGTTTAGGTTAGGATGAACAATTGAGGCGCGCGAGCAATAGCTTGTCGCGCCTTTTGCATGTATTCAAGGTTTAAAAATTCAATGATAAATCGATGCGATTTATCGATTTATCCTGCAGCTTACGCTGTAAACAGAAAAGAGTAGTGTGATAGATATGTCAAAACGCGATTATTACGAAGTCCTCGGCGTAAGCAAAGATGCGAGTGAGCGAGACATAAAAAAAGCGTATAAACGCTTAGCGATGAAATATCATCCAGATCGTACCGCAGGCGATAAAGATCTCGAAATAAAATTTAAAGAAGTTAAAGAAGCGTACGAAATACTAACCGATGATCAAAAACGTCAAATGTATGACCAACATGGTCACGCAGCCTTTGAACAAGGTGGTGGCGGTGGTCACGGTGGTTTTGGTGGCGGACATGGCGACTTTGGTGATGTATTTGGCGATGTATTTGGCGATATTTTTGGTGGCGGCGGTGGTCGACGTCAATCTCGTCAACAACGTGGATCTGATTTACGTTACAACATGGACTTAAGCTTAGAAGAAGCTGTTCGTGGTAAAGAAGTTGAAATTAAAGTACCTACATGGGTTGGTTGTGAGCCATGTGATGGCAGTGGTGCTAAAGCGGGTTCTAAACCTAAAACATGTACTACATGTCATGGTGCTGGCCAGGTGCAAATGCGCCAAGGTTTCTTTGCTGTTCAGCAAACGTGTCCAACGTGTCAGGGACAAGGTCAAATTATTTCAGACCCTTGTAACAGTTGTCATGGACAAGGCCGCGTAGAAAAAACTAAAACGCTTTCAGTTAAAATTCCAGCTGGCGTTGATACAGGCGACCGTATTCGCTTAACGGGTGAAGGCGAAGCCGGAATGCATGGCGCGCCATCGGGCGACTTGTATGTGCAAGTATCGGTTCGTGAACATGAAATATTTGTACGTGAAGCGAATAATTTATATTGTGAAGTACCAATTAGCTTTACTACAGCAGGCCTTGGTGGCGAAATTCAGGTGCCAACACTTGATGGTCGTGCAAAACTTAAAATACCGTCTGAAACTCAAACGGGCAAAATGTTCCGTATGCGTGGCAAAGGTGTTAAGTCTGTACGCAGTGGTGCACAAGGCGATCTAATTTGTAAAGTGGTAATCGAAACGCCAGTTAATCTTAACGAGCGTCAACGTGAACTACTTCAAGAGTTAGATGAAAGCATGGGCACAGATAGCTCTAAAAACCGTCCTAAAGAGCAAGGCTTTTTTGACGGTGTTAAAAAGTTTTTTGATGATTTAACTAAATAAATTTAAATTATTATAAACAAAAAAACGACGCTTTTAGCGTCGTTTTTTTTTGCTTTAAACTTAATTTTTGTTACTGTGAATAAAAAAGATGAAACAGCATGACACCAGCAATAGATCTACTTAAAAAGCAAAAAAAAACCTTTGAAGTACTCAGTTATGAGCACGATAAGAATAATAGCCACTACGGGCTTGAAGCCGTTGAAAAGTTAAATTTAGACAGTGCACAAGTATTTAAAACCATAGTACTTGAAACACATGAAGGGCAACTGATTGTTGCTGTAACGCCTGTATCTCAACAAGTTAATTTAAAACAGTTAGCTAAATTATGTGGGGCTAAAAAAGTAATTATGGCTGCCCCACAAAAAGTACAAGTTAGTACCGGTTATATTTTAGGAGGGGTGAGTCCGCTTGGACAAAAAAAACGTCTAGCTACGTTTATTCATAGCAGTGCTTCTCTCTTTGACACTATTTATGTGAGCGCCGGAAAAAGAGGCTTAGAAATAGCACTCTCGCCAACTGATTTAGCCTTATTGACCAATGCAAAATTTGGCGATTTATAAATTTTATTTTTATAATTACCTTCTATACAAAAAATTAATTTAAGTTAGGCCATTTGCTCAATCCCCTATTTATAACTACATTGGGAGTATCTTTATACCGTTAATATTTAATACCAAACGGTATTACACTTTTTGTATATGGCTGTTTGTATGAACCTTTTAGATGTAGATTATTTTGCGATACTAGTGGCTGCACTGTCTTCTTTTATGCTTGGTGGTATATGGTATTCAAAAGCTCTCTTTAAAAATGCATGGCTAGAAAGTATTGGCTTAACTGATCTGGATTTACAATCGGCTAACCCTAAGTTGATATTTGGTGGCAGTTTTTTTTTAGTTTTTATAGCGGCTTTAATGCTATCTCTTTTTTTAGGTAAGGATGCAAGCGTAGGTGAAAGTATAGGAACCGGCTTTGTGATCGGCTTTTTTTGGATCAGTAGTTCATTTGGATTGAGTTATATATTTGAGCAACGCCCTCTAAAGCTTTTTTTAATTAACGGGGGGTACCATATTTTACAATTTTCGTTAATGGGGCTCATTTTAGGGATATGGCCGTAAGATTTAAATAATCAGCAAATCCAAATTTGATCCTTATCTACGAGTAGAGTAGTTTTATATAATCCCATTTATACAATTTGGTAAAGAAACTAATGAAAATATAAGTTGTTGATGATATGCCACTTATGCGACACGTATTAATTAATATGCTTAGAAAACTAGAGTATAGCAATATCGTTGAAGCAACTGATGGATTGCAAGCTTTGGTATTTCTGCGCAACCAGCATTTCGATTTGGTTATTACTGACCTTCATATGCCAAAAATGGATGGAGTTAGTTTACTTACTAACATTCGAAAAGATAAAGAACTCGCTGATATTCCCGTTTTAATGGTTACTTGTGAAGACAGTACAGATAAAGTTAAGCAAGTTATTGCAGCTAAAGTATCAGGATTTATAGTCAAACCTTTTAATATGAATGTATTGTCATCTCAGTTAAACCGCTTCTTTTTTAAAGATTAGAGTGTGTTTATTTTATAAGGGCTATATTTTAATGGGCCTTTATAGATTAAGTCTGCCGTATCTAAATTCTAAGTCAGAGGTGGTAACCTTTACCCATCTAAACTGATATAATTGCTAATTACTCTTTATATAATACCGCAGGACGTAATGGCAAAACCCAACAAAAAAGGCCCTACTAAAACGGTTGATATTTTTTGCTCTGCTTGTAAAGCCTCTTTATTTAAATATCGAAAAGGGGGAAAAGGAGCATTAATTAAGTGCTTTAAAGAGCGTATTAGCCAAGACTTTACAACAGAGGCTTGTATTTGCCCTAACTGTAGCCGGCCATTTGCCCGAGAAGCGATTATTCGCGGTGCGCCGGCCTATAAAATAATTGGCGGCAAAGTAACCTTTAAATAAGGTATATGAAGTAATACTAAACCGCAATAATACTTAATTAAGCGAATAAGTATAAAGCCTTGTGCATGCGGACATATGGCCTTGTTAGAATTTACCATATTGATAGAATCGCCCGGTTTGCTGTTTCAATGAATGAAAAAATACCCTCCCCATGGATCGGGCCAGTTTATTGGGTTATTTAAAAATGGATAAAGGATAGTTTCGTGATAGCACTCTTATTTGACATCATAGGCATGACAGGTACTTTTTTAGTAGTTGGTTCATTTTTTTTACTGCAGCTAGGTAAAACATCTCCAGCTAGCTTAACGTATAATATGATGAATTTAACAGGGGCAATTTTACTGTTAATTAGCCTTTGTTATAACTTTAATTTAGCGAGCTTTGTAATCGAAATATTTTGGATTGCAGCGTCGTTAATTGGCTTATATAAATATGTTAAAAATAGATCAACATTAGCTACAAATTAATTGTTTTTTAATTTAATGCTAAACAGATCGCTGTAAACATAGTTGTTTACGGCGATTTTTGTTTTTAAACACTTTAAAACTGTTGTTAACAAAAAGTTTATATCTCTGCTAGAGATTAGCCGTTACACTAGCGCCCTAAAATTTTCTTGGCTATTTTTTGCGAGTTCTTCATGTTTTCTTTTTCTAAAAAAATCATTACTGTTTGTGTGTTACTCGTACTTATATTAGTTGTTACGTTTTGGCTTGGTCGTTCTCATGATGTTGAGCAAGCAACCTACCAGGCTGAGCGCCAAGTTACGCAATTAAATAACTATATTGATACTGAGCTTGCTCGTTTTTCTGCTATTCCCCAGTTACTTACCTATAACTCGTTAATGATAGACTTTGTAGATGCGCAGCCACAGCACTATAACGCTATTAATAACTACCTTGCTGATATTCAACAAGCTAGCGGTGCCTCAGATATTTTTGTTCTAAATACTCAAGGCGAAGTTATTGCCAGTAGTAATTGGCAAGCAGATTATACTTTTTTAGGTAGCAACTTTGCGTTTAGACCTTATTTCAAACGTGCATTTGCAGGCGAAAAAGTAGCGTACTTTGCATTAGGCATGCGCTCTAAAGAGCGTGGTATTTACTTTTCACAAGCAGTATATCGCGACAATAAAGCCATTGGTGTTGTTGTGTTAAAAGTGAATGTAAGTAAATTTGAGGATGACAGAGAGCTTCTAAATACTTCAAAGGGTAGTCACTTTTTTTTGCAGCTTGCAGATGAGGTAATTGCAATGTCAGATATGCAAACGTGGCGATTAAACAGCTTCACTGAGCTTGATATAACTATGCGCAGAGATATTAAATCTCGTCGGGCTTATTTAGATCATCAGCCTTTGTATATAAAGCAGTTTCAATTTTCTAATGAAGGTATTAAACATTTAAAAATAGATAAAAAACTTTACGTAATGTCGCAAAGACCTTTACGATATTTTAATGCCACAATGAACGTACTCGTTGATATAACAAAAGTTAATTCAGCTCAACTGCCTCGCTTATTTTGGGTATTTATTATCTGTAGCTTAGTTATTATTATTAGTTATATTTTATTAACTCGGTTTGCGGGTTATAAAAAGCTGGTGTACTCCAGACATAGCCTTGAACTTGAAGTCCTTGAGCGCACTCAGGCTTTGGAAAAAGTACAAACGGCTTTAGTGCAGTCTGCAAAGCTTGCGACAATAGGACAGCTAAGTGCAGGAATTAACCACGAAATAAACCAGCCGCTCAGTGCTATTAATACTTATTTAGCTTCGGCAAAGCGTTTATTAGCTAAAGGAAATACTTCAGCACTTGGTGAAAGCTTAGTAGTGATTGAGGGATTAGTTAATCGAGTGCACCAAATTGTAGGTCAGTTAAAGCATTTTAGTAAACCTTCCAAAATGCAGCTCAGACCTTACCCTCTTGCAGGGCTTGTTAATAACGCATTAATGATTTCTAGCGCGCAGTTAAAGCAAGATAACGTACAAGTAGAGCCACCTCAATTTGATGAAACAGTCGTTGTGTGGGTCGATTCGCTTAAATTTGAACAAGTACTCGTTAATTTAATTACTAATGCTAGCCAAGCTATGAATGGCGCAATTATTCGTAACTTAAGTTTTCAGCTGGAGTGTTTTGAAGAGCGCGTAAAACTGTCGATTTTAGATACTGGCTCTGGTATTGAGCAACATGCATTTGGTAATTTATTTGAACCTTTTTATAGTACTAAATCAAGTAAAGGTTTAGGCCTTGGTTTATCTATATCAAAACAAATAATAGATTCGTTTAATGGTTGTTTGAGCGCGCACAATCGAGTTGAAGGCGGGGCTGAATTTATAATTAGCCTCTCTAACAGGCAGGAAAATAAAGATGATTGACAGCTCTCCATGTAATCACATAATAGTCATTGATGATGAAGCAATGATCAGAGACTCTTTAAAGCAATTGCTCACTCTCGAAGGATACACCGTTGATTGCTTTAATGACGCAAGTACCGCTCTTAGCAAACTCAATAGGCGCTTTGCTGGAGTTGTGCTGAGCGATATAAATATGCCGAACATGGATGGCTTAACGCTTTTAGAGCAAATAACGGCTTTTGATAGTGAGCTCCCTGTAATATTTTTAACTGGTTACGCTGATGTATCGATAGCAGTTAAAGCGATGCAATTAGGTGCGTATGATTTATTTGAAAAACCAGTTAACGAACATCTTCTTGATTGCATAGCACGAGCGTGCGACAAACGAAGCCTTGTTATGGAGAACCGCGCATTAAAAGTAGCTGTACAGAAAACCTCAGCCCCAGGTGTACGCATACTAGGTGACACACCTAAAATGCAACACATGATGCACTTATTAAACACAATTATAGATACCCCAACCGATGTAATGATTGAAGGTGAAACTGGCACAGGTAAAGAACTTGTAGCGCGGTATCTACATGATCAGAGTAATCGCTCTAGCTGTAATTTTGTTGCTATTAATTGTGGCGCAGTACCAGAGCAGTTAATAGAAAGCGAATTGTTTGGTGCAGCAAGTGGTGCATATACAGGGGCTACTCAAAGTCGAAAAGGTAAGTTTGAATATGCACAAGGTGGTACGGTCTTTTTAGATGAAATAGAAAGCACTCCAATGGCACTGCAAGTTAAGTTATTACGCGTATTAGAAGAGCGAAAAGTAACACCTGTAGGCGATAACAAAGCAATTGATTTAAACATCAGAATTGTTGCAGCTACAAAAGTAGACTTACTTGCGTTAGTTGAAAAGGGTGATTTTAGAGCTGATTTATATTACAGACTTAGTTTGGTTAACGTTAATATTCCGCCATTACGAGAGCGAAAAGCTGACATATTACTTTTGTTTAAACACTTTAGCTCTATTGCTGCAACTCGCTATCATAAGCCGCCGGCGGCAGTAAATTACGAAATACAACAGCGGTTAGTTGCCTATGACTGGCCGGGCAATGTGAGAGAGCTAAGAAATCAAGCAGAGCGAGCTGTATTACTTGGTGCCGAACTTGCCTTTGCTGAAGTTAAAACACAACAATTAGGTGGCTTATCTCCCGATTTAAGCTTATCTGAAAAAGTCTCTTTTTATGAGCAGTCACTTATTGAGTACGCGCTTGAGCAAAACCACGGCAGTATTAAAAACACCATGGAAACACTGCAAATTGCTCGTAAAACACTTTACGATAAAATGAGTAAATACAATCTTAATAGAGATATGTTTACTGACTAAATGTGTGGGTTTGGTGACAAGACCCACTTTCTTATGTGTGGTAATTCACACGCTTTTATTTAAATTAAACGACTTATTTTAGTAAGCTATTGAAATAGATTGCTTTTATACACTTGGCAGTAAAGTTGCCTTATTAGCGCTACAACAAGTAGATTCTAATAATTAGGGCACACGATGACAAAAACTACACACACCTGTATTTTATTTCTATCCTATGGTTGCTTAGCTACATTTTCACACACATCTTTTGCTGCAGAGTACGCTGTATACGGTAAAGCCGAAGTACAAATTGCCAGTACTGATACGGGCATAATGCGTTATGCCGAAGAGGGTACTCAAATTGAAGCGCCATACTCGCGTATTGGTATTAAGGGCGATCATAAACTTAACGAATATTTAAGTGCTGTTTTTAAATATGAGGTACAAGTTAAAGGTTTTGAAGAAGATGATACGCAAGAGCCTTTCACTGCACGTAATACTTACTTAGGTTTAAAAGGTGCTTTTGGTGAAGTTGTTGTAGGTCGTAACGACACTCGCTTTAAATACTCTGAAGGTAAACTCGATAACTTTAACGAAACTCAAGCCGATATGGCACAGGTTATTGCAGGTCAAGACCGCCTCGGTGACACAATAACTTACACCTCAAACTATTGGCATAATACGCAGTTTTCATTTACTTATGCGCCAAAAGATGACAATAAAGACGATAAAGCAGGCTTTGCTGCTACGCTTATTTATGGCGACCGTAATTTAAAAAGTACTTCATATTATGTGTCGTTCAGTCATGTAGATTCACTTAACAATGTAAAAGCAAGCCGCCTTGTTGGTGTTTATAAGTTCGAACAATTACAACTTGGTGCGTTATACCAACATTCAGAATCAGTAGATGGCACAAAGTCGGGCAATGGTTACGTATTAAGTGCCAGTTATACACTTGATAAGTGGGTGCCAAAAATTCAATTTGGTAAAGATGACTCAACTCTTCGTCAAGCATCTGAGGCAACGCAATGGAGCACAGGCCTTGATTATGTATTTGATAAGCAAACTACAGCTTATCTTTTATATACCGATCTTAATTTAGAAGAACAAGACGACAGCAGTGTTGCGCTTGGTCTTAAATACAAGTTTTAGAGGCTAGCCATGACAGATAATATATTGACGCAAGAACCAGATAAGAACAGACATTTTCAATGGCTTTTTTTAGTACTGGGCCCTTTAGTAATGCTATTAACATGTTTACTTGATCCGCCAACAGGAATGTCGGTTGCGGCATTTAAAACCGCAGGTATAGCGTTTTGGATGGCATCGTGGTGGGTAAGTGAAGTTGTACCAATTCCGGCAACTGCATTGCTACCACTGGTAATATCACCACTGGCTGACATAGCAGCAATAAAAAGTGTGGCTGCGCCATATGCACACCCGTTAATCTTTTTATTTTTAGGCGGATTTTTAATCTCTATCGCTATGGAGCGATGGGGGTTACATAAACGTATAGCGCTTAGCACCATGTTATATGCGGGTAAAAAACCAAGTTTACAAATTTTAGCTATGATGCTTGTTACTGCATTTTTATCTATGTGGATGTCTAATACTGCGACAGCCGTAATGATGTTGCCTATTGCACTTTCAATTACCAATTTGGTTAAGCAATCAGACCCAAGTAATGAAGGGTTTGGCAAAGCATTGCTACTATCAATTGCTTATGGTGCAAGCATTGGTGGTATTGCTACTTTAATTGGTACACCGCCTAATGCATTAATGGCTGCATACCTATCTGACAGTTACCAAATTGAAATAGGCTTTGCTCAGTGGATGATTGTAGGCGTACCACTGTCTTTAAGTATGCTTATTATTAGTTGGGTTTGGCTTACCAAATTTGCGTATAAAGTAGATGCTAATGTTAAAAACGATCAAAAAATTGATACCAAAGCGGTATTTTCTGAACAGTTAAAAAAGCTTGGAATAATGCAACGCGCAGAAAAAGGCGTATTGTTTGTATTTGTGCTTGCTGCACTTTGCTGGATATTTAGACCTTTATTGGGTGATATAACAGGTCTTAAAATTTCAGATACTACAATTGCAATTGCTGCTGCATTACTGCTGTTTGTAATGCCTGCTAATAAAGGCAGTGATGAGCGTATTCTTGATTGGCAAAACGCCTCACAAGTGCCTTGGGGCGTATTGCTATTGTTTGGGGGCGGACTTACGCTTGCATCTCAAATTAAATCGTCAGGTCTTGCCGAGTTTATTGCTCACATGATTGAAGGCGCAAGTGCGATTCCTCTTGTTATGAGCGTACTTGTTGTGGTTGCTTTAATTACATTTTTAACTGAAATTACAAGCAATACAGCAACCGCTGCAGGTTTCTTACCGTTATTAGGTCCTGTTGCTGAATCGATAACAGGTTCACCCCTTGTATGGGTTATTCCTGCTGCTATTGCGTGTAGTTGCGCATTTATGATGCCTGTAGCAACACCACCAAACGCTATTGTGTTTGGCTCAGGGCAAATTCAAATGCGCGACATGATAAGAGCCGGCTTTGTGCTAAATATTGTCGCCATTGTATTAATTACGCTAGTGACAATGACTATCGCAGCGCAAGTATTTGGCTTTTAAAGCTGTACTAAATTAGTTCCAACCAGTAGCTTTGTTTATATTTACAGTTTTAAACAAAGCTACTCTTTATACTTATTTATATTGCTCAAGAAGCTCTTTTTTAGATAATTAGTGTTATTGCTCGAAAAACAGAACAAGGTTATAGTCTGCGGTAACTTTAAAAATTGAGTAATCTATTTTGAGCACCGACACATCACAGGCAATGCCTTTAATTCCCCTATTTGATGAATTGCAAAAAAGCTTTCTCGAAACACCTTACTTGCCAATTGATAAACGTCTCGTTTTATTAAAAAAACTCCGTGTACGTATTGTTGAACTTGAGCAAGAGCTAGTGGATGCTGCTTCAAAAGACTTTGGTTACAGAACCGCTTTCGATACTCTACTTGGCGATATATTGCCTACGGTTCAAACACTCGCGCACATTATCAAAAAGCTACCAAAATGGGCAAAGCCAAGTAATCGCTCTGTAGGTTTAAGTTTGTGGCCTTCAAAAGTAAGTGTTAATTACCAACCTAAAGGTGTGGTTGGTATTATTGCACCGTGGAATTACCCGATTCAGTTAGCGTTAGTACCTGTGCTTACCGCCATAGCTGCCGGTAATAGAGTTATGCTCAAATTAAGCGAGTTTACACCTCACACAAACGCCGTTATCGAAAAAATATTTAAAGACGACATGCAAGCGCATTGCAAAATAATACAAGGCGGTAGCGACGTAGCCGCGCAGTTTTCATCACTACCATTTGCTCATTTATTATTTACGGGGTCATCGGCCGTTGGTAAATTAGTAATGGCTTCAGCGAGCCGTAATTTAACACCAGTAACGCTTGAACTCGGTGGTAAATCGCCAGTTATTATTACGCAAAATGCCGATATTAAAAAAGCGGCGCAAGCTTTACTGTTTGGAAAAATGGCCAACGCAGGGCAAATATGCGTTGCTCCCGACTACGTATTTGTACCCAAAGAGCTTGAGCATCAGTTGGTTCAGCAATTATGCGAGCTTTATAAAAAGCACTTTAAAGACGGTGTTGAAGGTAAAAACTTAACCTCTATTATTAGCGATGCACACTATAAACGTTTAGCAACCTACTTAGAGCAAGCCCAAGAGCTTGGCGCAAACATTATTAAGCCACTTGAGCAAAACCAGCAAGATGAGCAAAAACATCGTATGGGGCTGCACTTAGTGACTCAAGTTACTGACGAAATGCAGCTTATGCAAGATGAGCTATTTGGTCCAATATTACCAATAATGAGTTATGAAAAGCTCGACAGCGCAATTGACTATATTAAAGCCCATCACCACCCGTTAGCGCTTTATATTTTAGGGCAAGATAAGCACGCTCAAGAATACATTATGAAGCAAACAATCAGTGGCACTGTGGCAATAAACGATACGTTAGTGCAAGTAACTGCTGACGATGCCCCTTTTGGTGGTGTAGGGCATTCAGGAATGGGGCATTATCATGGCATAGAAGGGTTTTTAACGTTTAGCCATGCTAAAAACACGTTAGTATCGGGCTCGTTTAATCCTCGTATTGTTATGCTGCTAAAACAAAGCAAACTTCTTATTAAGCTACTAAAGTGGCTTTACATAAAATAAGAGTATGTTGATTTTGTAAAGTTGAATAGATTTTGAACTTGCTAAATCAAGATATTAAAAAGGCTGAATTACGTTATGTAATTCAGCCTTTTTAGATTAGTTTCAAACTAAGGTCTTAAACTCTTAAACTTTAAAATAAGACTTTAAAATAAGCGACCTTCGCCAGCATAGGTACCCACTTGTATTTTTGCATAAATGGCATCGGCTTTTTCTTTAGCTTCTTCAATTTCTTTAGGCAGCATTTTACGCTCATCAAGTTTGCGGCTATGACTCGCTTGCATATTGCCGTTGTACTCAGCGATAGTATTCCAAATGTACGACTTTTCTAAATCTTTTGGCATACCTAGCCCTTCAAAATACATGAGGGCTAAATTGAATTGTGCTAAAGAGTAATTGTTTGCAGCTGCTTTTTCGTACCAGTTGCGTGCCGCTTCATAATCTCGCGTAACGCCCACGCCATTAGAATACATTACACCTAAATTAAACTGAGCCGCAGGCAGGTTTTTATTGGCTGCTTTTTCAAATAAGGTAACAGCCATTTGGTGATCAAGCTTTACGCCTTTACCTTCGTCGTATAAAACAGCTAACGCAAACATTGAATCCGGGTGGTTCTTTTTAACGCCTTGTTGATAAAGCGCAGCAGCTTTGCGGTAATCGCGTGTTACACCGTATCCACCTTCGTATAATTTAGCTAGTTCGTAAATTCCTGGCGCAAAACCTTTATCGGCAAGGTATTGAAATTCTTTTAGGGCGACTGCAAATTCACCTTCGTTAGCTGCTCTTATGCCATCTTCTAATGTTGCATGAGCGAAAGGGCTGGCAAGTAAAACGCCAGCAAGAACGAGTGCTTTCAAATTAAACTGTGACATATTAATGTCTCCAATTAGTAATAGTTACGATAGGTTTTAGGGCCAGTATATCTTGCCGCGATTAAATAGCGCCTAAATAGAACAAGTTTTAATCCCGAAAGGTAAACAGACTTTAGTTAAATGCTAAATTATTAAATTTTTGCACTATTTGCGCATTTTAAACGTTTAATACTCAATGCATTTAAGTAGAGACTAAATCGGTTATTATAAATAGATGCAAAAAAGGGTGTCTACTGTTATGTTTTACGCCAGCTTTAGCGCAAACGCAAGGCGATACCTTATCAGATCGTGCGTATAAAATGTAAATAACAGCGCGGTGGACTTTTAAGGTAAGTAAACGAGTTTAAGAAGTGTAAGATACAGATTTTATAGAAAATTTAAAGAAATAAAAAAAGCCCGTTAGGGCTTTTTTGAGTCATATTAACCGTCACTAATATGAGCAATGTAGCAAGTAAATGTGATATTTGATGTTATTACTTGGGTCGAGTAAGTAATAACACGAAGCGGCACGCTCTTCTTTTAATGTGTCAGCATCCTTGCTGAATATTCTTCCGTAGGCACTGAGGTCGTTACACTGTGTTTGTGCGAACGATTATCAGTTAGATCTAAATGCAAGTCAATACTTAAATGATAATTATTATCAAATGAGTTTTGAGCTTTGCCACAATCTAAATAATAGAGAAGGTTATGCTTAATAATTTCAAAGCAAAAAAACTAAAACAGATATGCCTTGCTGTAAGTATGTTGTTTTTATGTAGTTGTTCGGCATCTTTTACTTACAATAATTTGAGTTGGCTTTCATCATTTTGGGTTGACGATTATGTTGATTTAAATAAAAAGCAAAATACACAGCTAAAAAACATAATTACAACAACACAAAATTGGCACCGAACTACCCAGTTACCCGCCTACAGACAAGACATACAAAATATAAAAGTATTGTTTAACCAAACATTGGAGGCTAAACAATTAAAAACACAGGTTGTGCTTGCAAAACAACATTGGCAGAACCTACTTGGATACGCAAAACTGCCTTTAGCTGAGCTTGGGGCAACCTTATCAAGTGAGCAAAGAGGTGAGCTTTTAGACAATATCCAAATAAAAATTAACGACGAACGTGAAGAGTTTAACGAACAAACCCCGCTTGAGCGAAAAAGTGAGCGTTTAGAAGAGCAATTTGAATACTACGAGCAGTGGATAGGCAAGCTTAATAAACAACAAAAAGCGCTGATTAAATCAACTAATGAGCAACATCAAGACTCAGGAGCGCTGTGGTTAGAGTACAAGCAAACCCGTTTGAATGCAGCCAAACAGGTATTTACAAATGCTGAAATTACAAAAAAAGAATTTATAAATCAGTTAAGTACGGTTATTGAAGAGCGCGAACTTTATATGAGCGACGCACTATTGAAAAGCAATGAAGCAAACTTAAATTTATATATAAATTTACTCTACGAATTAAACCTAACTCTAAATGATAAACAACGCCAAAGCGTTAATGATCAATTTGATGAGTTAATTGAGACCTTAAACGATATAATAGAAAACTAAATTGTGCGTGAATTATTAAGTTTTAAATTAGCTGTTTAGGCTGGTTTGTTTTTAAACGCAAAAAATGCTTTTTAAAGGGCAATATATGGTTACAGATTTGAAAAGTATCTTAAACACTTGGTATCTCAATAGGGACAACCAAGAATGGGTTTTAGCTACTTTGTACAAAATTGAAGGCTCTAGCTACAGAAAACTAGGGGCTATGATGCTTATTTCGAGCCTAGGCGAGCGCTTGGGGATGCTTTCGGGAGGCTGTTTAGAAGCTGACATACAGCGCCACGCTAAACAAGTAATGAGTACTTTAACCAGTAAAACCATTAGTTATGATGCCACCGATGAAGACGATTTAACATTTCAACTTGGCATTGGTTGTGGGGGCATAGTACACATTTTACTGCAGCCCATTCACAAAGCTAATGACTATTTACAGCTAGAGCTTGTATCTAAAGCACTTAATGAGAATAAACCAGGGCGATACCTTCAACAAGTAAGCCCCATTTTGCCAGCCGGCAGTGGTGTATTTACGCAAAATGATGAGTTACATGGTTTATCAATGAACCGCAAAGCGCAGTTGGTAGAATTACAAGGCGCTACGTGCTTGCAAACTTCTATTTATCCGCCGCCTCATTTATTAATAGTGGGTGGTGGGGCCGATGCAGTTCCGGTTTATACATTTGCCAAACAACTTGGTTGGAGTGTAACTGTATGGGATACACGCGCTGCCAATGCAAAAAGGCAATATTTTAAAAATGCAGATGCTATTTTGCGCTCCACACCGAGTGAGTTAAAAGAATATTGCATAACTAATAAAGTAGATGCTGCTATTTTAATGGCTCACAGCGTTGAACTTGACGCCAGTACGTTGGCTCAATTTAAAGATGTTCCATTTAAATACATAGGGTTATTGGGTCCTAAGCACAGACGTGAACAAGTTTTAGAGCACGCAAATACGCGTGTTTCACAAATAAAGTCTCCTGTTTTTGGGCCTGTCGGTTTAAATTTAGGCGGCGACTCGCCAGAGAGTATTGCACTATCGCTGATCAGTGAAATACATGCAGTGCTGTGTGACAAAAACGCCCAATCGCTAAGCCATTGGGGGCAAGAGGCGTGCTAATTGCAAAAGTTGTTTTAGCCGCAGGTCAATCATCTCGCTTTAACGGCTGTAAATTAACGGCTGATATCGGGTTTGGCAAAACAATGATTGAGCATGCAGTAAATACACTTCAAGAACTTGATGACACACCTGTATATGTAGTTACCGGGGCATGGCATAAAGAAGTATCACAAGCACTGGCAGGTTATAAAAACATAGAGCTCATTGAGAACAAGCAATGGAGCCAAGGTTTAGGTAATTCAATCGCGATAGCTTCTCAAACAGTGTTTAAAAATAAGTCCTTTGATGGGATTTTATTTATGCTCGCGGATCAGGTTGAGCTAAAAGTAGCGCACTTAAGTGAGCTAGTTACTGGTTTTACACGTAATCCATCGCGCTGGTGCGCAAACTATGGCGAGCGTTTAGGTGTACCCGCTATATTCCCAGTGGTTGATTTATCTCAGCTTGCAAGCTTAACTTCAGATAGAGGTGCACAGCAATTACTGCGCTCCAGCAGTGAGGTCGTCAATACAATTAGTTTACGTAGTGCGAGTTTAGACATAGATACTCAAAAGCAGCTAAGTAATTTTATAGCTAAAAATGAGTGAAAAAATAGTAGTAGGGCAAAATAAGTTTTAGCTGCGCTAACGCTTTAGTGCAGTGGTTATGGTATTTAGCTGTTAATGTAGCTGATGCGGTAACTATATGTGTTATGGATTAGTAGTTACAACAATCTTAACTGTTATAACCCGTGTTTAAATTAAATAATTTAAACACGGGTTATAAAGCTTAATCAAGGGGCAAGCTATGGTGACGTTTACAATTAATGGCAAGGTGGTTGAATCACACGCAAGTGAAGATACACCATTGTTATGGGTTATTCGCGATGAAATTGGATTAAAAGGTACGAAGTTTGGTTGCGGTATTGCAATGTGTGGTGCGTGTACGGTGCATTTAGATGGGCAAGCAACTCGCTCATGTGTTTTACCAATTGGCGCAATTGCAGGAAAAAACATTACCACAATTGAAGGACTTAATAACGAACACCCACTTCAAAAAGCATGGGTTGAAGAGCAAGTACCACAGTGCGGTTACTGTCAGTCGGGACAAATAATGCAAGCTGCTACATTACTGGCAGCTAATCCAAGTCCTTCAGATGAAGAAATAGTAAGCCATATGAATGGTAACTACTGTCGCTGTATGGCTTATAAACGTATTAAAACTGCTATTCAACGCGCTGCAGATGAGTCACAAAGTGTAGTAAATATATTTGATCCAAATGCACAAGACGCTTAACTGGAGCCGATAATGAAAAAATTATTTCAAAAAAATAGCGAAACCGTTAATTTAAATCGTCGCTCGTTTATGATTGGCACTGCTAGCGCAGGTTTAGTCATGGCGTTTGCCCCTGCGTTATTTTCGGGTTCGGTCAGTGCAAAAGAATCAATTGCGCAACAGGCTTTCTCACCCACCATTTGGTGGACTATGAGCACCGACGGCGCCGTAGAAGTAAGTATTGCAAAAGCTGAAATGGGTCAACATATTGGTACTGCTCTTGCGCGCATTGTGGCTGATGAGCTTGAATGTGATTGGGATAAAGTATCAATTACCTACGTAGATACCCATGAAAAATGGGGCTTTATGGTAACGGGTGGTTCGTGGTCTGTATTTCAAAGCTTTAAGCCATTATCTCAAGCCGGCGCTGCGGGTCGAATTGCATTAATAGAAGCTGGAGCTAAAATGCTCGGCGTGCCTGCAGATAAATGTAGTGCTGAAAAGGGCTATATTATTGCAGGCGAAAAATCGGTTAGTTACGCTGACATAGTTAAAAAAGGCGAGTTTAATCGTACATTTACCAGCGATGAAGTTGCAAACCTTCCACTAAAACCTGCTAATAAACGTCATTTAACTGGGCTTAAACAAGACTTTAAAGCGCTTGATATACCAGCCAAAACAAATGGCACCGCAGTATACGGGATAGATGTAGAAGTTGAAGGCATGCTGTACGCGCGACCAGTTATTCCACCAACCCGTTATGGCAGTACAGTAACAAACGTTGACGATAGTGCAGCAAAAGCAATTAAAGGTTACAAAGGCTATGAAATTTTAAATGACCCTAGTAACACAGTGCAAGGCTGGGTTGTTGTATTAGCTGATAGTTACCCAAGTGCCATTAAAGCAGTAGATGCTTTAAAGGTGAGTTATAAAAAGGGTGAGTCAGCAAATATATCTGAAGCTGATATTCAAAAAGAAGGTAAGCGATTATGCGAGCAACGCGACTCGGGTACTTTATTTGTTGATCAAGGCGATATAAAGAAAACCCAAGCAGACGCCAGTGAGTCGTTAGAATCAATGTATACCACAGCGACAGCAAGTCATTATCAGCTAGAGCCATTAAATGCGGTTGCAGAATTTAAAGACGGAAATTGGATTATTCATACTGGTAACCAATGGCAGTCACTTACGTTACCTGCGCTTGCTAAAGCACTCGAAATAGAACAAAACAAAGTAATTATTCGTCCTTACTATTTAGGTGGTGGTTTTGGTCGTCGATTATTTGGTGATTGGACTGTACCTGCAGCTCTAACCGCAAAAGCAGTAGGTAAACCAGTAAAGCTGGTATTTACACGAGCAGACGATAGTTTATTCGATCAGTCTCGTTCTGCATCTGCTGCAAAAATGACAGCGTCGTTTGATAAAAATGGTACATTTACTGGTTTAGAGCATGCATTTGCTGCAGGTTGGCCTACTAAAGCAATGGCACCAGGGTTTTTATCACCGGGTGTTGATGGCAAAGGTAAATTTGATGCATTTTCGGCATCAGGCGCTGATCATTGGTACAGCATGAGCAGTCATCGTGCCCGCGCTATTAATAACGAAGTTGCACAAAGCACCTTTACTCCTGGTTGGTTACGTTCAGTAGGGCCTGGCTGGATTGCATGGAGCCTTGAGTCGTTTATTGATGAAATTGCCCATAAGCAAGGTAAAGATCCAGTTCAATTTAGAATTGAAATGTTAGACGGTAAAGGCAAGCAAGCGGGTAAAGCACCTGAGAGCGTTGGCGGAGCACTGCGCTTACGTAATGTGCTTAAAACGGTGTCTGATAAAGTAGCTTCTGTTAAATTAGCAAAAGATGAAGGCATTGGTTTTTCTGTAAGTTCAGGGCAAGAGCGTACCATGCCAGCATGGCTTGCAACCGCAGCGCATGTTCATGTTAACCGTGATAGTGGTAAAATAACGCTCAAAAAGCTCTATGTTGTTGTAGATGCTGGCTTAATAGTTCACCCTGATGGCGCACTGGCGCAAATTGAAGGGTCGTTACTATGGGGCAGCAGCCTTGCATTGCATGAATCAAATACGTATAAAGATGGGCAAGTATCAGCGACTAACTTTAATACTTATTTACCACTAAGAATGCAAGATGTGCCAGATATTGACATTGAATTTTTACAAAGTGATGAGTTTCCAGTTGGTTTAGGCGAACCTGGCGTTATAGGGGTTGCTCCTGCTATTGGTAATGCTGTGTTTAATGCAGTAGGCGTGCGTTTACGTGACCTACCAATGAAGCCAAGCGAACTTAAAAAAGGCTTAGAAGCGTAAAACAAAAATAACTAAAGGGGTATGCTTTATGCTGCCCCTTTAAGTTATTAAATATATTTATGTAATTATTATTTATGTATCAATAAGTAGCGTTGTTTATACCAATTTGCTTAATTAAATGATTAAGTATTATTGCAAATTGGTATTAGGTTGTTATTACTTGTTGATATTAGTTAAGGTTTATTTATGCTAATCGACCCAACAGGGCGAGAGTTTAGTTACTTACGTTTGTCTATTACTGATGTATGTAATTTTAAGTGTGTTTATTGTTTACCAGATGGTTATCAGGGCGGGCCAGACCGTGGTTTTCTCACAATTGATGAAATTAGCAACACGCTTAAAGCGTTTGCACACCATGGTATCGAAAAAGTAAGGATCACTGGCGGAGAGCCAACCCTTAGAAAAGACTTTATAGATGTTGTTCGCGCGGCAAAAGATGTCGCGGGCATAAAAAAAATTGCAATGACTACCAATGGTTTTTCTCTTCATAAGAATATTCATGACTGGGTAGATGCAGGCTTAAACGCCATTAATGTAAGCATTGATAGTTTAGATTCACGCATGTTTAACACCATTACTGGACATGACAAATTTACCTCAGTAATGAAAGGCATTGATACTGCGCTTGAAACGGGTATTGATTCGGTAAAAATAAATAGCGTGTTGATGAAGCAATACAACGCAAAAGAGTTTGATACATTTTTAAATTGGGTTAAACACCGTCCCGTTACCATCCGCTTTATAGAATTGATGCAAACAAACGACAACAAAGCCTTTTTTGATGCTAACCATGTTTCTGGGCAAGTTTTAAAAACTCAGTTATTACAAACGGGTTGGCAGCAAGTTGCGCGTAGTGCATCAGCAGGTCCTGCTCAAGAGTTTGCTCATCCTGATTATCAAGGCAGAATTGGTTTGATCATGCCTTACAGCAACGACTTTTGTAGTACCTGTAACCGATTAAGGGTTACAGCAAAAGGGAATCTGCACTTGTGTTTGTTTTCTGAAGAGGGTATTTCGCTAAGAGAATATATGAACGACAGTTCAAACAGCGAATTAATGGCATTGTTATCTCGTTATATTAAAACCAAAAAGCCAACTCACCTTTTACACCAAGGTAATACAGGTATTACTACTAATTTATCCATGTTAGGTGGCTAGTTGTTAAAGCCACTTAGTGATATTAAAGCATCAAACGTGTTTCTGAAATACACTACATTATCCCTAAAATGTAAATAACTGGTTGTATCTACATGGTTTTATATCAACAAAGCTTGTTAAATTGTATTTTCACGTTAAACTTACTTTTTATTTTTATTAAGTGATTAGAATGGATATCGCGGCTCTTAATAGCACTAAATCATTAAGAAAGGACGTCCTGAGAGGGATGTGTCTTTGTTTTGGTTTTTTATCGGTAGGATTTGCGGGATTTAATTTAACTGTAAATAACTTTCCATTGCTTGGCTACATCGAAATCTGTTTTTCTATTTATTGTATATTTACTTATATTTCACTTATACGCCGTCCACTACAGTTTTGGCAATCCCTAATAATGTGTGTACTTATAACGCTAATTGTTATTTTAGGTACATCCTTAGCATCGCCTCGTAATGGTGTGTTTGTATGGTCATTTGCATTACCTATTTTGTACTACCTGTTATTAGGTAAACAATATGGTGTAATTTTCTCTGCAAATTTATTAGTTATCCAAGTGTTTATTTTAGGGAGTAAGTCTACACTTGCCCCCTTTGAAACTTTTAACTTATCCCTTAATCTACTCTGTGCTTATTTAAGTATTTGGGCGATTTCTCACGTTTTTGAAGGAAGTCGTTCACACTTTTCAAGGCGACTTAAAAATTTAGCGTTACTTGACCCATTAACGGGTGCAGGCAATCGCCTTTCAATGAACCACTACTTTGAAGTAGAACTACAAGATAAGTCACAGTTATATTTGTTTTTACTCGATTTAGACTTTTTTAAGCAGATAAATGATGAGCATGGCCATGGTGTCGGTGACCAAGTACTTATCGAAGTGGCCACTTTACTAAGAGTTGTGCTTGGTAGAGGGTATGTATTTAGAGTAGGCGGTGAAGAGTTTGCTTTATTTAGCTCTTTTGCAAATGAAGAGGCTGCACTTAATACCGCTGAACAAATAAGAGCACGCTTTGAAAATACCACATTTGACATTGACGGCCTTGCAATTAATGTTACAACCAGTATTGGTGTGGCAAAATTTAAAAGTACTAATTCATTGGAAAGCTTTGTAAACCAAGCAGATAAACAGTTATACAAAGCAAAACAATTTGGCCGCAATAAAGTGTACTGTAAGTTTAAAAAAGAACATGACTATGAAACGGTAGTTGCTTAAGCAGGGTTACTTAATACATTTGCTCAAAATTGGGGATCCCGTTTTCCCAAATCGGTTTATCTTTTCCTAAATGCTCGCGTACAGCATCAAAAAACAACCGGGTCCTCACTGGTAAATCTCGGTGCGGATATACGGCATACATCGCACTAAACTCCATCAGTTTTACATCGGTCAATAAAGGCACTAGCTTACCTTGTATTATTTCATCACCAATAATAAATGCAGGGGCAACAAAGTAAGTTGTTCCCGATAATGTTTTCATTAACAATGACTCGGCATCATTAGCACGAAACACACTTTTTATTTTTTGCTCGCAGCGTTCACCCTTACTATCGTAATAATCTATGGTTTCTACTCGAATAGAATTACTGGCATAGCTTGCTGCTGGTAATTGCGCTAACTCTTCGATTGTTTTTGGCATACCGTAAGTTTCAATAAACTGCGGTGCAGCTAAAATTAATAATCGGTTACGCGCTATTTTACGTGCAATAAGTGACGAATCTTTAGGCTCACCTACACGAAAAGCCAAATCAAATCCTTCAGAGACTATATCTACTAATCTATCGTCTAAACGCAGTTCAACTTCTACTTGAGGAAAGCGTTTTTGAAAATCATTAAGTACAGGTTGTAAATAACGACGACCAATAAGTGTTGATGAAGTGATTTTTAATACGCCACGCGGTTCTAAATGGTAGTTTTCAGCCATGCGTACGGTTTCGCCGAGCAGCTCTCTAAGCTCAGCTGCTTTTTTGATCATTTCGGCGCCTGCCGCTGTAAGCGAAAATGAACGCGTGGTTCGGTTAAGTAACCTAACGCCTAACTCATCCTCTAAACGGCTAATTTGTTTAGATATAACAGAGCGATCTATGTTGCGTATTTCTGCAGCTTTAGCAAAAGAGCCTTGCTCAACCACTTCAAGTAACATTAAAAGTCGACTTGTTGTATCCATTATTACACCTTAACTAATCTATTGATGCCATTTTGGCATTAATGAATTTAAAAATCTATGGTTTTTACACACGGGTTTAATCCGTATTATGCGAGGCTAATCAACAATGGAGCGTCTTCATGAACAAACATCTAATTGCTGCTGCACTTACTGCGGCATCTTTAACACTTGCGGGTTGTGCTGATGAGAGCACAGCTCAATCAGCACCTGCACAGCAACTTCAACCAATTGATGTAGCACAGGTGCTTGTTAAGCCGGTACAAAGCTGGCACACATATACAACTCGTTTAGAGTCTCCACAAGAAGTTGCCTTAATGCCGCGTGTATCGGGAATCATCGATAGCATTGAATTTAAAGAAGGCGACGTGGTTAAAGAAGGCGATGTTTTATTTCAATTAGATGCTCGCCCATTTGCAGCGGTTGTTGCAAGCTTAAAAGCACAAATCAATAGCGCAGAAGCCGCACTTGAACAAGCTAAAAGTGAAGACAAACGTGCGGTACGCTTATTAGACCGTAAGGCAATCTCAACTGAGCAAGCACAAGCGCGTACTTCAACACTACGCCAACGCGAAGCACAGCTTTCTGCACTTCAAGCACAACTTACTTCAGCAGAGCTTGATTTAGAGTTTACGTCAGTAGTATCACCAATTGATGGCATTATTTCTCGCGCGAATATTACCAAAGGTAATAACATACTTGCGGGTCAAAGCGTATTAACGTCAATTGTTTCAAACCAAGCTATGTATGCTTATTTTGATGTTGATGAACGCACATGGAATAGCTCTTTTAATGATGTTACTGCTGCGAGCCACCAAACTGTTGTAATGCAAAAAGTGGGTCAAAGCGATTTTGCATACAAAGGCTACATTAACTTTATTGATAACCAAATTAATTCATCAACAGGTACATTACGCGTACGTGCGGTATTTAATGAAGACAGCAACCAATTACGCGCAGGCTCGTTTGCACGTATTAAGCTTGCAGCCAACTCTATTAGCGACGCGATTATTATCCCAGAACGTGCAATTGGTACCGACTTAAAAAATCGTTTTGTATTAACGGTTGGCGAAAACAACGTACTTGAATACAAACTTATCACTACTGGTGAGCGTTACGGTGCATTACGTGCGGTTACATCGGGCCTTAACGAAGGTGATGTTATTGCTGTAAATGGCCCAGCTCGCGTAGGCCCTGGTATGCCAATCTCTCCGCAAACAGTAACAATTGATACAAGTGGTGTGGCATTTACATTATTAAATGACAACGCACAACTTGTGGCTAAGCAATAAGGTTTATTGATGAAATTCTCGCATTTCTTTATACAGCGTCCAATATTTGCGGCCATGCTGTCATTGGTTATTTTAATTGCTGGTGGTATATCACTATTCCAATTACCAGTAAGTGAATACCCAGAAGTAGTTCCTCCAACAGTTGTTGTTACCGCTAACTACCCGGGTGCTAACCCTACCGTTATTGCGCAAACAGTGGCAACACCGCTGGAGCAAGAAATTAACGGCACTGAAAACATGTTATATATGTTTTCGCAAGGTACCAGTGATGGACGCATGACACTAACGGTAACCTTTGCATTAGGTACCGATTTAGACCGTGCTCAAGTACAAGTACAAAACCGTGTAAACAGTGCACTTCCGCGTTTGCCAGAAGAAGTACAACGCTTAGGTGTTGTGGCTGAAAAGTCATCACCAGATTTAACCATGGTAGTGCATTTATACTCACCTGAAAAAACGCACGACACAGCTTACTTATCTAACTATGCTGATTTAAACATTAAAGATGAAATTGCGCGTTTACCGGGCGTAGGTGATATTCGCATGTTTGGTGCTGGCAAATACTCAATGCGAGTATGGCTAAACCCAGATGCACTTGCTGCACGCGAATTAACAGCAACAGATGTAGTAACAGCGCTTCGCTCGCAAAACCAGCAAGTTGCTGCAGGTAGCTTAGGTGCACAACCAATTTCAAACGACAGTCAATTTCAAATATTGTTAAACGTTAAAGGTCGTTTAAACAGTATTGAAGAATTTGAACAAGTTATTATTAAAGTAGGCGACGAAGGTCAGTTAACGCGTTTATCTGATATAGCCCGTGTTGATTTAGGCCAAGACACTTACGCACTGCGTGCTGAGCTTGATAACCAACCAGCACTTGCAATGCCAATATTTCAACGTCCAGGTTCAAACGCTATTGAGCTTTCCGATCAAGTACGCGAAACAATGGCGCGCTTATCTAAAGATTTCCCTACCGGTGTTGAATACGACATTGTGTACGACCCTACGGTATTTGTTCGTGGCTCAATTGACGCGGTAATTGCAACGTTGCTTGAAGCAATTGTACTGGTAGTTATTGTTGTTATTGTATTTTTACAAACGTGGCGTGCATCAATTATTCCGCTAATTGCTGTGCCTATTTCACTCATTGGTACGTTTGCCGTAATGCAGTGGTTAGGTGTCTCAATTAATACCTTGTCGTTGTTTGGCTTAGTATTGGCCATAGGTATTGTTGTAGATGATGCGATTGTAGTTGTTGAAAACGTAGAGCGTAATATTGAAAAAGGCTTATCGCCACTTGAAGCAACCCGCGTTGCAATGAGTGAAGTAACAGGCCCTATTATTGCCATTGCGCTAGTACTAAGTGCTGTATTTATTCCTACTGCGTTTATTACCGGTTTATCAGGTCAATTTTATAAGCAATTTGCACTTACAATTACAATTTCGACTATTATCTCAGCGTTTAACTCACTAACGTTATCGCCTGCGCTTGCTGCATTGTTATTAAAATCGCATGATGCAAAACCAGATGCATTTACGCGTTTACTTAATAAATTGTTTGGTCGTTGGTTGTTTAAACCATTTAACCGCGTATTTAATCGTGGTGCTAAAGGTTACGAAAAACTGGTACAAAAACTAATTCGTATGACCGTTGTTGTAATGGTGGCTTACATTGCACTTGTTGGCGGCACAATTAAGTTATTTGATACCGTACCAGGTGGCTTTATTCCACAGCAAGATAAACAGTATTTAGTGGCTATTGCGCAGTTACCTGACGCATCAAGCCTTGATCGTACTGAAGACGTACTTGCTCAAATGCAGCAAATTGCATTAGAAGTACCAGGCGTTGCACATACTGTTGCTTTTCCTGGCTTATCAGTGAACGGTTTTACAAATAGCCCTAACAGCGGCATTGTATTTACACCACTTGAGAGCTTTGATAAACGTACCGACCCAAGCCAATCAGCGATGGCGATAGCGGCGCAGTTGAATAAACGTTTTGCCGCCATTGATGAGGCATTTGTAGCGGTATTTCCACCGCCGCCAATTCAAGGTTTAGGCACTACCGGTGGTTTTAAACTGCAAATAGAGGACAGAGCTAATAAAGGATTTGAAGCACTATTTAATAGTCTGCAAGCCGTAATTACTAAAGCGCAACAAGACCCAGCATTAATGGGCCTGTACTCAAGTTTCCGTATCCAAGTTCCACAAATGGATATTGATATTGACCGTGAGCAAGCGCTTATTCAAGGTATTCCACTTGATGAAGTATTTAATGCCCTGCAAATTTACTTAGGCTCTGTGTACGTAAATGACTTTAATATGTTTGGTCGTACGTACCAAGTAAATGCACAGGCCGATGCTGACTACCGCTTAGACCCTGATCAAATACTTAATTTAAAAGTACGTAACCGCTCAGGTAATATGGTGCCACTAGGCTCAGTATTAACAGTAACACCAACAATTGGTCCTGACCGTGTTATGCATTACAACGGTTATCCAAGTGCAGAGTTAAATGGTAGCCCAGCGCCAGGTTATAGTTCTGATCAAGCACAAGTTGCTATTGAAAAAGTACTCGCAGACACACTACCAACAGGTATTGAATATGAGTGGACTGAAGTAACGTACCAACAAGTACTTGCCGGTAACACCATGGTTTATGTATTCCCGTTAGTTGTATTACTTGTATTTATGGTACTTGCAGCGCAGTACGAGAGCTTACGTTTACCACTGGCAATTATATTAATTGTACCAATGACTATTTTCTCAGCCTTGTTAGGTGTGTGGTTTGTCGGCTCTGACAACAACATATTCACCCAAATAGCGTTAATAGTACTGGTCGCGTTGGCTTCTAAAAATGCAATATTGATGGTTGAGTTTGCAAAAGATAGACACGACTCAGGCTTATCGCACTTAGAGGCAATACTTGAGGCATGTCGTATGCGCTTGCGCCCAATATTAATGACCTCAATTGCATTTACAGCAGGTGTTGTACCGTTAGTACTTGCCACCGGTGCGGGCGCCGAAATGCGACACGCAATGGGTAACGCAGTATTCTCAGGGATGATAGGCGTAACCGTGTTTGGTCTGTTATTCACGCCAGTATTTTATATGTTAGTGACTAACAAAAAAGAGAAAGCGCAGGAGAATACTCATGACTAAATTAATGCAAAAAAGACTTAAAACAAGTCTGACTGCCAGTGCAGTATTAGTCGCTGCGTTTTTAGCCGGGTGTGCGAGTAAAATAGACACCATGAGCGAGCAAAAAGCCGTTAACGAATTTGTTGCTAAAGCTAATATTGCTAGTAACGTTAGCGTTGCTGATGAGACAAACTGGTGGAAAAAGCTTAATTCTGATCAACTAAATGAGCTTGTTACTGGTGCGCTTGCAAATAACTATAATTTGCAAACAAGCCAGTTAACACTTAAAAGTGCATTAGCGCGATTAGGAGAGCAAAAAGCCCAGTACCTTCCGCAAGGTGGCGTAAATGTTGGCGCAGCTCGAAGCGATGCACCAGGCGTGTTTGACCGCCAATCAAGTGCAAACGTTGCTCTTGATTGGCAGCTAGATTTATTTGGTCGCATAACAGCGTTGGTTGATGCTGCAAATGCATCAGCCATGAGCCAAGCAGAGCAAGTACGTTTACTGCAAATTGAAGTTGTTTCGTCAGTTGTTAAAGGCTTTGTAAGTTATCAAGGCAATGTTGAAAAACAACACATTGTTACGCTTCAAATTGAAGCGCTTGAGCAAAGTATTGACGTTCTTCAAGCCCGTGTTGACGAAGGCGTCGCAAACGAACTTGATTTAAACCGTACGATGGCGCAGCTTAGGCAGCAACAAGCACTAATGCCTGCCATTGAGTATGCAAAATACAGCGATTTATCTGCTCTTGCAGTACTAAGCGGTAAGTTAGCGCAAAATATTGCTATTGAAAACGAGCAAGGTGTGCTTGAACGTGACTTTAGCGTAGCACTAAAAAACGCTAATAATGCCATTGCCTTACGTCCAGATATTAGCCGTGCATTGTTTGATTTTAGCCAAGCAAATAGTTTAAGTGTTGCAGCTAGCAAAGCGTTATTACCCGATATTAGCTTATCTGCATTTGCAGGGGTTGTGAGTATAGATAGCACAGGCTTAAAAAATACCGACCAACAGTGGCAAGTAGCGCCGCAATTGCAATGGTCGTTATTAAGCTACCCAGCATTATTAGCACAGCGCGACGCGCAGCAGTTTTTAAGTGAAGCCGCTTACAGCGATTATCAACAAGTGGTATTAACTGCACTAAGTGAAAGTGAACTTTCACTGCAATTGTTGGTCAATCAAGCACAGCAAAAACGCTTTGCCGATGAGCGCTATGACTTTGCTAATAAAGCATTTTTACAAGCACAAGCAATGTACGAAGAAGGTCAAATTCCTTACCTTGAGTTGTTAGATGCGCGCCAGGATGTTTTAATAGCACAAGAAAATGCTGTTGAAACAACAATTTCTTCACTGCTTGCCAAAGTAAATGCTTACCAGTCATTTAATGGCCAATGGAGTTATGCGTTAAACGACACTAATAAGTAGAGTTATATTGATGCCAAATACTGAAAATTTACATGAATACATTATCCCGCAAACAATGCGCGCTATTGTACTGCCAGAACCAAATGAAGCAATTGACTTAGCGGATGCTGAGCTGCCTGTTCCTATTTGTGCAGATAACGAGCTGCTTGTAAAAGTAGAGTACGTTGGTTTAAATCCAGTTGATGGTCAATTTGCTAAAACAGGCTTTTGTAAATGGCAGTATCCACACATTTTAGGCTTAGATGCCGTAGGTGTTGTGGTTAAAGCTAATAAAGGTGTGTTTCCAAATGTTGGCCAGCGCGTTATGTGGCATGCCAACATTGGTGAGCAAGGTGCTTTGAGCGAATACACCAAGGTACCTAACTTTGCAGTGTCGGTTGTGCCAAGCGGTTTAAATCCGGCCATTGCAGCAACACTTCCATGCGCCGGTATGGCAGCACTTATTAGCTTAGATAAAATAGGCATTAGTGAAGGCGATACTATTTTTATTGAAGGCGGAGCCGGAGCGGTAGGGCAGTTTGCTATTCAATATGCAAAGCAGCGTGGTGCAGATGTATTTACCACGGCATCAAAGCGTAACCATAAGTTGGTTAAGCAGCTAGGCGCTGATGTGGTTTTTGACTATAGCGATAAAAAGCTATGCGAAAAAATCCGCAGAGAACTTGGCCCACAAGGCTTTGATGCGGTTATTGATACGATTGGTGGTGAGTGTACTCAGCGTAATATTGAGTTAATGCGTTTTTGCGGACGTATTGCCTGCTTAAATCCGCTACCTTGTTTTGATCAAGACTTAATGTATCACCGAGCGCCCAATATTAGCGTTGTATCGATTGGTGGAGCATGGCTTGCTAATAGTTTATGTGCACAACAACGTTTGAGTTTTATGGGCAACCTGTTACTTGAAGGCGCTGTTAGTGGCGACATTAAACACCCAGAAATAACGCCCGTAGATTTTAGTGCTGAGTCAGTATCGCAAGCGCTTAATAAACAACTTGCTGGTGGTTTTACCGGCAAGCAAGTTGTTAAAGTTGCTAAGTGAAGCGCTTATACAATCTGATTTAAATTTAGGTAGTTTTAGCTAGATTAACTGATAATATAGCCTCTACAAATTGAATAAAAACGTAGCCTATTTGTGCTGCGTTTTTTTATGCCCATCAAAAAATAGATACAGCGCTAGAGCTTTTGCTGTTTTATTCATCATTTTAGCTAAAATACTTTTTTTCAGCGTACAACTGTAAGCCTTTGTGTTTCAACAGTTTACGTTCAGGTAAAGAAAATAAATTGAAAAAACTGTTAATTAATTGAATAGAGTAATTGATCTAAACGATTTTTTATGACGTAATGTAGTTATTATTTAGCTGGTCGGATGAGTTCAATCATGAGTTTACGTACAAAACTAAAAAAAGTATTACCAAGTATTTCTATAACAGAACAAGAAGCGCTAGACGCGGGTGATGTATGGCTTGAAGGTTCTATCTACCAAGGTAAACCTGATTTCAGTGCACTTCGCGACGTACCTGCTGCTACATTAAGCGCAGACGAGCAAGCATTCTTAGACGGTCCAGTAAAAGAACTACTGGGCATGATTGACGATTCAGTGATTCAAAACGGCATTCATTTACCAAATGACATCTTAGAATTTTTGAAAAAAGAGCGTTTTTTCTCGCTTATCATTCCTAAGTCATTTGGTGGTTTAGAGTTTAGCCCTTATGCAAACTCTACTATTGTTGGCACAATTGCGACTAAAAGCTCAGCAGTTGCGGTAACCGTAATGGTTCCTAACTCGTTAGGCCCAGGTGAATTATTACTTCACTTTGGTACGCAAGAGCAACAAGCACATTACTTACCACGCCTAGCAAATGGTACAGACATTCCATGTTTTGCATTAACAAGCCCAGAAGCGGGTTCTGATGCAGGTGGCATTCCAGACATTGGTACAGTTACTAAAGGCATGTATAAAGGCGAAGAAGTACTTGGCCTTGAGATCACATGGGACAAGCGCTACATAACGCTTGCACCTATTGCTACCGTACTTGGTTTAGCTTTTAAAGTAATGGACCCTGATGGTTTATTAGGTGGTAAAGAAAGCTTAGGTATTACCTGTGCACTTATTCCAAAAGAGCACCCAGGTGTAGAGCTTGGTAATCGTCACGACCCAATGGGTATTCGTTTTTACAACGGTACTACACGTGGTAACAAAGTATTTGTACCAATGGATTTTGTTATTGGTGGACAGAAAAATATCGGCCGTGGTTGGCAAATGCTGGTTAGCTGTTTAGGTGCTGGCCGTGGTATTTCATTACCTGCGCTAGGTGTTAGTACAGCACAAGTTGCATTTAAATCAGCATCTGAATACGCAGCAGTGCGTGAACAGTTTGGTTTAGCCATTGGCCAGTTTGAAGGTATTCAAGAAAAACTAGCTGACATTGCAGGTAAAACATACCTACAAGAAGCAATGCGCGTACTTACAACTGAAGGCTTAGGCATGGGCTTAAAACCATCAGTAGTAACTGCAATCGCTAAATACCACATGACAGAGCTTGGTCGCGACGTGCTTGATTCAGCAATGGATATTCAAGCGGGTAAAGCGATTCAAAATGGTCCACAAAATACATTAGCAAGTGGTTATGTTGCTCAGCCGATTGCCATTACGGTAGAAGGCGCGAACATTCTTACACGTAACCTGATGATATTTGGTCAAGGTGTTATGCGTTGTCACCCATATTTACAATCTATGGTTGAGTCAATTCACAGCGAAGACAAAGGCGCAGATAAAGAATTTAACGGCATTTTGCGTAAAACAATTGGTTACAGCACAGCAAACAGCTTACGTGCTTTTCGCCTTGGTGTTTTACCATTTACAGCAAGTGCTAATTCTGAATTACCAGAAGTACGCGACTATGAAAAAGCAGTACATAAATTATCTGCAAAACTTGCAGTGTACGCAGACTTTTCGTTACTTGTACTTGGCGGTAAGTTAAAACAAGCAGAAATGCTATCGGCACGTTTAGGCGATGTAATGAGCTTCTTATATGCAGCTATGGCATCAATTAAATACTACGAGCAAAAAGTATCAAGTAGTGACCGTGAGCAAGCAGCGCCGTATTTCCATTACGCGACTCGTTTTGCACTACAAAGTGCTGAAGAAGCATTGCATAAGTTTTTAGATAACTTCCCTGCAAGTGGTACACGTAAGTTTATTCGTTTCATTACAATGAACTACTCAACTAAAATGCCAAAAATTAGCGATGATTTAATCCGCGAACTAGCTAAGCAAGCTCAGCTAGATACCGCATTTAAAGCGCAAATTACGCATTTAGTTAAACCAGTAGTAGGCGATGGTCATCATATTAATGAGCAAGCTTACAAAGCTAAAATGGCATCACTTGGCGAGCTGGCTAAAGTTAAAAAAGCACTACGTGCTAAAGTAATTAAACCAGGTATACGCTTTAACATCACGCTTGATAACGCACTAGCGGCAAACGTAATCACGCAAGCTGAACACGTTCAGTTAATTGATTACAACATCAAACGTGAAAAAGCGATTCGTGTAGATGAGTTCGATTTTGATATGAATCTACTAGACGATAACGCACAGCCGATTAATCCGCTTAAAAGTGTAGTTAATCAATAAAATTAAATTCAATGATGCAAAGCGCCCGCAGTATCGGCGCTTTTATTCTTGAAAAGTATTAGTGTGGAGCCCCGCTTGTGTAAAAACAAGCGGGGCTTTTTTTATGTTTTTAAAATGGAAATAGATGACGGTATTGGTTTAAAATGGAAATAGATGACGGTATTGGTTTAAAATGGAAATAGATGACGGTATTGGTTTGAAAGTGAATATGTATCTGTAGAGTATTAAAAAGAGACGCTTATAATCTTGAAAAAGGGCTAACAACCCCGTTAGCACCTTGCTGCAATACATGAGTATAAATTTGTGTGGTTTTAACATCAGAATGGCCAAGCTGAGCTTGAACAGTTCTTATATCGGCGCCATTTTGCAGTAGATGAGTAGCAAAAGAGTGTCTTAATGTATGAGGTGTTATTATTTTTGTTAACCCTGATTTTTGGACGGCTTTTTTAACCTCTTTTCTAATACAAGAGTGATGAAAATGATGTCGTCTTATTTCACCACTTTGAGGATCTGAACTTAATATATGAGAAGGAAATAAATACTGCCACGCAAGCGATTTTGCGGCACTTGGATATTTTTTTGTTAAAGCATATGGCATCCATACGCCAGAATATTCCGTATTATTTAAATCCAGTTTTAAATAGTCATCAACGTTCAAAATTTGATTTCTCAGCATAGGAATTAGCTCTGTGGCCAGCGTAACAATGCGGTGTTTATTACCTTTTCCATTCCATACTTGAATGCATTTATAATCAAAATCAATATCTTTCACCCTTAATTGCACCGCTTCCATTACTCTTAAGCCACTTCCATACATTAGGGCTGCAATTAAATAATAGCGCTTATTTAAATGAGCCATCAACATTTTAACTTCCTCTGGGGTCATCACTACAGGGAGCTTTGCTTGTTTTTTACTACGGGCAAAATTTAAATTTAATGAGAGTTCTTTTTTTATTATGTGCTTGTATAAAAATGACAATGAATTGAGTGCGGTAGCTTGCGTACGTGGTGCAACGTTTTGCTTTAACACTAAATGTTCTAAGTAGCGTTCGACTTCATTGTCCCCCATTGAGGCGGGATGGCGTTTATTATGAAAATGGATATAAGATGCAATCCATCTTAGGTAGGTATCGATGGTGCGTAATGAATATTGACGAACTAGCATATATTCAGCTATGTAATTTAAAAATGGGGAACGTGTTTTCATACTATTACCAATAATAGTGCTGTTTTTATATACAGCATAGTTGTGATGCACACATATTCAAGAAAATGAGCGGCGAGCGCATTTTGTCTTTTATTGAGAGTTTGAGTACTAATAAAAAATTATATATAGCAATGTATTAAGTTATTTGGTAAAAAAGATTTATAAAAAACATGAGCGTATCGTTGGCAGAAATATGCGCGATGAGCGCACTATTAAATTGTTGAACTAAGCCGCTACGCGGAGATCCTATTCTGACCATTTGAGCCACACTTACCTTGGGGTTATCCCATATTTGGAGGTAAGTCATGAATACACTCATTGAACAAGTCAAAACTGAAATAGCCTACCGTGGTTATTCACAAAGTACCTGTAAAAGTTACTGCGAGCATTTACTTAAACTCAGCCATTATTTTAATAAACCACTCGATTTAATTACTGATGATGAGCTGAATATCTTTTTTAAAGATCCCGCCATTCGCAAGCTCTCCAGAGCGAGTCAAAAAATACAAATAAACAGCATTTGGTTTTTGTTTAAGAATATTTTACACCGCCCACTGAACTTAGACATAGCCTTGCCTAAAGCAAAACCTCGGGCACCTACTTATTTATCGCGTGATGATATTCGACGACTTATAGAAAGTTGCACGGATATGCGCTTAAAAACATTGATAGTGGTGTGTTATGGATGTGGTTTGCGTATTGGCGAACTGCTGCGCATCAAAGTGCAAGACATCGATGGACAGCGTAAAACCATTTTAATTGAACATGGTAAAGGAGATAAGTCACGCTATGTTGTTGTATCAGATAGCGTGCTAAATCAATTACGTTGCTATTGGAAAATGTATCACCCAACGGGCTGGATGTTTTATTCACGATGGTTAATGGATAAACCTATGTCACCCTCAAGCTTCAGAAAGGCATTGAAAAAACATGCACAAATGTGTGGTTTAAAGCACTGTAATCCACATGTATTACGCCATGCTTATGCAACACATCAACTTGAGTTAGGGATGCCGCTTCATCAACTTCAACATCAGCTTGGTCATAGTGACATTAGAACCACGCAAAGTTACTTACACTGGTTACCTGAATTAGGGCATGGTGGCATTGATTTACTCGCAAGTTGGGGGAACCAATGAGCGGCTTGCACCTCGCTGATATTTTAAATTCTGGCCTTGGGAATTATCGGCAGCACCACATAATGAGTTATCAACAGTTACGGGTCTGCCAACACCTTCAATCATGCAGAACGGGGCAGCTCGGTTATCAAGCATGGCAATGTGATAACTGTAGTGAAGTACAACAAATTGGGTGTAGTTGTCGAGACCGTCATTGCCCACGTTGCCAAGGGATGGCTACGGCTAAATGGGTGCAAAAACAGCAGGAAGATTTATTACCGTGTCGGTATTTCCACCTTGTTTTTACGCTCCCGCATGAGTTAAATATCATTGCGCACTACAACCCAAACGCGTTATATCACTGTTTATTTAAAGCCGCATGGCAAACGCTGTGTAAATTTGCGAAACGAAAGAGGCATGGCCAGTTAGGCATGACAAGCGTACTGCATACGTGGGGGCAGAACTTAAGTCAGCATATTCACCTGCATTGCTTGATACCCGCAGGCGCGCTTGATAAAGCGCACTGGCATGAAATAGAAAAAGGCTATTTATACCCCGTTAAAGCATTATCAACAGTGTTTAGAGGGAAAATGCTCGCGGCGCTCAATGAATGCGATAGTTCATTCGCGAAGGTAAGCACGCCAACCAAATGGTGCGTGTATAGCAAAGCCTGTTTAACGTACAGTGAAAAGCTAGTTAGTTACCTTGCTCGTTATACCCGAAAAGGCGTGATGTCAGAATCGCGATTAGTGTCAGCGACTGAAGAAACAGTGAGCTTTAAATACCGCGATTATGCAGATAACAACCGCGATAAAGTCATGACTCTGAGTTGTGATGAATTTTTACGGCGCTACTTACAACATGTATTGCCCAAAGGGTTTATGCGCATTCGCCACTATGGCTTTTTAGCTAATGCATGTCGCAAGCGAAAGTTAGGGTTAATAAAGGCTCAAGTATCAGCAACCCCATGCAAAGCGGTGAAGCCGAAGGTAGAGCAAGAACGATTAATACCCCATTGGTCTTGCCAGTCATGCAAGACGGGTACCTTACGATTTATTGGTGTGATGAATTTAGATGAGGCGACAAATAAAATAGCGCGAACGAGTTAGCAGCCTTGCTTGCTGCATCAAATCAATAAGTTAACCTGCTTAATTGCTCAGGCTAATAGCGACTGTGCGAGCGAAAAATATCCTTGCTTAACGGTTAAACATTCGGTTTAATGAATAGATAATAAACGCTGAGCAATGCAGGGAAAGCTTAAATTATAATAGGTAAGCTTATTAAATTAGCTGATTTAGCTAGAGCCTCTAAAAAGCAAATTCCCATAGCATAAACAACACCAACTCTGACACACCGAGCAGGTAGCGCCTCAGTCCAACAAGCGATTATGCAACACAAACTGCGTGTCGCATAAATACTAAAGTGTTGAACTAAGCCGCTACGCGGAGATCCTATTCTGACCATTTGAGCCACACTTACCTTGGGGTTATCCCATATTTGGAGGTAAGTAATGAATCCACTCATTGAACAAGTCAAAACTGAAATAGCCTATCGTGGTTATTCGCAAAGTACCTGTAAAAGCTACTGTGAATATTTACTAAAACTCAGTCATTATTTTAATAAACCACTCGATTCGATTACTGATGACGAACTTAACGCCTTTTTTAACGATCCCGCTATTCGAAAGCTCTCCAGAGCGAGTCAAAAAATACAAATAAACAGCATTTGGTTTCTGTTTAAGAATATTTTACATCGCCCACTGAACTTAGACATAGCCTTGCCAAAAGCAAAATTACGCGCACCCACGTATTCATCACGTGATGATATGCAGCGGCTTATAGAAAGTTGCACGGATATGCGTTTAAAAACATTGATAGTGGTGTGTTATGGCTGTGGTTTGCGTATTGGCGAACTGCTGCGCATTAAAGTGCAAGACATCGATGGACAGCGTAAAACCATTTTAATTGAACATGGTAAAGGAGATAAGTCACGTTACGTAGTTGTATCAAATAGCGTGCTGAATCAATTACGTTGTTACTGGAAAATGTATCACCCAACGAGTTGGATGTTTTACTCGCGATGGTTAATGGATAAACCGATGTCAGCATCGACCTTCAGGAAGCCATTAAAAAAACATGCACGGGCATGTGGTTTAGCGCACTGTAATCCTCATGCTTTACGCCATGCTTATGCAACACATCAACTTGAATCAGGTATGCCACTTCATCAATTGCAACATCAACTTGGTCATAGTGACATTAAAACCACGCAAAGTTACTTACACTGGTTACCGGAATTAGGGCATGGCGGCATTGATTTGCTTGCAGGTTGGGGAAACCAATGAGCGGCTTGCACCTCGCTGATATTTTAAATTCAAATCTTGAGAATTATCGGCAACATCATACGATGAGCTATCAACAACTGCGTGTTTGTCAGCACCTGCAATCATGCAGAGCGGGTCAGCTCGGTTACCAAGCATGGGAATGTGATAGCTGTGGTGAGTTACAAAAGGTTGGATGTAGTTGTCGAGACCGCCATTGTCCACGTTGCCAAGGTATGGCCACGGCTAAGTGGGTGCAAAAACAGCAAGAGGATTTATTACCATGTCGGTATTTCCACCTTGTTTTTACGCTCCCGCATGAGTTGAATATCATTGCTCACTACAACCCAAGTGCGTTGTACCACTGTTTATTTAAAGCCGCATGGCAAACGCTGAGCAAATTTGCGAAACGAAAGAGGCATGGCCAATTAGGCATGACAAGCGTACTGCATACATGGGGGCAGAACTTAAGTCAGCATATCCACTTGCATTGTTTGATACCCGCAGGGGCGCTACATAAAGCACACTGGCATGAAATAGGAAAAGGTTATTTATACCCCGTAAAAGCGCTATCTACAGTGTTTAGAGGGAAGATGCTCGCGGCGCTCAATGAATGCGATAGTTCATTCGCGAAGGTAAGCACACCAACCAAATGGTGCGTGTATAGCAAAGCCTGTTTAACGTACAGTGAAAAGTTAGTCAGTTACCTTGCACGTTATACCCGAAGAGGCGTGATGTCAGAATCGCGATTAGTGTCAGCGACTGAAGAAACAGTGAGCTTTAAATACCGCGATTATAAAGATAATAACCGGAATAAGGTCATGACACTGAGCTGTGATGAATTTTTACGGCGCTACTTACAACATGTCTTGCCCAAAGGGTTTATGCGCATTCGCCACTATGGCTTTTTAGCTAATGCGTGTCGCAAGCGAAAGTTAGGGTTAATAAAGGCTCAAGTATCCGCAACCTCATGCAAAGCGGTGAAACCGAAGGTAGAGCAAGAACGATTAATACCCCATTGGTCTTGCCAGTCATGCAAGACGGGTACCTTACGATTTATTGGTGTGATGAATTTAGATGGGGCAACAAATAAAATAGCGCGAACGAGTTAGCAGCCTTGCTTGCTGCATCAAATCAATAAGTTAACCTGCTTAACTGCTCAGGCTAGTCGCGGCTGTGCGTGAGAAAAATATCCTTGCTTAACGGTTAAACATTAGGTTTAATGAATAGATAGTAAACGCTGAGCAATGCAGGGAAAGCTTAAATTATAATAGGTAAGCTTATTAAATTAGCTGATTTAGCTAGAGCCTCTAAAAAGCAAATTCCCATAGCATAAACAACACCAACTCTATACACCGAGCAGGTAGCGCCTCAGTCCAACAAGCGATTATGCAACACAAACTGCGTGTCGCATAAATACTAAAGTGTTAGGTGCTACTAGCGAAAGTCAGCTGAATCAAGCTTTACTTAAGCTTCTCAAGTTTAATTTGGATGAAACCGTTTATGAAGAAAAACTCAAAATCCGACAAGGTTCTTTTGGTTTCTTGTGGTCTGTTTTTCATCTTTTTATTTATTCATGGCCTATTTACTGGGCAAGTCTCCCCTAAAGGTGGCGAGGACTATTCTCTAGAAACCAGCCCAAACATGTTTTACTTTATTTTGGGGGTGTATGCGGCATTAACTGGTGCATGTATATTTCAACTAGTAAGAAACAAAATGCAGTTTAAATGAGCACGCACCTAACAATCACATTAAGCCGCTCGCAGGCTCGCTGGGACAGTAACACATGGGCTCTGTCGCTTCGCTCGGATTTTAGCCCATGTGTTACTGCCCCTTATGTGGGGTGTTATGTGCCAAGGGAAGAACGTGATTAAACTGACACATCAGAATATCGAATCAGAATTAAAGGCATATTGCCAAAGATGGTTGGCATATTTGTCTCAAAAGGAATTTAGACAAGCTCACACTTTGGTCAGCATTCCTAACAATTACGGTGCTCGATGGGGTCAAAAAGATATTACTGAAGCCATTTTTGATTATTTTGGCAATGAAGTAGAGTTTAATATCGAGAATACTGATATAGCTTTTTGCTCACCTGAGTTTATGGAGTGTAATGACGGTAGCTACCTTTTTGGGTTTTATTTCCCAGTTAACGGTGAAATAACCGATCTCACGGTAGAGTTCGAGTTTTCGCATGTTAAAGGTAATGAATATAGTGCCACTATTAATGACATTCATGTCTTGTAACTAAAGGCACATAACAAACGCTTAAACCAAAGGACGCAAAACTGCAGGCTTGCGCTCCTTCGTCGCTAATTTTAGCCTGCTATTTTGCGCCGGTTAAGCGAGGCGTTATAACCCATTTGAGTCACTGAGGTCACCTTGAAGTTTGTCTTAATTTTTTAACAAGACACCCATCCTAAATTTTGCACTTTTCGAATTTAGAGGCTAGCCTTTATTTAGTGTAAAAAACAAGCAGGGTGTCATATGGCTATCGCAAGAAAGCGTCAAGTAAGTTTGGTTGATACAAAATACTACCACTGTATTTCGCGTTGCGTTCGACGTGCATTTTTATGTGGGGAAGACCGTTTTACTGGTCAATCTTACGAGCATCGACGAGGGTGGGTTGAAGATAAGCTGCTTGAATTAGCCAGGGTGTTTTGTATTGATGTATGTGCTTACGCTGTAATGAGTAACCACACTCACTTAGTACTGTATGTTGATGATATTAAAGCAAATAGGCTTAGTGATAAAGCGATTGTTATTCGCTGGCATAAACTCTGTAAAGGCACATTGCTAACGCAAAAATATGTACAAGGTGAAAAGCTAAGTAAAGTTGAACTTATCTTTTTTAATCAAACAGTAAAGCAATACCGAGAGCGCCTATCAAGTATCAGCTGGTTTATGCGGCTATTAAATGAAGACATTGCTCGCAGAGCAAATAAAGAAGATAACTGCACTGGACGGTTCTGGGAGGGGAGATTCAAATCGCAAGCATTACTAGATGAAGCAGCCCTTGCGGCCTGCATGGCCTATGTCGATTTAAATCCCATTAGAGCTAAAATGGCTAACACTCCAGAGGATTCAGGCCATACCAGCATCAAACAGCGTTTAACGTATGCAAAGGATGGTAAACAACCAAAACAACTACAGCGCTTTTCAGGCATGCCACGTCAAATTATGCCAAAAGGACTCCCGTTCGAGCTTAAATCGTACCTTGAACTTGTTGAATTAACAGGACGTTGTATACGAGAAGACAAGCGAGGGTATATTGAAAGTACACACTTGCCTTTACTAGAAAGGGTGAATATATCTCCAGAAAACTGGTTAAAGCTTACAACCCAATTTACGCGCGTATTTCATGGCGCAGTGGGCAGGCCAGCCTCACAAGAAGGTTATTGTGTAAACTTAAAGCGAAAACGGCGAGCGAATATCAGTAACTGCGAAAAGCTACTGGCAAAAAACTTAAACTTCTCAGTAAAAATTAAAACTGCAATTATGTAGCCATTTTCATGCGTGCAATTTAGATTTAATAGGCTAATGATTTATTTAATGGATGAAATGGAAATAACCTGGTGTAGTGGCATAGTGATTTTGGCCACTATTTACATACAAACTTGTATAAAACCAAGTGGGGCTTTTTTATGTCGTAGTTTTATTAAAAACGCCCACTAATGTTAAACTACAAAAAACTTAATTACTTAATATAGCTATGGCATTTTACATTCCTTTATTACAACCTTACTTTAAGCACATTGAAATTGGCGATACGCTTACATCACTTTGGAGTGGATGTGGCAGTATTGTGCAGTGCCAGCTTGATGATAAAGCCTGCGTTATTAAAGCTATTAAAATACCCAGTTATATACACCATCCTAAAATTAAACAAAGCGAATTTGCACTTAAAAGAAAGCAGCACTCGTATAGCGTTGAATACACATTTTATAAGCTTTATAGCCAACATTTACCAGTACATGCGCAAAGTATTGAATGTATAGGTGCAATTAATAAAGACGATGAATACGCGCTGGTGTTTAAAAACTTTACCAAACATGGGTTTACTCAAGCAGGGCCACAACATGTTAAAGCTATATTAAGGTGGCTTGCACACTTTCATGCGTTTAACTTAAGTAAACCCGCTGATGGGTTATGGCAGCAAGGCAACTACTGGCATTTAAGCACGCGCCCAGATGAGTTTAATAAACTAAAAAATAACCTTGATAAAAAGTCCGATATTAAAAATGCTGCACATAAAATAGATGAGCAACTACAAAGTTGTGCGTATAAAACGCTGATTCATGGCGATGCAAAACTTGCTAACTTTGCAGCAAATGAGCGCGATGAAATACTCGGTTATGATTTTCAGTATATAGGTGCAGGTTGCGGGATTATTGATGTAATGTATTTTATGACCAGTTGCTTAAGTGATGCACAATTACACGGATGCGCTGATAAGTACCTTGCGTATTATTTTGATAATTTAAAGGCTGCTATTACTATTTATCATCCTACAGCACCAGCAGGTAAAATAGCTGACAATTGGCTCGCTTTATGGCCTGCTGCATGGGCTGACTTTTATCGATTTTTAGCTGGCTGGAGCCCTGAGCATCAAAAAATAAATAGTTATATGCAACAGCAAGTAAACAGCTGGTTAGCGAGTAACATTTCATAAACACAACGGGTTGATGGCTTGCATAAATATCAAGCAAAACAATACATTTTGGCACGATGTATGAAAATCTCTTTAAAACTACAGGTCAAATGACCTTTTTTAATATAAAATACTGCAAATTCTTGTATCAGTAGGTTTATATCATGGCAATTCACGTTATTTCTCACCCTCTTGTTCAACATAAACTAGGCCTAATGCGAGCGCATGGTATTAGTACTAAAAGCTTTCGTGAATTATGTTCTGAAGTTGGAACCTTATTAACTTACGAAGCAACTAAAAACCTACAGTTAGAAGATAACGAAATTACAGGCTGGGATGGCAATAAATTAAAAGTAGAGCATATTAAAGGTAAAAAAATTACCGTAGTGCCTATTTTGCGTGCTGGTCTTGGCATGATGGATGGTGTTATGCAGTTATTACCAGCCGCTAAAGTGAGTGTTGTTGGTCTTGAACGTAACGAAGAAACACTAGAGCCAGTACCATATTTTGAAAAGCTAGTAGGTAATATTGATGAGCGCTTAAGCTTAGTTATTGACCCTATGCTTGCAACGGGTGGCTCAATGATTGCCACAATCGATATGCTTAAAAAAGCAGGCTGTAAAGAAATCAAAGTAATTGTACTAGTTGCAGCACCAGAAGGTGTTGAAAGAACACTTGCCGCTCATCCAGATGTAGAAATATTTACAGCCTCAGTAGATAGCCACTTAAACGAAAAGGGCTATATTATCCCTGGTTTAGGCGATGCGGGCGACAAAATATTCGGTACTGTTTAGGAGTCTTAAGTGCAAAATAATGACACCTTTTCAATAAAAACTATTTTAACGGGCGCGCAAATGCTGTTTGTAGCATTTGGTGCGCTGGTATTAGTGCCGCTTTTAACGGGCTTGGATCCTAATGTTGCGCTTTTTACCGCAGGCATTGGTACTTTGCTGTTTCAGGTAGTGACTAAAGGCCAAGTGCCTATATTTTTAGCTTCATCGTTTGCTTTTATTGCACCCATTATTGCCGCTGTGCAAATGTGGGGAGTGCCGGCCACTATGGGCGGCTTAATGGTGGCGGGTTTTGCTTATATGCTTTTAAGTTTATTAGTAAAATTTAAAGGCGTTGCAACGCTTCATAAAATTTTACCGCCTGTGGTTGTGGGCCCAGTAATTATGGTTATTGGTTTAGCGCTTGCACCTGTTGCTGTAAATATGGCGATGGGTAAAAGTGGCGACGGCAGTATTCAAATTATTGATTACACCAGCGCTATTTATATTTCGTTGTTCTCGTTAGTGGTTACGCTTATTTTTGCAGTATGGGGAAAAGGCGTATTTAAGCTTATACCTATATTAGCAGGGGTTGTAGCGGGTTATTGTTTATCGCTTGGCATGGGCGTTGTGCAATTTGACGCAGTGACTAATGCACAGTGGTTTGCTGTACCAAACTTTACTTGGCCTGAGTTTAAATGGCAGGCTATTTTGTTTATGGTACCTGTAGCAATAGCACCTGCAATTGAGCATATTGGCGATATGATGGCTATTAGCCAAGTAACCAATAAAGACTTTTTGAAAAAGCCTGGGCTTCACCGTACTTTGTTTGGTGATGGCCTTGCTACTTCTGCGGCATCATTATTTGGTGGCCCGCCTAACACTACTTACTCAGAAGTAACGGGGGCAGTTATGCTTACCAAAAACTTCAATCCTAAAGTAATGATGTGGACAGCTGTTATTGCCATTATTTTAGCGTTTGTAGCTAAAATGGGATCTGGTTTGCAAACTATTCCTGTACCTGTAATGGGCGGAATTATGATTCTACTTTTTGGCTCTATTGCTGTAGTGGGTTTAAATACATTGGTTAAATCGGGCGATGATTTAACAGCACCACGTAACTTAAGTATCGTTGCACTTATTTTGGTGTGCGGTATTGGTGGTATGCATATTGGTGGTAGCCAATTTAGTTTAGAGGGCGTAAGCCTCTGCGCTATTTTAGGAATAGTACTTAACTTAGTATTACCAAAAGCAGAACCTGAAAAAGTTTAATTTTGCACATTAGCTAAATAGATTGCACCATAATAGCGCATTTTTAATGCGCTATTTTTTTAACTTGTTAATAAATATGAAAAAATAATAATGGTCTAGTATCTGCATTTAACTTCCAGAACGCATTGTATGCAAAGGAGTTACTATGTCAGAGGCCAATATTGTGGATATAACCCCGTTTTTAGCAAAACACCAACTGCCTTTAAAGTATCAATATTTGAGTGAGCAATATTTTGTTCCACTCGCGCATGACATCCTCGAATCTAAAAAAACAAATACTCCTATTTTTGTTGCCATAAATGGATGCCAAGGCTCAGGAAAAACAACACTCGCTGATTTTTTAGTTACCTGGTTTTCTAAAAACACACCACTTAACAGTGTTGCATTGTCTATTGATGACTTTTATTTAGCAAAACAAGCACGTAGTGAACTTGCCAAAGACGTACATCCTCTTTTTACTACTCGCGGAGTACCGGGTACTCACGATGTAGCGTTAATGAATAGCACAATAACTAACTTACTGGCAGGAGAGGTAAACGTACCGCTTCCACGTTTTAATAAACACGAAGACGACTGCGTGCCAGCAAGTGATTGGCTAACAAACGAAAAGCCAGTTGATATTGTTATTTTAGAAGGGTGGTGCGTGGGCAGTGAGCCACAACCGTTGTTTTCATTGAGTGAGCCGCTTAACGAGTTAGAGCAACAATTTGATAAAGAAGGCGTTTGGCGCCGCTGTGTAAACAGCTGTTTGGCAAACGAATATAAAGCCGTTTTTAACCTAATTGATTATACCGTTATGCTAAAAGCACCGAGTTTTAGTGATGTTTTTACATGGCGACAAGAGCAAGAACAAAAGCTAATAGCCAAAAAAGGTGAAGGCTCAGGCACCATGACTAACGAGCAATTGGTGTATTTTATTTCTCATTTTGAGCGCATTACGCGTGAGAACTTAAACACACTGAGCGCTAAAGCAAACGCTTTAATTGAACTTGATAGCAACCGCGATATTAGCGGTATGCACCTAACGAGTGATGACACCCTTCAACCTATTATTTTTACAGATTTGGACGGCACATTACTCGATCACGCCGATTACAATACAAATAATATCAGTGAGTTATTACAGCAGCTGCAAAATGCACATATTCCTGTGGTGTTTAATACCAGCAAAACTTTTTGCGAAGTTATAGAGCTTAAAAACGATTTAAACATTCAGCAGCCTTTTATTGTAGAAAACGGTGCTGCGGTATTTATTCCAGAAGATTATTTTGAACTTAAGCCTATAGGTTGCAAAAAAATAGGCGCGTATTGGTGCTACGCAATGGCAAAGCCGCTATCGAGTTTATTAAAGGACTTAAATACTTTAAAGGCAGATTATAAAGCACATTACAAATTGTTTAGTGACTTATCGAGTGAGCAAATATCAGAACTTACAGGTCTCGATGATGCGCAAGCAAGACGCGCACAAACCCGCGATTATTCAGACCCTCTTTATTGGTATGGCAATGACGAATTACTCACAGCTTTTGTAAACGATGTTGAAGCACTCGGCTACGATATAAAAATTGGTGGGCGCTTCATTCATATTGCCAAAAATACCGATAAAAGCGCTGCACAGCAGTGGTTAGTTAAACAGTTTACCCATCATTTCAGAAAGCCTCTCACGGTCATTGCATTGGGTGATAGCGATAACGATAAGCAAATGTTAGAGCATGCAAATATCGCCATTATTATCGCCAATCCGGCGAGTAAAAAGCCGGTTAAATTGTCGCACAATAAAGCACGATACTCTCAATCGCCAGCACCGCTGGGCTGGATTGAAGAAATAACATCGTTGCCGTGCATTAGCAGTATTTTAAGTATTTCTGAGGAGCAAACATCTCATGGCTGATTTTTATCAAAATGGCATTATTACAACATTACATAATATTGCCGACAGACCAATAGAAGATCTAGAAAAAGAGCTACTTACTTTTAGCAAGCAGCGCCCAATGGGATTAATACTTCCTTCGTTATTTAGTGAACTTGAAGGCCCTGCACTGCAAAATATAGTTAGCGAATTACGCGAAGTACCGTATTTATCGCAAATTACCATAGGTTTAGATAGAGCCGATGAAGCACAGTACCGCCATGCACTTGGTTTTTTTAAAGAGCTAAACCAAAACCATAAAGTATTATGGAACGACGGCCCACGCTTACAAGCACTTGATAAAGAATTACAAGAGCTAGGCGTTGCACCGCGTGAGCTGGGTAAAGGCCGTAACGTGTGGTACTGCATGGGCTATAAATTAGCAACAGCGGAAGTGGAATCTATCGCGCTGCATGATTGCGATATTTTAACCTACGACAGAAGCTTACTTGCTCGCTTAATTTACCCCGTTGCGCATCCGCGTTTTAACTATGAATTTTGTAAAGGGTTTTACCCGCGTACTGCGAATGGCAAAATTAATGGCCGTGTATCGCGCTTATTAGTAACGCCTTTGCTTCGCTCCTTTAAAACAATTTTAGGCAATACCGACTACCTTGAATATATGGACTCTTTTAGGTACCCACTTGCAGGTGAGTTTTCGTTTAGACGCGATGTTTTAAACGATATTCGCATTCCAAGTGACTGGGGCCTTGAAATAGGCGTACTGAGTGAAATGTATCGTAATTACTCCCATAACCGCTTATGCCAAGTAGATATTGCAGATAATTACGATCATAAGCACCAAGAACTTTCACTTGATGACCAAAGCGCAGGCTTGTCTAAAATGTCGATTGATATTACTAAGGCATTGTTTAGAAAGCTGGCAACACAAGGTGTTACTTTTACCAGCGAAACAATTCGTTCATTAAAAGCGACTTACTACCGTATCGGGCTAGATTTTATTGAAACCTATCACAACGATGCGCTTATGAACGGGTTAACGCTTGATGTACACCAAGAAGAAAAAGCAGTAGAAATGTTTGCACAAAATATTATGGAAGCAGGGCAACACTTTTTAGAAAACCCAATGGAAGCGCCATTTGTGCCAAGTTGGAACCGTGTTGTATCAGCAATGCCAGACGTACTTGAGCGCTTAAAAGAAGCCGTAGAGCTAGATAACGAAGAATATAGTTAACCTGCGTGCAGGTTAACTAGCCTATAAGTCTAAACAATAAATATTAGGGGCGCATGTGAGCACAGTTAGCGAATTATTTTTACAACGAGTAGAGCAACATCTTCATATTATTTATGAGGGGGTTGAGCTGCCTTTATCGGTTACTGAGCTAGCTCAGCAACTCATTAAAATTATATTAGGTAGCAATGCACTGCGCGACCCGACCCCCCATACAAACAGATGGGATGAACAAGATATAGTATTGATTGCTTATGGCGATTCTATTATTAAACACGATGATAGTGAATTTGCCGTATCGAGCCCAATGGAGGCACCGCTTAAAACACTACACAGGTTTATAAAAGAGCAATGTGATATGCAGTTAAATGCGCTGCATATATTGCCATTTTACCCGTACAGCTCAGATGAAGGCTTTGCCGTAATGAACTACGTGCAAGTGAATGAGTCGTTAGGTGATTGGGGAGATATTCAAAATATCGCTAAAGACGTAAAGCTAATGGCAGATTTAGTTATTAACCATTGCTCAAGCAGAAGTGTATGGTTTGAGAACTTTTTAAATGATTTACACCCGGGTAAAGACTACTTCAAAACGGCGAGCTTAACGGATGATTTAAGCCAAGTTGTACGCCCGCGAACCTCATCGTTATTAAATACTGTAACTACGCCAAGCGGCGAAAAACATGTGTGGTGTACGTTTAGTCACGATCAGGTTGATTTTGACTTTGGCAATCCTGATGTACTTAAAGAGTTTGTGGGAATAATTAGGCATTATTTAGACAATGGCGTGCGTTTGTTTAGGCTTGATGCGGTTGCATTTTTGTGGAAACAGCTTAATACAAGTTGCATTAACTTGCCGCAAACACATGAAGCAGTAAGGCTAATGCGAACACTTATTGAGCACGCAGAGCCTAGTGTAGTTATTATTACCGAAACTAATATTCCAAACCAAGAAAACCTATCGTACTTTGGTAACGCCAATGAAGCGCACAGTATTTATAACTTTGCACTGCCACCGTTATTGCTACATACATTATTAAGTGGTGATAGTGCAGCGCTTAAACATTGGATGATGAGTATGCCGCCTGCGCAAAATGGTACGGCATACTTTAACTTTATAGCCTCGCACGATGGAATAGGGCTCAGGCCAATTGAAGGTTTATTACAACCTAGCGAAGTGGCGTCATTAGTAAGTACCACTATGCAGTTTGGTGGTCGTGTATCTATGCGTACCAGTAACGATGGCACACATACACCATACGAGCTAAATATTGCTTTATTTGATGCAATGCAAGGGACGCACAATGGCCCCGATAAGTTTGGCCTTGAGCGATTTATGTGTGCTCATGCAATTATGTTTGCACTTGAAGGTATCCCAGGGCTTTATATTCATAGTTTGTTGGGTACAACTAACGATTACGACCGATTTGAAAATTCACAGCATAATCGCGCTATAAACCGCCATCGTTGGCAAGAGTCAAAGCTATTAGCTGCAATTAGTGAAAAGTATAGTCATCATCATAAAGTGTTTAACGGCATAAAAAGCTTATTGGCAGTACGTAAAAAGCAGGGTGCTTTTCATCCTAACGCAACGCAATTTACTTTGCATTTAGCGGGTGGGTTGTTTGGTTTTTGGAGACAAAGTATAGACCGTCGCCAAAGCATATTTTGTGTTTATAACATTAGCGATAAACCACAAACGCTCACATTGGCCGACTTAAACTTAATTAACACCCAAAAGTGGTTTGATTTAGTGGCAGATAAAACGATTGAAGAAAGCCAATTAACAATAGAACTAGAACCATATCAAAGCGTGTGGCTGAGTAATATTAAATAAGGCGCAATAATACCAATCCTCAAAATTGATCACTTAATTAAGCGGATTTATATAAAAAGGCTCGCACTGCGAGCCTTTAATTTAATTAATAACGTTGTTACTAATTATAAGCTGTAGCTTAAGTTAATGTAGCCAAAACGACCAATGTTATCGTAACTTGCGCTACCCGCGCTTGTACCACGTGAACCGTACGGAAGTTTACGGTTAAATACGTTATCAACACCTACTTTAACGCCTAAACCGCTATCGAAGTTATAACCGACTGTCATATCGGTAATAAAGTATTTACCGTAAGACATTTGATTACTTGGGTTCGGGTTATTTTCAAGCTCAACATTTGTATATAAATCTACTTCACTTAAAAAGCGTGTTTCAACTGTTGAGAAAAAGTTATCCATAACATAACTTACAGATAAGTTAGTTTGCCACTTAGCTTCACCTGTAGTACCTGCGTATTCAATGTAGTTACTAGGATCGTCTTGGAACGGGTAATCTTTACGTTCAATTAAGTAAGTACCAATTAAGCGTGTTTTAAAGCTACCTTCAAACGCGTCAAAATCGTAACCTAGTTCAAAATCTATCCCTGATGCTTTTTGGCCAGCAACATTTAATACAGAGTTTTGAATTAAAGTAATTTCACCATTAGCATTACGTGTAATTAAGTCACAGTACTGATTGTTTATACCTGTTGCGCTATCTACACAGCGATCAAGAATGTCTTGAGCGTTAATTGTGTCAATTGCATCTTCAAGTTCAATTTCCCAGTAATCAATAGTAAGTAGCGCGTTTTCTAAAAACTCTGGTTGGTAAACAATGCCTACAGTTGTACTTGTTGACTCTTCGCCTTTTACATCGCGGTTACCACTGCTTAAACCATCTAATGACGCTGAATCGTAATCTGAGTTAAAGTCACTCGCTACGCCTAATGCGGCACAGTTTGCAGTACGTGTTGCACCGTTTGATAAGTCACCTAAGTTTTCAGCGCGACACGGGTCGTCTACATTGTAGAAAGTTTGGCTTGCTGCACCAAATACTTCACTAATGTTTGGGGCACGAAGTGCTGCAGATTGAGTTACACGTACACGTAGCTCATCATTTACAGTCCAATCAAGGCCAAGTTTCCAGCTAGTTGCTTCGCCAATCGTACTGTAGTCAGCATGACGTACTGCAGTATCAAACACTAAATCTTGAATAAGCGGTAAATCAGTTAAAATTGGCATCGTCGCTTCAAAGAATACTTCGCGAACATTAAACGAGCCCTTATCTTCGCCCAGTGCGTTAAAGAAAGTACCTTCAGCGTTATCTGGCTCTTTTGTTTCGCTTTCTTCTTTACGGTACTCAGCACCAAATGCAACACCTACATAGCCCGCTGGTAATTCAAAAATAGCGCCATTAGCAAGTGAACCAGAAACAACCGTTTGCTTAATAGTTGATGTGCCAACAGATACCGTATTAATGTAATCAATGGCTTGTTGAGATGGCGAACCAAACCCCATAATATTTACAGGAACACAGCCATCAGCTTGGGCTGCAGCACTACGACATACTACGTTACCATTTGTATCTTCAACTGCATCAAGTGCATTAAAGTAGTTGGCTACAATCATGTTAGCGCCGTTTTCACGCTCTAGATCAGTTTGGCCATAAACAACTGATGTATCTAATTCCCAATCTTCAAATACAGTGCCTTTTAAGCCGGTAACAAAGCGCGTTGTTTCACGCGTATTGTTTTCAATGCGGCGGCCAAGGTCGGTCATCATGCGGTTAACCATGATCGAATCAACACCTTCCTCTTCCATACGTGCTTTAATGGCTGGGTCTAGGTAAGGGTTGTCGATTTTGATGCTGTTTTCATCGTCAAAGAAGAAAAACGCAGGTTGACCTATGCTTTCGCCTTGGCTGTTTACGTATTTTGCATCAAAGTAAATGTTTAAGTCGTCGGTAACATCGTAGTTAACTTTAAAGTTTACGTTGTAGCGCTCAAACTCAGGTTGAATCTCTTCAAATTGACCAAGATTAAACGAATCACAGTTTGCACACGACAAGCCATCTACATTATCACCTATGTATAAGTCGCGAGCGCTGCTGTCGGCGTTAAAGCTATTAGTATATCCATCTTCAAGTGCATAAACACCGGCGTTATTAATAGCGTAATAACCAGCATTAGGTGTTAAGATTTTATCAGGGAAAGCTGCGCTATCTTTGTTTACTTCTGTTTGGGCTTGATTACGTAAACTACTAAACGAAGTGCTAGTCCAAGGGTGATCAAGCGCGTTTAATGAATCCTGGCCTGAGTATTCAATAGCAAAAGCTGCATTACCACGATCGTTATCAAAGTTAGAGCCGTATGAGAACGTCGCTTTTTCGTTGTTGTAGCTGCTTAAATCGGCAAAACCACGTGTAACGCTAAAGTCCATACCTTCAATGTTGTCTTTTAATATAAAGTTAACAACACCTGTTACCGCATCAGCACCGTATACAGCAGATGCACCACCGGTAATTATCTCTACACGTTCAACCCATACACTTGGAATAGTGTTGGTATCTACAGATTGAGAACCTGCAGAGCTTGATACATGACGCTTGCCATTTACAAGTACCAAAGTACGATCTGTACCCATGTTACGTAAATCAAGAATATTTAAACCCGCAGTACCAATAAAACGGCCTGAGTTAGCCATAGAATATGTATTGCCAAGTGCAGGTAAGTTATTTAGCGCTTCACCAATGTTTACTGCGCCAGTGTTCATTAGCTGCTCGCCACTGATGACTGTAACCGGTGCAGGCGCAATAGCACCTTCACGTAAAATACGTGAACCCGTTACTTCAACACGTTCAATTTTTGTTGTTTGCTCATCTTGTGCAAGCACAGAATTACTTGCTGTTGCAGCAGCAGTAATTAATGCACATTTAATGCTAGTAGAAAGTAAATTATGACGTTTCATTTGATTCCCAGAGAACATTTTATAGTAATTAAATACAATGTAGTTTTATCCAAATGCAGTTTGTATTTGGATAAAGCCCTATAACTTTTTTATGAGGGCGGCGATTATTGCACGGTAAAACTAGTAATAGAAGGGAGGTATCTAGATGGATTTTAATAAGTTAATCCTGTATCAATTTTTATAAAGTACATTTTGTTGCATTTTTAACACTAATATTTTTTTAATTATTTGCTACAAATTTGTAATTAAGAAGGGTTGTTGTTTTTTATATATACTTCTCATTATCATTTAATGTTTTTTGTTTTCATTGGCGTGTTAATAATGAACTTTGTAGGGGGGTTATCATTACTTTTTAGGGAAGGGTTATTTAGTTAAAAATCTTTTAAAGAACACTTATTGAACTTTAATGTTTTATTTGTGTGATTTTTTTGTTTTTATAAAGTGATTTTAAATACGTATCTTTTGTTACTCATAAATCTAAAATGAGTAAATTTCATCTTTAAAAAGTAAAAAGGCCCAATTAAGGGCCTTTATATTAACAATTAAACTTACATGCTATATGAAAAAGTAATGTAGCCAAAACGTCCAATATTGTCGTAGCTAGCGCTTCCGCTTCCATCACCACGTGTGCCATAAGGTAGTTCACGATTGAATAGGTTATCAACGCCCACTTTTAAGCCAACACCATTGTCAAAGTTATAACCAACTGTCATATCAGTAATTATGTATGTACCAAAAGTAGTTAAACTATTTGGGTTAGGGTTATCGCTTAAATCTTGGTCTGTGTATAAGCTTACTTCTTCGATATAACGAGTGCTTAAAGATGTGTATAAGTTCTCGTAGCTGTATTCGATATTTAAGTTAGCTTGCCATTGCGCTTCACCTGTAACGCCTGCATATTCAATGTAGTCGCTAGGTTCATCTTGGAATGGAAACTCTTTACGCTCAATCAAATATGTACCAATAAAGCGCGTTTTAAAGCTACCTTCAAGCGCATCAAAGTCGTAACCTAACTCAAAGTCAACACCAGATGCTTCTTGACCTGATACATTAAGTACTGAGTTTTGAATTAGCGAAATCTCACTGTTTGCATCACGTGTAATAAGGCTACAATATTGATTCGAAATACCTGAGCCGCTATCAACACAACGATCTAGGATATCTTGTGCACTGATAGTCGAGATTGCATCTTCAAGCTCAATCTTCCAGTAATCGATAGTTAGTGTTGCGTTTTCAATAAACTCTGGTTGGTACACTAAACCAATAGTAGTACTTGTAGACTCTTCACCTTTTACATCACGGTTACCACTTTGTAAACCTTCAAGTGTTTGTGAGTCATAGTCAGAATCAAAACCTTCTGGAACACCTAATGCAGCACAGTTGGCACGGCGTGTACTACTGTTTTGTAAATCATTTAAGTTGTCAGCTTGACAAGGATCGTCAACATTGTAAAAAGTTTGGCTCGGTGCACCAAAAATTTCACCAATATTTGGCGCTCTTAGCGCTTCTGATTGAGTTAAACGAAAACGAAGTTCATCGTTTAGAGTCCAATCAAGTCCTAATTTCCAGCTAGTTGCATCGCCAATTGTGCTGTAATCAGCATAACGTACAGCAGCATCTAAGACTAAGTCTTGAACAAATGGCATATCAGAAAGTAGTGGAATTGATACTTCTGTAAAAATTTCACTTACATCAAAGTCGCCTTTGTCTTCGCCAAGTGCATTAAAGAAAGTACCTTCAGCATTGTTTGGTTCTTTCGTTTCACTTTCTTCTTTACGGTACTCAACACCAAAAGCCATACCTACATAACCTGCAGGTAATTCAAATAATGCACCATTGGCTAAAGAAGCAGATACTACAGTTTGAGTGATTTCTGATGTACCTGTAGAAACTGTATTAATGTAGTCAATTGCAGCATCACTTGGCGCACCAAAGCCCATGATATTTACAGGAACACAGCCCTCTGCTTGTGCTGCTTCACTTCTACACACAATGTTACCATTGCCATCATCTACGGCATCAAGTGCGTTAGAGTAGTTTTCGAGAATCATATTAGCGCCATTAACGCGCTCTAATTCTGTTTTACCACGTACAATAGATGCATCTAAATCCCAATCATTAAATACCGTACCTTTAAGGCCTGCTACAAATCGAGTTGTTTCGCGTGTATTGTTTTCAATGCGGCGACCTAAATCAGTCATCATACGAAGTACATTTATTGATTCAACACCAGCTTCTTCCATAAGCGTCTTAACGCTAGAATCCAAGAATGCGTTGTCTATTTGTATTGTATTACGAGGGTCGCCAAAGAAAAACGCAGGTTGCCCAATGCTTTCGCCTTCGCTGTTCACATATTTAGCTTCAAAATATGCATTAATATCTTCAGTTACATCATAGTTAACTTTAAAGTTTACGTTGTAACGCTCAAATTTTGGTTGTATTTCATCAAACTGCGCTAGGTTAAACGAATCACAATTTGCACATAGAAGACCGTCAACATTATCACCGGTATAAATATCACGTTGAGAGCCATCAGCATTAAATGTATTTACATAACCACTACCTAGGTTAAATACACCTGCGTTATTAATCGCATAGTAACCAGCATTTGATGTATAAATTTTATCTGGGAAATTTGGATCGTCTTTATTTGAATCGTTTTGAGCTTGGTTACGTAGGCTTGAGTATGAACCGTCAGTCCAAGGGTGATCTAATGCATTTAAAGAGTCTTGAGCTGAGTATTCAACTGCAAATGCAGCATTACCACGGCCATCATCAAAGTTCTTACCATATGAAAAGGTTGCCTTTTCATTGTTGTAGTCACTTAGATCAGAAACGCCTTTAGTTACAGTAAAGTCTAAACCTTCTATGTTATCTTTTAAGATAAAGTTAACAACACCTGTTACAGCATCAGCACCATAAACAGCAGAAGCACCGCCAGTTACAATTTCTACACGTTCAACCCATACGCTCGGTATGGTATTAGTATCAACAGATTGTGAACCAGCTGAGCTCGAAACGTGGCGTTTACCATTAACAAGTACAAGCGTACGGTCAGTACCCATGTTACGTAAATCAAGAATATTTAGGCCTGCAGTACCAATAAAGCGGCCTGAGTTTGCTAAAGAATATGTATTACCTAGTGCAGGTAGTTTATTTAACGCTTCACCGATATTTACTGCACCGGTATTAAGAAGTTGTTCGCCAGTAATTACAGTTACTGGTGCCGGTGCAATTGCACCTACTCGACTAATTTTTGAACCAGTTACTTCAACTCGTTCTATTTTTGTATCCTTAGCATCTGCTGCAATAGCAGTATGTGACAAACCAATTGCACTTAAACAAAGAGCTGTTTTTATGCTGCGTGAGAGTTGGTTATAAGATTTCATGTTATCCCCTAGATGAATTATTTGTTTTTTTAAAACTTAAGTGCAATATAAAATTCATGTTAGTAATTATTTGTATACAAAATTTACATCGCGTACCCATGTTTAACACTTGCAGGTATTTAGGCAATAAATTATCGCTGAATCTACAAAAAAAGAAGATAAGACGATTGTTAAAATATAGTTAAAACAATGGTTTAAAGTGTTTCAGTTAACTTTTGGTTTATATTATTAGCAATGTTTTTTTGTTTTTTATCTTGTTTGCCTTTTTTTTATTTTTTTAGCTGTTGATTTTTAATGATATAAATAGGAATCTAATTTTATCTTTGGTTTAGTTGTTGTGTTTTATGGGATTGTTTTTTGTGACTTTTAAGGTTTTATATCTTAGCGGTATAGCGTGATAACCCATTTCCATAAGTTTAAAGATTAAGCTCTGTCTTTTACGTCTAATACAAACTGTAAAGGGGCTTTACAGATAGCTTCCAAAGTTCAGAGTAGTAGAGTTACTTTTTTTACTTTAATTGATACAATTAGGCGTCTTTCATTCATAAGGTTGTTCATGAAATATTTCTTATTAAATATTGCGTTATTATTTAGCTCATTGGTTTTAGCCGAGGAACCTGTCGATCTTGAAGTAAATATGAAAAACACGGGCCTTGCATATAAACAAGCGGTGCAGGCAACTCAACTTAGTGAATTTAATACTGCGATTGATGAATTTATAAAGCTGGTTAAAGTGAGTAAAACAGGTAAGTTTTACAAAAAACCTGAGCAGTCATTGCAGGGCCTTGATAAAGTGATTGCTCAAGCTGAACTTGCAAAAAAAGCAGCAAACGAGCAGGGGCTAAGTGCGGCAAAAGAACCACTGAAAAATATAGATAATTTACGTAAAAAATATCATGAGTTACACGAGCCTCCAGGGTTCTTTGAATTACTGTTCGGTTCATAAACCTAGACTATATGTGTCTTTAGTAGCTACTTTTAAGCTAATTGCGTTAAAGGTATCTGCAGCAATAAATATAAGGAAACACAATGGAAATTTCAGTTTCAATGTTAGAAGGCCAAAAGCAAAGCGCTAAATTTGGCGACCTAGAAGTAATAAGCGATCAAAGCGTAAACGCTGGTGGCAATGCAGAGTATCCAGAACCGTTTGATTATTTTTTAGTAAGTATGGTTTTATGTGCAGGTTTTTATGCGCGTAAGTTTTGCGAGCAGCGTGATATTTCAACGCAAGGTATGACGCTTACTCAAAATAACGAAAATGTAGATGACAACGGTAAAAAGCTATTTTCAATTGAGATTAACTTACCAGAAGGCTTCCCTGATAAATATAAAAAGGCGCTTATTGCAGCCGTTAATACCTGTACGGTAAAAAAAGTAATTCAGGCAGTGCCAGAGTTTTCAGTCGTGGTAAAATAGTCCCCCCTAAATTAGGTAGCTTAAGCAAGCTACCTAATTATATGTTGAGCATCCCCGTTTAACTTATTTCTTTTTCATTCCTTGTACTGCTTTAAAGCGTGGGTTGTTTTTACAAATTACAAATACGCGGCCTTTGCGTTTTACAATTTGACACCCCGGACGTTGCTTAGCACTTTTAAGAGAGCTTAATACTTTCATACCTTTTCCTTTTTAACAGTCGATAAACTTTTAAAACGACGATTAAACTGCGCAACGCGGCCATCTGTAGCGGTTGTTTTTTGCTTGCCTGTATAAAATGGGTGCGAGTCACTTGATACATCAATAGGTACGTATGGATATGTATTACCGTCTATTTCTACTGTGCGGCTCGTTTTTATGGTTGAGCCAATAATAAAGTAAGAATCGGCAGCGGTATCGTGAAAAGCAACCACGTGGTAATCAGGATGAATATTTGGTTTCATAATACGCCTCAATAAATGATATGTGATAGTATATCATTTTAATTTAACGTATTTATTCTCCCATTGCAAATTATTTAAATGTTCCTCAAAAAGGCCGTAATTGCTGGCTATTTGCGCAAACAAATCAAAAAATAAGCACTTGAATCAAAAATGCTGGCTATTGGCGTTTAGGCTGTTATAACTATATTTAAGAGTTAAAACGTTAACAAATACGGTTATAAAGTTATTACAGAGGTTATGTATGAGTGACGCAACACAACAACAAGAACAAATTGATCAAGGGGTGATGGAAACCCTAAGAGAGCGCGACCACAGTACCTTGGCGCAACAAGTAAATCCTTTAACCTGCAACCACAATGATATTGTAGAGTTACTAGCAAGGTATATGGCACTAAGCGAGCAAGAAGATGATGAGCTGTTTGATGATTGGTTTGATAACCTAACTAAAGAGCAACATACTGTTTTAAAAGTATTTGAAGTTTACCGTGGACAATATGAGCACCAAAATTAAAGTGTTTATTTTTGTAAGTATGCCAAATCCAGTGGTTATTTAAATAAAACTAAATAGCCACTACTACTTTTTCATTAAAGAGTAGCTATGTTGTATCAACCACTACTCCCACCTGTTTAAATCATAATTTTTTGCGGATTGAATCTTATCTTTATTTAGGCACGACTTACTGATATTTATAAATATTTATTTATTGCTATTTTTAGGTAATGTTCTAGTTTGAATAGGCAGACTGTTTATAGTTTAAATAAGTTTATCGGATTATATACTCGAAAATATTCGCTCCAGTTTCGTAATTTATAAAACATTTAAAATTAATAGAGCTTTAATGATTAAACCTGAGATTCCAAATAACGAAGCTGAGCGATTACACGCGCTTAGAGCATTAAAAATTCTAGATACGTCTCATGAAGAGCGATTTGATCGTGTTACTCGTATTGCCAAGCGTATGTTTAATGTTTCTATTTCATTGGTTACTTTGATTGACGAAGACCGCCAGTGGTTTAAATCAAGACAGGGGCTCGATGCGCCTGAGCTTCCTCGCGAAACCTCATTTTGTGGCCACACCATAAATCAAGACGAGTTATTAATAATCCCAGATACAGCTCAAGACGAAAGGTTTTTTGATAACCCCTTTGTTACAGGCGATCCTAAAGTACGCTTTTATGCAGGTTTTCCTTTAAAATTAAGGGAGGGAGTCATTATAGGCACTTTGTGCCTTGCCGATAATAAACCTAGACAACTCAATGATGAAGAAAAACAATTACTAAGAGATTTAGGCACGTTAGTCGAGCGAGAAATTCAATCAATTCAACTAGCCACAATTGATGAGTTAACAAGAATCTCTAATCGACGTGGCTTTTTAAACCTTGCCGAACATACGCTAAATGTATGTAGGCGAAATAAAGTATCAATGTCGTTTATATTGTTTGATCTCAATAAGTTTAAACAAATTAATGATGTTTATGGACACCACGAAGGCGATTTTGTATTGAATAAATTTGCGCAAATTATGCTTAGTTCATTTTGTGATTGTGAAGTAATAGGCAGACTTGGCGGAGATGAGTTTGTAGTAATGCTAAGTGATTTAGATGAAACAAAAGCTGAGTTTGTTTTACAAAGGTTTGCGGATGCAATTGCGCATGCCAATAATACCTTAAATAAGCCTTATAAAATCGATTACAGTGTAGGGGTAACACACTTTAAATACGATACAGGTAAATCGGTTGAGGATATGATTCAAGATGCTGATGTTGCAATGTATCAGCAAAAAAAGCAGCAATCACTTTAGTGAGCTATTTAGTTTAATTGCTGCTTGAACTTCACTTAACTTCCTCATGCTAGTACGAATCTTATAATAGGTAGTTATTGGCTATTGCAGTCATTTTTTGCAGAGGGTGATGCTAAAGACACATTTGGTTGCCAAATCCTGTCCCATATTTTATGAAGATTGCTTAAGTTTGGTCTTTGACTTATTTTTTCAAAGTTACCAATGCTCACCTCTGAATCATTTTTTTGACCCACTACAAAATTAAACACATAGTTGCATTCCATGCCCATACGTAAATCAGAAAGTACAATATTGCTTTGCTGTTGACGCACCGAATAAAACCCTTTAGTAAACCACTGCAAGCGTTTTATAGCCCATTCATCGCTAATATTATTTAACAATGAAGGCGTTGTTTGATAAGGCGTTAATGTAACATCGCTGGGCGCGTCAAATACTGATGCATAACCTTCGTAGTATTGTCCGTCAGACATCACAACAATACGCCACAGCATAGTGGTTAGCGGGGCAGGCGTACTAATATAAGCATTTACTGCTATTTGCCTGTTGTCGAGTGCTGTTTTTACCTTGTCATCAATACTTACTTTTAAAATTAAAGCGCAAAATAAATATAGACTACTTAAAACTAAGGCCGCTGCATTTATACGATAAGCCGTTGCTGCTTGTATTTTGGGTATTAGCGTACATATTACGCCAATTAATAAAGGAAGCGTGTAAGCGGGGTCAATAATAAACACACTAGAAACCGCAAAGGGGTACTCAGTAAAAGGCCAAAGTAATTGTGTACCGTATACCGTTAGGCTGTCTAATATGGCATGTGTAGATAAACTTAAAAATACTAGCCAAAACCAGCGCACTTTATAAATTTGCATTCCCGCGTGTATTTTTAATATTAGCCATACAATGAGCGGACTAATTAATAAATGTATTAATAACGAATGACTAAAGCTACGGTGATAAGTAAATGCTTCTACAGAGCCACCATAAGGCAAAAATACATCTAAATCAGGGAGTGTGCCTAAAATTGCTCCCCATAAAACGGCTTTTCGACCTATTTTATTGCCTAATACCGCATAACCTACAGCACTACCTAATGCTACCTGCGTTAAAGAATCCATTTTGATTAATACCTTTAATTACGACTTTTATTATTTATACTTTTTGATTATTCAAAAGCGTCAAAAAATAATGTGAAATATTTGATAAGCACATCAATGCCCAAAATTTATAAACTAAGCCTGGGTTTTATAAAATCTAAAAATGCTGTAATGCGAGACGATACCGCACTGTTTTTATAATACACGGCTTGTACAACCTCTCGGTTATTAGGTGAGCTAACTGCACTGGGTAACACTTCAACTAATTTACCTGTTTTTAGGTCATTGCCAATCATAAAGTGAGAAAGTAGCGCAACGCCTTGGTTTGCAATACATAGTTGGCGCACTGTTTCGCCGCTGCTTGCGCTAAGCGAAAACGTAAATAAAGCGGGCCTTACTAACGGCCAAGTGTTTAATTTAGGGGAGTCACTAAAACCAATTATCTTGTGATTTTGTAAGTCATCTATTTGCGTAATTGTTGCGTTGTTTTTTATATATTCTGGGCTGGCTACAATACGTAACTGGCTGCTGCCAAGTTTACGAGCATGTAAATTTGAGTCTTTTAAATCACCAATGCGTATGGCTAAATCGGTTTTATGTTCAAGTAAATCAATAATGCTGTCGTGTGAGGTTATATCAAGCGTTATGTGGGGGTATTGCTTGGCAAATTCGCCAATTAAAGGCGTAAGTTGGTGCAATACAAAAGGGCTTGCCGCATCTATTCGCAGCTTGCCACTTGGCGCGTGTTTTAAAAGCTTTATGGCTTCTTCACCAGTATAAAGCGTATTTAACCCTTCGCGCGCATATTTTATAAAAGTATGGCCTTCTTCGGTAAGCTCTAATCGGCGCGTTGTTCTGTTTAGTAAAGTGCATTGCAGTGTATTTTCAAGGCGTGATACAGCTCGCGACACTTTAGCCACCTGTTGATCGAGTAAATTAGCCGCTCCCGAAAAGCTTCCGCAATCTACTACCGTTATAAATGTTTCTAAATCTTCAGTTTTTGAATGAACAGCCATAAGTATACCAACACCATCTTTGCATTATTAACAAAAGTATTTTGTCACTAATGCTATTTTTTGCAAATGATATTTTAGCCAAACTACATTCTTCAAATATTAATGAGGATATAACTATGCCATTGGCTTTGTGGGCGCTTACCTTAAGCGCATTTGCAATAGGAACAACTGAGTTTGTAATAGTGGGATTAGTACCCACCATTGCAAACGACTTAGGCGTAAGCCTACCTTCAGCAGGTTTGCTTGTAAGTTTATATGCGGTTGGCGTTGCCATTGGTGCGCCGGTGCTAACAGCTTTAACGGGTCGTTGGAATCGTAAAGTGGTACTAATAAGCTTAATGGGCTTATTTGTTTTAGGTAACTTACTCGCTTGGCAAGCGCCAAGTTACGAAACATTAATACTTGCGCGCATTTTAACGGGGCTTGCCCATGGTGTGTTTTTTTCAATCGGATCGATGATTGCCACAAGTCTAGTAAGCAAAGACAAAGAAGCCAGTGCAATTGCAATTATGTTTACCGGGCTTACTGTAGCACTAGTAACTGGTGTGCCACTAGGTACATGGATTGGACAACACTTTGGTTGGCGTGCAACGTTTTTAGTTGTGTCGGTATTAGGTTTAATTGCATTAATCGGCAGCTCTATTTTAGTGCCAAAAAACTTAAAACAATCAATACCAGCCACGTTTAAAGAACAACTACAAGTAATTGTAAAACCGCGTTTATTACTCGTGTATTTAATGACGATATTGGGATACGGCGGCACGTTTACAGCGTTTACTTATTTAGCACCTATTTTAGAGCAACAAACAGGTTTTGCGCCTTCGGCTATTGCTTTAATAATGCTTGTTTACGGTGTATCGGTAGCGATAGGTAATATTTGGGGTGGAAAGTTGGCCGACAAACGCGGCCCAATTAGCGCACTGAGCATTATATTCAGCGCTTTGAGTATTATTTTACTGATATTTACTTTTACGATGGAATCAAAAATTGCTGCTGTACTTACTATTTTAGTCTGGGGCGCATTTGCTTTTGGTAATGTGCCAGGCTTGCAACTTTATGTAGTAAAGCAAGCACAAAAGCACACGCCAAATGCGGTAGATGTTGCATCAGGTTTAAACATAGCCGCATTTAATATTGGTATTGCACTTGGCTCAATTATTGGTGGTAGCGTAGTAGAGAACATGACCCTGCAAGATACAGCATGGATAGGCGCCGTTATCTCTGTTTTAGCACTTGGTGTTACACGCTACAGCGGTATGCTTGATAAACGTGAAATTCAGCAAGCATAAAGCCTTAGCAGGGTCTGTTGACCTTTTAGGATTAAATTTGTTCAATCTAGGGAGGATTTAATCACGGAGCGAGGTTTGTAACCTAGTGGGCTAAGTAAAAATCGAGGGACAAAGAGTAAATCCACCCTAGGAAGAACCTACAGGCAGCGCGTATTTGGCATTTATGCTGCGTTATCGCCTATTAATGTGGAACAACCACACTGCATAGGCTCTGCCTTGCCTAAATACCAAATACACTGCTGCAAATGTAATCTCTAAAGATTAACAGACCCTAACCTTGAAACTAAAATTAATGACCTCATACCTGTTATGAGGTCATAGATTTTTAAGTGACAGTCGTAATAAGAAGTAAAAGGTGTATTTCGTAAAACTTTTAAAAGTTTGTATTTCAAACCGATTATTTTATAAGGATAAACCATGACAAAACGTGTAATAGAAATGCCAGAACTCGGTATGGGAACATTCCGCTTAGAGGGCGACACTGCCTATAACTCAGTAAAAATGGCACTCGAAGTTGGGTTTCGCCATATTGATACTGCACAAATTTATGGCAACGAAGAGCAAGTAGGCCAAGCTATAAAAGATAGTAATATTCCGCGCAGTGAAATATTCTTAACCACCAAAGTGTGGAATAACAAATTAAATAAAGGCGACTTTATCCCAAGCGTTAAAAAGTCACTTGAAAAGCTACAAGTTGATTCGGTCGACTTACTGCTAATTCATTGGCCATCGCCTGCTAACGACGAGCCAATGAGTGAATACCTCACTGAATTACTAAAAGCGAAGCAGCTTGGTTTAACTAAGCACATTGGTGTATCAAACTTCACCATTGCAAACTTAAATGAAGCAATGCAAACGCTTGACTCGCGTGAAATATTTACCAATCAGGTTGAGGTGCACCCATATTTAACTAATACTAAATTACGCGCATTTTGTGCTCAGCACGACATTCATGTAACAGCGTACATGCCATTTGTAGTAGGCAAAGTACTTAAAGATCAAACCATTATCGATATTGCTAAAAAGCACGATGCAAGTCCAGCACAAGTTGTTTTAGCATGGGTTAACGCCAGCGGTATGACGACAATTCCATCATCAACTAAGCGTAAAAACTTAGAAGATAACTTTAACGACCACGTTAAATTAGATGATGAAGACATAGCCCGCATTGATGGCCTAGATTGTGGCGACCGCCAAGCAACACCAGAATTTGCGCCGCAGTGGGATCAGTAAACTTACCTCAAACGCAAAGTTAAACTAAATATTTTAAGGTGTAGATTATCTACACCTTAACTTTTAAGAAGGAATACACATGTTAACGGTTATAGCTGCACTGTCGTGCAAAAATATTGATGCAGATGTGATGCTTACAGCACTTGAAAACTTACAAAAGTCATCGCGCCAAGAAGTAGGGTGCTTACGTTATGAACTATCGGTAAAAAGTGATGATGAACATACCGACTACGTTGTTAGCGAACAGTGGGCGTCTGACGAGCACTTTGAAGCGCATAAAAACGAGCCACACTTTAAAGCATTTGGTACGCAAGTTACTGGGCTTTTAACCAATAGTAGTATTGATGTATATAAATCAATTGGTTAAATTCTTTTTATAGTGCCTATTATGGTACGTATTAAAATACTTAGCTAAATTACATATCATAAAGTAAATACTCAAATAGGTGCTGTTAACCTACATCACCTTTCATTCTTACAGCCCAACCTGCCTAAATACTCAACTTCGCCAATATCAATGAAACCTATTAGGACTCTTTTTTGTTAATTCGCATTCGTAGTGCGTCGAAATCAAAAGAGGTTCATAACTTTATTAAAAGTCGTTTTGATATCACAACCCACTCTAATAAATAGCCTATTTAATTTGTTGTTTACATTAAAATTCTCTGGTGTAAATATAGAAAGATGTAATTTAAGGCATTAAGCATATATGTTCGACTTGAATAGTTTGAAAGGAAAAGTTCTTATAGCTGTTTCATTAAGTCATATTCACGAAAAAGTTCACCTAGCATGGCAAGATAAGAGTAATGAAGGTTTTTTGATTTGCTATGAAATAACCTTAGAATTTGAAGATGGCAAAACTTATTTAATTAAACCGTGTGAAGTTGACGCTATTGGTTATTACCCAAGTTTAGGCTTGAGTATAGAACCTGTAGAAAGAATTGAATTATTGTACCCTTTTAATATTTCAAAACTGCCGAGCCGAATATGCGACATTGTTGAAAGTGATCATTTAGGTGAAGGCGTAGTAAATCAATTTACACTAACTTTTGATAATGAAAAAAATTTTGTTATCAGACATGTTTATCCACCTATGACGATGGGAATTAGAGTAGGGTAAATCTTAGGTAGTAATTTAACTATAAGCCTGGTAGTTGTTAATAGGCTCCTTACTTCTGCATATTTTAACTAACCACTTTCTATTATAAGACGTAAGGTATACGTGACATGTTTGATGAATTCAGATATATCTTGTCAAAAATTGAAGTTAGAGAACACGTTGAATGGGGTGCATCAATTGAATTAATTGATTACGATCACAAGGATTATATTGAAGACGTATTGTGTGAAAAGTTCGGTCTTGAATATGCATTCAGTTCTAATAAAGATATTACGGGAGGATATGTTCTATACTTCTGTAAAAGTGCAACTTCTGATCAAGTCAAAAATGCAGTTGCAAAGATAAATAACTACCATGAATTACAAAGCAGAGAATTCAAGGTAGCACCGTATAAGTAATTAAGGCGAGAAGGGAGGCTAGCCGCTGGCAATTTTCGTCCTTCAGTACTTACCTATTTTACAGCTGAGTTAATTAAACTAATAATGGAGACATGGGTATGGAAATTAATAAATCAAATCAATCTATTCTTATTTTTGTAATCCCTTTATTAACTGCGTATTTCGGATCAAAAGTTATATTTCACTTATTTACTTTTGAGTATCTTGTGTTTACAGATACTTTTGACATTCTAAAGCTACTCATTGATATTAGTGTATTTGGAGTGTTGTTCTATATTAGTTCGCTGGGCGTTGGTTATGTCATCAGAGCTAAAACATAAGTTTTTAATCATTAGCTGGTAAATTGCTAGCTAAAAAATCACAGCCAATAAAGCCTTAACAGCTTTAAACTGTATAATTTATATGGAGATAATAATGAAAAAAATAATCGCAATAATAGCGTTGTTAGGCTTTGTTTCATTTGCACAAGCTAATGATAGTTTTGTAGTAAATGCCAAATTTTATGATAATAAAAACTTAATTGGCTCACCTGTTTTAGTAGTCAATTCAAACGAAGAGGCGTCAGTTTCAGTTGATAATTCGTATAGTTTTGCTCTTACAGTAACGCCAATTGATGATTTTACTGTTAGTTTAGCAACTGACCTAAAACTAGGTGGAAAACATATGGCTCCCTCTTTAGTTGTTGAACTAGGCAAAGAAGCAAGTATTAATCTTGATGGTAAAGAGCTTTCAGTTTTAGTAAGCAAATCAAGTAGCTAATAATACCAACCTGCATAAATCTTTGATCAATTTAACGAATTAAATTGCACTATAACGTCGTTAAAAATTTTTTATTTAGAACAACTAGATATAAAAATTTTTGCCTAGTTCTAGCGTAATTTTCTTAACGTTAAATAGACCCCATATATAAGCAGATTGGTATAAGTTAAAAATTAGGAATGTAACTAATGAGAAACTCAAGAAATGAAATAGTAAAATATGGAGTCTCTTTTGGTACGGCCCTAGCAATTGCTATTTCATGGAGTGCTAATGAGTCTGTGTTATGGGCAATTTTGCACGGTTTTTTGTCTTGGTTTTATGTTATTTGGCATGTAATCACGCGATAAGTGTTTTCGCGTGTGCACTGATTGATTATGTAGACCGCGGTCAATGTTAATAGTCGAGTAATTACCATTTAAAACGATTAAGTTAAAAATATAAAAGGAATAATTAATAATGAAAGGTGCGGGTGGAAGCTCTGGTGGTATTGGGCATTTTTTTATAGGTTTAATTATGATGTGCGGTGGCTTTTATATGCTGCTAAACGCAATTTCGGTGACCTCTAATTTTGGACTAAGTTCTCGCATTTATAGTGTTAATGCTTTAGGTGGCTTTGGCGTTACAGGCGGCATGGTTATGATCCCGTTTATTTTTGGTGTGGGTCTGATTTTTTATAATTCTAAAAATATTTTAGGCTGGGTGCTATCTCTAGGTTCGTTAACCGCACTCATATTTGGTGTTATATCGAGTGTGCGATTTAGTATGCGAACTATGACGTCGTTTGATTTGATTGTTATTATAATTTTAGCGTTTGGCGGCTTAGGGTTGTTTTTACGTTCGCTTAAATCTATTGATACTTAAATAATTACCACGCTTTGTTTTAAATACAATTTTAATTATAGGCATTTAACATGATGTTCTAATGCCTAAGCTAATACATTAATAATATAACCCTTCCTATTTACTGCTTAACCAGTAACGTATTTTAAAGAGATTTATGTGAACAACTCAATACAGCTAAAACTAATTGCTACTCACTTATTAGCACAAAGAGATGAAAACCCAGCACGTTCAAACTTTCCTAAAGAGTTAGTACTAGACTCGACTGACGATGCAATAGAAGTACAAAAGTTGATGATTTACTTAAATGATCAAACTGTATATGGCTGGAAGTGTATGCTGCCTTTAGATAATGGCTCAATTATATTAGCGCCTCTTTTACATGCACCTATAAAACAAGCTGAAAATTGCCCACTGTATACAACAAACAACAAAGCGCTTGTTGAACCAGAAATTGCATTTATTTTGCAAAGCGATTTACCAAGTAATAAGACCTATACAAATGAAGACGTGGATACTGCATTTGCCAGCGCCCACTTGGCACTTGAGCTTATCCAAAAAAGGTTTGATGAAGACACTCCAAGCACGCACATTGAAAAGCTGGCCGATGGTTTATCTAATCAAGGCGTGTATTTAGGCCCACAAATAGATAAAGCCAAAGCGTATAACGCAAGTACTGTAAATATTAACGTTAAGCAAACTGAGTTGGAGTTAAACCTGGCGGGTGTGCATCCTGCAGAGCTTGCGCAGCTTCCACTTTATTGGGCGGTTAATTACTTATCAGCAAAGGGAATTAATTTAAAAGCAGGGCAAGTGTTTATAACTGGTTCTTACTGTGGTGTTGTTGAGCTTAATACCAATGAGCAAACATGTATTACATATGAAGATTTAAATACATTTAATGTGACATTTTTATCCCATTAAGCGTAATACACATTTTAACGGTCATAATAAAACAACCCACTAATTAGCGGGTTGTTTTTTATTTGGCTAAATTTTAATTATTGATTTTAGAGAGTAATGCAGGATTTATTACGAGATTTCGTACGCCGTGAGCATGATCTTCATTAAAGGTGTTACTTTCACACCATTTGCCAACACTGTTTATATCAACCTTTGCTACTTTTGGTTTAACTGACCATGTTACTTGAAAAGGAGAGCCTGTCTCGTTGTAACTAGGACCAGTAGTTGAACCGCTATAAACAACCGGTTTACCCGTATTTGTAGGTGTAGCAATAGCTTGATAGTAACCATTAACAGATGACACGGTGCTTATTTGAGCAAAATCAAGTGCGTTAGCATCGTTTACTAATACATATACTTGGGCTTCAACACGTAGTTGCGGATTTTTAATCGAATCACTTAAACAGCTACCCAAGGTAGGGCCTGGTTTTACAATTGCTGACGTATGAACGTTATGAACCTCAATGGTATCGCCAACTAAAAGCGCGCCGTGATCGCTCGGACAAATTTCAATTTTTGCTGGTTTACTTTCACTTTTAGTTAAAGAGCCTGAATATAAGTAGCCACTTTTAAAGCCTTTTCCATTACCATTTCCGGCATATTTACTAAACTCGCCACCGGCATGTTCAGCATTTTTATGAAAGTGTATATTACATAAGTTCATATTTGATGAAGTTGGAGCATGAGAGAAAACTACGGTGTTTTCGCCTTTATAATTATCAATATTGCGTGGAGATTGTGGGCCAAAGCCTTTATTCTCAGTATTTTTAGCAAGTGCTGCACGCTGCATTTTTATTATGTCGTCATTTGCTATTTCGTTGTTAGCTTTAGCTAGCGTATTAAAAGACAGGATAGTGATTACAGCAGAAATTACACTTATTTTTGTTTTGATTGTCATTGAGTCAGTGCCTTTAAATCATGTTTTACGTAACAATTAAGTTAACAGTTCTTGTTTTTCGTAAAATAATCCTAAAATGATAAATAATCAAACTAATGCAAAACTATTTTATAGATAAATCGTATTTTAAAATAAGTGCATCTATATAGCGGGTGCGTAATGTGTGTTGTTTTTCATGATCGGCGCCATGCCCTAATGCTTTGTTTAAAAGCTTCATGGCGGGGTGCAGTAGCGCTCTTTCTTCTTGGCTTAAGCTCGCTTTACTGCGCAGTTCTGTAATGTCGTCAACTAATAGCCTGCCAATATCTACCGAGACTATTTCGTCTATTAATCCATTTTGAGTAAGCACGCCGTACTTACTGCATAAAAACTGTTGCCAAATTTGCTGCAAGTGCTCGTCTATTTCGCAGCCAAATAGCTCTTCGCTAAACGTAAATCCTTGCTGAGCGAGCTTAGTTAGGCTTGCAGTATATTGCTGTGCAAAATAATTAAAAGCATGGCTTGATGATTCTATTTTTTGTTTTAAAAGACCTTGACCCCAATTAACACAGCCGCGCGGGTAATAGTCGTCATACTCTTCGCATTCATACAAACCTGAATATGAGCTGCAGCTAAGTTGACTTTTAATACAGTAACTTGGTTTTGGGAAAACACTTCGCTCTTGCCAAGCTAAAAGTGTATCTGCATCTATATTTAATGCTTGGCACAGTTCATCGGTGTTATAAAAATGAGTTGCTAAGTAGTCAGATAAACGCATAAAGCCTCTGGTATCGTTAAAAATAAAATACTGTTCATATATACAGTTATTCATTTTGTATTACCAAACTTAATAACACAAGAAATTTTATAATTAAATGTAGGCTTACACCTCCAAAAGTACCGGCAATTATGTTACAAATAGCGCAAGTTTTATAAATAATGATTTTTTATGCGCACCCTAGACCAAATTAAACAAGCAAGCCTTATTACAGCTATTAAAACGCCATACTTAGCAAACGGTGAAATAGACCTAGCAAAGTACGATGAACTCGTAGAAATACAAATTGCAGCAGGCGTTGACGGCATTGTAGTTGGTGGCACAACAGGCGAAGGCCAGTTAATGAACTGGGAAGAGCATTTAATGCTTATAGCGCACAGTGCAAACAAGTATGGTGACAAACTGGTTATTGTCGGTAATACCGGTAGTAACAACACCCGTGAAGCGATTAAAGCAACTAAATATGGCTTTGCCAGCGGTATGGATGCAGCACTGCAAATTAATCCATATTACGGACGTACGTCTATTGCGGGTGTTAAAGAGCACTTTAAGCGCGTACTTGATATTGGACCTGCCTTTATTTACAACGTAGCAGGGCGAACAGGTCAAGACCTAACACCTGATATTATTGAGCCACTCGCTAAACATGAATATTTTATTGGTGTAAAAGAGTGTGGCGGTAATGAACGTATTGCCCATTATGAACAACAAGGTATTGCATGTTGGTCGGGTAACGATGACGAAAGTCACGATGCGCGCCACACACATAAAGCGCACGGTGTTATTTCGGTTACTTCTAACTTAATACCTGGGTTATTTCGTCAGTTAATGGATACGCCAAGTAACGAGCTAAATGCGTCGTTACAACCATTAATGAACTGGTTGTTCTGTGAACCAAACCCGATTGCTATTAATACCGCGTTGATGATGACAGGTGCAGTAAACCCTGTATTTAGATTACCGTATTTACCGCTTAGTGATGAGCAGCAAGCTCAAGGCGAAGTATTAATTAATGAGTTAAATAACAACGATGTTGTTGGCGGCACAGCTAAGTGTATAAAACAGGACGATATAGCCCTACTTTCTTAGCAACATGAGCAAGCACTGAACAAAGTGTTAGTTCAGTGCTTTTTGTTAATGATTATTTACTTCTATTGCTAAAATCGGTAAAATTCTTTCCCTTATATCTTATAAAATATGCAGAGCTGTGAAATTTGTTGTTGAAGAACTCGCTATATGGATAAAGCCCGAACAGCGACAAATAAAAGAGAGTAATTGGTTTGATTCCTCCGTATTAAATCTTAGTTGGGTGCCTGCTATGCAGCGACGCCGAATGACTTCCTTTATTAAAATGGCACTCTTTAGTGCTCATCAAGTAAGCACTCAAGGTAACTATGTTAATTTACCGAGTGTTTTTTCTTCTCGCCACGGTGATTTTCACAAAACGTCTAACTTACTTATTGATGTAGTAAATGATCAGCCACTGTCGCCCACTGGTTTTGGGTTAAGTGTGCATAATGCCGCATCGGGACTTTTTGGGATAATACAGGGTAATACAAGTGCTACAAATGCTATAGCTGCAGGAGCCGAAAGCTTTATTTATGCACTCGTAGATGGCTTTGTAAGACTTGCTGATAAAGATCAGCAACACATGTTAATAGTTCATACCGATGAGACTCTCCCCGATATTTACGCTCAGTACGCCGATGAACAGCAAATAGCACACTCTATTGGTTTAATAATAAGAGCGCCGCAAAAAGGCGAACCCCATTTTAGTTTAAACAAAGTATTTAATACGGGCATGGAAAAAAGCGACTTACCAATGAGTATTCAATGCGCTAAAGCTTTGTATGAGCGAAGCAATATATTACTTGTTCATAACACGCTTGAGCACGATTGGCAGCTTACATACCATGCTTAAAAATGTACAAAGGTTATGTGGGTTGATTTGGCGGATTATTGCTACTGCATTTTGCTTTTCAGTTTTTGGGGTTGGTGGTTTAGTATTAGCCTTTATTGTTTTTCCTGCTCAGCGCCTATTTCAAAGTGACTCAGTTAAACAAAAGATTAAGGCTCGAAAAACAGTACATTACAGCTTCAAATTGTTTGTTAGTTTAATGCATGTAACGGGCGTTATTCGATTTCATGTTAACGATAAAGCAAAAATTGAAGGCTTAAAAGGGCAACTGATATTAGCAAACCATCCTTCTTTAATTGATGTTGTTGTTTTAATTTCGGTAGTAAAAAATGCAGATTGCGTAGTAAAGGCACATTTATTTAAAAATCCTTTTATGCGCGGCGTTATTAAAAGCACCGGCTATATAAGTAATGACGATCCGCAGGAGCTATTACGAGAGTGTGAGCGCAGTTTGCAAAAGGGTAATAACTTAATTGTATTTCCTGAAGGGACACGGACAGAGCCTCACAAAACATTAAAGTTTAAGCGGGGCGCTGCAAATATTGCAATTAGATGTCATGCGCCCATTACTACTTTTTTAATTAAAATGAAGCCAAACACTTTAACCAAAGGCACACCTTGGTATAAGGTCGCGCCATATCAGGCGCATTTTACAATGGGGCTTGCGAGCCAGCAGTTTAATTGTGCAACGTACGACAGCGATATGCCTGCGATGCAATCACGCCAATTGACTAAAGATTTACAACATTATTTTACACAAGAGCTAAAAAATATATGAGCGAATTAAAAGAACAAATAAAACAACTGATTATCTCAAGCCTTGACCTTGAAGACATGACCACTGCTGACATACAAGATGATGACGCTTTATTTGTAGATGGCCTAGGACTAGACAGCATAGATGCATTAGAGCTTGGTCTTGCGATAAAGAAGCAATTTGATGTAAAAATAGATGCAAACTCTGATCAAACTAAAGCGCACTTTGCCTCAGTTAATTCTTTAGCAAAATTTATTGAACAAGCACGTTCTTAATATATAAAAGTAGGAAGAAAGATGAAAACCGCTGCTGAAATTTATGATGTATTACACGGCATTTTAGAAAACGAATTTGAAATAGACCCAGAAGATATTAGCTTAGAGGCTAACCTGTACCAAGATCTTGATTTAGACAGTATTGATGCAGTTGACTTAGTTGTGAAATTAAGAGAAATCACAGGTAAAAAAATTGAGCCTGATGCCTTTAAGCTTGTGCGCACAGTGCAAGACATAGTCACCGAAATAGAAAAGTTAGTTAACTAATACTATGTTAAAAGTAGTTTTAACAACGTTAATTATGATTTGCTTGGCTTGCTACCCTATTATTGTGTACGTAGGCCTTACGCGTTTTAATAGTCAGATTATTACAGTATTACTGCTATTTTTACTCGGGCTTAGACTTTGGTTAAGCAGAGCCTTGTTTGATAAAATGCCGTGGTTAAAGCCCGCTACATTTTTAGCAGCCATTACTATTTTGATTTCCAAGGTAATGGATAGCGACTTAGGGCTGCGTTTGTATCCCGTAATCATTAATTTAGTTATGTTAGTTGTGTTTGCGTATTCTTTGTATAAAGGGCCTTCTATTATTGAAACCTTTGCGCGCATTACTGAGCCCTCACTTGATGAAAACGGTGTAATTTATACAAAAAAAGTAACGCTAGTGTGGTGTGTTTTTTTTGTATTAAACGGTGGTATTGCCCTGTACACCAGTATTTTTAGTAGCCTAGAAACCTGGGCTTTTTATAATGGTTTTATTGCTTACTTAGCTATGGGCACATTGTTTGCTATAGAGTGGCTAGTCAGACAAAAAGTAAAAAGGGACGCCGGTGTTTAATGCTTTTCAAAGTAATGCGATAAGAACATGTTTTAATCATACTGATAATGATATTTCGGAGCGTCAGTTTGTTAGTGATATAAACGCAGTTTTAGCAAAGCTATCAACGTTAAATGCTAAATCATCGGTTGTTTTATACACCACAGACACCTACAAATTTGCCGTGTACTTATTTGCTTTGGCACTACACGGAAACACAGTGATTTTGCCGCCTAATGGGCAACCTGCAACGTTAAACTCCTTGCTTAAACAAACACCTTTTTTTATTGGTGAGTCTGAATTAGTAGCCGATTTAGAGGCTGATTTTTTAGATATAGGCACCTTAGTCAATCAACCTCACTTTGTATCTATTGAAACAATTAAATGGCCTCAAGAAGGCACAATTGTTTTTTACACGTCGGGCTCGTCGGGTAAAGCAAAGCCAATTGTAAAAACGTGGCAGGTAATAAATAAAGAATTAAGTACATTAATTAATAGCTACGCACTGATTGATAATCCTATTTTTATAGCGAGTGTTTCGCATCAGCATATATACGGCTTATTGTTTAGATTATTGTGGCCATTACGTGCAGGAAAGGTTGTAAATACAGAGCTATTGCATTACCCAGAACATATAGCTACAAAGCTCAAGTTATTTAAAAAAGTAGTGTTTGTTTCAAGCCCAGCGCAGTTAAAACGGTTATGTATTGATAATGTTTTAGTGGATGATAAGTCTCATTTACAATGGATTTTCTCATCAGGTGGACCGCTATTAAACGAAGATGCTGTATCGTTGTTTACGCAATTAAATAAACCAGTTACACAAGTTTTTGGTAGTACCGAAACCGGTGGTATCGCATATCGACAAGTTACTTCACTTGAAAAGGTTAGCCTTTGGCAGCCTTTTTCGGGTATTAAAGTACGGGCTTTGGACGATCAGCGTTTAATTTTAAACTCACCGCTCGTTCGCGACAAAAATTACCCTTTAGATGATAGAGGCGAAGTACTTAAAAATGGTCAATTTAGATTATTAGGCCGATTCGATCGAATTATAAAATTAGAAGAAAAACGATTAAGTTTAGATGAGCTAGAACAACATTTGTGTACTAGTGAGTGGGTAAGTGAAGCTAAAGTAATCGCCTTGCCTGGTGAGCGGTTAATTGTAGGCGCTATTGTTGTGCTTACGCATAAAGGGCAGATATTTTTTAATGGTGACGGTAAGTTAGCTACAAATAATTTATTAAAAGCGCATGCATTAGCGCGCTTTGAGCGAATTTGTATCCCTAAAAAGTGGCGTTTTGTAGATCAATTACCATACAACTCACAGGCAAAGTTAAATTTAAAAGCATTGGAGAGTCTTTTTGCAAAAGTTGACTAAAACACAGCCTGATTTACTATCTTGTGAAAAAGCAGAGCAAAAGTATAAATTAAGCTTACTAGTTCCTCATGATTTAGATTATTTCAAAGGACATTTTACGGATGGCCCAATACTCGCAGGTGTTGTGCAATTAGACTGGGCTATGGCTGCAATTTGTAAATATTATAATGTTCAGCAATCTGTTAAAAATGTTGAAGTATTAAAATTTCAGGTAGTGATTACCCCAGGTATAACAATCGAATTATTGCTAGAGCAAAAAGCAGAGAATAAATATACCTTTTCGTATAATTCAAATAAAGGACAGCATGCATCTGGCCGTGTTGTTTTTGATAGCCTGATAAATGAATAACTTTTGTATTGTTATCCCAAATTATAATCACATTACGGTTATTGATGATGTACTGAGCCAATTATCGTCATTTAATCTTCCTATTATTATGGTTGATGACGCAAGCAACGTCGAAGCTAAAAATGTGTTCAGTAAGCTTGATGCAAAATACGCGCAGTTGAGTGTAGTTGCCCACGACGATAATCAAGGTAAAGGCGGCGCGGTACAGACAGGCTTAAAGCAGGCGCATAAGCTAGGTTTTTCGCATGCGATACAGGTTGATGCTGATGGTCAGCATGACTTATCTGATATTAAAAAACTAATAGCGCTTTCAAACGCTCAGCCTAAAGCGCTTATAAGCTGTTGCCCAATATATGACGATTCAGTGCCTAAACACCGTTATTTAGCACGTTATTTAACGCATGTTTGGGTATGGATTGAAACGTTAAGTTTTACAATTGTAGATTCAATGTGTGGCTTTAGAGTGTATCCGCTTGAGCAAAGTACAAAGCTAATTGATGAGGTATCGCTTGGAAAACGCATGGATTTTGACCCCGAAATTTTAGTACGTTTATATTGGCGCAATGTGCCTTTTGTATTTTTACCTAGCCAAGTAATTTACCCCGAAAATGGGCTTTCTCATTTTCAGCCATTACACGACAACGTGCGTATTTCGTGGTTACACACCCGCTTGTTTTTTGGAATGTTGATTCGCTCTCCTGTGTTAATTTGGCATAAATTAAAGAGGCGTTATGGCCGCTAAACACTGGTCTAAAATGCAAGAGCGCGGTAATTTCTTAGGTATTCAAATACTGTTATTTGCTCATAAATTACTGGGTAGAAAAGGGCTGTGGATTGTTTTGTTTCCTGTCGTTTTTTATCTTTTTTTAACAGGAAAAGTAGCGCGTGTAGCATCTAAAGCGTTTTTAGAGCAAGTTAATGTTTACCAAGGCCGCAAACAACCTGTTACGTTTAAAATGCAATTAACGCACTTTTGTAGTTTTGCAGATAGCGCATTAGATAAAATTGATGCTTGGCTTGGGCGAATAACCCAACGTGATATTAAATACACTAATGAGCATTTATTTGCTGAGCTAGATGAGCAAAATCAAGGGGCTATTTTTATAGGTTCCCACTTGGGTAATTTAGAGGTGTGCAGGGCACTTAGCCAGCACCGCAGCAGTAAAAAAATAAATGTACTGGTGTTTACCCATCACGCTGTTGAATTTAATAAAATGCTTAAAAAGATTAACCCAGATGTGTCGGTTAATTTAATACAAGTGACTGATATGGGGCCTGACTTAGCTATTTTACTAAAAGAAAAAGTAGAGCAGGGAGAAATAATCGTTATTGTTGGCGACAGAACAAGCACAACAACGGCTTCTCGGTCGGTACAGGTACCATTTTTAGGCAAAAATGCCCCATTTTCACAGGGGCCTTTTATATTAGCCGCGCTGCTTGATTGCCCTGTTTACTTTTTGTTTTGTTTAAAAGATAAAAAAAGCAAAAAGTATCAAGTGATATTTGAACATTACAGCCAATCATTAAAAATGCCTCGACGAGAGCGACAGCAGGCGCTAACACTTATTATTACTGACTATGCACAGCGTTTGAGTTATTACGCAGCTTTATATCCTTATCAGTGGTTTAATTTTTACGATTTTTGGAAAAGTGATCAGCAGGTAGTGCGCGATCAATCAATGGAGAACAAGTGTGACTGAACAAAATATACAGCTTTTTGGCAATCAGCGATTATCAATTGAAGATATTGTTCGAGTTGCCTTTAATGAAACACAAGTGCAATTAAATAGCTGTGAAACTTTTAGCGTTAAAATTAATAGCGCTTTGCGTTTTTTAGACACACTTTTAAAAGAAGATGGCGTAATTTACGGCGTTACTACTGGTTACGGTGATTCTGTAACGGTGGCTGTACCCCTTGATTTAGTTGATGAATTACCTCTGCATTTAACTCGCTTTCACGGCTGTGGACTCGGGGATGTATTTAATAAAGTGCAAGGGCGTGCAATTTTAGCAACCCGCTTAACATCACTTTCACAGGGCTACTCTGGTATTAGCTGGGAAATGCTGCACCTACTTAAAGATTACTTAAATAACGATATAGTGCCTGTGATCCCACAAGAAGGGTCAGTAGGTGCCAGTGGCGATTTAACACCGTTATCTTACGTTGCAGGTGCGATGGTAGGCGAGCGTGACGTGTTTTACAAAGACCAAGTACGTAACAGTGCAGCAGTTATGAAAGAAGTTGGCTTAGAACCACTAACACTAAGGCCAAAAGAAGGTCTTGCCGTTATGAATGGCACAGCGGTAATGACTGCATTAGCGTGTTTAGCGTTTGATAGGGCTAATTACTTAGCTAAACTGGCAAGCCGTATTACTGCATTATCAAGCTTAGCGCTTAAAGGAAATAGCCATCATTTTGATGAGATATTATTTTCAGTTAAGCCACATCCTGGGCAGCAACAAATTGCTCGTTGGATAAGAGAAGATTTAAACCATCACGATCACCCTCGTAATGCAGACAGACTTCAAGATAGGTATTCAATCCGTTGTGCACCCCATGTTATTGGTGTGCTGCAAGACAGTCTGCCGTTTTTTAGGCACATGATAGAAAACGAGCTTAACTCAGCAAACGATAACCCAATAATTGACGGTCAAGGTGAGCATGTATTGCACGGCGGGCATTTTTACGGAGGCCACATTGCAATGGCAATGGATAGCATGAAAACAGCCGTTGCAAATCTTGCTGATTTAGCCGACAGACAAATCGCGTCTTTGGTTGATACTAAGTACAACAATGGGCTACCTTCAAACTTGTCTGATAGTGCACCAGAGCGCCGTTATATTAATCATGGTTTTAAAGCGGTTCAAATTGGCTGTAGTGCTTACACTGCTGAAGCATTAAAGCTAACCATGCCGGCCAGCGTTTTTTCTCGCTCTACGGAGTGTCATAATCAAGATAAAGTGAGTATGGGAACTATTGCGTCTCGCGATTGTTTACGTATTTTACAGCTAACAGAACAAGTGTTAGCAAGTACGTTATTAGCCAGTATTCAAGGTGTTAGATTGCGTATAAAACAAGGCGATCTTGAGTTTTCGACTTTAACGCAAGATATGCAAAACATGTATACCGATATAACTGATTACTTTGAAAACCTCACTGAGGATAGACCAATGGAAGCCGTGCTAAGGCAAACAATAGGGTATATTCAAACTAAACGTTGGGCGTTGTATGAATAGTAAAGGTGCATTATTAACGCATGTTGTAGAAATTGAAATTCCATTTCATGACTGCGATCCAATGAATGTTGTATGGCATGGTAACTACCCACGTTACTTAGAAGTAGCGCGCTGCGAGTTACTGCGTTTATTTGATTATGATTACCCACAAATGCATGAATCGGGCTACGCGTGGCCTATTGTTGATATGCAAATAAAGTATGTCGCCTCAGCAGTATTTACTCAAAAAATTAAAGTAGCGGCTTATTTAAAAGAATACGAGAATAGACTACGGATTGATTATGTAATCACTGACTCGCTAACTAATAAGCGCCTTACTAAAGCCTCAACCACGCAAGTTGCGGTTGAGGTTAGCTCCAAAGAAATGCAATTTGAATCACCCGCTATTTTATTTAATAAGTTAAAAGCGGTTTTGAATTAAATTTTTATTTTATAGGCGATTAAATGAATTTTTTAAAATGTTTTACATTGAGCATAGCCATTAGCTTTTTACTGTTTTGCTCTGTAGTAAATGCAGCAGTTATTAAAGGTGAGTTTAAGCAATATAAGCAATTTAATGGATTTGCTAAGCCTTTTATTTCGTCGGGTGTTTTTTCGTTAATTGACGAAAAGCTAATTTGGCAAGTGAAAATGCCTGTTGAGAGTATGCTCATAATAGAAAACGGCAAAGTGCTTGCACAAAATGTCAATGGTGAGTTAATACCACAACCCGGTAGCGAGCAATTTGTAGGATTACTGAGTGACTTACTTAGCGTAAATATGAGTGCGCTGGAAACACGTTTTGACATTGCTAAAATGCAAGACAGTTGCACACAGTTAATACCAAAAGAAGCTATGCTAAAGCAATTATTTAGTGATTTTATTTTATGTGAAACTGCTAAGCAAGTGAGCAGTATTACACTAAATGAGCACTCAGGAAATAACACAAAAATTGAGTTTACTTATTCCAAATAAAATTATGTTTTTAAATAATGCAGTGGTTAATTAAGGGAATAGTGCAGTGACAAAACGAATTACCGTTATTGTAGGGTGGTTTAGCAGTTTAATTTTACTTTTTGCTGCAGCTTTTTGGCTGTCTAAACCAACGTTTAGCGCCGATATGTTTAGCTTATTGCCAAAGTCGCACTCCCAAATTGCACATGCGGAAGATGTTTTTTTTCAGCAAAATGCTAACCGTATTATGTTCTCGTTTGCAGGAAATAATAAAAATAAAGCATTTGATGATTTCCAAAAATGGCTCGACGATAATGCAATTAAAAGCACATTTAACTTTCCGTCCGTTAACGATTTAGCGCAAACATTCTCACCTTTCAAACATGCGTTATTAAGTGATACTTACAAGCAAACATTAAGCAAAAAAACAACGTTTGAACATTATTACCTTGAGCAATTAAATCAGTTAGGCAACCCATTTGTAAGTGCTACCTTAAGCAAAGATACAAGTTTGAGCTTAGCGGCATTTATAGAAGATAACTTAAAACAAAGCCAATTGTTTACGCTTGAACAAGGTCGTTTAACTCGACGTTTAAAAGGCGTTGAATACCGTGTCATTTTGGCAAACTTAGCGCCTGAAAATTTAGGGGTTAATAAATCAATTGATTTAGCTGGCTCGATAATTAAACAGATCAATATACTTAATAAAACCTACCCTGATTTAAGCATTACTTACTCTGGTGTGCTATTTCATACGGCTGAAAATGCTAAACAAGCTAAATACGAGATGAGCCTGTTTGGTGGCATTAGCTTATTAGCCCTTATTGCTATGGTATTTTGGGTGTTTAGGCGTTTAAACAGTATTTTATTAGCAAGCTTTACCGTACTGAGTGCACTTATTGGCGGCGCTATCGCTATGGTGTTGCTGTTTAAGACTATTCATTTATTAACGCTTGTTTTTGCAGTTACCTTGATTGGTATTGCCATTGATTATGCATTTCATGGTATGACTGACTTAGCCAAAAAAGAGCATGAAAAAGGCTACAGCAAAGGGACTCAATCTGCGCTTTTACTATCTCTTATTACGACTACGTTGGGTTATTGCTGCTTACTAGGTGCACCACTAACGTTATTATCTCAAGTTGGTGTGTTTGTTATTGCGGGTTTAGTGAGTGCTTGGCTATTTACAGTTTTAGTTTTGCCATTGTGGCAATCTACACTCAGGTTATCGCCTTCGAGTTTATTGATGAGTCAAAAGCTCATTAAGGTTTTTTTATACTGCAATAGTTTAAAAAAACCAATACTCATTACGTTATTAGTCCTTATAAGTGCGTTATTTTTAATAAAACCTATTAGCTTTAATGATGATGTAAAGCTATTAAATGCAAGCTCCGAACATTTAATGCTAAATGAAAAAAAGCATTTGTTATTACTTGGGCAATGGGACACCCAAATTGTTTTTATGTTTGCAGATAGCGACGAAGCGCTATTACAAAAGCAAGAACAGTTTTTAAAACGCTTAACCCAACTAAACCCTAATTTTAAACATAATAGCATTAGCCATTGGTTGCCTAGTTTACAAAAGCAGAGGGATAACCAAGCCTTGTTTGAACAGGCTAAAAACAAAGGAACTTTGGATATTGCAGAGCGCGTTACAGGGCAAGCGTTAGTAAGTACAAAGGCACCGTTATTAACTTATGAAACACTCGCCACGAGTACATTTAAACCATTACTGCTTTCTCAAATGGTTGTTGAGTCAGAACAATCGATAACGTGGATGTCTATTTCGGGTATTTCATCTGATCAACTAATTAATGAGGTTGAAAAAAACAATGGAATTTACCTTTATAATAAACCTAAACAAATTAGTGCTTTATTAAGTGATTACCGTGAATATTTACTATTAAGCCTAGTGCTTGCGGGTTTTATTAGTTGGCTGCTTTTTAGTTGGCGATTTACGATTAAGATAGCGCTGCTGCAGGTGACCATTTTATCTGTTGTGGTGTTGAGCATGCTTTGGGTATGTAATGCGATTCAAGGTAGCTTGTCGTTATTTAATTTACTCGGTGCGTTACTTGTTATTGCCTTAGCAATTGATTACCTCGTTTTTTATCAAATAAATAAGTTAGAGCCCAAAAATGTGTTAGCGATTAGCTTATCGGCTGCGTCATCAATGTGGGTATTTGGCATGTTGAGTGCATCTGATACACCGGCTATTTTTAGCTTTGGGCTGAGTGTAATGGTAGGGATTTTAGCTATTTACTTTTTATCACCGCTGAGTGTTTTAAAGCCTCAAAAGGAACAATAATTTGAATAACCTTGAGCAGTACGATGTTGTTGTTATTGGCGCTGGGCCTTCTGGTGCATTGGCTAGTAGTCTTTTAGTTCAAAAGGGATGGCGGGTACTGGTACTTGAACAGCAGGCGTTTCCACGTTTTTCAATTGGTGAAAGCTTACTGCCGCAATGTATGGCGTACTTAGAAGACGCGGGCTTAATCGATACACTACATAACAATGCAGCGGCTTTAGGTTTTCAGTTTAAAGATGGCGCTGCTTTTCATCGGGCAGGGCAAAATACAACTATAAATTTCACTGAAAAATTTACTAAAGGCCCAGGCACTACGTATCAAGTGAAAAGAGCCGACTTTGACAAATTATTAGCAGACAAAGCACAAGGACAAGGCGTAGAAATCAGATATAAGCACACGGTGGTTGACTACTGTGATGAGCCAAATGGTGCATCATTAGTGGTACACAATGAGCAGCAGCAAGCTTATCGCGTTAATGCCCGATTTGTATTGGACGCAAGTGGCTTTGGGCGTGTATTACCAAAATTGTTAGATTTAGAGCTTCCTTCTAACTTTCCTGTTCGAAGCGCTTATTTTAGTCACTTTAAAGACAATATTAGTGATACAAGCTTCGATCGAAATAAAATTTTGATTACCGTACACCCTCAATATTTTGACGTGTGGTATTGGCTTATTCCCTTTAGTGATGGTACTGCGAGTATTGGGGTTGTGGCGCAGTCAGAGCGTTTTAATGATGATGAATCTAGCGATTTACTAAATCAATTTATAGAGCAAGACCCTTATTTAAAAACACTGTTAGCACAGCGTGAGTTATTAACTCCAGCAAAAAATATAAAAGGCTACTCGGCAAATGTGAGTAAGTTATATGGTAAGCACTTTGCTTTATTGGGTAATGCGGGGGAATTTTTAGACCCGGTATTTTCATCAGGTGTAACAATTGCACTCAAATCTGCAAATTTAGTTGCCCCACTTGTTGATCGCTATTTAAAAAACGAAGTCGTCGATTTTGACGCTCACTACGCACAGCCATTACAAGCTGGAGTCGATTGTTTTAGAACATTTGTAACAGGGTGGTACGATACGCGTTTTCAGGATGTGATATTTTACTCTGAACAAAATACTCAGGTGCGAGAAATGATTAGTGCTATTTTAGCGGGCTACGCATGGGATACAAATAACCCATTTGTTGCACAAAGTGAACGCCGTTTAAATGTGTTGGCTCAGTTATGTCAAAATTAATTAAGTATGCGGTGTGTAGTGTATTTATATTTGCTGTATTGAGCGCATGTACGAGTTTTACAGCATCTAAAAATAGAGTGTATCTATCACCTAATATTCAATTAAATATTAATAGCGTGCCAGCACAAATGTTTGATAAGTCTTGGCAGCATGTTTTGTATATTACGAATCAGCAAAACACACACACTGTATTTGCCCAATTAGCTATAAATGACAAAGGTGCAATTAAGTTATTGTTAATGACAGTGCAAGGCTTTCCAATTATGGAGCTTGAAAAGCCTTTAAATGGCCCAGTAAAAACACGAAATATGCTGGCGGTAGAAGGGATAGACCCTCATTATATTTTAGCGGATATTGCATTAGTACATTGGCCAGTAGCATTTTTACAAAAGCAGTTAGAGGGTGCTTTAATAGAGCAGGTTGGCTCTAATCGGGAAGTATTTAACGATGAGGGTACATTTATCACCATTGACTATAGTGATGAGTCGACAACGTTGAACAATATTTTACATCAGTATCAAATAACATTTAAAAAGGTAGAACAGTGACATATTGGCTGAATGATTTAGGCATTGTGAGTGCGATGGGCATAGGCCAAGATGCAACCACAACAAGCTTAAATAAATATAACCCTGCAACTCCTTTATTAACTTTAAATAAAAGTTTAAGTGCTGAGCAAACTCCGCTGTATGTCGGGCAAGTTCAGTCTATTGCTTTATCAAATAATAAACGTATCAATACATTTATTGATCTAGCTTTAGAGCAGATTAAGCCAACCTTAGATAAACTTTCGCATATTGATAAGTCGCGTATCGCAATTGTAATGGGTACTAGTACATCAGGTATTCATGATGGCGAAAGAGCGCGTAAAAGCTATGAAAGTACAAAACTCTGGCCTGATGACTTTAGTTACAGTGATCAAGAGCTAGCAACACCCGCTCATTATATTGCACATAAAATAGGGGCTCTAGGGCCTTGTTACAGTATTTCTACTGCGTGCACGTCGAGTAGCAAAGCGTTAATTAGCGCCCGAGCTTTGCTAAATGCTGATTTAGCCGATGTGGTAATTTGTGGTGGTGCGGATAGTTTGTGCCAATTAACAATTAATGGCTTTGACTCGCTCGCTTCTTTAAGCTCGGGTTTATGCCAGCCTTTTTCTAGCACCAGAGACGGCATTAATATTGGTGAAGGGGCCGCTTTATTTGTAATGACTAAAAATAAGCCAATAGCAAATAACGGCGTTATGTTACTAGGCAGTGGCGAAAGCTCAGATGCGCATCATATGTCAGCCCCCGATCCTAATGGGATGGGCGCCCAAGCCTCAATGGAAAAAGCACTAAAAAGCGCAAAGTTATCCTGTGGTGATATTGATTATATTAACGCTCACGGTACGGCTACTGTAAAAAATGACGAAATGGAAGCACTTGCAATTAATCGCGTGTTTGGCAACAATACCCCGCTTAGCTCAAGTAAGCATTTAACAGGGCATACTCTTGGTGCTGCAGGTGCCATTGAAGCCGGTATATGTTGGTTATTATTAAAAGACAGCGGCCAACATATGCTGCCGTATAACGCGATTAAAGAAGGCAGTGATTTGGCTGATATAAAAATAATAAAACAAGCGTTTAAGCCCGCTCTTAAATACTGCTTATCTAATTCATTTGCGTTTGGCGGTAATAATGCCAGCTTAATATTGGGAGTTAACGTTGACTAATTACCCTATAGAGCAAGTAGTCCCGCATGATGCGCCTATGATTTTAATAGATAGCCTTTTAACACACAGCGAAGATGAAGCTCAATGCGGCGTTACTATCTCTGAGCAAAGCCCTTTTTTTAGTCCTGCAATTAACGGCGTACCTAGCTATATTGGTGTTGAGTACATGGCGCAGTCTATTGCCGCTTACGCTGGTGCGTTAGCGAATGATGAAAATAAACCTGTAAAAATTGGTTTTTTAATTGGCACGCGAAAGTATCAAACTTATCAACCGTGTTTTAAAAACGGCAGTAAGCTGACTATTGAAGTGAAAAAGCTATATCAAGAAGAGTCAGGTTTAGGTGTATTTGAATGCCAAATACTCGTGTGTGAAACTCTACTTTGCCAAGCAAAAATTAATGTATTTCAGCCTGAAAACCCGTTGGAATTTATAAGAGAAAATCAATGACAAAAAGAATTTTAGTTACGGGTTCAAGCCGTGGTATTGGTAAAGCTATTGCGTTAAAACTTGCTGAGCAAGGGTTTGATATTGCAGTACATTGCAGAGCGGGTGTTGAGCAAGCTCAAGCAACATGCGATGAAATTAATGCATTAGGTAGAGCCACCAGTTTATTACAATTTGATGTATGTGACAGAGAGCAGGCCAAAGCACAAATAATAGAAGATATAGCTCAGCATGGCGCTTATTATGGCGTGGTGTGTAATGCAGGTATTACTAACGATATGGCATTTCCTGCTATGCAAGGGGAAGACTGGGATTGTGTAATACGTACAGGCCTTGATGGGTTTTATAATGTAGTACACCCAACTGTAATGCCTATGGTACAAAGCCGTAAAGGTGGGCGAATAATTACAATGTCATCGGTGTCAGGTATTGCAGGTAACCGAGGACAAGTAAATTATAGTGCAGCAAAAGCCGGTATTATTGGGGCCACTAAAGCACTTGCATTAGAATTGGCAAAACGCAAAATCACAGTTAATTGTGTGGCACCTGGTTTAATAGAAACCGCGATGACTGATGAATTACCTATTGATGAAATGATGAAAATGATACCCCTTAAACGCATGGGGAGCGTTAAAGAAGTTGCGGGAACAGTCGCTTTTTTAATGTCTGATGATGCAGCTTACATAACACGCCAAGTAATTTCGGTTAATGGTGGCATGGTTTGATTAAACGCGTTGTTGTAACAGGGATGTCGGTGGTCACTGCATTGGGCGCTGATTGGACTGAATTCAAACAAGCCTTAATTAAAGGCGAAAATGCTGTTGTTACTATGCCAGAGTGGGATATAGCTGACGACCTCAATACTCGTTTAGCCGCGCCAGTTAAACACTTTGAGCGACCAAGTCATTACAAACGAAAACAAATCCGTTCAATGGGGCGAGTGTCACTTATGTCAACTCGTGCTACTGAATGCGCACTTGAACAAGCCAAACTACTCGAGCACGAAAGTCTAACAGATGGCTCTACGGGTATAGCGTATGGCTCATCTACTGGCTCTACTGAGCCATTACTCGCCTTTGCAAATATGATGGAAACGGGGTCGATGTCAGGTGTAACAGCCACGAGTTACATTAAAATGATGGCGCATACTGCCCCTGTAAATGTTGGTGTGTTTTTTGGTTTAAAAGGGCGTGTTATAACAACAAGCTCTGCTTGTACATCGGGATCTCAAGGAATAGGCTTCGCCTATGAAGCGATTAAGTTTGGCCGACAAAAAATAATGGTGGCTGGTGGAGCAGAGGAATTATGCATCACAGAGGCTGCAGTATTTGATACGCTTTATGCAACATCTACAAAAAATGAAACACCAAAACAAACACCAAGACCTTTTGATAAAAATCGCGATGGCTTAGTGATAGGCGAAGGCGCGGGTACACTTATTTTAGAAGAATACGAACATGCAAAAGCGCGCGGAGCAACAATATTAGCTGAGGTGGTTGGTTTTGGTTGTAATTCTGATGGACAGCACGTTACTCAACCAACATCAAAAACAATGCAACTAGCGATAGAAATGGCACTGCAAGATGCCAATTTAGAACCAGAAAAAATTGGTTACGTTAATGCTCATGGTACATCAACAGATAAAGGTGATATTGCCGAGTCTCACGCAACGTTTAAAGCATTGGGCAGCAAACCTATTAGCTCGTTAAAAAGTTATTTGGGGCATACATTAGGTGCTTGTGGTGCAATAGAAGCATGGGCAAGCATTAATATGATGGCTGATAACTGGTTTGCACCAACAATTAATTTAGATAACGTTGATGACGAATGTGCTCAGCTTGATTACATAAGGCATCAAGGGCGTGAGATTAATACCGATTACGTGATGAGTAATAACTTTGCGTTTGGTGGTATTAACACCTCTTTAATATTTAAACGCTATAAAGTAGATTAAACACGTTAAAAGATAAGTTATGACTAACTGTTAGCTCGTTTTTACTGTATAATTTGCGACCCTTGATAATGTGGCCGTAGGTTATACAGCATGAATTTTAAATCTTTTAGTTTCGCTCCTGAAATCATCCAGGCGTTGGACGAACTTAACTATCACACCCTTACGCCCATTCAGCGCGCAGCAATTCCTGCTGTCCGTAAAGGTAAAGACGTTTTAGCCAGTGCACAAACTGGTACCGGCAAAACTGCCGCGTTTGCTTTACCTATCATCCAAAAATTGGTTGAGTCTGAACTCAGCACAACTAATGCACCTCATGCATTAGTACTTGCTCCAACGCGTGAACTTGCAGAACAAATTGCAAATAATTTTAGAGATTTTGCAAAGCATACATCACTTAAAGTCGTTAGCTTATTTGGTGGTGTTAGCACTGCCGGCCAAGCAAATGCTTTAAAAGAAGGTGTAGATATTGTTGTTGCAACGCCAGGTCGTTTATTTGATCATATTCGTTTAGGTAACTTAAGCCTTGCAAGTGTTAAGCACCTTGTTCTTGATGAAGCTGACCGTATGCTTGATATGGGCTTTATTGAAGATATGCAAAACGTTATTAAAAGCTGTGCAGAAGAGCGCCAGATTTTACTTTTCTCTGCTACATTCCCTGCAGCAATTAAACAATTTGCATCTAAAGTATTGAAACAAGCTGAAATAGTGCGTGTTGATCAAACTAACAGTACAGCAAGCACCGTTGAGCATGTTGTTTACCCAGTTGAAGAACGTCGTAAGCAAGAGCTACTTTCTGAATTGATTGGTAAGAAAAACTGGCAACAAGTGCTTGTCTTCGTAAACATGAAAGAAACAGCTGATGAGCTTGTTAAAGAGCTTAACCTTGATGGTATTCCGGCAGGCGTTTGCCACGGTGATAAATCTCAAGGTAACCGTCGTCGTGCTTTACGTGAATTTAAAGAAGGCAAGGTACGTGTATTAGTGGCTACAGAAGTGGCTGCTCGTGGTATTGATATTGATGGCTTACCTCGTGTAATTAATATTGATTTACCATGGCTTGCAGAAGATTACGTTCACCGTATTGGCCGTACAGGTCGTGCTGGTCGCCAAGGCCAAGCAATCTCATTTGTTAGCCGCGAAGAAGAAAATACATTATTTGAAATTGAAACGTTAATCGGTCAAAAAATCAAACGTGTATATTTAGAAGGTTACGAAGTAAGTAATCGCGAAGTGCTAATTGATAAAATTGGTAAAAAGCCAGCGCATTTACGCCGTACACGTTCTAACAAGTTATCAGGACAAGCAACCGGTGAAGCGAGAGCAGTAAATCGCTCACGTATTTCAAGCGTTCGTAAAAGCTTAAAAGGCGAAAAACTGTCACTTAAAAAGTCATAGTTAACGCCGTTTAGTTTAAAAAAAACCTGAGTTTACTCAGGTTTTTTTGTGCCTGGTGATAACACCTCATCAATAATATTTGCGTATAAATAAGCCGCTTGCTCGTCCTCTTTATTTGCTATTATGGACAAACCAACCGGTAAACCACTTACTTTTCCGACCGGTAGGGTTATGTGCGTTGTGCCAGCAATAGCAGATAACGAACTACTACTGCCATTAAAATTATCACCATTAACTAAGTCAGTTTTCCAGGCGGGGGATACTGTAGGCGCTATAACAATATCAAGCTTGTTGTTTTTGTATACATTAACAATGGCTGTCGTTGCTAAAGTGCGATAGCGTTCTTTAGTCTCCTGGTATTTTTGTTTGTTAGTTAAATCAATAGCCTGCGATTGAACTAGGATGTCTTGCTCAAAGTGGGGCATTTCTGTTTTTTTATTTTGAATATTAAAATTAATAAGTGCTTTTAGGCTTTTAACAGCCACTTGTGTTGGAGTGTTTGCGAGGTAATGATTAATTTCGGCTTTGAAGTCATAAAGTAAAATATAGTATTCATCAACAAATAGCGTATCTAAGTTATCAGTAATATCTACATTAATAACAGTGTGTCCAGCCTGTTTTAATGCTTGTAACTGCTTGGCATAAAGGCGCTGCGTTTCAACTGTAAATTTGTCGCTAGGCAGTGCACCAATAATAAGTGTCGATTTTAGTTTTATATTACCTGTTTTTAATTCAAACCCTGTAGTTGTTGCATCAAGGGAGTCTTCACCTTGCAAAACAGATAAAACCAGCAGCGAATCTTTAAGAGAATGCGCCATCGGCCCTACTGAATCTTGGCTACTTGAAAGAGGCACAACACCTGAGCGTGATACTTGGCCCATACTTGGTTTTATTGCATAAACTCCATTTACTGAGGCAGGGCACGTAATTGAACCGTCTGTTTCAGTCCCTAATGCTATAGGCGCAAAGTTAAGTGCTACCGCAACAGCAGAACCTGCGCTAGAACCACATGGGTTACGTGTTACATCGTGCGCATTATGTGTTTGTCCGCCTACGGCACTCCAGCCTGAAGATGAATAGGATGAACGAAAATTTGCCCACTCACTTAAATTAGCTTTACCTAAAATTATAGCGCCCGCATTACGAAGTTGTTTAACAACAAAAGCATCATTATCAGTAACGTTATTTTTAAGTGCTAAAGAGCCAGCCGTTGTGGGAAGTGTACCTTTAGTTTCTATATTATCTTTAAGAAGTACAGGTATGCCGTGTAACGGACCTGCCCACGTGCCTTTGGCGGCAAGTTCATCTAACGTTTTAGCTTGAGCAATAGCTGTAGGCTCTAAACTAATAACCGCATTATAGTGTGGATTAAGTTTATTAATTCGGTCTATATAATTTTGGGTGAGTTGCTGTGCATTAATAGAATTATTTTTATATGCACTGTGAATTTCATCGATGGTTTTTAGCTCTTGTGCTTTAGCGTTAAAAATTGCTAATACACTAAGCAACGAAAAGGTAAATGTTTTGATCATTGTTGAGGTGCTTGAGGTGTTATTATTTTCTATACATTTAGCACAAAAAAGCCTCACAAAGTGAGGCTTTTCGATAAACGGCTTAAAAAAGAGGTTTAAGCGTTTTCTAACATAGACAGTGCGACCGCTTCAGCCGCTTTAATACCATCAATACCCGCTGATAAAATACCGCCAGCGTAGCCTGCGCCTTCACCTGCAGGGTAAAGCCCTTTGGTGTTAATACTTTGGAATGTTTTATCACGCTTAATACTAATAGGCGACGAAGTACGTGTTTCAACGCCGGTTAATAAACCGTCGTTAGTTGAAAAACCACGAATTTGTTTATTAAACGCTGGTATCGCTTCGCGAAGAGCATCAATTGCAAATTGTGGTAGCACTTTACTCAAGTCGGTTAACTTAATACCGGGTGTGTAAGAGGGTTGTACTTCACCTAAGTTTTCTGATGATTTACCTTTCAAAAAGTCGCCAATTAACTGGGCTGGTGCATCGTAGTTGCTACCACCAAGCTCATACGCTTGCTCTTCAAGTTTACGTTGTAAGTCTATTCCGGCAAGTGGATTACCTGGGAAATCTTGCTCCGGTGATATGCCTACCACAATAGCGCTGTTAGCGTTGCGCTCACTGCGTGAATATTGGCTCATACCGTTGGTAACAACGCGGCCCTCTTCAGAGGTTGCAGCGACTACTGTGCCACCTGGGCACATACAAAAGCTGTAAACTGTGCGGCCATTGTCGCAATGATGAACAAGTTTATAATCGGCAGAGCCTAAAATTGGGTTTCCTGCATTTGTACCAAAACGACATTCATCGATCATTGATTGTTTATGTTCGATTCTAAAACCGACTGAGAATGGCTTTGCTTCAACATAAATCCCCTTTTTGTGGATCATATCAAACGTGTCGCGTGCGCTGTGACCAACGGCTAATACAACATGGCGAGTGTTTAGTTGCTCGCCATTTGAAAGCGTTAAACCTGTTACTTGCCCGTCGTCTAAATGAATATCGTCAACACGTGTGCTAAAGCGAATTTCGCCGCCGAGTTCTATTATACGAGCGCGCATTTTTTCAATCATGGTGACAAGTTTAAACGTACCAATGTGTGGCTTACTTACGTATAAAATTTCATCGGGTGCGCCAGCTTCTACAAATTCAGTAATGACTTTACGACCGTAATGTTTTGGATCCTTTACTTGGCTGTATAACTTACCGTCTGAGAATGTACCTGCGCCACCTTCACCAAATTGTACATTTGATTCGGTATTAAGTGTGCGTTTACGCCAAAAGCCGAACGTGTCTTTTGTACGTTCACGTACCTCTTTACCGCGCTCTAATATAATGGGATTAAAGCCCATTTGAGCAAGTAATAAGCCTGCAAATAAACCACAAGGGCCAAAACCAATCACAACAGGGCGCTCTGTTATATTTTCGCTGGCTTGGGCTACAAATTTATAGTTTGTGTCTGGCGCTACTTTTACATGTTGGTCTTTTTCAAATGCCGCGAGTAGCTCAGCTTCGTTATCTACTTCTATATCGAGTGTATAAATCAGTAAAATAGCTGATTTTTTACGTGCATCATAACCACGCTTAAACACATTAAAACTGTGCAATTGTTCTGGTTGGATTTTTAGTTTATTTACAATTGCTTGACCAATTGCATCTTCGTCATGATCAAGTGGCAGCTTTATTTCGGTTAAACGTATCATTTATATCTCTTTTAGGTGTCATAGCGGGGTATTATTACCGCTCACAATAAGGGGATGCAGGGCACAACGGGTGTGCAAACATAAGGCGCGTATTTTACGTTAAAATAGGGTGATATGGCACTTATTTATTGTATTTTTGGAGTGGATGGGTATGATCCACAACTGTTGTTTAAAATCTTAGGTATTAAAATAGTATGGCGTTTGTAGTCACCGAAAATTGTATAAAATGTAAGTACACCGATTGCGTATCAGTGTGCCCAGCAGATGCATTTTTTGAAGGCCCTAATTTTTTAGCAATTAGCCCGATTGATTGTATCGATTGTGGTTTATGTGTCCCTGAGTGTTCAGCTGATGCTATATACCAAGAAGATGAATTACCAGAATCTCAAAAAGAGTTTACTGAATTGAATGCTGAACTTGCACTGGTCTGGCCGCGCATTACAGAGGTTAAACCTGCACCAGAGGACGCTGATGTATGGAATGGCATAGACGATAAACTTAAACTACTCGAAACATAATACGTAACAATTAGTTACTCCTTTATCATTAAATAGTTAATTTTTTATTTCAAAGTATTAACAAATGTACCTGGATAAATTACAATCCCCAGCTTAAGTTACTCCCTATGAGTAATTACAGTCTAAATGGATGTTTATGCAGTACTTTATAATTATAATAAAAAAGTTTACCTTCCTATTTTTAAGTTTCGTTTTATTACTCTCAAGCCTTGATGTAGCGGCTAGTAAACAGCAAGTATCCTTATCTCGTATTGATTCAAATATCACTATTGATGGTGTTATGGATGAAGTGCACTGGCAAAATGCGACACGTATACCTCTACTCTACCAAGATGAGCCTAACGAAAAAGGCACACCTCCTGTAAAAACTGATGCCTTTATTTACGAAGATGGCACAAACTTATATGTTGCCTTCATTGCAGAGGATCCAAACCCTGAACAAATTCGTGCATCACTTCGTGATCGCGATACGCTATGGGAAGACGACGTAGTCATTCTTGTTATTGATACATTTAATGATGAACGCAGTGGTTATGAATTTCATGTAAATCCCCTTGGTGCACAAGGCGATATACGAATGACCGACACCGATGGATGGAGCTCAGATACCTCATGGAATGCTATTTGGGATAGCGCGGGACAAATTAACGAGAAAGGTTACGTTGTTGAAATGCGTATTCCTTTTAAGGCACTGCGCTTTCCTGAAAATAAAAAAGAGCTAACGTGGGGTTTTTCAGTAATGAGAAACTACCAACGTGATGTTTTATATCAGCTATCAAATATGGGATTTGATAGAAATATAAAATGTAGCCTTTGTCAGTTTGATAAGTTAGTTGGATTTAGTGACATTGAATCAAGTAAAAATATCCAATTAACACCTACATTAACCACACTTCGTAACGATAATAAATCTGCGTTGCCAGGCGATTGGGATAAGGGTGATATAGATACTGAAGTGGGCTTAGATTTACGCTGGGGTTTAACAAAAGATGCTGTTTTAAACGCGACAATTAATCCTGATTTTTCGCAAGTAGAAACTGACTCTTTAGAGCTTGATGTAAATACAACCTTTTCAATTTATTACGCTGAAAAACGTCCTTTCTTTTTAGATGGAGCTTCTTACTTTAAAAGCAGCTTATTTGAGCTTTTATATACACGTACAATTGCAGAGCCTACTTTAGGTGCAAAATTAACGGGTAAAACGGGTGATCATAGTTATGCGCTAATGCTCGCTGATGACGACAATAGTAATATTTTACTGCCAACGAATCAGGGCTCTGGCTTTGCAAGCTTAAACGAAAAAACGAATGCAGCCGCAGGGCGTTATCAATATGACCTAGGTCAGCAGGGTACTATTGGCCTTTCAAGCACGCACAGAGAAAGTGATGACTATCACAACACTGTATTATCAGTGGATGGTAGCTACTGGTTTAATCAATCGGATACTCTTTTGTATCAAGTATCATCTGCTGATACACGTAACTCTGAATTTTTAATTCAAAATTATAACTTATCTGAAACTCAGTCAGATGAAGCATATGCCCTGGAACTTACCCGCGATAAACGTGATTACAAATTATTTGCATCTTATGAAAATATTGGGCAGGACTACCGCACCGATTTAGGTTATCAAGCTAAAGTTGATTATGAAAAAGTAGGCTTTGGTGGCGGACAAACATGGTACAGAGATGAATCTGATTTACTTACCTCATGGTCATACGAAGCTGACTGGGATAAAACGTGGGCGCAAAACGGCGACTTACTTGAAGACGAATACGAAGGCTTTTTAAGCTTTAAAGGCCAAAAACAATCTATTTTTGAAATTGGTTTAGTGCACCGTTATGAAAACTATAACGACAATTTTTATAATCAAAATATTGGTTTTATTTATACGGGCTTTAAACCCACTAAAGATTTAAAGCTTTCGTTATATATTGAATACGCTAGCCGCATTGATTATGCAAATGAGCAATTAGGCGATGCGTTTGACACTCAAACCCAAGTGGTTTGGGACATTAACGACCATTGGCAACTCGATGTAAAGCATAACTACAGTCAATTAGACAACCCGCAAGGGAAGCGGGTGTTTACTGCTAACTTGGTCGACTTTAGACTTCATTATAAATTTAGCATGCGTTCAATTCTTAAATTAATTTTACAATTTGAAGATATTGATAGAGACGAAAACGCCTACTTTTATCAAGTTAGTCAAATCAATAAAGACTACGGCAGCCAGCTTGTTTACTCATATAAAATTAATGCACAAACACTGTTTTATTTGGGTTACTCAGATAGAGGTTACCAAGACGATTCTCTTAAAAATATTGAGCGAGATCAGCGTACATTTTTTACAAAAGTTAGCTATGCATGGCAGCTTTAAATATTAAAAATAAAAAAGGAATAAATATGAATACGTTAAAAATAACAGTTGCAGCAGCAATGGTTGCCACCTTGGCCGGTTGTGCTGCAAAGCAAGACATTACTCGATTTGAAACAAACATACCTAAAACAGTATGTATTGCTGAACATAAGGCTGTTAAAGCTGGTGTTATAGATGCAATGAAAAAAGGTTTTGCAAAGCATGATGTTGAAACTCGGGTAATTCCAGCCAATTATGTATTGAAACACCAAGACTACCAGACCGAATTACCAGGTGCAGATACGACAGGATGTAATGCAGTGGCTTACTACGTAGCAAATTGGCGTTGGGATATAGCGCTCTATATGGCATACGCAAATATTTGGATTAAAGACGTTGAAACGAATGAAAAAATAGCACAAGCATCTTATCGCACCGGTGGTGGATTGGATAAGTTTATAGACGCTGAAGAAAAAATTATAGAGCTTATTGACGGTATGTATTAAATTTTAAACAATTAGAACCTTTTTGTTTATTTTTGTTAATCCCACCTATACTATATATCAAATATAATTAGTTAATCCGTTATTGTTACAATTTTTTGTTATTCTAATGGCTTAGGATTATATCAATGCTTGCGTAGTACTAAATGCAAGCGATATAATCCGTTTTTGGTAATAGGTTTGATAGGAGAAGCAAAGTAGATGGATTTTTTTTATGAGTAAACTTAAGCCGCTCGGTTTTATTTTCCTAATCATAATTCTATTTTGTTTTTGCATAAACATAGAGTTAACGAATCAGATTAATCGTATAAATTTATTTAGTACCAGTATTGATATACGAAATTTCGAAATAACGAATACCACTCTTGATATGGCTCCTTGGTATAATCCGATCTTAAATGGCCACTATATAATTGAGCAGCCCACAGCTGATTTTTTGCTTATTAAAACCACTGACACCCAGTTTGTAGCTGCTGATTCAAGTAAGTTAATTATAATGACACTTGCATCACCTATTAATTTTTTACTTTTATGTATCTTAATATTTGGTTCTGGCCTGTACTTACGCAGAGAGCGTAGAAAGCGTCATTATAAAAATCAAATAGCGGAGCTTAATCTTCAAGCCAATAGCTTACTCACTGCATTTAATTTGCAAGTAAAATCGGCAGAGAACCCTTTGGGTGTAAGCAGCTTAAGCCAATCAATAAATAGTTTAAATACGCATGTGGCTAATTATGTAAAACAAACTCAAACCAGTATATGCCAAGATAAACTGACGTTATTAATTGACCGTCATGCATATATTGAACATATCGACAGACAAATTAATCATGCTAATCAAGAAGATCTCAAGTGTGCGCTCCTGTTTATAGACCTTGATGGCTTTAAACAAGTAAACGACTCGTTTGGTCACAGTTTTGGTGATGAAATATTAGTTCAAGTTGCTAGCCGACTTGCGAATGTATTACGCCACCATAAATTAAGTAACATAAATAGTGCTAACCAATTAGAGCAAAACTTATCAAGGTTAGGAGGGGATGAGTTCTCCATTTTTATAGAATTACTTGATGATAGCGACAGAGTCGTTGAAATTGCTAAGCATGTGCTAAGTGAGCTTGAAAAAGACTTTGTGCTTGGCAATAAAATAGTAAAAATTAGTGCCAGTATTGGTATTGCGGCTTACCCAGAAAGTGCATCAACGCCTCAAGCGCTTTTACAATTAGCCGATGTAGCTATGTATAGAGCTAAAAGTGATGGTAAGGGAATATTTAAAGTTTACTCGCCAGAAATGGGTAACAAAATGCGCCGTTACCATTATTTACTTGAAGAGCTGCGTTTAGCAGTCGCGTGTAAAGATTTTTACTTATCTTTTCAGCCAATTGTGCATGTTGAAGATTGTATGATTGATTATTTCGAAGCACTTACCCGATGGGACCACCCAGTTGAGGGCATGATCCCCCCTTCAGAATTTATTCCAATAGCAGAGGAGTCTAATTTAATATTAGAACTTGGCGATTGGATTATGCTTGAATCATGTAGGCAAATGGCTGCATGGCACAATGCAGGTATGCGTAAAGTAAAAATATCAGTAAATGTTTCGGGCATTCAATTAAAGCACCGTGACATTTATGATTGGATAATGAAGAAGCTCAAAAAAACCGGTTTACCCGCTACGTCTTTAATGCTTGAAATTACAGAATCAACATTCATTAAAGCCAGTCCAAGAATTATTAAAGAGCTAAGTAGGCTAAGAGAAGAGGGCATCACTATTGCTATTGATGACTTTGGTACAGGTTTTAGCTCGTTGAGTACATTAGCGGATTTACCAATAGATGTTATTAAAATTGATCGCTCGTTTATAGCTCAAGCTAATAAAAGCCAAAAATATAATGATATATTAAATACAATTAGTGAGCTTGGACAAAAGCTTGGCCTTAAAATTGTAGCTGAAGGCGTTGAAGAAATAGGGCAGTTTGAACTTGTTAAAAAAATGGGTGTGAGTTCTGTTCAGGGTTATTTAGTAAGTCGACCTGAGTCATCAGCTAATGTAGGTAATAAAGTATTACGCAATAACACCAGTAACCTTTCAGCATCGGGTACAAGTGCTTGGGATATTGTTAGTTAGTTAGTTAGTTAGTTAGTTAGTTAGTTAGTTAGTTAGTTAGTTAGTTAGTTAGTTTACAAATAAAAATGCCACTCTAAGTAGAGTGGCATTTTTTGTTTAATCAGTAATTATTGTATTAAAGATCAAATGTGCGTGAAACAGCAAGTACAATACGCTCATCAGCATAATCGTAATCTAAGCTTGTGTTTTCAGCAGCTACTTCAATACCAAAACCTTCGTAGCTTGTTTGATATGCTAGACGGTAGTGATAATACGATTTGTCTCCCTTAGCTTGATCCCACTCAAACTTATCACCATCAAGTGAGTTTGAAATATCAAAGCTTGCACGTAGTGCATGATTAGGAGCTAGCTCATAAGTGTGAGCGATCATCGAAATAACGTGGCCTGTATCGTAACCAAAGTAATCCCAGCTGTACCAAAAGTTAAGCTCAGTTTGGCCGTATTCACTTGCATAACCAAATTTAGTGTAAGCTTCAGCGTAGTTACCATCGCTGTTATTACCTTGATAAGTGTAATAAGCGATACCGTAATCAACGCTAAATTGCTCATCAAGTTGTACATATTTACCTACGTAAGCATCAAGTTCAAAATCAGTGTCGTCACCAAAATCTACGTTTGAAGCCCATGCACCGGCGTAAACACCGCTATCAAAGGCATAGTCTAAGCTGCCTTGAATTGCAGGATCGCTATCTGTTTGTGTTACACCATTAAAAGTGTAGTCAGACGCTGCAGTGATTGTTGTTGACCAATCAGCAGCTGCGGTTGTTGATAAAACTGCAAATGGTAGTGCTACTACAAGTTGTTTTAGTTTGTTATTCATTATTAATCCCTAGTGTACTGTGTCTATTTTTGTGTAATCAATTTCGTTTGCTTTTGGTGAGCTGTCTATGTTTGTAACTGTTTTAAACTTGCTGTATCCGATAAAACCAGCACAGATAAAGAACAATCCAATAACCAATGCGCCTACCCACTGAATTTGTAAAAATTCTAATTTAAACAATAGTGTAAGTAACGATAAAGCGACAACATTTCCGATCATGTATTTCATTTTGCCAAAACGCTTTACGGTAAAGTTTAGGTTATCTGTATATAAACGCACTAACGAATCGAGTGAGTTAATTACAAATACAATACCTACAAATACCATTGCAAAGTTTTTAATGCCTTGAGTTGGAATGCCCGCTTCATGGTAGTGATAAAGTACGCTAAACCAAATCGCAATAGGAATAGAAGGGAAAATCAACATAGCACCTAATACTTGGTATGTTTTAAGTCCACCAACAAAGCGTGATGTAAATTGACCAATCATTATGCTCCACGCAAACCACCAGAATAAGTAGAACTCATGGTAATCATTAAGCGGTAAAACAAATTCATTAATGTTCGCAAAGTAAGTACCAATAGAGCCTAAGTTATCTGTAAATGCTGACATTTGACTATCACCAATCACAAATGCGCCAGCCCACATAAAGGCGATTAAAGCTAAAAATAACCAGGTAGTAGAAATACTTAAAATACGTACATATTTAATATCAGTACTTGAGTACACAGCAAAACAGATAGCAGCAAACACAATCAAGTAAAACTCAGAAACTATACTTGTTCCATCACCTAGTTCGGGTAAATACCACGGTAGGTTTGTAAGCAGCAAATAAGCGGTAAATGCACATGTACCAATAATTACAACGTTATTGATAAATTTAACCCAAGGAATTTCGAAAAATTTCACTTTAGGTTCTATTACACAGAAATAAAAGCACGTAAGAAAGTAAAATCCCCAGATCAAAAATCCCCAGTAGCCAAACTCAATAGCCAGTGGATTTGCAAACGCGTATTCTGGGCTTGCTTTTATGTCTGCATAACCTGCAAACTCAGTTAAAGGAAACATGATAAGGCCAACATCTAGGCCAGAAGTAAATAGTATTGCTATAAACGTAAAGGTTCGAACTGGTGTTACACCTACTACGCGAACATTACCCCATTTAATTAAAATAGTGATAATGGCGAGTAAGGTAAAAATGATCCCTGCATTAAGCCAAATAGTCATTGTTACCCTCCAGTAATGAATAAAAATAATTCATAAGCACTCCGTATTTTATTGTTTTATTCTCGCATTAACACAACGTAACCTATTTACATCGTGTGCCACTGCAAGGCACGCATTGGTTTAGCCCGACGAGACTAAACCTAAGCATGTGGCTAAAGTTAGATCTCCGTACTACGTTGTGTTTCTTGCCAGTTTTTTGTTATGGCAACATTCACATCCGATTTCTGTAATGGGTCTTTACCTAAAATTATGTCAGCTGCTTTTTCGGCAACCATAATAGTAGGCGCATTCAAGTTTCCGTTAGGAACAGTTGGGAATATAGATGAGTCAACAACACGTAGTCCTTCAATACCATGTACTTGCGTATTTGAGTTAACAACGGCCATATCATCTTCACCCATTTTGCATGAGCAAGAAGGGTGGTAGGCACTTTCTACGGCTTGGCGTACAAAGGCATCTATTTCTTCATCTGTTTGAATATGTTTACCAGGTTGAATTTCTTCATCGCGGTATTCATCAAAGGCACTTTGTTCGATTATGTCGCGTGTTAAGCGAACGCACGCTCTAAAGCCTTCAATATCGTCTTGGTGTTCAAGGTAATTAAATAAAATGGTTGGTGGTTGCTCAGGATTCGCAGAAGCAATAGTCACACTACCGCGACTTTTTGGTTTGTTATGACCAACATGTACCTGAAAACCATGACCTGCAAATGCACTTCTACCATCGTAACGCATAGCCGCAGGTAAAAAGTGATACTGAATATCTGGCCATTCAACACCTGGTTTTGAGCGAATAAACGCACACGATTCAAAATGATTCGTTGCACCTAAACCCGAACGCGTTAATAACCAGCGCGCACCAATCAACCCTTTTGAAACAATGCCTAGTTTGCCGTTAAGCGTGATAGGTTGCTTACACTTGTATTGAAAGTAAAACTCAAGATGATCTTGTAAGTTTTGACCAACACCTGGTAGATGATGCTGTACTTCAACGCCTGCTTTTTCAAGCGCTTGAGTATCACCAATACCAGAGAGTTGTAAAATATGTGGAGAGCCAATTGGCCCTGCACTTAGTACAACGTCTTTTGCAGCATGTGCAGTTTTAACGTCGCCATTTACTTTGTATTCAATGCCAGTGGCTTTTTTGCCATCTAAAATCACGCGTTGTGCTAGTGCACCGGTAATAATTGTTAAATTACTACGCGATTTAACAGGGTCTAAATACTCACGAGAAGCAGAGCTGCGCACGCCGTCTTTTACGGTCATGTGCATTGGGCCAAAACCCTCTTGCTGCGACGCATTATAATCATCTGTAGAAGCGTAACCCGCTTGTACACCTGCTTTGATAAAGGTACGGTAAAGCGGGTTTTTCATTTCGTTGCCGTTATTAACGCCAAGCGGGCCTTTGCCACCACGGTAAGTATTTTCACCAAGGTAAAAGCTTTCTGCTTTTTGAAAATACGGTAAACACGATTGGTAATCCCAGCCGTTTGCACCGTGTTGCTGCCATTCGTCAAAATCTTTTGCGTGGCCACGTACGTATACCATGCCATTAATAGATGACGAGCCGCCTAATACTTTGCCTCGAGGACAATGCATTTCACGGTTATCTAAATGAGGCTCAGGTTGCGTATGAAACTGCCATGCGTATTTGTCACTATTCATAGGAATAGATAACGCGGTTGGCATTTTTATAAAAATACTTTTATCGCTACCGCCAGTTTCAAGTAGTAACACGCGGTTGCTTGAATCTTCAGATAAACGGTTTGCTAAAACACAACCAGCCGAACCCGCGCCAACAATAATATAGTCGTAATGATTACTCATAGTAGGGCGCCTTAAAATGGGCTTTCTATGTCGGCCATACCAACATAAATAGACTTAGTTTGCGTGTATTGATCAAGAGTTTGTATACCATTTTCACGGCCAATACCCGATTGCTTATAACCGCCAACCGGCATTTCAGCAGGTGAGTTACCGTATGCATTAATCCAACAAATACCGGCTTGTAACTTATGAATCACGCGGTGCGCACGTTTAATATCGCTAGTAAATACGCCTGCAGCTAAGCCTAGGTGAGTCCCGTTAGCGCGTGCAATAACATCGTCTTCGTCGTCAAAAACAAGCACGCTCATTACAGGGCCAAATATTTCTTCTTTAACGATAGTCATATCGTCATTACAATCAATAAACACAGTCGGTGCTACAAAATAGCCATTAGGTGCAGATTTAGGTGAAAGCGTTGTACCACCGGTTAATAGCGTTGCACCTTCTTCGATGCCTTTATTAACGTAGCTCATTACTAGTTCTTGGTGCTTTTTAGAAATAAGTGCGCCAAAGTTAGTATTTAAATCTTGTGGGTCGCCAGCAATAATGTTTTTCTCAGTGCGCGCTTTAAGCTCATCAATAAACTGCTGATATACATTTTTATGAACGTAAATACGTGTACAGTTAGTACAAATTTCGCCTTGCGTATAAAAGTTACCTAACATAGCAGCGCTAACCGCTTGCTCAATGTTGGCATCATCAAATACTAATAGTGGAGATTTACCACCAAGTTCCATCGTGACATCTTTTAAAGTACCGGCAGCACTTGCTACTACTTTTTTACCTGTGCCTACTTCACCCGTAAATGATACTTTATCAATATCGCTATGCTGCGTTAGCCACTGGCCTACATCGCCCGCGCCTTGAACAACATTAAACACACCTGCAGGTACGCCAGCTTCAACAAAGACTTCTGCAAGTTTAAGTGCGCCAAGTGGTGTTTCTTCAGATGGTTTGAATATAAATGCATTACCAGCTGCAAGGGCAGGGCCCGACTTCCAACACGCAATTTGTAGTGGGTAGTTCCATGCACCAATACCCGCACAAATACCTAATGGCTCTTTACGTGTGTAGTAAAAGTCATCACCAACCATTTGTTGTTGGCCTACTTGTGCTGGCGCAAGGCCTGCAAAGTATTCAATTACATCAGCGCCGGTTTCAATATCAACACAATTTGCTTCTTGCATTGGTTTACCGGTGTCAAGTACTTCTACAAGTGCCAGCTCATCGTTGCGCTCGCGTAAAATAGCCACTGCTTTTAATAAAATGCGGCTACGTTCAATGGGTGTCATTGCTGACCACTGAGCAAAACCTTGCTTTGCACTGGCAATGGCTGCGTTTTGAATAAATTCGTCGGCAATTTCTACTGCGTAAATAACCTCGCCCGTTGCTGGGTTTGTTACATCAAATGTTTTGCCGTTCTGGTTTGCAAGAAAATGGCCGTTAATAAAATTTTGATAGACAGGTGTAGTCACGCTAGGCTCCATATTGCTTGATAAGTGAAAGTACGTAGCTTTTTGCTAACTTTTCACTGTGTTTAAACTGATTATTGTCTGATTTACTCAGTACTGCTCTTAACCATAGGCCATCGATCATTGCGGCGCTAAGTTCTGCAGCTTGCTTTGCTTGCTCAATAGGCATTAATTGCTTAAAAGAAAATGCTAAATTACTTTGCAAGCGTTTACTGTTTACGTTTTGTAGTCTGTGTAATTCTTCATCATGCATCGATTGCGCCCAAAAACTTAACCACGTTCGGGTTGTATCATTACGCTGTTGTACAAGCGCAAAGTTGGCTTCGATAATAATCATTAAACGTTCAATGGCATTCGTTTGGTTATTTACTTTACTTATCAAGCCTTGTTTTAAGCTTGTTAGTAAGTATCTAACAGTGGCTTCAATTAACCCCTGCTTACCACCAAAATAATGACTAATAATGCCTGACGATAAACCGGCATTTTTACTAATGCTGTTTATAGTTGTGCCTTGTAGTCCATTAGTTGCAACTGACTCTATAGTCGCGTCAATTAGCTGCTGACGTCTGACAGGTTCCATTCCGACTTTAGGCATAATTTTTATTAATTGAACGTTCAATAAACATAAGCTTAAGGTAATAGCTCTAACAATTCAAGGCTGAAGTAAATATCTAGATGCCAAAATGTAGATTAATCATTAATAAAAGTGCAACTAATGCGATAAAGAAGATAAGGTTTTATTTTGTTTTATTTTATTTAAAACAAAGGCTTGTGAATTTTATTTTGAAATTAAATAATAGTAATGATTTGTTTACAGCAATAAATGAATAAAATGATCAATAATCATTAGTGCAGTAATAATTAGAGTACTAATAGTATTAATTTAATACAAAAGCGCACTAAACCTGCAATTGCTTAGTGCTCTAATAAATTTATATAGAGAGTAAACTTTGTGGTTTTATCGTTTTAAAGCGCTTGGTTTTGAAAGGTCAGGCATTATTAATAACGCCTTTAAAAAGTAGGGGGTAACGTCTTAGTCTATTGCCAATATAGTCATCAGCTAAAATTTGCTGGCAAATAAAGTCTATATCTTTGCTTGCTTCAAAAACCCAATCAAAGCGCTCTATAGCCAGTAAAAAACCACGCTTTAAATGAGTTTGAGCACGGTACTGTTCTAAATTTTCTTGAATAATTGAGACTTTGCTTGGATCAGCTCTAAGCTCTTCTACTACTTGGTTTATAAAAGTAGTATTGAGCTTACTGGTAGGGCGGTGTCTGCGTTTTCGTGGGTGCATTAGCTTTCGTTTGCAATGTTATATAATTTTTTCAAAAAGTCGTCTTTATGCTTTTCATGTTCGTAGTCAAGGTGGTAAGTATTATGAAAACCAAAGCGCAGTTCAACGCCGCTACCTTGTAGGTATACTGTGTAGCCATCTACGTCTGAATAAGCAGTAACACCTTGATAATGCTTGCCTTCATCAGTCATTTCACCTTTTTGAATTATACGTTCATATACGGCTAAAATCTGTTTATTGTCGATTTCGTTTTTCATGTTTTATGCCCTTCGTTTAGTAACTCATACGATACAGATATGAGGGTCGATCATCTTAAAAACAATAGCTAAAAAAGTGTGATATTGCTTTGTAATTTCGCTTTTTTAAATTATGCTCAAAGCTCATTTATTGTTGAGCTTAGAGCATGATAGACAAGGCGTTACTACTAAAAACTCGTGAGTTATCGGATCAATTAATTGCATTGCAAACTCCAATTAGGATACTCGATGCTATTAATTGGGATAAACAAACTAAAGAGGAGTTTTTTAGACAGAAATGTCAAAAAAACCCACTCATCGATCGTGCATATTATCAACAGCGCGACCTTGGTTTTGTACCTAGCGAGCTGCGCCAAGCATTTTCTACTTTGCACCGTAACATTATTAACCAATTGGGACAGTTAAATCCGATTGCTCAATATATGGGAAAAATGTGCACCGAGTATAAAACGGTATTAAGTATGCTTGAGTATCGTGGAACGCCAGAGTTTCATGACTTATCAGTGGAGTTATTTGGACACCCTAAAGATTTATTCCATGCTGGTGAGCCCTCACTTTCTGAGCTAGCTAATATGCTAGATAAACCGCTGCAAAATTTACTTATAGCCGACATACTGCCTGACGACCCTAAAAATATTGATGCTGTTGATGCTGTGCGTATTTTGTCTGAGCAAGTAAATGCCAGTATGGCAGGCATAAATGTAGAGGTAATGCTTAGCGATGGTATTGTCAGTGATGCAGCCGCCGGTGCTAATAATATAAAGCTTAATCAAGATGTTAAGTTTTCTCAGCGTGAGCTTGATATTTTAGAAGTTCACGAAGGGTGGATACACGTAGGTACCACTCAAAATGGTTTAGCTCAGCCTTATTTAACATGTTTAAGTAAAGGCACGCCTAGCTCTACTATTACCCAAGAAGGCTTAGCGGTACTTACCGAAATTATTACTTTAAAATCGACTCCAAGGCGTTTATCTAAATTAGTGAATCGTATTCAAGCCGTTACAAAGGTAATTGACGGTGCTGAGTTTGTAGATATTTACCGTGATTACGTAGCGCAAGGTTTATCAAAAGATGACAGTTACACACTAGCGCAGCGTGTATTTAGAGGCAGTACGCCAACAGGTCTGCCTTTTACAAAAGATATTGCTTACATTAAAGGCTTTGTACTGGTTTATAACTTAATACGCGTAGCAATACAGCTTGGACGAATCGATAGACTTCCTTTATTACTGGTAGGTAAAATATCGATAGATGATTTTAGATTAATATCGCAGCTTCATGATTTAGGTGTAATAGAGAGTCCACAATTTGTGCCACCACATTTTAAAGATTTACGCGGTTTGGCAACTTGGTTGAGCTTCGGTCGTTTTATTGGCGATTTATCGTTTGAAAAATTAGAAAATGATTATAAACCGTTATTTTTATAATTAATCAATATAACTTACCGACATAAAAAAAGCCCATAACGGGCTTTTAAAATAAAGTACTTTAGGTTTTGCTATCGAGCGTTGGTGCTTTCAAATATTTTGTCAGCTGAGGCTGCAACAAAACCAGTATAAAGCTCGCCGTCTGCTTTAGGGTAACGAATAGCAAACTCATAAAAGCAGCTAGGGATGCTCATATCACCGTCACTAAAGGTAACAGAGTATTCATCAGCAAGTGTTGACGATTGCTCTAGTAACACCTCTGGTGAGCCTTTAACTTCGCCACCTGACGTATTAAGCGAAAAGCCAGCGTCTTTTAGGGCTTGGTTAACATCATGAATGTTATCAAACTTAGCAAGCGTATTAATATTTACGGTAAAGTGATTGGCGCGGTAACCCCAGGCTGACATCCACGCTGCATACTCGCTTTCAGCTAGCAGCTGCTTATAAGTATCGGTGCTTACTTGCCAATGCGTGCCTGAATACAAAAAGTTATCTGCTGTTACTGCGCTTTCGTTAATTTGGCTTACCATATCGGTTACGATAGCTTGTAACTCTGGCGAGCATTTTTCAACTAATAGCTCAGAAATAAACACTTTTGGCTGATTAGGATCGCTATGCTCGTAGTGCTTTGCATAGAGTTTTTTAGCTTCAAAATGGTACTCACCACATTCTTTGTAACCAATTGCTAAAAAATGAGCAGCGAGCTTTTCAAGACCCACTTTTTCAATATTAAACGTACGCAGAGCAATATGATCGTTAATAATGTCATCTTTTTGCGTTGACCCTAAAAGGTCATGAATTTTGTCTGCCGATGGTGTTACGTTTAAGTAGTTTTTCCAAAGGCTCTCAAATAATGTGTTTACATCAGTATGCATGTTAAATCCTTAAATCTAAAATTTTGGTTTTATTGCTTATTCAATTACCAAGCCCGGCGCTAGGGTTTGCGGTAAGCTCACTTTGTCTGACTCAACAGATGCTACAGGGTATGCACAATAATCAGCGGCGTAATAGGCACTTGCTCTGTGATTACCACTGGCGCCAATACCGCCAAATGGAGCTGCGCTAGAGGCACCCGTAATAGGGCGGTTCCAGTTAACAATACCTGCACGAATGCGCTTTAAGAAGTGAGTGTAATCATCTTCACTGTCGCTAAGTAAACCTGCAGATAAGCCAAAGCTTGTGTTGTTAGCTTCAATAATTGCGCTGTCAAAGTCGTTGTAACGATACACTTTAATAAGCGGTCCAAAATGCTCTTCATCCGGCATGTCGGTAATGTTTGTTACATCAATAATGCCTGGACTTACAAAACCTGTGCCTGGTTTTAATTGCTTAAGTTCAACAAGGATTTGCGCGCCTTTTGACACTAATTCACTTTGCGCAGCGACCATACCCAGTGCTGCTTTTTCGCTTATCATTGCACCCATAAAAGGCTGCTCTGTAGCAAAGCTGTCGTCTACAACTATATTTTTAGTTGCGCTTATTAGCTTTTCTAAAATAGCATCGCCATTGAGCGATTTTTCAATAAATAAGCGGCGTGCACACGTACAGCGCTGACCTGAGGTAATAAAGCCTGATTGAATAATATCGTGCACAGCAGCGCTTACATCACTCACATCTTTTACAATAAGAGGATTATTGCCACCCATTTCAAGTGCTAAAATTTTGCCAGGGTGTCCTGCAAATTGCTTATGTAGTAAGTGACCTGTGTTTGAGCTACCGGTAAAAAACAATCCATCTATGTCTTTGTGAGATGCAAGTGCTTTACCTGTTTCAGTTTCACCTTGCACAAGGTTAATAACGCCCGCTGGCAAACCCGCTTTTAGCCAAAGTGAGAGCGTAAATTCTGCAACGTGCGGCGTCAGTTCTGATGGCTTAAATACCACGGTGTTGCCTGCTAAAATTGCAGGAACAATATGCCCGTTTGGTAAATGCCCCGGAAAGTTATATGGGCCAAAAATAGCCACAACGCCATGCGGTTTGTGTCTAATAAACGCTTTTGCACCTGGCATTGGGTTTTCGGTTGTACCGGTACGTTCATGGTATGCTTTTACAGATATAGCTACTTTGCCTGTCATTGCGCCCACTTCGGTGCGGGTTTCCCATAATGGCTTACCTGTTTCGCGTGCAATTATGGTCGCAAATTCTTCACTGTGTTCTTTTAATTGAGCTGCGAAGTTTTCAAGAATGGCTATACGCTCTTCAAGCGGCTTATCTGCCCATTGTACCTGTGCTGCTCTGGCTGCTTTTATAGCTGAATCTACTTGATCAGCGTTTGCGCCATTACCTTGCCATACCACATCGCCATTACTTGGATTGATTGACTCAAATGCTGGACCAAGGCCCACATGCCACTGGTTATTAATTAGGTGTGTATTCATAAATAATTTACAGGCGGAAAAATCGCGCTGCATCTCCTTGACTTAAATTAAGTGCTTTAGCCACATCTTGGCTAATGACGAGAGTATGTTTTGCATGATTGTAATGTGCGTCTTTGGTAAATGTTGCTCTAAAGCCACTTACGCCTTGATTACATACAGCCAGCGTATCAGAGCTATTTTGTGATATGTGATCAAGCTCACCAATAGTAATAGGGCAAACTTGAGAGTCGCGAATGCTGCGAATATTACCAAGCTTTGCTTCAACCGTTGGGCCTGCGTCAAATAAATCAACGTAGCCTCTGTGCTCAAAACCTTCTTTTTCTAATAATTTTAGCGCAGGTTTTGTTTTTTCATGCACATGCCCAATAACTGCTTGGGCCTTTTTGCTAAGCAAGTTCACATAAATAGGGTATTTAGGCATTAACTCGCTAATAAATACCTTATCGCCTAAGCCAACTAAGTGATCCGCTTCTGGAAATTCGATACTAAAAAAGTGCTCTTGCAGCCATTGCCAAAAAGGAGAATGGCCGTCTTCGTCGCTAACACCACGCATTTCAGCGATAACAGTATCGGCAAAACGCTCGCTATGCTGAGCCATAAACAAAAAGCGTGAACGCGATAAAAATCGACCCGTTAAACCTTTACGGCTATTTTCGCGCAAAAATAATGTGCATATTTCAGAGCAGCCTGTGTAGTCGTTACACATGCTTAAAATATCAACGGTGTTATATACATTTAAAGTAGGCGAGTGGTGTACTGTTTTACCTAAATGATAATGATATAAAGGCACCGATAAACCTACCGCAGCTTCTATAGCGGTTGTGCCAATAACGTCACCTGTTTCACTGTCTTCTAAAACAAATAAATAGCTTTCATCAAGTGGCTGGTTAATGTTTTTGGCAAAGCTTTTTTCAGCACGTTCAATTTTTTCTTTAAGCTGTGCATCGTCCACAGGTAAAGAGGTAAACCCATGACCGGATTCAATCGCTATTTGTTTAAGCGCGTCAAAATCATTGGCAGTAATAGGACGTAATACTTGCATTTATTGCTTGCTCCAATAGCACGCCATTTGGCGTGCTAATTTAAACTATATTAACCGTTTACTACATCGCTAACGGCTTTTTCAAAGCGCGCTAAGCCTTCTTTAATATCTTCAAACGGGATAACTAAAGACGGTGTAAAGCGAATTACATTCATGCCAGCTACAAGGTTCATTAAACCATTATTAGCACTGGCTACTAAAAAGTCGCGTGCACGTCCTTCAAATTTGTCATTTAGTACTGCGCCAATTAATAAACCTTTACCACGTACTTCGCTAAATACGTTGTATTTTTCGTTGATTGCGTTTAATCCATCACGGAATAATTGCTCGCGCTCTTTAACACCGTTTAGTACGGCTGGTGTATTTACTGTATCAAATGCCGCTTCGGCTACAGCACAAGCAAGTGCGTTTCCGCCATAAGTAGAACCGTGAGTACCAATTTTTAAATGCTCAGCAATTGGTGTACGAGTGATCATAGCGCCAATTGGAAAACCACCACCCAATGCTTTTGCCGTTGTTAAAATGTCAGGAACAACCCCTAAACCTTCATAAGCGTATAAATCGCCTGTGCGACCAACACCCGTTTGTACTTCATCAAAAATAAGTAACGCGTTATGTTTAGTACAAAGTTCACGTACTTTTTTAGCAAATTCATCTGTTGGTGAAATAATACCGCCTTCACCTTGTAATGGTTCCATCATAACAGCACATGTTGTATCGCTGATTAGCGCTTCAAATGCTGCTATATCGTTAAAATCACAATGTACTATGTCAGCGGGTTTAGGACCAAAGCCGTCAGAATATGCAGCTTGCCCGCCCACAGTTACTGTAAAGAATGTGCGACCATGAAAACCTTTATTAAATGCAATAATTTGCGTTTTTTCAGCGCCATATACATCTAGTGCATAACGACGCGCTAGCTTAAGGGCTGCTTCGTTTGCTTCTGCGCCTGAGTTTGCAAAGTAAACTTTATCAGCGAATGTTGCTTCAACCATTTTTTGAGCTAAACGAAGTGCTGGCTCATTAGTCATAACATTCGATAAATGCCAAATTTTTTCGCCTTGCTCTTTTAATGCTTTAACTAATGCAGGATGACAGTGACCCAAACAGTTAACGGCAATACCACCAGCAAAATCGATAAACTCGTTATCATTTTGATCCCAAACGCGTGAACCTTCACCACGAACTGGAATGATTGCTGATGGATTATAGTTTGGTACCATTACGTCGTTAAATAAGTCTCTTGTTACTTGCATTTTTACACCTAAATTTAATGGGCTTAGATAAAAGATTAGTTGCTAACTCAAAGAAGAATATAGCCTTTATTCTTCAGCAAACACGTTATTATTTCTTGTAGAGGTCATTATCGAAGGTTAGCTATTAAAATTGCAGTGCTATTTTGTGAAAAATGATTAAAATAAAAGACAAAATAACGAAGAAAATAACCATTATGATAACTCCACAAGATGAAAAGCTACTTTCTGTACTAAAAACAAACGCTAGAGCGAGTATTTCTGATCTTGCTCGCATGCTTGACTTATCTCGTTCAACGGTACAAAGCCGTATGCTCAAACTAGAAGAAACGGGCGTAATTAAAGGCTATAGCGTTGATTATGGTGACGACTACCTCAGTAAAATGGTATCAGCTCATGTGTCTATAAAAGTAAGACAAAAATTAACAACTAAAACAAATATCGAGCTTAAGCAAATTGATGCAATTTCGCAGCTCTATGCCATAAGTGGTGAGTTTGATTTAATTGCTGTAGTACAGGCTCAAAATTTAGAGCAGCTTAGCCATTTACTAGACGATATAGGAAATCTGGATGGAGTAGAGCGCACAACATCTTCTGTTATTTTAGAAACTAAATTTAAGCGCTAGAGTCAGTGAGTTTTTTGTTTTAGTCGTTAAGTGAACACTCGGTATACTTTAGGTAAGTAATAGAAAGGCTAGGGTTTGTTGATCTTTCAAGGTTGAATTTTCAGTAGCCTGTTTAGTATTCAGGCAAGGCAGAGCCTATGCAGTGTGGTTACTCCCCATAGGGTTCTTCCTAGGCGCTATTTACTCTTGGTTGCCTACATAGATGTAAGCTATTAGAACAACGCAGGAACAGTTATCGAGCCCACTAGGTTACAAATCTCGCGCCGCGATTAAATAGCGCCTAGTTTGAACGAATTTTAATCCTCAAAGGTCAACAGACCCTAGATATAAATGCATTAATTTAAATATTTAAGTGTACTTTTTATAAGCTAATAGCAGTAGAGCATAGATTTAAATATTGAAGCCATTGATAAGATACAAAATTTTGTAAGGAGAATTTATGCTTTTTTAATATGCATGACTATACTCATTTTAATTTGTACAATATTTAGTAATGGATTATGCCTGCATATTTTTTTACCCTCTTATTGGGTTTAACTGAGCCTCTTCAGTTTGGAACAAACTTACCCACCACTGCACCTGATAATGCAGTCAACCAAGTTGAGTGTATTTTATTTGAAATGGGAGCCCCTTTTCAGCTACAAACCTTGCCATGGTTACGCGCACGTCGAGAAGTAAAGTTAGACCGCTTAGACGGTTATTTCACAACTCATTTAATGCCTGAAATGAAGGCCTATGGGCGCATATCATCCCCCATCTTTTTAGAAAGCTGGTACTGGTTTACTCATCCAGAGAGCATTAATAAACCAAAAAATAAAATGCGTTATGGTGCAGTAAGAGGGAGTTATCAGGCTAATTGGTTTAAAACTCAGAATATTATTGCTGAGGTAGAAGTAAATTCATTAGAAGAAATAGTAAATGTTATGCACCATAAGCGGATTGATAGAATTCTACTTGATTTAGACGATTTTGAATTAGCAGCCTCAAAGCTAGGCATTAATGAAGATGAGTATCAAAGAGAATTTTTTAGGTATGTACCTTTGGGATTATTTGCTTCGCATTCACTTATTAAACGCTTCCCAAAATTTATGCAGCAGTTTGATGAAAATATAAATACTTGCGCGCAGGCTCCATTTTCACTATCAAAAAGTGAAGAAAAGCAAATACTTGATAGGTTGTCCAGTAGTGCTAAAACCTTACTAAACTTACCTAGTTTAGTAGAACAAGTTCAAATAAGTAATGAGTTTCCCTTAAGTGAATCTGAAATTAAAAGACTAGACCAGCTATGGATAAAAGAAAGTAAACAAGTAAAGCACCCTGATGGATTAGCTATGCTTAATTTACCGTTATCTAAAGTATTTAAAAAATGGCAATCTCAATTCAAAGGTGTTGTTACTGAGCTAATATTGACTGATAACCAAGGAAAAAACATCGCTATTAGTAAGCTAACCAGTGACTACTGGCAAGGAGATGAAAATAAGTTTACTAAAACATTTAAACAGTCAAAAGATTTTAACTTTGATAGCGTCACATATGATGCATCAACACATCATTTTCAAGTTCAGCTAAGTTTTCCTGTTTTAGATGATAATAATAGTCATATTGGAGTGTTGATTTTAGGTGTTGATGTAGAAAAAGCACTTCATTCGTCAAATGAAAAGAGTAATTAACTCATTACCTTTCACATAAGTTAGCTAAGCTTTAATGCTTTAGCTTAGCTAACTAGATGCTATGGAAGTGTTTTTTCTGAAATAGGTTTTTTTCTTATAACTTCTTTTTTGGCTTTATCAAGCTTTATAAAATAAGCATTACCGCCTATGCCTTTAAACTCTTCATCTGTAAATACAATCGTGTTGTCATCAAAAAAGGTGACTGCTTCTTTTTGAGTAACAATCCCTAAATCTATTTTTGATACATCACCAGAGAAAAACTTATCACCTTCAAAGTTTTCAAATAACCAAAGACTTGTTGAATCAAGTAAGACTAATTTTTTACGATCGGGGCTGAGCGCCGCAGAGGTTATCCAGCATAGTTTTTCAAGCGTGGTACACGTTTTAAAAGAGTCAATTAGCTCAGCATCAAAATTTGCTGCATGATCGCCCACTTTATACACTTTAGTAATACCATCGAAAGGTTCTGTGCGGTTTTTAGTAAATAAATATAAATGACGACCTAGTGCTACAAATGCTTCTAAATCAAAATTTCGGTCGTTGGGTTTTATTGGACTGCCATCCATTTCAGGGTAGGTAAACTTAATTATTTCGGCTTGGGTTGTGTTTGTTTTTATATCTATAGGGTTTTCTATTTTATAAATAGTGAGCCATCTACGATCATTTTTGTTATTACCAAAATCCCCTAAAAAAAAGTGCCCAAATTTGTTTTGGGTCATGTCTTCCCAATCAATGTTTTTAGCGTTTTCAACCAAAATTTCTTTGGCAATAGAACCATCTTTGTTAAGGCGGTAAAGCTTGGGTTCGTTGCCTCCGTCGTTAATAGCCCATAGACGTTTTTGTTTATCAAATTCAATACCTGAGATTTCTTTTAATTTAGGATCAACTGAGATTTCTTTTTTACTATAAAGGGTATAGATTGAAGAACCAACAAGTGTGGCTATTATTAAAAAGATGATGGCTATAGTTATTAAAATGCTTTTTTTCAACATGAAAATTATGATATTTCAGAGTATTAAGATGCTGTGTATTATCGCTGATGAAAGTACAGAACAAAAGAATTTTATAAATTTAGGCAATACTTTTGGATTATTTAACTTTAAATTCGATTAAATAAATAATATGTGATGTACGCTTAGTTGGTTCAAATATTGCTCTGTACTACTGAGCTTTTTAAAAAAGATTGTTTATATACTAACCGCACTTTTTAAGTGCAGAAAAAATGAATTGTTGCACTGTAATAATGCGTAAATAAAGTTTTGGTTAACTTACAACGTGTTTAATGATTTTGAATGGAATCCACATCGCCTTTTTGTTTAGCTGTATGGCCTGTGGCAAAGATTAAGTACCCTTTTTGGTTTAGTTGGAGCCTGCTATGTTGAATAAACGTTTTTTTAAAACAAAAGATGAAGCTGAAGTAACCTTTGAATTTTCTCATCCAGAGGCAGAAGAAGTTTGCTTATTAGGCGAATTCAATGATTGGCAACCTGTGCCAATGAAGCTTAATAAAAAACAAGGTGTGTTTAGATTTAAGCAACGCTTACCTATCGATCAACAATTTCACTTTCGTTATTTAATAAATGGAGACATTTGGGATAACGACCACCAAGCTGATGGTTATATTGGCAATACATTTGGCACAGAAAACAGCATAGTAAATACTCAACGCATTAATTAAGGCGATTCAATGGATGCTCTTTCGCAGTTGTTTTACCTGCATGGTATTGGCTTTGAATTCACTAAGTATACAGGTGAACAGGTGTTTTTTAGCGAAGACACGCGTAAACGTGCTTTGCAATGTTGCGGTGTTGATACAAATAACGAAGCCGAAATAACTCAACTAACTTATGATTTAGATGCATCGCTTTGGCTGGATTTAGTACCCAGTGTGAGTTTGGTTGACCAAAAAAAATGCGCTTTAAAGCTTCGTATAGACGAACGTCAGCAGTATTTAGCCGCCAACATTAATGTCCCTTCTCTTGGGATGAATATAGCGGTTGAGAACCTTTATAATTTGGTAGTTACAGGTGAATATTACTTACATGGCGTTCGCTATATTGAGCTAGCACTACCCATAGAAACTATGCCAATTGGCTATCATGACGCTAGTGTTCAAGTAGGTGAACAGCATGCAATTACGCAACTTTGGTGTGTACCTGAGCAAGTTTATCAAGTGGAGGACACAAAGCGCACAGGGTTATCTATTCAGCTTTACACATTAAAAAATAAAGCGCATTTAGGTATTGGCGACTTTGACGATTTACTAACGCTTACAAAATTATGCAGCTCGCAAAATATGGATTACATATTACTTAATCCACTGCATTTGTTATTCGCTGATATGCCAGAGCGTGCAAGCCCTTATAGCCCTAGTAGTCGGGCTTTATTAAACCCTCTTTATATTTCTATAGTATTAAGCGAAGACGCACAAAATAACGCAGTTCTACATGACCTCATGCAACAAGACGACGTAATTACACTTATAAAAAGTAATGATCAATTTATAGATTATGAAAATGTAAGCCGTATAAAGTATGCGTTATTTGAAGCGCTTTATAATCAGTTTGAATTAACGGCAAGTGATGAGCGTCGCCAAGCGTTTACTGATTTTTGTAATACTCATTCAACTACGTTAAATACCCTCGAATCAGATAACTTAACATTTGATTATTACCTGCAGTGGCAAGCGCATACGCAATTGGCACTGTGTCAACAAAGTTGTGCAGAGCGAGGTATGGCTATTGGCTTAATAAATGATTTAGCTGTTGGTTGTGCGGGTGATGGGGCCGAGTTTAAAAATCAAAAGCCACTGTTTAGCCAAGGTGCAAGTGTAGGTGCTCCACCCGATCCATGGGCCGAAGCTGGCCAAAACTGGGGGCTTCCAGCACTAAATCCTCAAAGTCTTAGTAATAATCACTACCAATTTTATCGCTCGCTCATTCGCGCAAACATGCAAAATGTAGGTGGACTTAGAATTGACCACGTAATGGCTATTAGGCGCCTATGGTGGTGCTTTGAAAGCAATAGTGAACAAGATGGCTGTTATGTTTACTACCCGTTTGAGCAATTACTCGCCATCTTAAAAATTGAATCACATATTAATCAGAGTATTGTTATTGGAGAAGATTTAGGCGTTGTGCCGCCAGAGGTAAGGCAGGCTTTGGCATCTAGCGGTATTTTTTCTAACAGCTTATTTTATTTTGAAAAACAACACAGTGGTGAGTTTTTATCGACTGATGAGCTAGCAACACAGTGTTTGTTAATGATAGCCAATCATGATGTACCGCCTTTTACAGGTTGGTGGCAGCATGCTGATTTAAATATTAAGCAACAATACAAGCTTATTACTTGCAATGAATACGAGCAATTAAAGCAACAACGAATAGAAGAGCAACATAGGATACTACGATTTATTAATCGCCATACCAATACAACCGAGCTTCTATTACATAGTAATTCAGTCGAAGTATATAACGCACTAGCATTATGTTTGGCGGGTTCTCAATCGCGTTTATTTGCAATACAAATAGATGATTTAGATGAGCAGAAGTATCCGGTTAATATCCCCGGGACAGACAAAGAATATCCTAATTGGCGACGTGTATTAACGCATACCAGTGAAGAAATTTTTATCAAAAATGCCTCACTTTTAGCTGCTATCGATTCAATAAGGAAAGGTTAAATGAGCAGTACAACTAATGAAAATAGTTACGATGCACAGGTGCATGCATTAAATACAGGACGATTTAAAGACCCATTTAGCTTTTTAGGGGCACATAAAACGGATGCTGAGGTTGAAATTCGTTTTTACTTACCTTGTGCAATAAGTGTGAGTGTTACATTAAACAATAAAAGTATTAAGGCGCAGCGCTACCAACAAAGTGACTTATTTATAGTCAAAGTTGATGCGCTGCCCACTGCGCCTTATCAATGCATTGCTCAGTACACAAATAGCAGGACTACCTTTTATGATGAATACAGCTTTGAAAGCACACTTGATGCAGAGGCAATGTATTTATTTAACGAAGGCAGCCTTGAACATGCGTACTCTCATTTTGGTGCACATTTTAGCACTCAACAAAATGTAGAGGGTGTGCGCTTTTGTGTATGGGCGCCTAATGCTGCAAGTGTCTCTATTATTGGTGAGTTTAATTTTTGGCAAGCTAATCGCCACTTTATGCGTTTTCATCCTGCAAGTGGTGTATGGGAGCTATTCGTACCAGGCCTTAAAGCCGACATGTGCTACAAATTTGCAATTACCGCCCAAAGTGGAGAAGTACTCGAGAAAGCCGACCCCTATGCATTTAAAATGCAACAAGCACCGGGTACTGCAAGTGTACTGCAGTATAAACCAGAGCCTATAACGCTCGGCGCTCAGGCACTTCAAAACAGACAAAAGCGTAATCATATTGATGCGCCAATTAGTATTTATGAAGTGCATTTAGGCTCATGGCAACGCGCTGAAAACAACCGCTATTTAAGTTACACAGAGCTTGCTGACAAACTGGTTAGCTACGCCCTTGAAATGAGTTTTACCCACCTTCAACTTATGCCAATAAGTGAATACCCGTTTGATGGTTCGTGGGGTTATCAGCCTGTTGGTTTATTTGCACCTACCAGCCGTTTTGGCGATTACAACAGCTTTAAATACTTTGTAGAGCAATGCCACAAAGCTAATTTAGGTATTTTACTTGATTGGGTGCCTGGGCATTTTCCCAGCGATCCGCATGGCTTACATCGATTCGATGGCACTCATTTATATGAGCATGCCGATAAGCGCCAGGGTTTTCATCCTGATTGGAATACCTACATTTATAACTACGACCGCCCTGAAGTTAAAAGCTTTTTGATTTCAAATGCTATGTATTGGTTACATCAATTTGGTTTAGATGGTCTGCGTGTAGATGCCGTAGCCTCTATGTTGTATTTAGATTACAGCCGAAAAGAAGGCGAGTGGATTGCTAATTGTTACGGCGGGCGCGAAAACTTAGGTGCGATTGAGTGCCTAAAGCAAGTCAATATGCGCAGCTATAAAAACAACCCAGGCATTATGATGGTGGCTGAGGAGTCAACAGCGTGGCCGGGCGTCACCCAAAGTGTTGAGCACAACGGCTTAGGCTTTGGCTATAAGTGGAATATGGGTTGGATGAACGATAGTTTGCATTACATGCAGCACGACCCTTTATACCGTCAGCATCATCATCACGAAATGACTTTTTCGATGGTATACGCTTTTAGTGAAAACTATATATTGCCATTAAGCCACGATGAAGTAGTACACGGTAAAGGATCGTTAATTGAAAAAATGCCAGGCGATGATTGGCAGAAATTTGCAAATTTACGCGCTTACTACGCATTTATGTGGGCACACCCGGGTAAAAAACTCTTGTTTATGGGCGGTGAAATTGCACAGCGAAAAGAGTGGGGACACGATCATTCTATCGATTGGCATTTACTTGAGCACCAAAGCCATAACGGTATAAAGCACACCGTAAAAGCGCTCAATACCGTTTATAAAAACCAACCCGCGTTGTATGAGTTAGATTCGAGCGCGGCTGGTTTTACCTGGATAGATAACAATAATAATCAGCAGAGCATTTTAAGCTTTGTTCGCTATGCTAAAAACGCAAAAGACTTTGTGGTTGTTATTGCTAATTTTACCCCCGCGTCATATGAAAACTACGTTATTGGCGTACCGAGTAAAGGGCGTTATAAAGTTGTTTTAAATACAGACGATACTCAGTTTTTTGGCTCTGGCGTTGAAGTAACTAAAGATTCATCGCAGATAGTTCAGGCAATAAATGAATCAAATCATGGCTTTAAACACAGTATTTCAATTGCCATTGGTGGCTTAACAACTATTTACTTACAAAAGGTTGATGATGAGTAACCAATTTGATGTAGCCCCCGGTAATGTAGAACCGCTAGGTTCTAGTGTTATTAATAATGGGGTTAACTTCGCGCTTTATGCGCCAGGTGCAAGCCAAGCCTATGTGTGTTTGTTTGATAAAAGTGGCCATTCAGAAATTCTAAAAATGGCGATGAATATTAACGAAGGGGGTATTTGGAGTATTCATATTTCGCCATTAAGCGCCGGCGCACTTTATGGCTTTAGAGTTGAGGGTGAATATAACCCTAAAAATGGTCAACTATTTAACGAAAATAAACTACTGATAGACCCATACGCAAAAGACTTGTTTGGTGAGTTTACATGGAGCGAACGCCATTATGGGCAAATGCCAATTGGCACTAAAAGCACCGTAAATAATGCGATTGATATACCTAAGTCAAAAGTAGCACCCCCTACGTTGTATGCGCATAAAAAGCCAAACCACCGTTGGTCAAACACGGTTATTTACGAGTGCCATGTTAAAGGCACAACGTGTCGTCATCCTAAAATACCTAAATCTCTACAAGGAAAGTTTTTAGGGTTAAGTCACCCAAGCTTTATTGAGCACTTACAAAGCTTTGGCGTTACAGCAGTTGAGCTTTTACCTGTTCATTCTTTTATTAGTGAGCAATTTTTAACAGGAAAAGGGCTGCAAAACTATTGGGGTTATAACACGCTTAACTTTTTTACCCCTCATAAAGACTATTTAGTAAACGACGATATAAACGAGTTTAAGCAAATGGTGCGCGAGCTTCATGCTGCCGACATAGAAGTTATTTTAGATGTTGTTTATAACCATACCGCAGAGGCGGGGGCCGATGGCCCTATATTATCGCTAAGAGGCTTTGATAACTTAGCGTATTACCGCACAGTAGAGGGTCAGCCTAATGTATATATAAACGATACCGGCTGTGGGAATACAATAAATATTGATCACCCTAAAACACTGCAACTTGTACTTGATAGCCTTCGTTATTGGGTTGAGGTAATGGGAGTTGATGGATTTAGGTTTGATTTAGCGACCATTTTAGGGCGCTCAAAAGCAGGCTTTAGCTCTGCACATACTTTTTTACAAGCAGTAGCCCAAGACCCTGTGCTTAATAAGGTTAAGCTAATAAGTGAACCTTGGGATATAGGTCCTGGCGGCTATCAACTTGGGGCGTTTCCGCCGCCATGGCGAGAATGGAACGATCAATACCGCGATGTAATTAGACGTTTTTGGCAAAGTGAAACGGGCATAATTGCCAACGTTGCAAAACGTTTGCATGGATCGTTTGATATTTTTGAGCACAGCCAACGTGGACCACTTAATAGCATTAACTTTATAACGAGTCATGATGGTTTCACGCTTGCCGATTTAGTGAGTTATGAAGAAAAGCATAACGAAGCTAATGGTGAGCAAAACAGAGATGGGCACAGTGCAAATCACTCGTTCAACTGTGGAGTAGAAGGCTTTACCAGTGACTCAAAAATAAACGCACTGCGTTTGCAACAACAAAAGAACTTTTTACTTACTTTGATATTCTCAAAAGGTGTACCCATGATTGCCGCTGGCAGCGAAATGGCGCACTCTCAAGGGGGTAATAACAATGCTTATTGCCAAAATAATCGCACTAGCTGGCTTGCCTGGAAAGATTCTCAACTTAATCATTCGCTAACACGATTTATTGATGATGCTTTAAAAATTAGACGCGCGCACAGTGCGTTCAAACACAGTGTATTTTTAGATGATATAGACGAGCGTTTTACCGTTAAGTGGTTTACTGAACAAGGTAAAACCATGACCGACGCTCATTGGCATGAAGATACCAGACAGTTTTTAATGTATAGCTTACTTGATAAGCAAAACAATCATGCATTACTGATGGTATTTAATGCCAGTAAAAAAACAGTTTTTTGCCAAATGCCGCCTTCGCCTATTAATGCGCCGTGGCAAATGGTTTTATCAAGTGTAAATAATGCATCTGTGAGTAGTAATGAAGATGCGATGGTTGAAATTTCAGCACAAAGTAGTTGGGTTTTTAGTGCTAATTTAGAGGATGTAAGTCATGGCTAAGCAAAGTGAACAAGTGTGTGTAGTAAAGGGCTGGCAAGAAGGTCCTGTTATAGATGAAAGTACGCTTAAAGATGACTTAACACGGCATTTTTATTATACCCTAGGTCGCGATAAGGTCGGCGAATCAAGACTGTATTTATACCATGCTTTAGCGCTGACTATTCGCGACAGACTTGTTGCCCGCTGCAGAGAAACTAATCAACAAATTAAGCAAGAGAAACGCCGCAAAACGGCTTACCTTTCTCTTGAATTTTTAATGGGACGTGCGCTAGGTAATGCAATACTAAACCTAGATTTAGACGACCAAGTTGCTGCTGCATTACAAGAATACTGCACAACAGTAGAAACGCTTGAAGATGCCGAGCACGACGCAGGCTTAGGTAACGGTGGTTTAGGCCGCCTAGCTGCTTGTTTTTTAGATAGTTGTGCAAGTCTAGCGTTACCTGTCATTGGTTATGGCCTTCGTTACGAATACGGCATGTTTAACCAATCCATTAAAGATGGTAACCAAATTGAGCAACCAGATAACTGGCTGCGCGAAGGCCACCCATGGGAGCTAAGCGCGCCAGAGCATGCAAAACGTGTGAAATTTGGCGGCTACGTGCAAACTTACACGGATAAATTTGGCCGAGAGCATCGTCAATGGATGAGTTCACAAGATGTATTAGCTGTACCTTACGATGTCCCAGTCCCAGGTTATAAAAACAATATTGTAAATACGCTACGCTTATGGAAATCAGAAGCGACAGATGAATTTAATTTGACCGAATTTAATGCAGGCAGTTACTCAGAAGCCGTCGCTCAAAAAAACCTAGCTGAACAAATTACCATGGTGCTATATCCAAACGACAGCAGCGAAAATGGTAAAGAACTTAGATTGCGCCAACAATACTTTTTATCATCTGCGAGTATTCAAGACGTAGTTGATCAGTGGGTTTCCCAACATGGCGAGAGCTTTAGCGACTTTGCTGATTTTCATGTTTTTCAGTTAAACGATACACACCCAAGTATTGCTGTTGCAGAGCTGATGCGTATTTTAATTGATGATTACGAACTTGATTGGAACGATGCTTGGCAAATCACTACTAAAACAATGGCCTACACAAACCATACGCTACTTCCTGAAGCGCTTGAAAAGTGGTCTGTTTCGTTGTTTTCAAAATTATTACCACGCATTTTAGAAATAGTTTACGAGATAAACGCACGCTTTTTAGCACAAGTTGCACAGCAATGGCCGGGTGATGTTAATAAACAGCGTGCATTGTCGTTGATTGAAGAGGGCGATGAGCCGCAAATTCGTATGGCTTACTTAGCCATTGTAGGTAGTTACTCGGTAAATGGCGTAGCAGCACTGCATACCGAACTGTTAAAAGCGGGCTTATTTAAAGAGTTTTACGCACTGTGGCCAGATAAGTTTAATAACAAAACAAATGGTGTTACACCAAGACGTTGGCTTGCACATTGTAATCCCGTTTTAAGTAAATTAATCAGCGAAAAAATTGGTCATGACTGGGTTAAAAACTTTTCAACAATTAGCGATCTACGTCGTTTTTACGATGACAAAGCATTTCATGGGCAATGGCAAAATGCTAAACGCGAAAACAAACAGCGTTTAGTTGATTTAGTTAAAGCGCGCTGCGATGTTGATTTTGACGTATCGATGATGTTTGACGTACAAGTAAAACGTATTCACGAATACAAACGTCAGCTATTAAACATACTTCATGTGATTCATTTATATGACCGTATTCGCCGTGGTGATACCCAAGGGCTTGTTCCTCGCTGTGTGTTATTAGGCGGTAAAGCAGCACCGGGTTATTACATGGCTAAAAAAATTATTAAGCTTATTAATAACGTGGCAGAGGTTATAAATAAAGATCCGTTAGCGGCCCCGTATTTACGCGTCGCCTTTTTACCTAATTACAATGTAACCGCTATGGAAGTGATTTGTCCTGCAACCGATTTGTCAGAACAAGTATCTACCGCAGGCAAAGAAGCGTCGGGTACTGGCAACATGAAGTTTATGATGAATGGTGCATTGACGATAGGCACGCTGGATGGTGCAAACATTGAAATTAGAGATGCTGTCGGCGCTGATAACTTCTTTTTGTTTGGGGCACAAGCTCATCAAATTGATGATATTAAATCGCGTTACAATCCTGAGCACTTAATCGCACAAAATAGCGATTTAAATAATGTAATGCAACTACTCGAAAGCGGCCATTTTAACTTGTTTGAACCATGCTTATTTGACGATATAACAAATGCAATTAAAAGCCCACACGATCCATGGCTTGTTGCGCACGATTTTGAAAGTTATGTAGCAGCTCAAAAAGAAGTTGATAAAGCTTACGCAGATCAAACCTACTGGACACAAATGAGTATTTTAAATACGGCAGCCAGTGGCATGTTTTCAAGTGATAGAACCATAAGCCAATACAGTGAAGACATTTGGCATTTAGAACCCCTCAATATTAGTGAAACAGACTTAACGACAACTAAAAGCCATGCCACTAACAGCCTAGACTAAATGGAGAGAGTATTATGCCTAATTATGCAAATCGCTACATAAGTAGCCTAACCAGAGAAACTTACGCGTTAATACTGGCAGGTGGTCGCGGTTCTCGCCTGCATGAGTTAACCGATTGGCGAGCAAAGCCAGCAGTTTACTTTGGTGGTAAGCATCGAATTATCGATTTTCCACTATCAAACTGCATTAACTCGGGTGTGAGACGTGTTGGTATTGCCACACAATATAAATCACATTCATTAATTCGCCATGTAAACCGCGCGTGGGGCCACTTTAAAAAAGAGCTTGGTGAGTCGGTTGAAATACTACCTGCATCTCAGCGCCAAGGTGATGATTGGTACTGTGGAACCGCAGATGCTGTTTTTCAAAACATAGATATTATTCGCCACGAGCTTCCTAAATATGTGATGATTTTGTCTGGAGATCATGTGTATCGCATGGACTATGGCGCTTTATTAGCTGAACATGTGCAAAAGGGCGCAGATATGACAGTGTGTTGTATTGAAGTGCCCGTAGAGGAAGCCGCAGATACGTTTGGTGTAATGACCGTTGATGAAGAAAACAGAGTGTGTCGTTTTGATGAAAAACCAGCAATGCCGAGCTCCGTACCCGGCAAGCCAGGTACATGTTTAGCATCAATGGGTAATTACATTTTTAATACTGAATTTTTGTTTGAGCAACTTAAAAAAGATTCTGAGAATGAAGGCTCTGGCCGAGATTTTGGTCACGATATTATTCCAGCAATTATAGAAGAGCATAATGTATTTGCTTTCCCATTTAGAGATCCAAACCAAGAGGGGCAACCTTATTGGCGTGATGTAGGTACCCTAGATTCGTTCTGGGAGGCTAATATGGAATTAGTAATGCCAGAGCCACAACTTGATTTATATGACCCAACGTGGCCAATATGGACATATCAAGAGCAGCTACCACCTGCTAAGTTTATTTTTGATGACGATGATAGACGCGGTATGGCCTTGGACTCAACCGTGTCGGGTGGGTGTATTATTTCGGGCTCTGCGGTTAGAAAGTCACTCTTGTTTTCTAATGTCCACGTTCGCTCATTTTGTACCATTGAGCAGTCGGTAATTTTACCCGGTGCGGTTATAAATCGAGGTTGTAAAATTAAGCGTGCGATTATAGATAGAAGCTGTGAAATACCGGCAGGTCTCGAAATCGGTTTTGACAAAAAAACAGATGAAGAAAACGGCTTTAGGGTATCTAAGAAAGGCATCGTTCTTGTTACTCGTGATATGCTCACTGAGCTTGCAAAAAAGTTAGAGCGCCAAGCGCGTGAGAATAAAAAGCTAGCGTAAAACACGTTAAATATTAAGCACGACAACAAAGCTTGCTCATTTATGAGCAAGCCCACACAGGTTAAAGGAAGTAGTAAATTAATGCATGTATTAATGGTTGCAGCAGAGAATGACGCGTTACCAGGCGCAAAAGTAGGTGGTGTGGCAGATGTAGTACGCGATGCCCCAAGGGCACTCGCAAAACAAGGTATAACTGTTGACGTTGTTATTCCTGACTACGGGTTTGAGCCGCTTGAGCGTATTTATATAGGTGAAGTAACCGTTGCATTTAATGCTCAACCCCATGTATTAACAGTTTTTCAAGTACAACAAGCCCAAAATAACGTAAGCCAAATTGTTATTAGCCACCCGCTATTTAGTGAATCAGGCGGTGTATATTGTAACGATGCACCGGGGAGGCCTTTTGCAACTGATGCGACAAAATTTGCTTTATTTAATGCAGCTGTCTGCGAAGCATTATTACAAGGTGTATTAAAGCGCCCTACAGCGCTACATTTACATGATTGGCACAGCGCCTGCGTTGCAGTTTTACTTAAGTTTGAGCCACGTTATAGCTCACTTAATACCTTACCCATTGCCTACACAGTGCATAATATTGCACTGCAAGGTATAAGACCTTTTAAACACGACGACTCAAGCTTAGAGGCATGGTTTCCGTCACTTAGTTATAATGGCCAGCAACTATGCGACCCGCGTTACCCTCATTGCTTTAATCCTATGCGCAGTGCAATAAATCTTTGCGATAAAATACATGTTGTATCACCAACCTACAGCCAAGAGGTTCTTGAACCTAGTAATTACGAGCATGGTTTTTTTGGTGGCGAAGGGCTTGAGCAAGATCTGCAAAATGCAGCAAGCCAAGGTAAGCTTGTCGGTATTTTAAATGGCTGCGAATATCCAAGCAATGTACTTGAAGGGGCAACTCTCGCCGATTTTTATAGCCAAGCCGAGAACACTTTATTTACTTGGATGGCAAATAGCGAGCAGTTACAAAGCGGTTACTATATTGCCCACCAACGACTACAGCAATTTAAAGCAACGATTAATAATGGCCCATTAGTCACAAGCGTTGGCCGACTTACAGAGCAAAAAGTGTTGTTATTGTGCCAGCAGGTTAATGGAGTATTAGCTATTGATAAAGTGTGCCAAGTTATTAATGAATATAACGGCAGACTCATTGTTTTAGGTTCGGGCGACAAAGAGCTCGAAAGCATATTTACCAAAGCAATGGCGCGTAATTCTAATCTTTTATTTTTGAAGGGTTATGGTCAAGGTGTTGGCGATTTAATGTATCAGCTAGGTGACTTATTTTTAATGCCAAGCTCGTTTGAACCTTGTGGGATTAGCCAAATGCTAGCAATGCGTGCCGGGCAACCCTGTTTAGTACACAGTGTTGGCGGATTAAAAGATACAGTTAAACATCATGAAAATGGTTTTAGCTTTAATGGCGACACGTTAGCAACACAAACGAGTAATTTAATTAGCTGTTTAGACGAAACTCTCTTAATTAAAAAGCAGAATCCTAAAAAGTGGCATAAAATTAAGCACAGCGCAGAGCAAATGCGTTTTTCGTGGCCGCAAGTGGCAGCTGATTATATAACAACCTTATACCGGTAAATCGTTGCTGTACTTTAAAGTTTAGTGACAAATGTACCTGCTTAGGGTTTAATTACTTAGTATTATATAAAAACTAAGAAGTAGGTAATGTGTCTGTATTTGTTGCAAGGCAAGCAATATTCAATCGAAGTAAAAAAGTAGTAGCCTATGAGCTACTTTTTCGTGATAGTCCAAAAAATTATTTTCCAGATATTGCAGAAGGCCAAGCAACAGCAAGGCTTATTATGGAAAATCAATTAAATTTAGGTACACGCCATATTACATCAGGCAAAAAAGCGCTTATTAATATAGGACCTGAATCATTAAAACTCGATTTATGTGCTTTCCTACCATGCCAAGACGTTGTGATTGAGTTACTCGAAACCATAGAACCCACCGACGATAACTATGAACTATGCCGAGGTTTATTTCATAGTAACTACAAACTCGCACTCGATGACTTTGTATATAAACCACAGTGGGATCGTTTTTTAAAGCTTGTGAAGCTCATTAAATTTGATATTGCAATTACACCTCTTAGCGAAATACAGCCCATAATTAATAAGTTACAAGCGCATAAACAAATAAAAATACTAGCCGAAAAAATAGAAACACAAGAAGACTATAAGCTCGCCTTTGATATGGGGTTTGATTATTTTCAAGGCTATTTTTTTGCAAAACCTACCATGATCAAACAAAATGACATTGATTATAATTATGGTTTAGTCGTCGCTATTTACGCCGAAATAATGAAAAACTGTCCAGATATAAAAGCTATATCTGGACTGTTTGAGCTTGATGCTGCACTTGCATATAAATTACTGCGTTTAATTAACAGCGGTGTTTTTCCTATACAAAGCCAAATATCGTCATTAAAGCAAGCGCTTGTGTATTTAGGCCATGAACGCCTTAAAAAGTTTGTGAGCCTTATTGTTACTGCTCATACAGCGGGTAAAAAGCCTGCAGAGCTAATGCAAGTGTGTGTTGTACGTGCTCGTTTTTGTGAGTTGTTAGCAAAAAAGGTTAATAAGAGCCAGTCAGGCGAAGCATTTTTAACTGGGTTATTTTCACTGCTAGATGCAATCCTTGATCAACCAATGAGCTTACTTGTTGAAAAGCTACCTTTCCCTGATGAAATAAAAACGGCATTATTAGGGGATAAAAACACACTTTATTATATTTTAAACGTTGTTAAAGCATACGAAACAGGAAGCTGGTGGGCACTTGAACAAGCTGTACTTTTGCTAAATATAGACAGTGCTATACTTCCTCCACTTTACCAGCAGTCAGTCGATTGGGCTGACAGTTATAAGAATAATATTTAACGGATAATAGCTTTAATGCGCAATTATAATATGGACTTTATTCGCGGCGTTGCCGTACTTGGCCTAGTTTACATGAATGCTTACGCCTTCGGCCTTTTTGAATACGGGTACACCTCTTTAACTAATCCTCCTGTTAGCGACTCAATTATTCACACCTTTAGCAGTTTGTTTGTAGACGGGCGTTTTAGAACACTGTTTAGTTTGCTTTTTGGTGCCGGGCTTTATATTCAGTGGCAACGTTATAAGTCTGAGGTGCAGTTAAAAAGCAGGCTCTATTGGTTAATCCTCTTTGGTTTAGCGCATGGTTTTTTACTTTGGGCAGGTGATATTTTATTTGTTTACGGTGTATCTGGCTGGTTTGTTATTAAATATTTAGAGAGTGATAGCACTGTTCTTTTAAAAAGAGGACTTGAGTTTATTTTGTTATCGGGTGTAGCTACTGTGCTTATTGTATCTAGCGTACCCGATGAGGTGATTTACCGCGATTCAGCACAGTTTATAGATTTATATAACCCACACTATATTGATTACTTTATTAGTAACCTCGCTATGAACACATTGATGCTTGTTATGGTGCCAATAATGACAATGTGGATGTGCGTGGGCCTTATGCTCATTGGCATTTATTTATATAAACAAGACGTTTTTAGTAAAGGCTTAACTACTCAGCAATTAATAGTTTGCGGTGTAATGACCCTTATTTTTTGTGGAATCAGGCTTTATGCATCACAGCTTAATGGCAGTTTAGGATATGGGGTGCAAGAATTTGTAAATATGTTTGCGGCCCTAGGTATGGCTACGCTGTATATTCATTTAATTGTTAAATTTTGCAATAACAGCGCACACGTAGGCAAGCTTATTCAACAAGCAGGGCGCTTAGCATTTACTTTATATATTAGCCAAACACTCATACAACTGTTGTTATATAAAGTGCTATTTACCCACTGGGTGCTCAGTTTTGATCGTATTGACTATTGGTTAGTTGCAACGGCATTAGTTGCGCTGCAGCTCATATTTACCTTTTTATACAGCCGCTATTTTAATCAAGGTCCGCTTGAATTTGTATGGCGTAAATTAACGAAAGCAAAAATTAATGCTTAAACACCTATAAATAGTAAATTAGGGGCGAAAAAATAGTGTGGGTGGTTTACACTACTCGCCTTAAAAATTACTACGCTATAAGTGCCATGACCGAATTAAAACGTTTAAATAAATTTATTAGTGAAACAGGATTTTGTTCACGCCGCGAAGCCGATAAATATATTGAGCAAGGTCGTGTCAGCGTTAATGGCTACTCACCAGAAATGGGCGTAAAAGTAGCCGCTACCGATGTTGTATTAATTGATGGTAAGCCTCTTAAAGCCACGCCGAAGCGCGTTTACATTGCCTACAATAAACCCGTTGGCATCACGTGTACTACCGAAAGTAAAATTCAAAGTAATATTATACGCGCGGTAAATTATCCTACGCGTATATTCCCAATAGGGCGCTTAGATAGACCGTCTGAAGGGCTTATATTTTTAACCAACGAAGGCGACATCGTTAATAAAATTTTGCGTGCGGGCAATAATCACGAAAAAGAATACGTTGTTACGGTTGATAAACCGCTTAATCGTCAGTTTGTTACAAAAATGGCGAATGGTGTGCCTATTTTAGATACCGTTACTAAAGAATGTAAAGTAACGCAAAGTGGCCCCAAAGAATTTAAAATAGTACTTACTCAAGGTTTAAACCGTCAAATACGCCGCATGTGTGAATACTTAGGCTACGAAGTTGTAACCTTAAAACGTACGCGCATAATGAACGTAACACTTAAAGGTTTAAAAGTAGGGCAATGGCGTCATCTATCAGATATTGAAATGGCGCAAATAAACGATTCAATTTCTGATTCTGGTAAAACCCAAGAGCATTCGCTTGATACTAATAAGCAATCAGAAAATAATGTACCTTTAGCACCTAAAAAACGCGATTTTCAGGGCGAAAACCCACGACGCTTTAATAATGGTGATCGAAATAATGAGCGTAGTACTGAGCGAAATACAAATCGTAACTCTGAGCGCAGCAACGCTAACGGAGAGCGCAAAAATGAGCGCAGTAATACTCCTTACCAAAAGCGTTCTACAACGTATGTGGGTAAGCCAAAAAGCATTAAAGAGAACAAGTCGTCTAATGCTAAATCAGACTCAAAACCAAGCTCGGACCGTATTCTCAGTCTAAAAAAATAATGTGCAGCTAAGTGGTATTCTACTACCACTGTATTTCTTGTACTATATTACCAAGTGGGCTTGTAACGCCCACTAAATTTACGTTGTTATTTTGCAAGCTCACCAACTTACTCTTATCTAAATACCATCTAAAAGTATGCTTTTTATAGCTTTTTAAATCTAGTACAGTCAGTTTTGCGCAACTGTATTCATAATCAGTTGGGCAAGTGCCTACTTCGAGTAACTGATATTCTTGCTGCCATATATTATCGCCGTATTTATTAGCCAGTAACTTTACTGAAATACATACTGACGTCCACAACCATAAGTAAATTAAAATAGGTAAACCAATTGGTATAAATACTGAGCGGAACTTCCCGTGTTCAACAATATAATCTTTAACCGTATGTTTAAATTCAAAGTTATTATTATATTTTTTATATAAGTGCCTAAATAAGACTACCGACAGTACTATCGCCATTATAGGAAATAACGTAAACGTTAAAGTGTCATACATACCGTTGGGGATAAAAGCGGGATCGGCTTGTTCATCCCATGCAAGTAAAACCAGCGGAGGTGCTGTTACTAAAAGTAATAAGGCGCTGTTGAATAGTTGTTTAAAGGTCACAGGGGATTCACTTATAAAATGCTGCTTGTATAAAGCCCAAATTAGCGCTTAATGTTTAGCTATTGAATGCTAAAGCCAATGTAAAATAAGAGTATACCTAAATAAATTGTAATCGCCGATAATGCTTTTTTAGAGCGCAGGCGCTTAACAAGGTCGTGTGTGCCATCAACCATACCGGAAATAACCAGTATATGCCCCCTGTAAAACGGTAGTTGTTTAAGTTCACGTTACCATTATCGTCAGTTATAAAGCGTAAATAACCAAAAATTATAAAAAGACTGCCTGCTATTAGTACTGCAATTTTAAAGTTTTCCAATGCTTTTCCATAATATTGAGTTAGATACTAAAACGCCACTAAGTTGAGTCATTATAATTTTACTATATTTCGAATTTAAATTTTGCCTAAATCCATTAAATGGCCTTATTATGTCGCTATATTAGGCGTATATACGCTAAAGCCTGATTTATATTGTGCATTAGCAAGTACACCTTAGTTATATTTTGGGTAAGCTGTTAAGATGCGCCGTCTTAATAATGTAGAAAGGTTATAGAAGTAACATGTCAAAATTTTTCTTTATGGGTAAGCCCGACATAATGGGTAAAAATAACAGTAATGGATTTGCGCCAAATCGTACTGCAAAGGTAGGCACAGAGTTGCACCCGTTAACGCTAATTGTAAACTCAGCTGAACGACAATCAGAAATAGAAGCAATACTAGAAGAGCATTCGCTGTTTGCTTCAATTGAAGTTAAAGCAGACGTACCAGAAGATATTCGCGAACTAGATTTTGCGCTTAGTAAATCAACACCACAAGTATTTGATAAAGTACCAGAGCGTAACGCACCTTGTGTATGTGGTAGTGGCAAAAAATATAAAAAGTGTTGCGGTTAGTTTCTTAACAACTAAATATGTAGCCTTTCTTTTTTTATCGGTATTAAATAAAAATGCCACAGGATTTTGAACCTGTGGCATTTTTTAATGTTAACCGATTATATGTTAACTACTTACGTGGCTCGTAATCAATTCTAAATATCACGGTGTACAGTACCGGCACTACAATTAGAGTCAAAATTGTAGCAAAGCCCAAACCAAACATAATTGTTACCGCCATTGACTGGAAGAACACGTCAAATAGCAGCGGGATCATACCCAAAATAGTAGTTATAGCTGCCATTGCAACTGGTCGTACACGGCTCACACCAGAGTCAAACACGGCTTCATAGGGCGATTTACCTTCCCTTAATTCAAGATTTATTTGATCAACTAATACAATACCGTTCTTAATTAGCATACCGCTTAAACTTAACAAACCAAGCAGCCCCATAAAGCTAAACGGAGCATTCATCGCTAGTAAGCCCGCGCTTACACCAATAATAGCCAAGGGTACAGTTGCCCAAATTACAAGCGGCTGTTTGAGTGAGTTGAAAAGTAGTACGGTTACTGCAAACATCGCTAAATAACCCAGCGGTAATGAGCCAAATATTGCTTTTTGAGCTTTGCTTGATGACTCAAACTCGCCGCCCCATTCTAGTTGGTAACCACGTGGTAGTTCCATGTTCTCTATCGGACCGCGAATACGCGCAAATAATTTAGCGGGCGTTTCGTCTCCTAATACATTGTGATCGGCCATTACTGTAATAGTACGTTTGCGATCGCGGCGCATTATTAGGCTGTCTTCCCACTGCACATCAAATTCGTCTACAACTTGAGTCACTGGTACAAATACACCAAGAACTGGGCTGTATATTTGAAGGTCGTGTACGCTTTCTACGTTTAAGCGCTCGTTAGCAGGAGAGCGAGCAATAATGGGTAGCAATTGCGTACCATCGCGATATACGCCCACTTGTTTACCCGATAAGCTCGTTAGTAATACATTGTCTAAGTCTGATTTACTAATACCTAATCGACGTGCTTTTTGCTCGTTAAATTGCGGGCGAATCATTTTGGTACGTGCGCGCCAGTCATCACGAATATTATATGCACCATCGTCGCTACCAATCAATTCTTCGGCTGTAGCAGCGAGTTGTCTTAAAATAACAGGATCAGGGCCCGAAAAACGTGCTTCTATTTTTGCATCAGTAGAGGGGCCAATTTCCATCGGTTTAATTTTAAGCTGTGCAGAGAGTGCATGATTGCTTGAGTAATCACGCACTGTTTGCATTACAGTTGCTACGGCTTCTCTGTCGGCAACACGAATAATTAATTGCCCGTACGCGGGATATGATTTTTCTGGCGCGTAGGTAAGCATAAAGCGCGGTGCACCTTGGCCTGTTGTACTTGTTACTTCTTCAACAAGGTCTTCTTTTTGCAAAAACTCTTCGAGCTTTTTAACGCCCTCAAGAGTTGATCGAATATCAGAGCCTTGCTCTTGCCAATAATCTACATAAAACATAGGTGTATTAGAGGCAGGAAAAAACGACTGTTTTACAGAGCCAAAACCAACAACCGCCGTACACAGTAAAACAACCATTAATATAAGCGTGGTTTTTCTAAAGTGCAGCGCTAAATCTAAAATCGCTTTGTAACCGTTAAAAATAAAACCTTTGTATGGGTCTTCATCTTCTTGGCCTTCTTCGTTTTTAAATTCGTTTTCTTTAAACATTAAATTGGCAAAAAATGGCGTTAGCGTAATGGCTGTTATCCAGCTTAATAAAAGCGAAATAAACAACACCCAAAACAAGCTACCGGCAAATTCACCACTGGCATCAGAGCTTAAACCAATTGGCGCAAAGGCAGTGACTGCAATTACTGTTGCACCTAGTAAAGGCCATTTTGTTTGCTCAACAATATTAACAGCCGCTTTGAGTTTTGTTTGGCCACGTTTAAGGTTTATCAGTATGCCTTCAGTGACGACTATTGCGTTATCAACCAGCATACCAAGAGCAATAATAAGTGCCCCAAGCGATATACGTTGCAAGTCGATAGCAAACAACTTCATAAATATAAACGTACCCAGTACAGTAAGCAGTAAAATACCACCAATTAAAATGCCGCTTTTTAAACCCATAAATAACAGCAGTACAACAATAACAATCGCAATGGCTTCAAGTAAGCTGATAATAAAACCATCAACCGATTTTTGAACCTCTTGTGGTTGGTTGTATACAGAATTTATGTGAATACCATGAGGGCGTTGATATTCAAGTGATGCTAAATGCTCGTCTATGTTTTTACCCACATCAACCACGTTAACACCCGACATAAACGACACGCCAATAAGTAAAGCTTGCTGAGAGTTATAACGAATAATGTTATTTGGTACTTCTGCGTACTCTCTGTAAACCTTTGCTACATCGCCTAAGTAAATAAGCTCATTGGCACCTGATTTTGAAATTAATAAGGTTTCGAGCTCTTTTACATCTTTAAATTCGCCAGTAGGATGCAAGCGAATTGATTCATCGCCCACGCGAATTTTACCCGCGTTAGATACCGTATTTTGCGATTGCAATAACTGGAATATATGGCTTGGCGCAATACCTAATTGAGCGAGTTTACGCGTAGAAACTTCAACCATTACTTGCGCTTGTTGTTGGCCCGCAACGGTTACTTTACTAACACCTTTAACCAATACCAGTTCGCGCTTTAAAAAATCGACGTAATCTTTAAGCTCATCATACGAATAACCATCGCCGGTTACCGAATACATAACACCGTAAACATCGGCAAAGTCGTCCAAAATAGTGCTTGGGTAAACACCACTGGGTAATGACGGAGAAAGGTCGTTAATTTTACGACGCATTTCATCCCAAATTTGGCGAAGCTGCTCTTTACGATAATTGCTTTTCATTTCTACTGAAATTTGTGATTTACCGTTAGATGAAATAGACGTAACGTAATCAACATAAGGCAATTGCTGAATCGCGTTTTCAATCGGAAAAGTAACTTCTTCTTCAACTTGCTGCGGCGAAGCGCCAGGGTACATGGTAATAACCATGGCTTTTTTAAGCGTAAACTCAGGGTCTTCTAGTTGCCCTAAATCAAAGTACGACACACTACCGCCAATTAATAGCAGCAGCGTAAACATCCAACTGATTACTTTTTTCTCTATGGAGAGTTGTGCAAAGCTCATAATTATAAGCCTCGCTCTTTATTCCATGCTCTTACTTTCATGCCTTCTTTTAGTGAATGCACACCGGCAGAAACCACAATTTGGCCCTCTTTAATACCGCTTAATACTTCAATACCATCGCGGTGCAACTGGCCAACCTTTACAGCTTGTTTATGCACTTGGCTAGTTTTTGAATCAAAAAGCCATACGTAGGCGTTATCTTCAATTGATTCTTGCGGCTCAGAAAACACCGACTCGATAGGTAGTATTGTGTAGGCAACTTGCGAGCGCGTTACTTTACTTAAATCAATAAGCACGCTACCCGTCATACCGGCTAGTAAATTAAAGTCCTCAGGTACTGGTAGCGAAAACACAACTTTATAAGTAAGTGTTGCAGGATCTGCTTGGGTATCCCACTCTTTAATATCAAGTATGTATTCTTTGTCGTCAAAGCCATCAAACTTTACAGTAGGGTGGTAATCGGTGCCTTTTTGAAAGCGAGCGACTATTTTTTCAGGAACCTGAATTTCTACGTCCATTAAATCGCGTGTTTCTAAGCGTAATATATTTTGTTTGGCTTGAATGTTTTCAAAGTTTTTAACAAATACCTTAGCGACAGTGCCTGAAAATGGTGCGCGTAGTTCACTGTATTCAAGGTTCGTTTGTGCAATTCTAAATGCAGATTCAGCAATTTGCATATTAGCAGTGGCTTGATCTAATTCTGACTGGCTGGTGATTTTTTTCTCAAACAATTGCTCAATACGACTAAGTTGTGATTTTGCCAATTCAAAGCGCGCTTTACGTTCGTCAAACTGTAATTGAAAATCTTCTGGATCCAGTTTTGCTAATAAATCACCTTTTTCAACGTGTTCACCAGCAAGCACAGGAAACTTAACAAGTTCGCCGTTTACCCTAAAAGCAAGGTACGAGCCTTGGTTTGCAACAACTTCAGCAGGAAAACTACGAATGTTAATTTGCGTATCATGACCTATGTTGAATAATTTAACAGGGCGAATAGGCTCTTCTTTAACTTGCTGTTCTGGCTCAGAACAGGCTATTAAGCTAAGTAAGGTCGTTGTTAATAAACATAGACGAAAGAGTTTCATGTCTTCTCCGTTGCAATGATGGCAAAATAATTAAGTGCAGCATACGCTGCAAACATATAAAATAAAAATCATTAAATTTTAGAAACTCAATAAGTTTTATTTATGATGTTGCAGAGCGGTATATGAAGCTGAATCAATTAATAATTTTAGATGCCATAGTGCAAAGCGCAAGCCTAAGCGGAGCAGCACTAAAGCTACATAAAACGCAGCCAGCGCTTACACTCGCCATTAAAAACTTAGAAGCCAAAATAGGATTTGAGTTACTAGACAGAAGTAAGTATCGATTACAGCTTACTGAAAAAGGACGTGTTTTTCACCGCGAAGCGCAGCAACTACTGCATGCCAACGACGAGCTAGCACAGCTCGCTAAAGAATTGGCATTAGGTAATGAACCCCAATTTAGAGTTTGTTACGAGCAACTTTGTCATATGCAGAGTTATAACGAGATCATAAGTAATACTTTTAGGTTGTTTACCAGCACAGAGTTTAGCTTAACAAGCGGGAAGCGCTTTATTTCGTTAGAGCAAGTAAACAGTGGGCAAGCCGAATTAGGTATTGGCCCGTGGTTTGATTTATTTCATGCGACAGGCGATTTAGAAAGTGTGCCCATAGGCAGGCTCGATATTGGCATTGTGAGCGCTAAAGGCGTACTTCCTCAAAAACTCACCTATAGCGAACTGCAAACGTATCCGTGTTTAGCCATGTTTGAAAGTGACTTGAGTATCGACAGCGACAGGCTATCGTACTCAAAAGGCTCCGCCATGATGAAAATTGATGATGTATCGACCCTAAAATCGTTTTTACTCTCAGGCGCGGGTTGGGCAATGATGAGCCTAGAGCACTGCGACCCTGAAATAAAAGCAGGCTTACTTCAAGAAATACATATTACTGATCGAGAGCATAAATTTAGTGCGCAAATTAGAGCCTTTAGGCAGCATGCAGTGCACCATGGCCCTGTAGCGCGTACTATTTGGGAGCAATTTAAACAATTAAGTAAGGAATATTCTAACAACAATGGATATTGATAAAGAAACACTTATTTATACTGTTATCGCAGGCATACCAGTAGGCAAAGTAGCAAGTTACGGGCAAGTTGCAGCTCTTGCTGGTTATCCGCAAAACTCACGGTTGGTCGGGCGCTTATTAAAAGTGATGCCAAACGACTCAGTTATACCTTGGCACAGGGTAGTGAATGGCCAAGGTAAAATATCGTTTCCTGCAGGTAGCGAAAAATACCAAGAACAGCGCGAAAAGCTTTTATCAGAAGGTGTACTGTTTAAAAACGACAAAGTGAATATGCGCGAGTGTCGGTGGGAGTGATGTGACTATTATTGGCAGGTAAGTGCCATAGCTGGCCTTCAAGGCGTGAATTGATACTCTGTTGGGTGGCGCCTTCGGCTTAACCAACCTACATTTTGACGTAGGTCGGATAAGTGGCGAAGCCACGCCATCCGACAAAAATGATGAGTTCACCAGAAACAACCCAACTTACCGCGTTACCCATAAAACTCACGATTGGTCAGGCGCTTATCAAAAGTGATCTCAAACGACTCGGTTATACCTTGGCACAGGGTAGTGAATAGCCAAGGTAAAATATTATTTCCAGCATGTAGTGAAAAATATCAAGAATAACGCGTAAAGCGCCTTGTATACAATTTAAGATGCTTTTTCATCAAGCTCGTCTGAAATTAATATGCCACTATCAATCAGCAAGTCTTTGGCTAAGATTTCAACCGTTTCTACCTCCATATTAATTTTTAGTGATTGCAATATAGGCTCGGACAAAGTGTCGGCATATACCCTTACTTGAAAGTCGATAGAGCCAGAAGACTTACCGCCGACTATCATAGTTTGTCGTGACTTAACTTCCCTCTTTGGTTGTAGGGCTCTTATTTCCATATTGGTATCCCAGACATCCCCACTTTGGGAAACCTCTAAACCTTCTCCATTTAAAATATCACCGAAATTAACGGAAAAAGAACGATCTTCGTCTCTCACCGGCTTTTGTATTTTGAATGACGATGAACTTTCTATTCGGAGATCTTCCATATCTGTAGAAATTCGCATATCAATATAGATATCGCGGGCGCCAATAATTCCATTATTTCTTAGCCAAAATTTAACGGGCTTAAACATGGAATAATTAACCAAGTACCTTACGTATTCTCTATAGTAATCACTATTAGATCTATTAAGAATTCTACTGATGGATTTATTGGAGGACTCTTCAGGTAAATTAGGCTTGTAATCAGGGACATCTTCAAGTCCAGTTACATCAAAATATGTAGTTTCAAGGTTGATTTCTTGACCTAGATTATCACCAGTTTCCAGATCACAAAATTCCAATGAAATATTCGACGAACCAGGCTCAGAGTCTTCTTCCGAAGTTTTACCGTCGGTCACTATTAAGTTTCGAAGCTGAATCTCGATTTGCTTTGCCAACTTGTCTCTGTATTCAATTTGAGTATTAAAACTCTCCACCAGCGCTTTTGGGAAGGTCTTTTCTTTAAATTCTTTAAGCTTGGCAAACTGTTCTAAATCAATTTGATTTGGATCTTTTTTTACCTGAGAAAAATACAACATAACGGGTTTCCCTTGGCCTGCAACCCGCTCAATTTCCTCAAGAGTTCCGCTATCAGCAGCACCAGTTGGGCTACCTATTCTTGTCCAAAAAACTCCTATCACGAGATCACAATGATCTACCATCTGCCTATTAATAACTTCCTGTGGACGTTTACCATACTCAGGGGCAGTATGTGTTTCCCACCTCAAAGGCAACAAGACTATTTGCCGTTCAGCTGAATTCAGATCATTCCATTCTTGGATTGTCTTTACGGCAATCTCTCGTTCTTCATCAACGTCAGATGGAGAGGCGATGAGAATGCGAAACACTTTTGCTTCATAAGACATGATTGTTCCTTAATATTTTTTGGTTCTGGTAACCAGTTCGTATAACTATTTAATAGTGCGCTCATCGCATATACTTCTGCCGACGCTACGCTCATTTTCCTACATTATATAGTTTTAACAAATAACCTAAAGCATTACTACCACTAAGCTTTTTAAAGCTTTAAAGTAAAGTTTAATAGAACAATATGCTCGCGTCGCTTATTTTCATGAATATATGCGCAAAGAGCAGTTTAACCAATCAATTAACGACGATATTTAGCCAATCTCAATGACCGGTTATCGCTCAAACCTGACCATTTTAAATGGCTTAACCAGCCTAATAAACGTAATTACTAATTGAAATATAATGGCAAACACACCCAGCAATAACGAATAAGTGCCAAATTGCGTGGCTAAATTGGGTGCTTTTAGCGCTGTAAAAAAAAGTGCCTAAACTATAAAAAATACCGCCGGCAAGTAGCCAGTAAAGTGCTTTTACATCAACACTAGAATAAAGTGGATACACTATAGCCGGTGCAAACCAACCCATGAGCAAGTAGGTGGCGAGTGATATTTTTTTATTACCGTTTTTTACAAATACTTTGTACGCCACGCCTGCCAGTGCCACAGTCCAAATAAATGTAAGTGTTGCCCATGACCAAGCACCAGCTAATGATATTAATAACAAGGGGGGTAGGTGCCGGCAAATTAACAATGACACCTATCCTAAATTTTGGTGTGGTTGTCTTGCTTAATTGTTGTTTAATTTGTTTGCGTATTCCTTATTGTCCCCAAATTAATAATTTTCATTTCAGGTCTATATCACGTTAATTTCTATAAAATTGTAATATTTCCCCTGTACCTTATTTACTTTATTTCTATTTGGCTGCTGTGAAGCTAAGTTGCCATAAAATTATAATTAAATAATAGGTAAATACCCTAATGAAGGCTTTAAGCAAAACCGCTTTAATAGTTGTTATTTCCAATGCTCTTTTTGCATGTGGTTCTGATAATTTAGATTCAACAGAAAATTCTGATCAAGTTGAAAATGAAAGTACGGTAAGTACTACTGTAAGTACTACGGTGACGCAAGGGGCTAATAAACTTGCAGAAAATAATAGCGATAATGTTTGGCGCTTTGCTGTTATACCCGATACTCAAGGCCGAGATGATGATGATTATAAACAAACAATTACACATACCTACGATGGTATAACGTTATCTGTCGATATTGGTTATGACGTTAATAATGATGACATTTTTGATGGTGAAGGTTGGAAGATTGACGTGTCTGACCCTTATAATGCTATTTTTGTTGATGAAAATGGAGATCCGCTTGTTGCTGGCGGCGTGCCGGTCGAAATTGCAAGTAGCGAACGTTCAGATACGCCTTATGATTTTAAACACCTTCCTGCTTTATTAGTTGACCCTATTGTTTCTAAGATAAAAGAAGAGGGGGTTTCAGTTGTACTCGCAGTAGGTGATATGACCGATGTACGCACAGAAAATGAATATGTTGAATGGATGAATAAGGTTGGCACGCCTTTAACTGAAGCCGGAATGACTGTTTTACCTGTGCGTGGTAATCACGAAATTGTAGATGGTTATGATTGGCTAAGTTGGTTTACTACTTCAGTGGATACGACAGACAATCGCTCTGTTAATAATATGGATAATGGTATTGATGCATATACCGATGCAGATTCACAGGAATTCGATCAAGGGTACAATTTGTATCAACAATACCCAGGAAAACTATTAAGCAAAGGGTTAGAAAGCGGCGAAATAGTGGGTTACGAAGGTATTGAAGATCTTATGTACTATACCGTTCAAAACAATACCCTATTTATTGCTATAGACTTTTATGCCAGTGATTTAGTGTCTGTTAACTATGAAGGTACTTGGCTTCTTATTTACGATTGGTTAAAAAATGTTTTAGAAACAAAAGGGACTACGGTTGATCATATCGTTATGTTTGGTCATGAAGCTTTATCAACCAAAAAGCGTCCGTCTGTTTATAATTATGATGAATATTTTGATTATATTAGTTCGTTAAAAAGCGATGGTACAAGTGGAGATGAGGATGAAACTGAGCCAGGTATATTAGGGCTTGATACTGGTCAATTAGGTTATTTACAGCTGCAAGATGAGTCTTCACCTGGCTTAATGGATAACGTCCTTAATTTATTGAGTGAATATAAAGTTAACTATATTGCTGGGCACGATCATCAATACTCTCGTAGCTTAATTCATCCAGATAATTCGAATCCATCCGTTGGCTTTACGCAAATTGTTGCCGGTAATGCATCTTGGAAAGCGTATAACAATCGTTATGGTATTCATGATAAATATGAAACGGGTTTAGCGCAGGATAATTTTGCTCAAGTAGGTGACTATGAAGGAACAAATAGTCAGTACACTAAAGATTTAACTAAGTATGAAAAATCAAACAAAATATCATTCGTGATTGTTGAAGTTAATGGTCGTCAAATTACGTTTAAGAACTATTATGCACCGGTTAATTTCTCAGAAGCAGATATGAACATGGGGACATACTGGGATGAACCTCAAAATTCTTGGGTGCAATATGATGTTGATTCTACTGGTAAAACCATTGAAGAAATTATCCCTATTGAATGGAATGTAGGTGATAGTGCAAGCTATACGAGCGATGCGCTACAGCGTGTTGTTTCTCCTTACGAATCTTATTGGGCAACAACAAAAACACCTGATGAAGCCGGTTATATTGGTACGCAAGCGGCTATTTTAGATGGTTTTAATTTAACGTATAACAGTGTTGAAGTGTTAACTACCGATACCCAAGATAAAAAGCAGGTGGGCGTTGATGCAAACTATCAAGATGATTTAGGGACAGGTAAAGGTGAATATACAATCTTTGCTGATGCTTATAGTATTCCTCGAGAAGAGCAAGCAATGAATGAATTGTTGTCATTAAGCTGGTTTACTGACGAGGATGCTACAACTGTATCTGATATTTTGTACATTAATGGTAATTTAAACCAAGATGGCTCATATAAAAACACAAACGGATTTGTGCAAACCAGCTCTCCTTCAGAGTTGTTTTTTGATAAAGATGCAGTGGAAACCGATAATCCAACAAATGTTATTCGAGATGGTGTGATCACCGCTGAAGATGACGCTGATGCAATGGCGATTGCAATAACAGCTCCCGAAGGCGTTGATTTATCTACTTTAACTATTGGTCGATACAATGAAGAAACGGGTGTTTGGGACGCGTTTTTAGATGAAAACTGCTTTACTGCTACCTCTTACTCGGATGACTTTAGTGTTATGTTCCAATCGGGTGCTGGTAGTGCGCCAAGTGATGTAAGCAGCAGTTGTGGGACTTATTTGTGGGGTTATAATTATAACAATAACTCTGTTTGGGGTTTTACACATAAAGACGGTCGATTTGCTTTGGTTTTAAAAGTTGATAATGCTGGGTAAAGACCTCATTATTTTTGAATTTATATAATTTAGTGTATTTTAAATCGATATAGAGCCTGACTTTATATCGATTTTACATATGTGATCCTCTAAACATTTCGATGTGCTGCTTGTTGTACACTTTAAGTCGTTATCAATAAACATAATTACTAATTGAAATATAATGACAAATACACCCAGCAATAACGAATAAGTGCCAAATTGCGTGGCTAAATTGTGTGCTTTTAGCGCTGTAAAAAAAAGTGCCTAAACTATAAAAAATACCGCCGGCAAGTAGCCAGTAAAGTGCTTTTACATCAACACTAGAGTAGAGCGGATATACAATAGCCAGTGCAAACCAACCCATGAGCAAGTAGGTGGCGAGTGATATTTTTTTATTACCGTTTTTTACACATACTTTGTACGCAACGCCCGCCAGTGCCACCGCCCAAATAAATGTAAGTGTTGCCCATGACCAAGCACCGGTTAATGAGATTAATAAAAAGGGAGTGTAGGTGCCAGCAATTAATAAGTATATGGCGCAGTGATCGCACTTTTTATAAAAGGCTCTTAAGCGCGGTTGAATACTGGCGTGGTACAAAGTGGACGACAAAAACAGCACAAATAGACTGCTGCCATAAATTACAGTACTTACATACGCTTTAGTGCTGGTGGCTTGGCTAAATAAATCCCACATAACAAATGCGGCAAATACAATACCAAGTGCATGGCTAATTACGTTTAGTTGTTCTTCTTTTTTAGAATAGGGCGCTTCTAACGACATGACAGATCCTACCACTATTTGAATGAATTTTAGTGTACAAGTGTACGCTGAGTTTTTCAATATTATAATTTTTATATGAATACAATAATTTATTATTTTTCATAAAGTTGAAACATCAATTTAACCAATGCGTAATTAATAAGACGTAAAAAAGTCGTAATAGTTCGTTAGATTATTGGTAATTCCTAAAAACAATTAATCGGACGAACAGTGAAAAACATGAAAAATCAATTAACGACACGGCCTTTTCTTAAACTTACTAAATTGTCTGTTGCGATGATTTGCGTTACATCAACAAATAGTTTTGCAGATCAAACCATAAATAAAGAACTTGATGAAATAGTGGTTGTTGCTCAAAAGCGTGCGCAATCAATACAAGATGTGCCTGTAACAATAAGTGCCTACGATGGCGACTTTTTAGAGAGCTTAGGTATTGGCGAACTCGACACTTTATCTGAAATAACACCAGGGCTTGTTATTCAAGAGCAAAGCCCTAATAACCCAGGCTTTGTAATTCGTGGTATTACGTCTGATAGTGGATCGTCTCAATCATCACCTCGTGTGTCTATTTATTATAACGGAGCAGATGTATCACGCTCTCGTGGTTCATACTTTGAGCTTTTTGATGTAGAAGGGATTGAAGTTGTTAAGGGACCACAAGCAACACTGTTTGGAACAGCAGCTTCTGTGGGGGCTATTAGTGTAGCAACACGTAAACCAGAAAAAGATTTTTCGGCTCAATTAAAAGCATCCGTTGGTAATTACTCGGCCAAAGGTGTTAGTGGTTTTGTAACGGGTGGTAATGATTTAATGCAAGGCCGTGTTGCTTTTACTTATCGTGAACGTGATGGGTTTATAAAAAATATTGCAGGAAATAGTAACTCCCAAAATCCGGCTGGGTTTAAGCAAGATGATATGCATGCTATTGAGCGTTTTTCTTATCGTCCGTCTTTACGTATTACACCTAGTGACGATGTAACGATTGATTTGGTGTATACGTATGAAAAAAATGATGACTCGGGTACATCTTTTAAAAATGGGCTTTATGCACCAACCGGTGGTGATACAAGTCCATATAGCTTTGTTGAAATGCCAGGTAGTCCGTATGCAGAGTCTGTGTTTGGAAAAAAAGACTTAGGTGTGGAGCGCACAGTTAACGATTTAAATTTGACTGTAAATTGGGATGTAAGTAACGATTTAACAATCACCTCAATTACTGCAGGGCGTAATTTTGATTCTTTAGAAGTGTTTGATGCTGATGGTACGCAAGCATGGTTTTTAGAATTTGCAGAAGCTGCTGAGGGCGATCAATTTAGCCAAGAATTACGCGCTGTTTATACGCAGAATAAGTTCACTAGTATTTTTGGTGTGAGTTACTTTGAAGAAGATGGTAGCCAGCGTATTCCATTTAGTACAGAGGAGTCTATATTTTTAAATTGCTTAGGCGTATTGGGTTCTGGTGTTCCTTGTATTAATAATGATGGTAGCGTTAATATTTTAACGCCAGCATTAACAGGTGGTGTAGTAAACGAGTTGCCATATTCACTAGAGTTTACAAACTATGGTGAAAACAAAGCGTACTCAGCGTTTGCTGATGTAACTTATGCTACTACTGAAGCATTAGAGTTAACAGTGGGACTTCGTTATATAAAAGAAGAAAAGCGCAGTGGCTATAGCTCTGCTGCACCCAATAGTGTTTTAACACAAGCGCCATTGTTTACGGTTGATACAAATGGTGAAACATTTTATGGCGATGCTGATTATGATGATTGGCTGCCACGTTTTAATGCGCTTTATATAATAAACCCTACTACAAATATGTATGCGACTATTTCAAAAGGGCGTCGTTCGGAAGTACTAGAAGTGAGTTCGGCTAACAACGAACAAGGAAATGTCGAAGCCTCTATATCAGAAGTCCCAGCGGAAATTATTTGGAACTACGAAACCGGTATTAAAGGCAAAGCGCTTGACGGGCGTTTAGATTACTCTGTAGCTGTATTTTATCAAGATTATTCTAACTTTCAGGTTACGTTACAGGATGATGAAGGCGTTGCGTTTTCTGCTGATGCGGGCTCTGCCACTAATGTTGGCGCAGAGGCTGAGGTAAGGGCGTTAATTAATAATGAGTTTGAGGTTTTTGCCAATGCGGCTTACCTCGATGCTGAAATAGATGATGATAGTAATAACGGTAACCTCGCAGGCAATAAATTTAGACTACAACCAGAGTGGACGTTTAGTACGGGGCTGTTTTATTCAACAGAATTGTCGAACTCACTTAATTTAACGAGCTCTTTAATATATAGCTACCGCTCTGAAGTGTTTTTTGAGCCAGCAAATGCGCCAATATCAGGCTTAGATATTAGCCAACCTGGGCTTGGATTAGTCAGTGCGCGCTTAGGTATCGCAAATGGTGATGACTGGGCTGTTAGTGTATTTGCTAGTAACTTATTAGATAAAGAGTATTTAGTTGATGCAGGTAATACTGGAGGGGGATTTGGCAACCCAACATTTGTTGCAGGAGCACCTCGCTTTGTTGGTATTGAGTTAACTCTCGGGTTTGGTGGACAATAATACATTTAACTACTTGATATTTTAATTGAGCCACTGCAAAGTGGCTTTTTTATGTGATCACGTTAAAGTGAATTTATATTAGGTAAAAATGAAACAAGATCTAAAAGCTGCTTTACTTACCGCCATTGTTTATCCTGGAGCGGGGCATTTTTCTTTAAAAAAACACCTTATAGGCGCTATTTTTGCGGGTGTATTTTCTGTTCTTTTAATTTTAACCCTTCAAGATATATTTGCGATTGCACAGTGTACTGCAAATGAAATTGTACACGGAAAAATCCCCATGTCGGTTACGGCCATTTTAAAAGCCGCGCAACAACCATCTGACGCTTGCGCTCAACTCGCTGAATATAAGTATGTACCTTTAATGATTATAATTTGGGTGCTGAGCATGATGGATGCATACCGTTTGGGCAGAAAAGCGCTACCCACTAAAAAATAAGCCACTTAATCAGAACTCGGTTTGGTTGGCTTATTAATATTTCACCCTGATATTTAGCTATTATTGATGGCGGTAATAATTATTATTACCGCCTTTTCATTTTTATACATATTTTTTGTAACCGAGATTTTTTGCCAGCACCATGTAAATATCGTGTAAATGCCTGTATATACCCAGTAAAATCCTCAAACCTCGTTAAATCGCTCACTTGTTGATATTTAGTTAATTGAAATCCTTCTCCTTGTACCTTTTTATTCATTTAATGTTAATAAATAAATGATACTTTCTGCTCGCCAAATTAACTTTGTTTAGCTATTAAGTATTGGTTTGCTATCAATTTATTACGTCAAGCAATGACGACTGATAATTTCAATTTAAGGAAATACGATGAATAACAGTTCAAATAATCACAAAAGAAAGGATTTTAAAGTGGCGAGCTTATCGTTAGCTTTATTATTAGGATGCTCAACAATGGCCAATGCCGCTGTTGAGAAGTTAACGGTGAGTGGGAATCAAATTCTTGCGGGCGGAGAAAACACAAGCTTTGCAGGACCTAGCCTATTTTGGAGTAACACGGGGTGGGGCGCTGAAAAATTTTATACAGCAGAAACAGTAGCAAAGGCAAAAACTGAATTTAATGCAACATTAATTCGTGCCGCTATTGGCCATGGTACGAGTACTGGTGGTAGTTTGAACTTTGATTGGGAGGGCAATATGAGCCGTCTTGATACTGTTGTAAACGCAGCTATTAGCGAAGATATGTACGTTATTATTGATTTTCATAGCCATGAAGCACATACCGATCAAGCAACTGCAGTTCGCTTTTTTGAAGACGTAGCTACCAAATATGGGCAGTACGACAATGTTATTTATGAAATTTATAACGAGCCGTTACAAATCTCATGGGTTAACGATATTAAGCCTTACGCAGAAACAGTTATTGATAAAATTAGAGCAATCGACCCTGATAACTTAATTGTGGTTGGAACGCCTACGTGGTCGCAAGATGTTGATGTGGCATCACAAAACCCAATTGATCGCGCCAATATTGCTTACACTCTGCATTTTTATGCTGGCACGCATGGTCAATCGTATCGAAATAAAGCACAAACAGCACTCGATAACGGCATTGCACTATTTGCTACAGAGTGGGGAACAGTCAATGCTGATGGTAATGGTGGTGTTAATATCAATGAAACCGATGCATGGATGGCATTTTTTAAAACAAACAATATTAGCCACGCTAACTGGGCTTTAAACGATAAAAACGAAGGTGCATCGTTATTTACTCCAGGCGGTAGTTGGAATTCACTAACATCGTCAGGCTCTAAAGTTAAAGAGATCATTCAAGGTTGGGGTGGTGGTAGTAGCAATGTTGATTTAGATAGCGACGGGGATGGCGTAAGTGACAGCCTTGATCAGTGCAATAATACTCCCGCAGGTACAACGGTTGATAGTATTGGTTGTGCAGTAACTGACAGCGATGCCGATGGTATTAGCGATAATGTTGATCAATGCCCTAATACACCTGCAGGTGAAACTGTTAATAATACAGGTTGTGTTGTTGAAGTAGTTGAGCCACAAAGCGATGCGGATAACGATGGTGTGAATGATGATATTGATCAGTGCCCAGATACACCCGCTGGTACAAGTGTTGATACAAACGGATGCAGTGTTGTAAGTTCAACAGATTGTAATGGTATTAATGCATACCCTAATTGGGTGAACAAAGATTACTCAGGTGGTCCGTTTACTCACAATAACACTGACGATAAAATGCAATATCAAGGCAATGCATACAGCGCAAATTGGTATACAAACAGCCTTCCAGGAAGTGATGCTTCGTGGACGCTTCTTTATACTTGTAATTAAGCGCGTTTAATAAAATAAACGAGAAGGTAAATAATGTGTTTACCTTCTCTTTTTATACAAAATGTTAGCCCTTATAGACACTTTGGTGTTGAGCAGCAATGTTGTAGCTTGGAGAGTTTATGTTATCTATATAGCGCCAATCGGTTGTGATTTGCTCTTTAGTAATAGTCAGTAACATATATCCACGGTGTGATAAGTCACAATAATTTAAGTCGTTTATTAGCAATGTAAGCGAGTCAGCCATTTGCTTTGCTTGTGCTGTATTAAGCGCTAAATAATGCTCCATACCCGGGGATGTAACACCAGGTGTTGCAAACTCTACTCCTACGCTTTCGCCTTTTGCATTTTTTAATGTGCCATGCCACGCATTGTGCGTATCACCTGCAACCACGACTAACTTTTTATTTAATGCGGTAATGCTTTTGTATAATGCTTCGCGCTCGCTTGGGTAACCATCCCACGCATCTAAATTATAAGGCATTAAAGTATTTACGCGTGCGAGTTGCTCGGGTGTTACCGCTTTATGAGCTAACACTGCTTTTTTAATGGTAACAAGCTCTTTTAACACCTGAGGTATTTTAGTGCGATCGGATTGCGAGAATATTTCAGTAGGTAGCCACATTTTAGTCATCAATACTTGCTGGCCCAATACTTGCCATTTTGCATTTGATTTTGTTATTGCACTGGTGAGCCAGTTTAGTTGTGTGTTACCTAGTAAATGCCTTTTTGGATTATTTAAATCACTGACAAAGCGCGCAACATCCATTTGCTTAGTCTCGGGGTTTTTGTAGTCGCTGTAAGCGAGTTGTTTATCGCGTGCTATTACGCGCGTATCTAGCATATGTAAGCTTATTAAATTACCAAAATCGAAGGTGCGATATATTTGCGGGCTTTGTTCGCCCATAGGTGGCCTAATTGGCAGCCATTCGTAATAGGCTTGAATAGCTGCTGCGCGACGCTTAAAAAAATCACCTTCATCAGGGGTATGATTTTCAGCACCACTTTTATAGGTATCGTTAGTAACTTCGTGATCATCCCATATTGCGATAAAAGGCGCTGCAGCGTGAAGTGCTTGAAGGCCTTGGTCTGTTCTGTAAATAGCATAACGTTTACGATAGTCGCTAAGGGTAATAATTTCACCGCTGTTATCGGCTGCTAATTGGCGGCCAATTTTTTCAGCATTTTCGGTAGCGTATCCGCCCATTGGGTATTCGTAAATGTAATCCCCCAAATGCAGGACCACATCTAAATCTTTTTGCTTAGCGGCATCTGTGTAGGCATTAAAGTACCCAGCAGGGTAGTTTGAGCACGACACAACAGCCATTTTAATTTGTTCAACATTGTTAATTGGTAGTGTTTTAGCCCGGCCAATTGGGCTTTGTGTATTCACACCCATAAAACGATAAAAGTACTCTGTGTTTGGAGCAAGTTCTTGCACATCTATTTTTATTGTAAAGTCTCGGCTTTTATCTGTTTGTTCTTGCCCGCTGCGAATGATGTTTTTAAATTGAGAATCACTTGCCAGTTCCCAAGCAACAGTAACTTCAAAATTTGATTGAGAAGTGGTTGCACGTGTCCAAATTATTAAAGCATGACTAAGCGGGTCGCCACTCGCTACACCGTGTTTAAATTCAATAGCCGATAGAGGTTTGTTTATTAATGTTTGAGCACAACCTGTAATGGCACTCGATACTGCGACGGTAAATATGCTTGCTGCTGAGGTTTTTAAAAAATTTCGACGTGATGAAAGAGTCATACTGCACTTTTTAAATTATTTATAGTGGTGCGTATTTTAACGATTAGATATGACGTTTTTATAAACGCTAAATGTATTTAGTGTGACGGTATTAATACATTAAAACCCTTTTATTTATTAACTAAAAAGTAGTCAAAAAATTAAATTAAATGGTTAAATTAACGAGGTATGAATTTTTCAAATTAAAGTGATGCGTGTAAAGTTGTTTAATTACAACTGGTTAAGATTTGTTTTTATGTTGGCACAACCCTTGAGTATATAACTACGTCTAAACAATACACAAACAAGGAATACCATTATGAAACATTCAATTAAAATCGCTATGGCAAGTTTATTAGTATTAGGTTCTGCGCAAGTACACGCAACAGAGGTGGACCTAGATGTAACTGATATATTAACTCAAAGTGTAGCAAGCTATGTTAAGCAAACCACAATCGAGCTTGAAAAATCACTAAAGGAAACGCTTTATTTTGATGCTAAAACTGTTTTAGAGGGGTTATTAGATGAGCCCGTTTTAACAGATAGCACAACGCTTAAAAATACTGACACTAGTATAAAAAACGTAAAATAAATCATTTAAAGGATTAAAACGATGAGCAGTGAACTTGGATTATTTGCATTAATGTTAGCACCCGTAGTCAGTATGATTAGCGCTTATTACTCGGTTCAAGTGTTTAAAGCTATGGGAGGTTGGTTTAATCTTTAGCCAATTATATAGCTGGTAATTAATTCGATTCATACAAAGCTGATCGACTTAGCAAAAGCGCACGTAAATAAAGGCAGAGTGTTTGAAATAAGTAGACTTTATGAAACGTGCGATTTTTCCATTACCCATTTTTATGTTACCTGAAGGTTATACGCGATTACGCATATTTGAGCCTCGCTACTTAAATATGGTTAAAACCGCATTAAAAAATAATACAGGGTTTGTGCTTTGTACGTTTGAGCATGACACGCCTTTTAATATAAGCGCGCAAGGTTGCCTTGTTGATATTATTGATTTTGACCAAGACGATAACGATGTATTATTAATTGATGTATTTGCATCGCAAAATGTGCAAATTAATGATGTTTATCAAGACGAAGACGAATTACGTCATGGCTTGGTATCGCCTTGTAATACGCCGTATTGGTACAAAGATTCTAACAACCAAATTGGTGAACATTACCTACTACACGATGCGCTTAAAAACGTGTTTCAAGGTAATCCGGAACTTAATTTGTTGTACAAGAAAACTCATTTTGACAAGCTTCCATGGATTGCAGCACGTTGGCTTGAACTCCTACCTGTTTCTATTGAGAAAAAACAGCAACTTGCGTTTGAAACGAATTTTGATAACTTACTGAATTTCCTCCATACTGTGATTAATAACGAATTTGCCTAAATTTTATGATCCTAAATTAATTATTGCCCGTATTACTTAATACAAAAGCAATAACGGGATAAATTATTATGGTAAGTCAACAACAGTCACCACGTTGTGAACCTAATACAGGTAAGTACACTGCCATGCCAGAAACGCCGAGTAAAGAGCTCATGCAAGCGCTTATAGATGTTGCGCAATCACGCGATAAAAAAGCGTTTTCATATTTATTTGAATACTTTGCGCCAAAAATTAAACGCTTTGGAATTAAGCAGTTTGGTGTTGAAGCCCAAGCCATGGAGCTTGTGCAAGAGACATTAACGTCTGTTTGGCGTAAAGCACATTTGTATCATAGTGAAAAAGGCGCTGCGACTACGTGGGTTTATACCGTTATGCGTAATGCTTCGTTCGATATGCTTCGTAAAATGAAAAGTAATAAAGAAGAAAATATAAGCGAAGATATTTGGCCGTTACTAAACGACTCACAAGATACGCATCACGAATACAGTGATCATTTAGAAGATAAACAAATTAAGCGCTATTTAGACAAATTACCAATTGCTCAACGCGAAGTGGTAAGAGGCGTTTATTTTCAAGATATGTCGCAAGAGCAACTTGCACATCAACTTAATATTCCAGTAGGCACGGTAAAATCACGGTTACGTTTGGCCTTGCAAAAATTACGTAATGAAATGGGAGATCAGCATGATTAAACATCACCCGAGTGAAACTTTACTGACACAGTATTGCGATGCATCACTTGCTACATCATTGAGTTTAGCCGTTTCTATTCACGTAGACATGTGCCCTGTGTGCCAAGCTAAAGTAGCTAAAATTGAAGCAAGTAATGCAAATGCATTATTTAATGAAGAGCCTGCTCAATTTGAGAAACCTCAAACTGAGAAATCTGATTTACTTGAAGAATTTGAATTAAACGTACTTGATATGATCATGTCTGATGATTCTATTGATGAAGTTTACAAAGTAGAGCCTGTATCTATTAAAGTGAATGAGCATAACTATCAGCTTCCACGTGCTTTAACACGTATTTCTCATAGCAAATTTACACAAGTTGGTAAGTTGGCACGATCTCGCGTTTCGCTTGATGATGGTGCGCTGCGTTCTAGCTTGCTACATATTGATGCTGGTGGCGAAATTCCTGAGCATACACATACCGGATTTGAAGTTACTTTACTACTAGACGGTGAGTTTAGTGATGAAGATGGTAATTACGTACCAGGCGATTTTATTTGGCAAGATGGTAGTCATCAACATACACCTTTAACGAAAGATGGATGTTTATGCTTTACAGTTGTCAGTAGTGCGCTACATTTTAATAAGGGCTTCAGCAAGTTACTAAATCCAATAGGTAATTTGATTTACTAAGAGAATATATGCACACAGATATAATAAAAATAGGTATAAGCGCCTGCTTAGCAGGCGAAAAAGTTAGATTTGACACAGGACATAAAAAGTCAAATTTTTGTATGGATGAACTAGGCAAACACGTTGAATACACACGGTTTTGTCCGGAAGTAGCTGTTGGTTTACCGATACCTCGTCCAACTATTCGCCAAGTTAAAGTGGGCGATACTATTAAAGTATGCCGCCCAGATGGCACCGGCGAAGTAGGCCAACAACTTACTGAATATGGTAAAAAAGTTGCAACTGAACAAGCTAAAGAATTAAGCGGGTTTGTATTTTGTGCAAAAAGCCCAAGCTGCGGTATGGAGCGCATTAAAATATACAATGAAGCAGGAACAGGTAATACCTCAGAAGGCGTTGGTTTTTTTGCTGAGCAAATAATGAAGCACAACCCATTATTGCCATGTGAAGAAAACGGACGTTTAAACGACATGCATTTACGTGAAAACTTTGTAATGAGAATTTACGTATTTAAAAACTGGCAAAAATTAGCACAAGAGCCGCTTACGGTTCACAAGCTTACTCAATTTCACTCTCAGTATAAGTACTTGTTAATGGCTCATAACTATCAAGCTTATCGTGATTTGGGTAACCTGCTGGGGACTTATGTAGGTGATGATATAAATGCAGTTGCTGATGAATATATTCTAGGTTTGATGACGGGTCTTAAAAAACCGGCTTCTCGCAGAAATAATTGCAACACGCTAATGCATTTACAAGGTTACTTTAAAACTGATTTATCGAAGGTTGAAAAACAAGAACTTCGTGATGCGATAGATGAATACCGCGAAGGGTTGGTGCCATTGTATGTACCACTTACCTTGTTAAAACATCATTTGAAGGTTCACCCAAATGAGTACCTTGAAAAACAAGTGTTTTTTAACCCTTACCCTCACGATTTAAAACTACGATTTGGTATTTAATGGATACATTATTTTGGTTTAGGCGCGATTTGCGCCTTTTTTCTAACGAAGCGTTAATTCAAGCGCTAAATAATGGCGCTAAACACGCCATTTTTTTTGTGTCTGAAAAACAGTGGCAACAGCACCAAACTGCGCCTATTCAGATTGACTTACTCAAGCGCCGAGTTACTTATCTTCAATCTCAGCTTGCTGATTACGGCATTACTTTACATGTTATTGAAGCGCCAAGCTTTTGTGATTGTACGCGTGAGCTTATTAATTTTTGTAAATCAAACGATGTAAAACACGTAATTGCTAATACAGAATATGAGCTTAATGAAGTAAACCGCGATAAAGCAATTTTGCACGAATGCGATGAGCTTTCAATTACTTTTACTTTGTACGAAGGTGATTTAATTGCACCTGTTGGAACGGTTAAAAATCAAAGTAATGAAATGTATAAAGTGTTTACTCCATTTAAGCGAGCATGGCTAAAGCAGTATCAAGATACACATTTTAGTTTGCCTCAATGGCCTCTAACTTCTGATCCAATAAAATTTGATGAAAGCGACTTACTAAAAAGTGATGGATGCTCGGATAAGTGGCCGGTTGACGACGAAACACTCTCAACCGTAGTTGATAATTTTATATGTGACAAACTTACAAGCTACGACGATCAGCGTGATATACCCAGCGTAAAAGGCACATCAGGTTTAAGCCCGTATTTAGCACTTGGTATTGTGAGCACAAAACAGCTGCTTATTAATATTCAGCAGCGTTATCCTGATATTTTAACTACGTCAAAAAGTAAAACGTTTACGTGGATTAACGAGCTTGTTTGGCGCGAATTTTACAGGCATTTAATTGCTGAATTTCCGAAGCTTTCGCGCGGTGATAACTTTAACGAAAAGTATAACGCCGTAGTGTGGCGTAAAAGCGAAAATGAATTTACAGCATGGTGTGAAGGGCGTACAGGTTACCCGTTAGTGGATGCTGCAATGCTACAACTAAAGCAAACCGGTTGGATGCACAATCGTTTACGTATGGTTGTTGCGAGCTTTTTAACTAAGCATTTATTAATAGACTGGCGCGAAGGTGAGCGCTTTTTTATGCAGCACCTAATTGATGGCGATTTAGCCTCTAATAATGGTGGCTGGCAGTGGGCTGCAAGTACTGGGTGTGATGCTCAGCCTTACTTTAGAGTTTTTAACCCTATCAGACAAAGCGAGCGCTTTGATCCAACTGGCAAGTTTATCCGTAAGTATTTGCCAGAGCTTGAAAACGTGCCAGATAAACACATTCATTTTCCACACACTTATTTAGCCGCAATAGGTAAAGATAAGGAATGTTACTGGCCAGCAATAGTTGATCATAAAGCGGCACGAGAACGTGCACTTGCTGCATTTAAGGTGTGATATGGATAACCAGTTACCAGTAGATAAATTTGTTGAAATATACCAACAGCTTGATAGCACTAATCTTGATTTATTGAGTGATATTTACTGTGACAACATACAGTTTATAGACCCGATGCATGAAATTAATGGCATTGTAGAATTGCGCAGGTACTTTGCTAACTTATATAGCAATGTTAAGCATTGTCAGTTTGATATTAGCGATTCGTTTGATAGCGGCAACAATGCTTTTATCTATTGGACTATGCACTATGCACATCCAAAGCTTTCATCAGGTAAAACTATATCGGTAGAAGGTCATAGCAAGCTTATTTTTGAAAATGGCAAAATTATCAAGCACAGAGACTACTTGAATGTGGGCGAGTTGCTGTACAAACATATTCCTTTACTTGGTAGTGTTATAAAGCTAATTGATAAAAGGGCAGGTTAATTATGATCACACTTATAACGGGTGCTACTTCTGGTATTGGTGAGCAGTTAGCAATTAAATATGCGCAATTGGGAGACACTGTTATAGCTTGTGGCCGTAATAGTGAAAAGCTCGCTGAGCTTGCTAAATACGACAATATTCAAGCGTGTAAATTTGATGCAACTAATCTACAAGACATTAAAGAGTCTACTATTGGCTTTCCTCATTTTGACCGTGTTATTTTAAACGCCGGTAATTGTGAATACATAGATGACGCGCGAAATTTTGATAGTGCATTGTTTGAGCGTGTAATAAACGTAAATTTACTCTCTATGGGGTATTGCCTTGAGGCGCTACTTCCTAAAATAAATTCAGGTGGTCAGCTTGTTTTGGTCAGCTCAAGTGTTACCTATCTTGCGCTACCTCGTTCAGAAGCTTATGGTGCATCAAAAGCGGGTGTAAGTTACTTAGCAAAAAGCTTAGCTGTTGATTTAGATGATGTTGATGTGACTTTAGTTCACCCTGGCTTTGTGAAAACTCCGCTTACTAATAAAAATGATTTCCCGATGCCTATGGCTGTTACCGCTGAAAAAGCCGCAGACTATATGATTAAGGGAATACATAAGCGCCGAAAAGATGTTCACTTTCCGTACCGTTTTACTCTTATATTAAAAGCATTACGTATTTTGCCACTCCCAATTTGGCTTAAAATCGCAAAAGGATTAGCCCGTTGAAAAAAATAGCAATAATAGGAACTGGTGTATCTGGTTTAACATGTGGGCATTTGCTTCATAAACATTACGATGTAACCGTATTTGAAAAAAATGATTATATAGGTGGCCACACTGCAACGGTTGATGTTGATGTGTGCGGCATAAAATACGCAATAGATACTGGTTTTATTGTATTTAATGACAGAACTTACCCATACTTTGAAAAGTTACTATCGCGTATTGGTGTAGATAAACAAACAACGCAGATGAGCTTTAGTGTTCATAACGAAGCCACTGGCTTTGAATACAATGGCCATACGTTTACAAGCCTGTTTGCACAGCGTCGTAATATTTTTAGACCTAAGTTTTGGCGATTATTGTACGACATTGTTAGGTTTAACAAATTGTGTAAAGCACTACATGAAAAAGATGATTACCAGTCTGATCAATCATTAGGGCAATTGCTTAGTGACAATCACTTTAATGACTTTTTTAAATACCATTATATTCTTCCGATGGGCGCAGCTATTTGGTCTACCAGTATTAAAGAAATGGAAAATGTAGGCGTTGAATTTTTTGTTAAGTTCTTCTTTAATCATGGCCTTTTAGATGTAACAAATAGACCACAGTGGTATGTAGTACCAGGTGGCTCTCGTCAGTATATTAAGCCACTGATCAGAGGCTTTGCTGATAAAATTAAACTTAATACAGATATTAAATCTGTTACGCGTCAAAATGATGAAGTAACAATAGAGTTTGCCAATGGTGAATTAAGTAAGTTTGATAAAGTAATATTTGCTTGTCATTCAGATCAGGCGCTTGCACTACTTGGTGATGCGACTGAGCAAGAAAAGTCAGTATTGGGTGCAATAGCTTACACTGAGAATTCAGTTGTGCTGCACACCGATACAAACCTTTTACCTGATAGAAAAGCGGCATGGGCAAGTTGGAACTACCTACTTAATAACAACACTGATAAAGCAGCTGTTGTTACTTACCAAATGAATATTTTGCAAGGTATACAATCGGATACACAGTTTTGTGTAACGCTTAATCACCTTGAAGGAATAAGCCAAAGTAAAATTTTGCGCGAGTTTACTTATCATCACCCTGTATTTAACCAAGAGTCAATTGCTGCTCAAAAGCTTAAACACAGTATTGATGGACAAAACAATAGTTATTTTTGTGGTGCTTATTGGTACAATGGTTTTCATGAAGATGGCGTACACAGTGGTGTAGATGTAGCCAAGCAACTTGGGGTCGAATTTGACTAGTGCAGTGTATTTAGGCGATGTAAAACATCGCCGTTTTGCTGTTAAAGAACATCGTTTTAGTTACCCTTTGTATATGATGTGGGTAGATTTAAATAATCCTCAACAACTAAATGGTGTGCATAAGCACATAGGTACGTCAGGCTTAAAAGCGTTAAAATTTAATGAAGCTGATTATCTTAAAGACACCTCAGAACTTGCTAAACGACCTCTTATTGAGCGTGCGCATGATCAACTTGCCAATTTAGGTATTACTGAAACCTTTTCTCATATTTACATGTTAGGGCAGCTTCGTTGTTTTGGTGTGTATTTTAGCCCTGTTAATTTTTACTTTTTTGGCCACAACGACACCCGTTTTAAGTACATGATAGCTGAAGTGAGTAATACACCATGGAACGAACGTCATTATTATTTAGTCCCTTTAGAAAAAAAAGTGAACTTTAAGAAGGTTTTTTCCGTATCACCTTTTATGAATCTAGATATGAACTATCATTGGCATGTTAAACAATCGCCTGATAAAACATTGATACACATTGAAAATAAGCGAAATGAAGAGTTATTATTTGATGCAACACTTCGCTTGAAACGTAAAGAACTCACTAACGAAGAGATTAATAAGTTGTTTAAACGTTTTCCGGCCATGACATGGTCTATTTTCAAAGGTATTTATTATCAAGCATTAAAGTTGTTTATAAAGCGAGTACCTTTTCTAGGTCACTCAGGTAAGCCATAAAGCACATAGGTAGTCAGGACAATTAATAGGTATTTTAATGGATAAAGTGTCGAGCTTAAATTGCGAACAAAGCACTAGTTGGTTAACTAATATATATAAAAAATTAGTGACTAAAGCCTTTTCGTCAATTGAAACAGGTCAAGTTGTTTTAATTGAAGGAAATGAGCGCACAGTTTTTGGTGATGTATCGTCTGCGTTAAAAGCAACAGTAACAGTTAATGATAAAGCTATGTATAAAGCGTTTGCGTTATCTGGGAGCGTTGGCGCTGGTGAAGCGTATATTTTGGGACATTGGTCTTGTGACAACTTAACTTCATTCATTGAGATATTTGCTATAAACGAAAAGCAACTCGATGAGTTTGAAAAAAAATTCGCATTTTTTAGTAATATCGCACACCGATTTAATCACATAAAAAACAAAAATTCAGAATCGGGTTCTAAGAAAAATATTGTTGCTCATTACGACTTAGGTAATGATTTGTACGAATCATTTTTAAGTAAAGAAATGCTTTATTCAAGTGCTGTATATCCTACAAAAGAAGCCACACTTGAAGAGGCTCAGCAATACAAGCTTAAACGCATTTGTGAGCAAGTTGAGCTTCAAAAAAATGATTCAGTAATTGAAATTGGTACAGGGTGGGGGGCATTTGCTATATATGCAGCCACACATTACGATTGCCATGTAACAACAACAACCATATCTGATGAGCAACATGATTATGTAGCTAACAAGATTGTTGAACTTGGTCTTGAAAGTAAAATAACATTACTTAAGCTCGACTACAGACTACTAAAAGGTAAATACGACAAGCTTGTTTCTATTGAAATGATAGAAGCGGTTGGTCACGACTATTTACCTAGCTTTTTCACTCAGTGTGGTGAGCTCCTAAAAGACGATGGCGCCATGCTTATTCAAGCAATTACTATTGGCGATCAGCGTTATAAGCACTACTTAAAAAACTCTGACTTTATTCAGCAGTATATTTTTCCGGGCGGATGTTTGCCATCGCTTAACGAAATGAGTGAGCAGATTAAAAATAATACCGATATGGTTATTCATACTGTTAATGATATTGGCGCTCACTACGCACGAACATTAGCAGACTGGCGAACTCGTTTTATAAAAAGCTGGCCTGATTTAGACCGCTCTAAATTTGATGAACGCTTTTATCGTTTATGGTTATTTTATTTTGCTTATTGTGAAGGTGCGTTTAGAGCCAGAGCAACAAGTACGGTACATTTAATGGCGCGTAAACCTCGTTTTACTAGTGATAACGATGATATTGCGCTCGGTTACTAATTTTGTTTTATTTCAAGCAGTGTGGTTTTTATCACTGCTGCTTGAAGCCAATTTGCTACTTTTTAGTGGCTTGATTATTGTTTTAATGTTTTGTTTGTCAAAGCAGAAAAAACAAGACTCCTTACTATTAATTAAAGCCCTACCTTTAGCACTATTGTTAGAATTTATAGCGGTAAAGTTAGGCTTGTTAGAATTTAAAGTTTATCCCTTCCCTCTATGGCTCGTGTTTTTATGGGCTGCATTACTACTTTCTTTAAATACCTCAATGTTTTTTTTGAGTAAATTAAAGCTTTGGCAGGCCTTTTTGGTATGTATGGCATTTGCGCCAGCAAGTTATTGGGCTGGAGCGCGCTTTGAAGTAATAAGTTTAGGTTTACCTTTATGGCAATTCTGGCTCGTTTACGGGGCGCTTTGGTCTACAGTGTTTACTGTTATTCTTTTTATAAACCAAAAAATCAAGTTATTCATCAATCGCTGATCTTCCACAATTTCTATTTCGTAACATTACCCATTGACTCAAAGGGAGCTTATTTTGAAATTTTTACTAAAGGCAGTTACTTTTTATTTGCTTACCACTTCAATTGTTTTAGCTAACACACAATTTAATAAAGTAGGCGAAGCACGAATGGAGTATTTATTTTGGGATGTATATGACGCTGTGCTATTTACCCCTTCAGGTAATTACAGCGCAGAAACACATCCTGTTAAGTTTAAGCTTACCTATTTACGTGACTTTGACGCTAAAGAAATAGTAAAAGCAACAAATGAGCAGTGGGAACATCTTGGAAAAACAGGGCTGGCAGATAAATACGACAGTAAATTGTTGTCTATTTGGCCTGATATAAAAAAGGGTGACTCACTAACATTAGTGACAAATGAGCAAGGTATGAGCACTTTTTATCATAATGATGAAAAAATGGGTGAAATTGATGAACCTCAATTTTCGAGTGACTTTTTAGCTATTTGGCTTGATGAAAAAACCTCTGAACCAAAATTACGAAAGCAATTATTAGGGAATTAATATGAACATATTAAACACGTTAAAAGCAGCTGTTATGAGCCTCTCGGCTCTACTTTTAATTAGCTGTTCGGCACCAAATGTTGAACATTATAAAAATACATCGCCAAATTTCGACTTTAAAACGTTTTTTAGCGGAAATTTGAAAGCCTATGGTGTTGTACAAGACTTTAAAGGCGAATTGACCCGAAAGCTTGTCGTAGATATGAATGCGACTTGGGACGGTAACCAGGGCGTTATTGAAGAAGACTTTGTTTATGATGATGGCGAAACCCAAAAGCGAATCTGGAAAATAACGTTAAATGAAGACAATAGTTTAACGGGGACAGCAGCTGATGTTATAGGTACAGCAAAAGGCAAAAGTGACGGCAGCGTATTTCATTGGAATTATGATGTAGAGCTTCCATACGATGGCAGTACTTTAGAAGTGAATTTTGACGATTGGATGTACCTGGTTACACAATCGCGCTTGATAAACCGCACATCTATTGTTAAGTTTGGAGTCGAGGTCGGGGAAGTGACCTTAGTTATCGAAAAAATATAGCTTATTTACCCAGTTGCTTAACTTGCGCCAAAATTGTACTCAAATTAAGTCTTTGTTAACCCAACACGCTGTATTCTACCGAGAATTATTTAAATTTTACTCATTTTTTAAGAATTTAAGCAAAAAATGCAATTTGCTGTTGCTAACTCTTTAAAAATGCATAAAGATAGGTTTTGCGAAGGCAAAATAATAACGAATAGGAATCTAACAATGAATAAAGCTCAATTAGTTGAAAAAATTGCTACTGATGCAGAAATCTCTAAAGCCGCTGCTACTCGTGCTCTTGACGCGTTTACAGGTGCTGTAACTTCTTCTTTAAAAGAAGGTGATTCAGTAGCATTAGTTGGTTTTGGTACTTTCTCAGTAAAAGAACGTGCAGCTCGCACTGGCCGTAACCCACAAACGGGTGCTGAGATCCAAATCGCAGCGGCAACTATCCCAAGCTTTAAAGCAGGTAAAGGTCTTAAAGACCAAGTAAACCCTTAATAGGTTTAACGAATTAAAATAAAAAAAGAGCTATTTAGCTCTTTTTTTTTATGTTTAATAAAGACATCAATTGATGCCTTTATATTATAAATTTATGCTTTTAAGGCTTTATCGCCTCGGCCAATGCCAACAGCACCAGAACGTACAACTTCAATAATATCGGTTTCATGGCGAAGTGTGTCTAAAAACGATTCTATTTTGTCTGTACTGCTCACTAGTTGCAGGCTATAGCTTTGTCGGCCCATATCTAAAATAACACCCTGAAACACATCAACTACGCGGGTAACCGCTGCACGAGTCGTCTCGTCTTGAGCAAATACCTTAACAAGCAATAACTCTCGCTCAATGTGACTCATTTCTGTTAAATCGATAATTTTAAGCACGTCGACTAATTTGTTAACTTGTTTTGTGATCTGTTCAACCACTCTGTCATCACCCATGGTGGTAATGGTAATACGTGATAACGACTGATCATCAGTTGTGCCAACAGTTAGGCTGTCAATGTTGTATGCACGTTGTGAAAAAAGCCCAACAATACGCGACAGTGCACCTGGTTCGTTTTCTAATAAAATAGATAAAATACGACGCATTATGCTTTCACTCCTTTACGTAACCACATCTCATCAATGCCACCTAACTTGATTTGCATTGGGTATACATGTTCTTTTTCGTCTACAAGAATATCTAAAAAGACTAAACGATCGTTTATGCTCATAGCTTTATCGATTGCAGGTTGTAACTCATCAAGTGTGTTTACTTTAATACCCACATGCCCGTAGCTTTCAACCAACTTAACAAAATCAGGCAGTGAGTCCATGTAAGATGATGAATGACGACCGCCGTAAACCATATCTTGCCATTGGCGTACCATACCTAAAGAGCGGTTATTGAGTGATACAACTTTTACAGCTAGGTTGTACTGCAAGCAGGTAGATAGCTCTTGAATATTCATTTGAATAGAGCCATCACCCGTAATACATACAGACTCTTTATCAGGAAAGGCTAATTTTACGCCCATAGCAGCAGGTAAGCCAAAGCCCATAGTGCCTAGGCCGCCAGAATTTATCCACTGACGAGGATGCTTAAATGGGTAATATTGCGCTGCAAACATTTGGTGCTGACCAACGTCAGAACTTACGTAAGCATCGCCATTAGTGGCTTTATAAACAGCTTCAATAACGGCTTGTGGCTTAATTTTGTCGCCATCTGTGTTGTAGCTTAAACATTTTTGTTCACGCCAGCTGATAATCTGGCGCCACCAATCTTCTTGCGCGCTGCGATCTATTTTAATTGGGCTTTTATCAATACCCGTTTGTAGTTGTTCAAGTACGGTTGCTAAACAACCTACAACTGGTATGTGTGCTTTGATTGTTTTTGAAATTGAAGTTGGGTCAACATCTACATGTACAATTGTGGCATTTGGACAAAACTTTTTAACGTTATTAGTTACCCTGTCATCAAATCGTGCACCAAGCGCTAAAATCACATCGGCGTTTGCCATTGCTTTGTTAGCCTCAAGCGTGCCGTGCATGCCTAGCATACCTACAAAGTTTGGATGTACACCTGATATGCCGCCAAGCCCCATTAGTGTATTGGTAATGGGCGCATTTAACGATTCAACTAAATGCGTTAATTGCTCTGACGTATTTGAAATAACAATACCACCGCCAGAATAGATAACCAGTTTTTTGGCCTCTAGAATAGTTGTTACCGCTTTACGAATTTGTTTTGAATGCCCTTTAGTATTAGGGCTGTATGTTCTTAGCTCTGTTGTTTTAGGAAATTCGTATTCAAACTTTATAGCAGGGTTAAGCATATCTTTAGGAAGCTCAACTACAACAGGTCCAGGACGACCTGTACTGGCTATATAAAAGGCTTTAGCTAAGATTGTTGGGATTTCTTTAGCACTTCTACAGTTAAAGCTGTGTTTAACTATAGGGCGAGAACAGCCAACAATATCAGTTTCTTGGAATGCATCATCGCCAATCAAACTTGTAGGCACTTGGCCTGATAATACAACCATAGGAATTGAATCCATGTAGGCCGTTGCAATACCCGTTATACAGTTTGTAGCGCCAGGGCCTGAGGTTGCAAGTACAACACCGACGTCTCCAGTAGCACGAGCATAACCATCAGCCATATGTGTGGCAGCTTGTTCATGACGTACTAATATATGCTCAATATCATCTTGCTGAAAAAGTGCATCATATAAGTCTAAAACCGAACCACCGGGGTAGCCAAATATGTATTTTACCTTTAACTCTTTTAATGCCTGAACTACTAGTTCAGAGCCATTATATTCTTGTTTGCTCATCCTCATTCCTCTGTGCGCTTTTTTATGCATAAAAAAACCCCCGCGTAGTGCGAGGGTTTTTAAAAAGCAGTATCACCTTTTAATACATCCCCGCTGGGCTTATAACTAAGACCAGTACGAGTACGACTAAAAGGTTAATTTGTGTGTTCATAGTTTTTACTCTACTTAGCAAAACACTGCTTTTAAATTAAAAATTCTGTATAGGTTTATTTTTAAGGGTTTTGAACTCTTATGTCAACCTTGAAAGTGGTTTTTTGCATTTTAAATTCGTTTTGTAGCTTTTTTTAATTTAAATCTGCGGAAATACTGTATTTAACTGAGTTAACTAGCAGAAATTATGCGTTTTAGGTTGTGTGTTTGATTTTAGTTATAAAAGAGTGTGAAAGACCATTAACTTTTATTGCACATGTTAACTATATGTTTTTATCGCATGTTTAAATTTCTATTATTAGGTATGATTACTACATAATTATGTTTGAGGAAAACACAGTGAAAAAAGTGACGTTAATTGCGCTTTTAACTACGCTATTAAGCCCTATAGTAGCGGCTAATAATTTAAGCCCGCATGATGTTGGTATAACTAACGAAGAACGTATTTTATATTGGCTTAAAAAAAGAGACCAAATATCCTCTAGTGAGTTAGATAGTTCATTTAAGTCATATATGAGTAACAAAGACGTTGCCAATCACTCAATTAAAAATGGCTTTAGGCGATTTAAATCTTCCTCTACGGATTTTTCAAACACAAATAAACAACAAGCCGCTTTTTCAACGTCGCTAGTGCCTGATCAAAGCGTTAATGATGTAAAAGTGTTAGCTATCTTAATTGATTTTCCTGACCTCAAACATGACGATAATCGACTTGTAGAGCAAGACACAGATATGTTTTACGCTGATTATTCAACTGAACACTATCAGCAAATGCTTTTTAATACTCAAGGTTATGCGGGCCCTGATGGACAAAGCTTATCAACGGCTGCAGATTATTATAAAGCAGCGTCTGGTAATAGCTTAAACTTTAACGGGCAGGTATATGGCTGGGTAACTGCTGATAGTAATGCAAAAATATATGGTGAACGCCAAGGCAGTACGCGTGATAAAAATGCGCCCGCTTTAGTCAAAGAGGCTGTGGAGAAGGCGGTTGCAAAGTTTAATATTAATTTAGCGGACTATGATTTAACTGATTTAGATGATGTTGATGGCGACGGAATTATTAATGAACCCAACGGCATTATTGACCATGTAATGATTTTTCATTCAAGTATTGGCGAGGAAGCGGGTGGTGGCTACCTAAGCACCGACGCTATTTGGTCGCACCGCTACTATGTATTTGATGAAAATAGCGGGCCGAGCGAGATTACAGGCAGCAGTATTAAACTCTTTGGTTACACAATTAATCCAATTGATGCTGGGATTGGCGTGGTGGTACATGAGTTTGGGCATGACTTGGGATTATTAGATGAATACGACTTACAATCTAACACGGTAGGTGAGCCTGTTGCGTCTTGGTCAGTTATGTCGACAGGAAGTTGGGCAGGTTCGCCACGAGGTTCAGAGCCTGTTATGTTTAGTCCTTATGCGCTTGAATATTTACAAAATCGATACCAGGGTAATTGGGCTAATCAGCTCACGCTTGATATGGATGAGATAGATGCTAACGCACAGCAAACATTAATTAATACTGCGAGTACTTCACAACTACAAAGCCAAATAAAAATAACACTGCCATCTCGACTCGAAAAATTTAAAACGCCAGTAGAAGGCGATTTTCAATACTATTCAAATACGGGCGACAATGTTAGTAACAGCCTAGTTAATACAGTAACGCTACCAAACACAACTGAGGCACTTACTTTAAGCTTTATTGCTTATTATAGTATTGAGCGCGACTATGATTTAGTACAGGTAAAAGTAAATGGGGAGCCTATTGCTAGTAATTATACCCAAGCAATTAACCCATACTATGGTGACATTGGTCCGTATATATCAGGTGATTCATTTTTTAATAGTGATGCTAAGCAGCCTAACGGCTATTTAACTCATGAGTTTGATTTATCTGCTTATTCTGGGCAAATCATTGATCTAAAAATTGAATACATAACAGATGCGAACACACATTATTATGGTTTTGTTGTGGATGATATGCGTATTGTGCAAAGTGATACTTTAATTTGGCAAAATAATGCACAAGATCAAATTAACACCGAGTTTAATGGCTTTGAAAAAATAGGTAGTTACACATATGCATCGCCATCACATTACTATTTACAATTGCGTTCATACACAGGCGTTGATAGTAGTTTGCAAGCAGAGCAGTACTCACCGGGATTATTATTGTGGTATAGCAATGAATCTCAAGCAGATAACAACACGACAGAGCATCCAGGTAGTGGTTTTGCATTAGTGGTAGATGCTGATCAGCGCTCGATAAATAAAGGCAGTACGCAAACTCCGGCTGCTTCAGCAATTCAAATTCGTGATGCTGCTTTTAGTTTATATCCACAGCGAGCTGGATTAGGTGATGATGATTTATCAGCTATTACAGAGTTTACTGATAAAACCGACTATAGTTTTTCAGCGCAACAGCCATCGGGCGTTGTGCTTCCACAGGTTGGCTTTGGGTTTAATATTATAAGCCAGTCAGCTGATAGTGAAGATATAGAAGTAGAGCTTAATTACGATGTTACTAAGGGTATTAGTTTTACCAAAACAGGTTTAATCGTTAATTTTAATGTAGAAGGTTTTGCACTCACGCCAGCGGATAAATTCACGTGGAATTTTGACGATGGTAGCTCAAGCACAGAGTTAACGCCTACTCATGAATATCAAGACTATGGCACCTATAGCGTTGAGTTTATGGCAAGTAATGATACTTCACAGCAAGTAGCTGTAGCTCAAGTTACATTAGTTGAGCCATTATCTGTAAATGAAATTGAATATGAAATAATCCAAGGAATATTAACAGCTCAAGCTTCGTTTACAGGTGGAGTCGCACCTTATACTTATAATTGGCAGCTAGGGGATGGAAGTACTTTAACGACGCAATCGCTCACTTATAATTATTTATACTCTGGTGATTACCAAGTAACGCTTACAGTGACAGATAACGAAGGCACGGAGCAAACTAAAGCGGTTGATGTAACGGCAACTGTTCCGCTTAGCATAGACGCAAACGTTACAGTAAATGATTTAAGCGCTCAATTTAATGCGCAAGTAACCGGCGGCTTTAATAGTTATAATTACAGTTGGGATTTTGGTGATGGCAGTGCGGTATCAAACTTACAAAACCCAAGGCATACTTATCAGACTGGCGGGGCATTTAGTGTAACGTTGAATGTTACTGACACTCAAACAAATGACACTTTTGCTAAAGAGTTATCTCTTACAGTGCAAAAGCAACAAAGTAGTTCGGGTTCAAGTGGCGGATCATTGGCAGGTTTATTAGTGTTATTACTTTTATGCTTACCTAGGATAAAGCGCAGCTAGCAAATAAAAAAAAGCCCGCTAAATTAGCGGGCTTTTTAAATTAATAACAAATATTAATTATAAACGGTCAATTACTGATTGAGTGAAATCAGTTGTACCGTGGCTGCCGCCTAAATCGCGAGTTGTACGGTCGCCTGATTTAATTACATCAGCAACAGCACTACGAATACGCTCTGCTGTATCGCCCATATCTAAATGCTCAAGCATTTGGATAGACGCTAAAATTACAGATGTTGGGTTAGCTAGGTTTTTGCCAGCAATATCTGGTGCACTACCGTGTACAGCTTCAAAAATTGCAGCGTCTTCACCAATGTTAGCACCTGGAGCCATACCTAAACCGCCAACTAAACCAGCACAAAGGTCAGATAAAATATCACCAAATAAGTTAGTCGTAACAATTACGTCAAACTCTTCAGGTGTCATTACCAGTTTCATACACGTTGCATCAACAATCATTTCATTTGATTCAATTTGTGGGTAACGCTCAGCTACTTCACGTGCTACTTTTAAAAACAAACCAGATGTTGATTTTAAAATGTTAGCTTTATGAACAGCAGTTACTTTTTTACGACCTTCACGTACCGCTAGCTCATATGCAAAAGTTACGATTTTTTCTGCGCCTTCACGCGTAATTATCGATTTTGCTTCTGCTTCATTACCGTCTTCACTTACTATTTGGCCTGCACCTGAGTACATACCTTGCGTATTTTCACGAATAGTAATGATATCAATATCGTCGTAACGCGCTTTAGTGCCAACAAATGATTTAACAGGGCGTACGTTAGCGTATAAACCAAATTGCTTACGAAGTGTTACGTTAATAGACGTAAAACCTTCACCTACAGGCGTTGTTAATGGGCCTTTAAGAGTGATTTTGTTTCTAGCTATTGTATCAACCGTGTCTTGTGGAAGTAACTCACCTGTTTTTTCAAGTGCAGCTAGGCCAGCATCAACAAATTCATAATCAAAGTCGCAACCTGCGGCTTTTAATATTTCAAGTGCTGAGTCTATAATGCTCGGACCGATGCCGTCGCCTTTGATCACTGTGATGGTTTGTTTGGCCATTGACTTTTCCTTTAAAGAGTTTGATTTGCACATAAATTATTACCCTGAGAGGATAATCGCTTGTTAGATCATTTATGTGAACGTGCTTGAAAATTTAAGGGCGCATTTATATCAACTTATCACCCATTTTGCTAGTTTATACAAGAAATACTGGGTATACACCAAAGTTATAATGGGTATAAAGACGTTAAATAGGTTTCCATAAATTAAATACTATTAAATAACGCGAGAGATTCTAATTTTTGATTAAAATCAGTTGGGTTTTGCCAATTTAGTATTTTCAGCTGTTCGTTTAATGTTTGCAGTTGCCACGCTGTTAGCGCAAGTTCTGGTTTAAAAACACTCTGTGCAACAATTTTAAGTGTGATCCAGAGTTTATGAGAATCAGTTAAGTGTTTTTTAGGTGTTTGCTCTGCTTCTAAAAGTGCCGTTGTCCATGGGTTGTCACTTAATAAATGAGTAAGCTGTTGCGTTAGTTGCTCGTTATTAATTGAATCCACACCAAAAAATGAGCAAATAGGGGCACTCAATGTTTTATTTGGTGTGTCGTCAATCAGCGTTTTACGAGAAAGCTGTGTACTGCATTGCGTTAATAAAAAATGAGCATAAGCATATAAAGGTAATGTAATGTGTTCAAACTGGTCGTGTTTATTTTTACTGACTAATAAGGCCATTATTTTCACTAAACCATTTAATCTGTTAGTAACGTAGGCTTGTAGAGGGTGTGGGGTAACATTAACTAATTGCTCAAAAACAACTCTTTGAATTATCGCGGGCGCATTATAATAACCGACCATCGATAAACTATGCTTTAAGTCTTTAGCGGCCTGATGCTCCTTATTATAAGGTTTTACTGCCTCACATAAATTAGCAACTACCTGAGGGTGAGCCGCCATTAGCTGGCTTAGCCCTTTATAGCTATATTCGTGCTGTGACTTAATATTACTTATTAGTTCAAGTAAAGACTGTGCTTTATCAACGCCAACCACACTTTTTGACTTAACATGTTCACTGTTAAACACTTTGAAGCTAATGGTTTTATCAGCGCAATGCCATTGTTTTGGGTTGTCGTTAAGGGTTGCTTTAACGCTAAACCAAGCCAATTTATTTGGATTAGCGGTACTAATTAAAATATGTTTTTGCTGCGCATCAGTCGCTAAATAAATCATGGTTTGCTCGGCATAAAAAACGCGGCTTCCCGGTAACAGTGGCCCCAAATGGGCTATAAGTGATTTGATTAGCTGCAGTGCAAACAAATTTGGTGTGCGAATGTACAAGTCAGTAAGTGCTTTAAATAAACTCATGTGTTTATTAGCCGTATTACTAGTAATGTTCATACTAATAATATTTGCTAAAGCAATTAGTGTTATGCCCCCATCGTAAAGCATTATTTTAGGAGCACTTACCAATGCTTGTTTATATTTACTTAACTTAGCTAATAATTGCGTAACGGGTTTGGCAGAATCGCCACTGGATAACATTACTTTTGCAGCTAACTGATGACGCATTTTCCATATGTTTTTATCAGAGTCTTGAAAAGGTGTTTGCTCACAGAGCTTGTTTAATTGCGCTCCAACACATAAATGCTCAATGAGTGAAGCCGTTATGTATAGCTCGCTTAGGGCATTGTTATAGTGTTGAGATTTACAAAGTGCAGCGGTTATTACACTCTGACTAACAACTAAGTTGGTGGCATAAGAATAATTAGGATTATAAAGTGTTAAACGAGCTTGTAATGCGAATGGCTGTTCGCTATAGAGCACTCTATATTGCTCAGCTAGCTTACTTGCCATGGGGTATAAGGCTGTCCATTTTTGTTTATTGTTATAATAGCTTAAAAACAGCTGCGTATTATTAAGCAGCTGCTCTAAAGTAGTTGAAACAGCTTCATCCATTAAACCTTCACCTAATTTTGTTCTTGATATTTATTATATGCACTAGGACCCCATAAAAATAGCTGCCCATTTTTAAATAATAACCCAGTACATTCATCCATAGTGGTTATACCGTCAGATGTTTTATGCTGTGTACGGTAAAAAACAATCTGAAATACCTGTTCACCATCTCGTTTGGCATAAGTAAGGTCGGGGCTGCCTAAATAATCAAGCACAGTATTTAGTGTTGTTGGCTGCTCAAGTGATAGTTTTTCGATATAACGTTTATTAAAAGCTTCTCGGTCTTGCCAGATCATAGCCTGAGGATCGTCTTTATAAAAAGTGATCACCAACGCTGCTATCAGTGCATATAGCCCTAAACCTAAGATTAAATATCGGATAAATTTTTTCAATATGGTTTACTCTGACTCCGGTAACTAATAATAGTATACGTTTTGTAATGTTTAGAGGCTATTAACTTGCGACTAATTAAGTCTTAACTGCTTTAAACTAAAGCCTAAATTTATATCGGTGCGTAAACTAACCAAGTGCTTTGAGATTACGTACATATCCATATTAGCGGCTAACTTTGCTTTAATACTCGGGCTTAGAGACTCATCTTCTGCGGCATGCTCAATTGAATTATAGTTATTAACTATTTGCTGCGCAGACTTAGTACCTATTCCTTTTACTCCCGGAATATCATTTGTTTTATCACCAGCCAAAGCCCAAAAATCAACGAGCTTATTTTGCTCAACACCAAAACGCTCTTTTATACTTGTCTCATCTAAATAGAGTTTTTTAAAGTAATCATAAACTGTAATGTAGGGGCCTAAGTAGGGTAAAAAGCCTTTATCAGTAGAAACAACAGTATTAGCTATTTGATTATTTGATGCCTTAAACGCAAGCGTTGCAATAATGTCATCGGCTTCATCGTTAATAGGCTCAAATACAACAATACCGGTTTCTTCTATTGCGGTTTTAAAGTGCTCTAAGGCATCTTTTAGCACTTGAGGCATTGGGGCACGGGAGTGTTTGTAGTCTTTATAAAAATGATAACGCCAGCTTTTGTCACCATCAAATACCGCAATCGCATGGGTTGCATTACTTGTATCTAAAAGCTTTTTACACGCATGAGCTACACGTGCACAGCACGTTTGTATCATTTGTTCATCGCTGTGATGTTTTTGATTAGCGTCAACGGCGTAAATGCGCCTAATTAAATTAAGCGCATCAATAAGAAGTAAATGGGGTTTCAAACTATAAAACTCATGCTTTTATTTTGTAACACGGAATGTATTTGCTGCCAGGGAGTTTCATACGGCCTTGATCAACAAATGCTTGTAATAACGTATCCATATTTTCCATAAGGGCAGGCTCGCCACTTAAAATGTATGGACCGTTTTGCTTAATGGCTTTAACGCCTTCGTCTTTTACATTTCCAGCTACAATACCTGAAAAAGCTCTGCGTAAATTAGCCGCTAATAACTGCTTTGGTTGATCAAGATGTAAATCAAGACTTGCCATATTTTCGTGTGTTGGTGCAAAAGGTTGTTGAAAATCGTTATCGATTTTTAACGTCCAGTTAAAGTAGTAGGCATCGCCTTCACTTTTACGGTAATCACGAACATTGGCCATAGCCGATCTTAGCTTTTGTCCAACTAACTCAGGATTATCAATAATAACTTCAAACTTATCTAATGCTTCTTTACCAAGCGTCATTTCAACAAATTCACACAGCTCTTTAAAGTACGCTTCACTTTCTTTAGGGCCAGTTAAAATCACAGGCAAACATTGTTTGGTGTTATCTGGATGAAGTAATATGCCTAATAAATATAGCAATTCTTCAGCAGTACCTGCGCCACCAGGAAAAATGATAATAGCGTGAGCTGTTCTTATAAAAGCTTCAAGGCGCTTTTCAATGTCAGGTAAAATAACTAATTCGTTAACAATAGGGTTTGGTGGCTCTGCAGCAATAATGCTTGGCTCTGTTAGGCCTAAGTAACGGTTATTGGTATTGCGCTGTTTTGCATGGCCAATAGTGGCACCTTTCATTGGGCCTTTCATGGCACCAGGGCCACAACCAGTACAAATATTTAATCCACGTAAGCCCAGTTCGTAACCTACTTGTTTTGTGTATTTATATTCAACTTCGTTTATTGAGTGTCCGCCCCAGCATACAACCATACTTGGCTCGCTATTAACACGCAAAGCACCTGCATTTCTGAGCATATCGAATACCATATGAGTAATGGCTTTTTGCTCTTTTAAATCTTTTTCGTATTTTTGACAAATAAACAAAATATCGCGAATAACAGAAAATATATGCTCGTGAATTCCGGTAATTATTTCGCCATCAATAAATGCGGTTTCGGGTGGGTTTTCAAGCTCAATTTTAATGCCTCGTTCGCGGCTTACTAAACGAATATCAAAATCTTTGTATTTGTCGTATATATCGCTACTTTCGTCGGTATGGCTACCTACATTAAGCACTGCTAGTACGCAGTTTCTAAATAACTTATAACGCTCACTAGCAGAAGATTGCTCTAATAAATCAACTTCTAATTGCGACAGTAAATCTAAAACCCCAGTTGGGTTTAACTGTATTAACATAGACGTTCTCCTTACTGCTAAATCGTAAAAAACTACTTGTCATAAAATTTATAATGGCTATGACATTATTTACTGGTACAAAGTCTATCTCGTCCTGAATTTTTGGCCTCGTAAAGAGCATCATCTGCTCTATCAAATGCCTTTAACAGAGTATCGCCTTTTTTAAACTGAGTTGCACCTACCGAGATAGTGATCTCAATTTGTTTTTCTCTAAATTTAAAAGGTATATTTTTAATTACCTTTCTTACTTTATCCAGAGGTAATGTTGCGTTTTCAAGCGACACACCTGGCATTAACAATACAAATTCTTCACCGCCGTAACGCGCTATAAAATCGGACTTTCTTACCGATTTTTGCAACGCTTTTGATATAACCTGTAAGGTAATGTCACCTGCGGTATGGCCAAATCTATCATTGATAGATTTAAAGTGGTCAACATCAATAACCGCAAGCGTAACATCTGATGGCTGCACATTAAACAAATGCATTTCGTGATTGTAACGTTCATCAAATGCAGCTCGGTTAGGCAGTTTTGTGAGCCCATCAAGTAAACTTTTAAAGCGCTGTTCGTTTAAGCGTTTTTTATACGTTGTTAACTTATCTTCTAAAGTAACAATTCGTTTATTTATTTCACTAAAGCTAGTGCTAAGCATTTCTCTGTCTTTTCGCTCTAACTTCTCTTTTGCTAGAAAATCTTCGCTTAGTGATTTTAATTCGTTATCTACGAGTTCTTTTAAAGATGAGATTGACGTTGCTTTTTGTGTTTGTTCGTTGAGGTTTTTAATTTTTAGTTCAATACTTTTATTCAACGAATCAAACTCAATACTCATCGATTCTGAGTGTCTACTAGTAGAGACAATAGAATTATGTAGATCTTCGAGGGTTTGATTTAATGAAACTAAAAAGCTTTGTGCAGATTTACGCTCTTTGCTAATGTTTTTTACTACGACTTCAATTATGTTAATCGCAACATCGAGTAATGCATCGATTGTGTCACTTTCCGTAATATTATTTTTTATACTATTAATTTGTAGTGTAGCTTCTTCTTCAAGTATAAGTTCGTTAGCTAGCTCAAGCAGTTTTTTTGCACGAGCTTGTTTTACTGGGCGCTGCTGATCTACTTGAGGGTCTTGCTTGGTAAGTAATGCTTCATGATAAAAGCTAATAAGTTGATCAAGTAGCGGAATGTACCCATGGGTTGACTGAACGTTATTAATCTCTTGATCGAGTAAATTTCTCAGGGCTCTGCGAGTATCGTCAGGTAAACCTTTAGTTTTTTGTAACTGTTTACCTGCATTTTGTACACTGTTGAATAAATCACGTTGCTGAGCTTGCTGAATCGATTCTTGATTTTTAAGTAATATCAAAGTTTCACTAACAAGGGGAGAGAGGTCTTCAAAGCTCATACCTTTATTGAGTGCACTTCTAAATTTAGCAAGGCGATTATCTAACTCAATATCAAGCCCTTTACAGCTTAGCGAAAGTTTAGCTGCAAAGTCGCACAAAATATCCACTTGATGTTTGCGTGCACTCTCAATAGCCATACGAGCATCAATTGCTTGTTTGAGTTTTTTATCTGTTGGATTAGATCTTTCAGACACCTAAGCGTACCGCCATCAAATTAATTTTATTATCTTCAGTTTACAACAAATTTTTATTATGTGTAGTTATCTAGTAAAAAACTTAGAAATTTTAATAAGCTACTACGTATAAACTCGTATACGGGGCAATTTGTCGTATTTAATTCACTTTTAAATAGGGGCTTGCTAGTCTTGCAGGCAATTAAGTTTCCACTAAGAGTTTCTATGAAAAAGTTATTAGCCCTATCTATTTTAGCTGCATGTTCAGCACCTGTATTTGCCGACGTAAATTATTCTTTAGAAATTTCGCAACCACAACATCATTTAGGCGATGTAAGTGTTGAGTTTCCAAAAACAGCGCAAGCACATCTTGATATAAAACTTCCTGCATGGCGAACGGGTCGCTATGAAATGCTAAACCTTGCCAATGGCATTCGTTACTTCAAAGCTAAAGATGAAGATGGCAAAGAGTTAAAATGGGAAAAAATTGATCACAGTACATGGCGTGTACACCTTAATGAGCCAACCGAAGTTAATATTGACTACCAGGTGTATGCAAATGAGCTTGGTAAGCGCGCTCGCCACATTGACGACAGCCATGCATTTATAGATGCATCAGGCTTTTTTATGTTTAGTGAATCATTTCGCCAAGAGCCAGTAACCGTTAACTTAGAGGTGCCTAAAAAGTGGCGCTCTGTATCGGGTATGGATAATTTAAAAGGCAAAAATTCATTTAAAGCAGCAGATTACGACGTACTTGTTGATTCACCAATCGAAACGGGTATTAACCAACTACACACATTTGAAGTAGATGGCCGTGAATACGATTTAGTTATATGGGGCGACGGTAACTACGATGTAGAGCAAATGCTTACCGATCTTAAAAAATTAGTTGCTACTGGTAATGTAATTTGGGATGGCTATCCGTATGAACGTTATGTATTTATGGTTCATGCTACGTCGGGTGCTGGTGGTGCAACAGAGCATTTAAACTCAACAATTATTCAACGTCCACGCGATAGATTTGGTAGCCGCGAAGATTACCTAGCCTTTATTAGCACCGCTGCGCATGAGTTTGTTCATACGTGGAATGTTAAAGCATACCGCCCTCAAGGTTTAGTGCCGTACGATTACACTAATATGAATTACTCTAAACTGCTTTGGATTGCAGAGGGTTCAACAAGTTATTTTGAAGATCATTTAATGGTTCGCTCTGGTATTGAAACCACAGATGAATTTTTTAAAGTGATGAGTAAAACCATTAATCGTCATTTACAAACACCGGGCCGTGAAGTGCAAAGCGCAAGCGAAACAAGCTTTGATAAATGGATTAACCAAGGTGGCGATCATGCACGTAACTACAGCACTAATATTTATTCAGAAGGTTCATTACTTTCATTAGTTTTAGATATCGACTTGCTAGAAAAAAGCCAAGGTAAAATAAGCTACCGAGACGTACACAAAGCACTTTATAACAATCATAAAATGCCAGCTGGTTTTACAGATGTAGATGTACTTAATATCTTAAAAGATTTAACAGGGCGTGATTACTCAAGCTGGTGGCAGGAAAATGTAGAATCACCTGCAAGTATCAACTTTGACGACTTACTTACTAAAGTAGGCTTGAAATTTGAGCGCCCTGAAAAAGCAAAAGCCCTTGCAAGCATTGATGCTACCGCTAAAAACACAGGCGAGTTACTTACGTTAAGTTACGTTCGCCGTGGTGGCAGTGCGTGGAAAGCAGGTTTAACTACCGATGATAAAATTGTCGCTATAAATAAACATCACGTAGGTAAAGATTTAAAAACCAGCTTAGAAACGTTTAAAAAAGGCGATAAAGTAACCATTGACTATCTTCGTCGCGATGCTCTTGAAAGCTTAACATTAGTATTATCAGAAGATTTTGATAAGCCTAAAAAAGTAGTTGCTGATAAAGAGGCAACGCCTGAGCAAAAAGCACTATTCAAAGCATGGATTGGCGTGGAACATCCAAATGATGTGACAAAAAAATAAATTCAGTTTTTATAGCGTTTAAATATAGTTAACAATTATTAAAAAAGAGCTTCGGCTCTTTTTTTGTTTTGTATAATGGCGTATATAATGTACATGGAAATTAAATTTAATATTAAAATTAAATTTAATTATTATTTAGTATTTCTCTATTATTAAATAAAATTATTTATGGATATAGCCTCAAATGAAATTAGATAACCCGACTTCAAACTTAACCCATCAATTTGTAATTAACGACTATTTGCATCAGTTATTTGATGCGGTAAATGTTATTTCTGTTCAAGGTTATGACAATGAACGTCGTGTTATTTATTGGAATGAAGGCAGTGAGCGACTTTATGGATATACCAAAGAAGAAGCCATAGGACAAAAAATAGAAGACCTTATAATTCCAGAGCCAATGTGTGAATTAGTTATTAACGCACATAGTGACTGGGTAAAAAAAGATATAGAAATTCCAGCATCTGAAATTATCTTACAAGACAAAGATGGAAACAATGTATCGGTTTTTTCCAGCCATGTTATGTTTACAAATCAATATAATACAAAACAAATGTACTGTATTGATATTGATTTATCTGAGGTTAAAAAGGCACAAGCAGATGCGTCATTTAATGAGCATATGCTAAAAACTATTTTTGGAGCAATTCCTGACTTATTTTTCTTGATGGAAAACGATGGAACTATTATTGAGTATCATGCCAGTAATGAGACCGATCTCTACACCAAGCCAAAGCAATTTATTGGTAAAAAAATGGGTGATGTACTCCCTCAAGATGTAGCCAAAAAATTTGAAACCTATATCAGCCTTGTATTAGAAAAAGAGCAGATGATGAGCTTTAAATACGAGCTAGCTTTGCCCCATGGGCTCGTTTTTTTTGAAGCAAGAATAAATAAAATAACAGAACATAACCAGTTAATGGTTATTATTCGAGATATTACAGAACAGCATAAATCAGATGAAATAATTAGACATCAAGCGTATTACGATAGTCTAACTTTACTCCCAAATCGTTTTTTAGCACTTGATCGTTTGTCGCAATTACTTATTGAAGCACAAAGAAATAACGAGAAAGCGGCGGTACTGTTTTTGGATTTAGATGATTTTAAAAAAATAAATGATTCTTTAGGCCATGAAACAGGAGACAAACTTTTAATTGAATCAGCGCAAAGGCTGCAAGAGGCACTGCGAAAAGACGACACGGTAGGGCGCCTAGGTGGAGATGAGTTTATCGTATTACTACGAGGTATAACTGATCACCATGCAGCGCTAAAAATCACTGAAAAACTGGTCAATAACTTTAGAGCCCCTTTTAAAATTGAGGGCCGGGAACACATACTAACAGCGAGTATTGGTGTAGCCATATACCCAGAAAATGGTACAACCGTTGCTGATTTATTACGAAATGCTGACACTGCAATGTATCAAGCAAAATCATATGGTCGTAATACTTATTCATTTTTTACTAAAAAGATGAACGTAATTATTCAGCGCCGACTCGTAATAGAAGAGCAGATGCGTGGCGCCCTTGAGCGTAATGAATTTGAGTTATTCTACCAGCCCCAATTTGACGCCAAAAATAAACACATCATTGGTGCAGAAGCGTTATTACGCTGGCATAACCCTGTGCTAGGTAATGTAACACCCGATGAGTTTATACCTATTGCCGAAAATACAGGATTAATTGTACCTATTGGCAAGTTTGTAATTAGCCAAGCATTACACTTTTTAAACACATGGCAAAGTACCTGTAAACGCCAACAAAAATATACAATGGCTGTTAACTTATCTCCTCGCCAATTTAGAGACGTAGGGTTGCTCAGTTTCATTCAAAACTCATTGAGTGAAGCAAACGTAAATCCCGAAAGTTTAGAGCTTGAAATAACTGAAGGTGTATTGATGAGTTGCCACACTAATGTTGTAGATATACTGACTGAAATTACTGCATTAGGCATTAACTTATCAATGGATGACTTTGGTACAGGTTATTCATCATTAAGTTATTTGAGAGAATACCCTTTTAATGTACTCAAAATAGATAGAAGTTTTATTGACGGTATTGTACTAAACAATGAAGACTGTAATCTCGTAAAGGCAATTATTGCCATGTCGCACAGCTTAGGACTGACAGTGGTAGCCGAAGGTGTAGAAACAAAAGAGCAGCATACTTTATTGAACGAATTGGGTTGTGATTTTATGCAAGGCTTCTATTTTAGTAAACCAATACCAGCAAAACAGTTTCTTGATTTTTCGATGAATTTTGATAAAAAGTAAGATTAAACACTCGATTGTAACAATTCATTGCACGGCTATTGACCTTATTGTCCCATCGCGAGTAACCTGTTATAGAAACAAATAAAAAGGATTCTATAATGCGTTTAAAACCTCTTGTAGCTACATTAGTAGCCACATTTTCTTTATCACTTTCAAGTAGTGCCATAGCCGACGAAGGCATGTGGCAACCGCACCAACTTCCAGAGTTAGAATCAATTTTAAAAGCCAAAGGGCTTGAAATTGATGTTGAATCTATTTCTAAATTAACCGAATTCCCAATGAATGCGGTAATTAGCCTAGGTGGCTGTACAGCATCGTTTGTATCGCCTAAGGGTTTAGTTGTGTCAAACCATCACTGTGTTTATGGCTCGGTACAATACAACTCAACACCTGAAAACAATATTTTAGAAAATGGCTTTTTAGCTAAAAGTCCTACAGAAGATTTACCTGCAGCGCCGGGCTCACGCGTCTATGTAACAAAAACGGTTACCAACGTAACAGATGAAGTAATTAAAGGTACTAACGAGTTAACAGCAAAAGCACGCTACGACGCACTCGAAAAAAATGAAAAAGCGCTAGTAGCCCAGTGTGAAGCCGACGAAAGCTATCGTTGTAATGTGTATTCGTTTCATGGTGGTTTAGAGTTTTACCTAATTAAGTCACTTGAAATTAAAGACGTACGCTTAACTTATGCACCGGCAATGGGCGTAGGTAAATACGGCGGCGATATAGATAACTGGATGTGGCCGCGCCACACAGGCGACTTTGGTTTTTACCGCGCTTATGTAGGCAAAGATGGAAAACCAGCAGAGTACAGCGAAGACAACGTACCTTACGTACCTGACTCTTACCTAAAAGTAAGTGCCAAAGGCGTGCAAGAAGGCGACTTTGTAATGGTTACAGGCTACCCAGGGCGTACTAACCGCTACCGTATAGCAACAGAGGTAGATAACGTATTTAACGACAGTTACCCTAAAGCACGCGTTCATAACTCAAAATACGTGTCGCTTATTGAAGAAAATTCAGAAGACGGCAGTAAAGCGCGTATTGCTTACGAAAGCACCATTGCAGGTTATAACAACTATATTAAAAACTATGGTTCGATGATCGAAAGCTTCAATAAAGGCACTATGCTTGAGCGCAAAAAACAGTTTGAGCAAGAGTTAACACAATGGATCAATAGTGATGGTGAGCGTAAAGAACAATACGGAAGCGTATTAGGTGAGCTATCTGAGCTAATTGCGCAATCACAAGAGCACAGTGAACGCGACCGCATGTTAGGTTATGTACATCGCTCACAAATGATCAGTACAGCACGACGTTTATACCGCCTAGCTTATGAAAAACAACAGCCAAATAGCGAACGTGAATCTGGTTATCAAGAACGTGACTTACCTCGCATTAAAGCAGGGCTTGAGCGCATGACGCGCCGTTATGATAGCAAAGTAGACAAAGCTATTTTACTGCACTTTTTAGAACTGTATGCAGCACTTCCAAAAGAAGAACGTTTTAGCGACGTTGATAACGTATTTAAAGTACAAAATGGGTTTGATAAAGCAACCCTAAGCGCGTTACTTGATAGCATGTATGAGCAGTCAAGACTCGATAATGCCACTGTTCGCAATTCATTATTTGAGCAATCGTTTAGCCAGCTAAATCAAAGCCAAGACCCATTTGTGCAGTACGCTAAAGCAATCTTTAAAGTAATGAAAGCACAGGAAGATAAATCAAAAGCACTTGCAGGTAAATTACAAGCAGCTCGCCCAGAGTTAATGAGCGCAATAATTGCGTTTAACAAAGCTAAAAACAAACCTGTATACGCCGATGCCAACAGCACACTACGAGTAACCTATGGCACTGTAGGCGGCTACTCACCTCAAGACGGCTTGGTAGCAACACCGTTTACATCGCTTGAAGGATTACTAGCTAAAAACACCGATGTTGACCCATTTAATGCACCTAAAAAGTTACAAGAGCAAATTAAAGCCAAGCTTTATGGTGATTACACGGGCGGCATGAATACAGTACCCGTTAACTTTTTATCAAATGTAGACACTACCGGTGGTAATTCAGGTTCGCCAACACTTAACGGTAAAGCAGAGCTTGTAGGCTTACTGTTCGACGGTGTTTACGAAAGTATCATTGGTGACTGGGATTACAACCCTGAGCTTAATCGCTCAATCCATGTTGATTCACGCTACATGCTGTGGGTAATGGATAAAGTAGATAATGCACAAAACTTGTTAGACGAAATGACAATCGTAAAATAAGTAATTAGTGAGATTAGAGAAGGGCGCTTACCGTAAAGGAAGCGCCTTTTTTTAGGGAGTTAATCGACTAATTAATTGTTATTCTTTTGTAGGCGCGAGTTTACCTCGCGCGCAATGAAAGCAAAAATGCGGCATAAAGCCACACCTAAAAATATAACGCCAAGAGGTGCAGCGTTAAAATTACTGTTTTAGGCCTATTAAATATCTAAATTTAACTAAAGTGTAGGCAATCAATGCATGAATCATCATCTATAACAAGCATCTATTTTACGTTGTAGTGACTTTTAAATTAAGTATATCATCCTTAAAGTCATGTATTTTTTTCATAGCAAATATAGTGGACTATTTACAAAGGTTGTTGTTTGTTATTTAATATCGTAAATAAATATATAGTTAAAATTTTGCGGAGAATAATTATGGGTTTTTGGGGTATAGCTGCAGGTCTTGCGTTTAAAGCTTTAAGTGGTTCCGGTTCCGGACATGAAAGAAATTTACAAAGTCACTCCGAGGATATTAGAAAGTTCAGCCTCAGTTGTCGTAGGTGCGGTGAACATGCAAAACCAATTGAAGGTACAGGGAATAGATACGAATGCATTTGTGGTAATAAATTTGCTGGGGCAAGGCATCCGTTATAATGTTATTTTAATGGAGTTTGTAAAGGTGGTATAGGATACAAGCTAAAGATATGAAAAGGACTTTTTGATAAATCATTTAATATAATTTGATGTAATAGAAAATGATTTAGGTGGGTGTCATCCTAATCTCCCCATAAACCAAAAACACGGTATAAATCGGCGTCTACAAGCATAATGGCAAACCTTTAGGCGCGAGTTTACTTCGTGTAATAAAGTAATATCCCAGAATAATTTAGATGGGTATCATCCTAATTTCTAATTAGATAGACTATTAATAAAAGCGTTTTTGAAAGCCTTTCTAGTTATAGTTCTATTACTCACTCTTTTTTGAAAGACGGAGTTATCAAAAAGCGATAATCTTCTATTTTTGATTTTATAAATATTACGTATTAAACACTAACTTAGGCGAATGACTCTAATTAGTATTATAGGGACAGTAAGTATGAATATGTATACGCTGAGAGTTTCTTTATTAGCGCAAGATAAGGAATTATTTGATCAAGGCAGTATCCCTAAAGAAATCACTTGGTTTGAAAAAGCTTTATTAGAAGCCGCAACACAAGTCAAAAATAGCAACTCAATACCAGTCAATGAAAAAAACGAACCAAAATATTCTTTAAAAATTTCTGTAAAACCTGATTCTAATAATGTTATGGCTGGAGTTGTTTCAAAAGCAAATAAGTTTCATGGTCATGATGCGGGGTTTGAAGAGTATGATATTGATAACTATCCTCCTTTAATTTGGATTTGGGATCGTGTAGAGCAAGTGTTATTGGTTGAGAAAAAAGCTAACGTATTTCGCACTCCTAATGCTGTATGTAAATGTTTTGAAAAACTAGCTAATAATATTATTTTAGCTGAAATAGGCTTACGGGTAGAATTAAAACCTGTTCTTGATGACGCTAAATGCGACTTTTGGTCTGAATATGATAATTTTGAGTTTGTTGAAAAAATTGAGTTCGAATTAATTCCTCCTAATCTATTCGGAGAAACAGAGCAATCTATGAAAGATGCTTTGAATGATATAACTGAACAAACAAATGCAAACCATATTAAAACAACCTTTGAAAATGTGAGCGGTAAATTAAAACTTTCATCAAAAGGCTGGGTTAATAATGCAGTGCGATGGATAAAAAAAGGAGGTGGCGATTGGAAAATGTGGGGAAGAAAAGTTGCAAATAGCCCCGTTACAGACGTATCAAGTTATAAATCTGCTAAGATTACGTTTATAAATGGACAATTATCGGAGGCTGATCTTCAAGGGTATGATAGTACAGAACTTGCCCACTTGATTAGTCATTACCAAAATGAATATACATACAAAGATAATACCGATGATGATTAAAGTAATACTCTATTTATCACTAATTGCTATTCTCTGTTTTTCGCTTGCAACGGATGACCCTCAAGCAATTAAATTAATTGAAAATACAACATCAGGAATTATTGGAAGTGTTCTAGGCGGTATTACGGCTGGTATTTCAATCATATTCGCAGCCTTAACCAGTTTAAAGGGGACTACCCCTAACATCTCTAATAATAACGCTAGATTTATAACGTTTATCGACAACCTCAAATCTGATGTAATGATTTTAATTGGCTGTCTTACTTTATCTATTCTTTTACCGTATTTACGAGTTGTAGGCATCCCTTTTATTATAATGCCTACAGGGGAATATATACCCTCATCGGATTCTATATACACTACTGCCGAATTAATAATAATCGTTATATCTATGCTCGCATTAATAGAAATTATATCTGTAATGTTTAATATATTTAAGATTTCGATGGCAGATAGCGAACAGCCTAAAGCCCATAAAGATAATTAATTGATAACAATTCAATTGTTAAGCTGCTATTTTGACCAAACTCGAATAGTTTTAGATTTTTATAGACCGAATATAGGAAAGAGCCTCTGTCACCTGTTTACGTGCTTTAACAGGAGATTCTATAATTCTTTTCTTGAAATCAATTTTAACATCGCAAGAGGTATACCTTTTTTGTGTATTAGAAAACATACCAAATCGAAAATTAAACCTATCGCCGTTAATTTCTCCACTTGCAGAACAAAAAGGGTCACCTATTAGAAAGTTCCGGTCAAGCAGGCAGCTGTATTTTCTTGATCTTTTTATTCAAAAACCAAGTGTTCTTATTATTTAATATTCAATTTAAATATGACTACGCACCTAGTAATGACGTCGGTTGGTGTGAATATGCACCAGTCACCCATATGAATTTAGGCAGTTTAATTAAGCATTATTAATGATTAATTAAGGCCATTGGCTTTCGCCTCAGTCATCGTTTAGTCGCAATGTCAGGCCAGTTTATGGCTGTGTTTACACACTGAGCTGTAAGAACTCTGTGGTTTATGCTTACACATAACCGACCCTTTGTGGCTCAAACATTGGGCATATTCAGTGTTTAAAATGTGAGCGATTAACGTGCAGGCTCAATTAAATCTAATGGTTTTAACAACCCCATTACTAGCTCAACACGATAACCTAATTTGTTTTATAGACGCTAAGCAAGAGCCTTGTTTTCACTGAATGGTACATTGTCTTTAAGCACGTGATAACACGCTCTTACGAGCTTATGCCCAACTGTTTTAATAGCGACTACCTTGTGTGCCTTAGCCAACTTTCGTTGATAATACTTTTTAACTGTCGGGTTATAACGAATTGTAAAATTAGCGGCCTCAGTAAAGGCCCAAATCTTGACTTCATACATCATAATTTATAAGTATCCGCACATCGCTGTATTTAGAAAGAGTGCTAGAAGCTTATGGCGTCTGCTCTCTTATATGAATAACGTTACGCCAATAGTTTCAAGTTATAACTAAGAGAACCAACTGCCTTTCTTACTTAATACAGAGTAAGTTATTAGAATAGAGATGACAGCTAAACCTAGCCCTATAAATATGTTACTAAATGATATGTATGTAGCGCAAATTAATGTCACTCCACAACTCATTTTTATAGCAATATTTCTGTTTGATTTTAACTTGAACATTTTTGACATACTAATAACTCCTTTTATAGCACTGCAGGTTTATTGAAGGATACTTTTCTTTTTTACGCTGGAATAACCTTATTTTATGGGCTTCTATTAATAGCAAATTGTGTAAATTATTACCAATAATAAATATTATACTTGGGGTGGGTTATTATATTGTTAGTAAAAGGGCTGACTAGTTGTTATTTAGCCTTTGAATGTCTGCTAATCACCGCCTTTAACTCAAATCAAATCAAATCAAATCACCTCAACACCCTTTAATATATTTCATGTGCATTTTATAACCAAGAAGTGCTAGCTTAGTGGTAAATTAATTGAAGGAAATAATTATGAAATTAGAGTCATTAGCACTGCACCACGGTTACGAATCTGAGCCTACGACCAAATCGGCAGCCGTGCCTATCTATCACACTTCTTCTTATACATTTGATAATACGCAGCATGGCGCTGATTTATTCGATTTAAAAGTACCTGGAAATATTTACACCCGCATAATGAACCCAACTAATGCCGTACTTGAGCAACGTATTGCTGCAATGGAAGGGGGTATTGGTGGGCTAGCTGTTGCCTCTGGGATGGCCGCTATTACTTATGCTATTCAATGCCTGTGCGAAGTAGGCACTAATATTGTAAGCACCAGCCAAGTATATGGTGGCACGTATAACTTATTTGCTCATACACTACCTAGGCAAGGTATTGAAGCGCGCATGATTAAAGCCGATGACTTTACCGCGTTCGAGAATGCAATTGACGATAACACCCGCGCTGTTTTTTGTGAATCTATTGGTAATCCTGCAGGTAATATTGTTGATATTGAACGTTTAGCACGTATTGCACACAGTAAAGGTGTGCCGCTTATTGTTGATAATACTGTGGCTACGCCGTATTTATGCCGCCCATTTGAGCTGGGCGCCGATATAGTGGTTCACTCACTTACAAAGTATATAAACGGGCACGGTACTGCCATTGGCGGCATGATTGTCGACTCAGGTAAATTTGATTGGAAAGCGAATGCTACGCGTTTTGCAATGATGAACGAGCCCGATCCGTCGTATCACAATGTGGTGTATACCGAAGCTTTTGCTGAAGCTGCATTTATTGGACGTTGCAGAGTAGTGCCACTTAGAAATACCGGCGCAGCGCTTGCGCCTAAAAACGCATCTGACATTTTAATCGGCCTTGAAACCTTAGGCTTAAGAATGGATCGCCACTGCGAAAATGCACAGCAGTTAGCTGAATATTTAGAAAATCATCCAAAAGTACTTTGGGTTAATTACGCAGGGCTTAAATCAAGCCCGTATAACGAAATGAGTCAAAAAATTACCAGTGGTAAAGCATCGGGTATTTTAAGTTTTGGTATTGCTGGTGGCCTAGAAGCGGGTACTCGTTTTATTGATGCGCTAAACATGATTTTACGCTTAGTTAATATTGGCGATGCCAAGTCGCTTGCATGTCATCCAGCGTCAACCACACACCGCCAATTAAATGATGAAGAGCTTGCTAATGCGGGCGTAAGTCGCGATTTAATTCGTTTGTCGGTCGGTATTGAAAACATTGTAGATATAATTGCCGATGTAAGCCAAGCGCTCGATAAAGCTTAAAATTACATTAATTAGAAATGCTTGTTCAGCTTTACTGTAAATACAGTATTGTTTGTTAAAAAGGTTTAGGTTTTCTAAACCTTTTTAGCCATTCATTTAGCTACAGTTTAAATACAGGCGGTAGGCTAAATATTTATTACTTTAACCTAAATAAAATGGGCTAAAAGTAGTGATTTTTCACAATAGTTGGTATGTTACAAGTAACATTTTATTTAATTGTGTGTGATGAAAAAAAACAAACGTTCTTCTCTTCAAGATATTGCCGATGCGGTTGGTGTAACCAAAATGACGGTGAGTCGTTATCTACGTAATCCCGAAAAAGTATCAGAGTCTACTCGCACAAAAATTAGTGCAGCTATTGATACGCTAGGTTACATTGCAAATAAAGCCCCTGATTTACTCTCTAATGCTAAAAGCTACTCTATAGGTGTACTCGTTCCATCGTTAACGAACCACGTATTTGCTCAAGTTATAAGAGGGATTGAAGATGTAACAGGGCCTGCAGGGTATCAAACAATGTTGGCCCATTATGGTTACAACCCTGAAATTGAAGAAAAACGGGTTGAGTATTTATTGTCGTACCACGTTGATGGTTTAATTTTATCAGAAACCACACACACAGACAGAACGCTAAAAATGATTGAAATGTCAGGCGTACCTGTGATTGAAATAATGGATACTCATCACTCTCCTATGCAGCAAGCGGTTGGTTTTGATAACGTTAAAGCCTCTTTTGATATGACGACAGCACTTTTAAATAAAGGCTATCGCAATATTGTTTATATAGGTGCAAGGCTCGATGTACGAACACGCCTAAAATTTCAAGGCTATTCAGATGCTATGTTAGCTAAAGGCTTTACGCCTAAAAGTGTGATGACTGATCAAGCTTCATCTTACAGTTTAGGCGCTGAACTTTTACAAAAAGCGCGTACTGACTACCCAAATACTGACTGTTTGTTTTGTACTAATGATGATTTAGCAATTGGGGCTATTTTTGAGTGCCAGCGAAACAATATTTTAGTGCCTAGCCAAATGGGGGTTGTGGGTTTTCATGGTCATGATATTGGCCAAGCAATGGTGCCTCAATTAGCAAGTGTGATCACCCCTCGTTATCAGATAGGTAATGTTGCGGGAAGAGAGTTGTTGAGCCGGATTAATTCCGATTTGGATACTAGCATGAATTATAAGCAAGTAATTGATACTGGTTATATAGTTCATCTAGGTAAAAGTGTTTAAATACTCTAATTATATGAGCCTAATTACCTGAGCCTAAATAACAAAAGGCTCAGGTAATTTTTATATGTGTGATAGCTCTACGCACTATAAATTTACAAAAACAGAGAAATAATCATAGCGACAAGTGCGCCAACAGTACCAATAATGGTTTCCATTACCGTCCACGTTTTAAGAGTTTGCATTTCGCTCAAACCGAGATAGCGACTCGCTAACCAAAATCCTGAGTCGTTTACATGGGAGAGCACAATAGATCCCCCACCAATAGCGATGGTGACAGCTGCAAGCTGCGCTCCATCAAGGCCTAAAGGCTGAAGCATTGGAATAATTAAGCCACACGCTGTAAGCATAGCTACTGTCGCAGAGCCTTGAATGACCCGCACAGCGGCTGATAATACAAAAGCGAGTATTACAATCGGTAAGCCTGAGCCAGCTAAGTAATTACCCAGTGCAGTACCTACTCCTGAATCAACTAATACTTGTTTAAATACCCCTCCGGCACCAGTGACAAGAATAATAATTCCCGCAGGTTGTAAGGCACTACCACAAATTTCCATGATTTTAGCATTAGAGACACCGCGCCTTGCGCCGAGCAAATAAAATGCCATTAGGCAGGCAACTAAAATTGCTGTGAATGGATGACCTATAAAGGCTAACCAATTATATAAATCAGAGTCTTTTTCAACAAAGCGGCTACCAATAGTATTTAAACTAATCATAATTAATGGCAAAGCAATCAAACCTAATGCTAATCCAAAACTAGGCGTCCCTTTACCAACTCTTTGGTTATCGTCGATTTGTTCGTGCTGTGGGAGTTCTACATGAATAGATTTAGAAATAATAGAGCCCCAAATTGGACCTCCTATAATCATTGCCGGTATGGCAGCAATAAGGCCAAATAAAATCATATAACCATAGTCAGCGCCTAATTGAGAGGCAACCAAAATCGGCCCTGGCGCAGGAATAAGAAACGCCTGACAAGACGCTATCCCAGCAAGTAGCCCAATACCAATTTTAACAACGCTGCCACCGCCTTTTCTTACCACTGCAAAAACAATACCGATTAAAAGTACAACGGCCACATCAAAAAAGAGGGGGAGGGCACAAATAAAGCCCGTAAAGGTAAGCGCCCAATTAGCGTTTTTTTCTCCAAAACGGTGTAAAAGTGTGTGGGCAATGCGATCCAGCGCGCCGGTTTCTTCCATTACTTTGCCAAACATGGCGCCTAAAGCGACCACCACCGCTACAAAGCCTAGCGTTCCGGCCATTCCTTTTTGAATTGTAGCGGCAATTATTTCAGGGCTCATTCCTGAGAATAATCCTGCAATCATAGAAACAAGGATTAAAGAGACGACAGCATGTAGTCGTACTTTCATTACTAAGAAAAGCAATAAAAATATGGAGCCTGCCGCTGTTAGTATTAATGATAAATCTGACATTTTTCCCTACTTATATTCAGTGTGAATTATGATGTTTAGTGTGTGTTTAACTTCACTTTCGCATTTGTTACGCGTAACATGTTACCCGTAACTCAATATAATATATACATTGAAAATAATTAATTATTAAATTAAGGCGAGGGTAAATACATGAGTAACACAAATGTAGGTCGTGTTTATATTGTAATGGGGGTTTCAAGCACAGGAAAGTCAAGTGTGGGTGATGCATTAGCAAAGCGCATTGGCGCTAAATTTATCGACGGAGACGACTTACATCCCAAAGCTAATATATTAAAAATGTCATCTGGGCAGCCTTTAAACGATGCTGATCGTGTGCCTTGGCTAGAAAGAATACGTGATGCTGCATTTAGCATTGAAAAGAAAAATGAAGTCGCGGTAATAGTCTGCTCAGCATTAAAAAAGAAATACCGAGAGCAAATATGTGACGGAAATATAGGCATTACCTTTTTACATCTTTTTGGTGATTTTGAGCTGGTTAAAAGCCGTATGCAGGACAGAAAAGGGCATTTTATGCCTGTTGACTTACTCAAAAGCCAATTTGAAGCGCTAGAAGTTCCAAAAGAAGATGAGCCCAATGTTATAAATATAGATATTAATAACTCATTCGAGCAAGTAGTCGAAAGCTGTATTAGCGCAACTAAAATGAATAGCAACAACAAGCAAAAAGTTTTTAGTTAATCAGTTAACTGTTACTTTTAACATTTAGGGGCTTTATTTGTTATGAGTTAGCATCTGCTCGTGGTGTTTCTAAAATCGCTTTTTTTTCATCTTCAGATAATATTATCCAATCAAAAATTTCTTCGTTGGTACGCCCACACCCGGTGCAGTAACCGCTGCGCCTTTCACATATTCCTAAGCAATCGGTTTTAAATTTAGATGGTTTTTTGTTTTGATTTAATTGGCGCATTATTAAAGTCCTAACGGTGGTGCAATTTCAAAGCGAGTAGTGAACCCATTACCTTCTTGATTGGTAGAGAGTGTAATGACAGGGGTTTTAGTATCAAGTACAAAGGTGCTGTAAATTGAACTTGCTGTTTCTTTTTGGCTTTCAAACCAACCTGTTGTGGTCAAGCATTGGCGTAATTTCTTAGCCAGTTTTTGATGAGACTTTACGGTTTGCGTTTGTGTATTAACAGGTGTTTGGCATTGGTAGCTTGCTTGCTCTGACTTATTTAAAGTAACCGTACAGGTTGCTCCAATAATATGAGTATTAGTACGCCATTGATTAGTAAACTGGTTATTTACTTTATCTGTTTTGATTGAATTAAAACCAGATTCATAACCATTTATTAGGTTATTTATGGTGCTGCATTCATCGGGTGTTACTGCGGTTTTTACAGACTGATTCGTTGTAGTAGTGGTTGTTGTAGTTGTAGTCTGATTAGTTTTGCTGGTACAGCCCGCTAAAATAAACGCGATAACTAAAATAAATGCGACAATAGAAGGAATAATATAGTTTTTCATAGTTCACAGTAACCGATTAATTTAGCCACGCACTATATCACACGTGATTTACTGTAAAAATAAAAAGGCCCACATAAATATGAGCCTGTTTGTCAGTCACAACTAATGCTATTTATGGCGACCTTGCAAGCATTTAACTACATCTTCAAGGGCTAAGCCTTGGCGTTGTAGCAATACGGTAAGGTGATAAATTAAATCAGCAGATTCGTTTGTTAGCTCATAGTTATCGTGTTTCATAGCGGCAAGGGCAACTTCTACGCCTTCTTCACCTACTTTTTGACAACTACGGCTTAAGTCTTTTGCAAATAATGACGCTGTGTAGCTTTTTTCAGGGTCGTCGTTTTTACGCGCTACAATCACATCTTCTAACTGTGCTAAAAAGCTTAAACTTGGTTTTGCTTCATCACCAAAACAGCTTTGTGTGCCTAAGTGGCACGTTGGGCCTTCTGGGTTGGCAAGTACTAAAATTGAATCGTAGTCACAATCGGTATGAACTGATACTACATTTAAGTAGTTTTGTGATGACTCACCTTTAGTCCATAAACGCGATTTTGAACGCGAGTAAAACGTTACTTTATTACTCTCAAGCGTAACGTTTAGTGCTTCGCTGTTCATAAAGCCTTGCATTAAAATAACACCAGAGCGGGCATCTTGAATAATAGCAGGGATCATTTCACTTTTAGCGAAATCGACTTGAGCTTGGTTTTGTTGTGTTACTTGCATAATCTTGCTGCCACTTGGTTATCTGTTAAAAATTGTTTTAGTTCGCCAATGTTAATCACATTTTTATGAAAAACGCTGGCGGCTAATGCACCATCTACTTTGCTTTGTTTAAATACATCAACAAAATCTTGCATGCTACCCGCACCGCCAGAGGCGATTAAAGGAATGTTACATAGCTCGCGAATTTTACTGAGTTGCTCGTTGTCGTAACCGTTACGAACGCCATCTTGGTTCATACAGTTTAATACAATTTCGCCGGCGCCTAAGTCTTGTACGCGTTTAACCCATTCTTGTGTTTTATAACGCGTACGGCTTGATGCATTAGGATCGCCAGTTAATTGGTAAACTAAATATTCACCAGTCGTTTCATCAAAAAAGCTGTCTATGCCAACAACAACACATTGCTTGCCAAACTCATCGTGTAATTCTTTAATAAGTTCAGGGCGCGCAATAGCAGGGCTGTTAATGCTTATTTTGTCAGCACCGCGCTCTAAAACACGCGCTGCATCAGCTACTGATTTAATACCGCCGGCTACACAAAATGGAATATCGATATTGCGTGCAATACTTTCTACCCAGTTTACATCAAGTAGGCGTTTTTCAACGCTTGCACTGATTTCGTAAAAAACCAGTTCATCGGCGCCAGCTTCGCTGTAGGCTTTAGCCATTGTCAAAATGTCGCCAACAACTTCATGACCTTTAAACTTAACGCCTTTAACTACTTGGCCGTCTTTAACGTCTAAACATGGGATTATGCGTTTTGATAACATGCCAATGCCTCCTCAACGCTAAATGCGCCATCAAGCAATGATTTACCTAAAATAACGCCGCCTACACCTAGCTCTTTAAGCTTTTTAATGTCGTCAAGTGAGCTTACGCCCCCTGAGGCTTGCACTTTAATTGTGCTGTTGTGGCGAGTTAGATCTTCGTAAAGCTCAAACGATGGACCCGTCATGGTGCCATCTTTACTGATGTCCGTGCATAAAAAGTCAATAACACCTAAGCCCACGTAAAAATCTACCAGCTCAAGTAAACCAAATTCAGATTCACTTAACCAACCGTGTGTAGCAGGTGCCCAGCCCGTGGCTGTTTTATTTACATCAAGGGCAATTACAAAGTGCTCTGCGCCAAATTGTTCAATCCAGGCTTTTACTTGTTCGCGTTTTTCTACTGCCATTGAACCAATAACAACTTGGTTTGCACCGGCTTTAAGCCAATCACTTACATCTTGTTCTGAGCGAATACCGCCGCCCACTTGATATGGTACGTTAAGTGCTTTGGTTGCAGCTTGAATATGTTTCCACTGCTTTTTACTTGGATCGCGTGCACCTTCTAAATCAACAAGGTGTAGTTTACCTGCGCCGCTGTCGGCGTATTCTTTTAAACGCGCGCCAAGTTCGAAAGGGTAAAACTGTGCTGTGTCGTATTTACCTTGATACAAGCGCACAATTTGATTTTGTAATACGTCTAATGCTGGAATAATCACAAATAATCTCTTTTTTGTTAGTTAATGGGCAGCTTATAACTGCCAATCAACAAAATTTTGTAATAAACGTGCGCCAACTTTTGCGCTGCGCTCTGGGTGAAATTGCATGCCTGCGTAATTGTCTTTAGCAACAATGGCTGAAAAGGTTTGACCATATTCGCCGCTCACGAGTGTGGCGTCGTTTACGGTGTGCGCAAAGCTGTGAACAAAATACACTTGCTCATCGAGCGTCAGCCCTTTAGTTAATGCATGCTCTTTATTAACGCTTAAGTTATTCCAACCCATATGCGGCGACGTTAAATTGCCTACATCAAGCGCTTTTACTTGCCCTGGTATTTTACCTAGGCACTGTACGTTACCTTCTTCGGTGCTTTCGCACAGTAACTGCATACCTAAACAAATACCCATAAGCGGGCGCTGGTATTCATTTATAGCTTGTTGCCAGCCGTTATCGACTAGGCGTTTCATAGCAACCGACGCATGACCTACACCTGGTAATATAGCGCGCTCAAAACCCGCTAATTGCTCTGGTGAAGTAATTACTGTTGGCGTTTGCCCTAAGCGTTCAAACGCAAAACGTACTGAATTTATATTGGCACAACCGGTATTAATTATGGCAATCATAAACATCCCTTAGAGCTGGCTGTTTGTTGGGTCGTATCTTGTGCTACTGCCATGCGAAGTGCACGTGAAAACGCTTTAAATAAGCCTTCTACTTGGTGATGGCAGTTCCCGTCGCTTACCGATAAAATAAGGCTAATGGCGGCGTTATCACTTAAGCTTTTGAAAAAGTGCTCAACCATTTGTACGTCTAAATCACCGGCTTTTTCGCGGCTAAAGTTAGCGTTTAATACAAATGATGCACGACCTGATAAATCAATTTGTGCTTCAGCTTTACATTCATCCATAGGAAGAGCAAAACCATAGCGTGCAATTTGTGATTTAGTGCCAAGCGCTTGTTTAAGTGCGACACCTAAAGCAATACCAATGTCTTCAACAAGGTGGTGCTCGTCTATGTGTAAATCACCTTTGGCTTTAATGTTTAAACCAATGTTTGCGTGCGTGCGGATTTGATCAAGCATGTGATCAAAAAAGCCAAGGCCGGTGTCTATGCTGCCATTTTTAGTTTGATCTAAGTTTATGGCTACATCAATTTGGGTTTCTTTAGTGTTTCGTGTAACACGACCTTCGCGGTTTGCAGTGGTCAATTTTGTTACTATCGTACTCCAATCGCCGTCGTATAAAATGCCTTCACAACATAGGTTTTGAGCAAGGCCAATATCAGTTTCTCGGTCGCCAATAACAAAAGAGCGCGCTAAGTCTACTTTGCCAGAGCGCATAAGCTCGGTAAGTAAGCCTGTTTTAGGTTTACGGCAATCGCAGTTTTGCTCGTTAAAGTGAGGGCAAATTAATACGGTCTCAAAGCTAATGCCTTGGCTTTGCATTATGTCCATCATTTTGTCTTGTGCTATGTCAAAATCAGCAGTAGGGAAGCTATCTGTGCCCAAACCATCTTGGTTAGATACCATAACTAAACGGTAACCTGCAGCTTGTAATTGTAACAACGCAGGAATAACACCAGGTAAAAATGCTAGCTTTTCAAGGCTATCTACCTGTTTGTCGGTAATTGGCTCTTCAATGATAGTGCCGTCGCGGTCGATAAATAAATAGGGGTTACTCATGATACTTCGTTTCCTGCTAAAGATGCTGTGGAAGCTGGCGTTTGTAAGCCATCTAACCAAATTTTTACTTGTTCAAGTTCTTGTTCACTGCCAATTGAAATTCGTAGCCAGTCGTCTTCACCGTATAGCGTAAAAGCGCGCATAACCAAACCTTGCTCAAGTGCAATTTTAAAGTAGTTTTTATCGGCTAATTTTAAAGTAACAAAGTTACCTTCACCAGTGAGAATTTTTAATGCAGCAGGGGATGCGTTTAGCCAATCCACTAACTTAGCTTTTAAGCTATTTAAAATAGTAACTTGGCGGCGCATTGATGTAATTGCATCAGGTGCAATTGCTTGCGCTGCAATACTTGCTACTACGCCCGATACCGGATACGGCGCAATGACTTTACGAATTGGCGCTAGTACGCTCGCTTGTGCAAGCGTAAAGCCCGTTCTGAGCCCCGCTAGCGCAAAGGCTTTAGAAAGCGTACGCAAAACCACTACATTACTAAACTCATTAATAAGCTTAGTCGCGCTTTGCTTTGGGCAAAACTCTATATAGGCTTCGTCAACAATAACCAGTGCCTTACCTGCAAGTGCTGTTGCAATCGCTTTTACTTTATCAAGTGGTGTTAGGCTGCCCGTTGGATTATTTGGGTTACAAATAAATACCAGTTTTGAGCTGCCAACAGCTGCAACTATTTCGTCAGCACTGCCACTTAATAATAATTCTTGGGTAAGCGCGTTAATACCAACGTTGTGTGTATCGGCGGTTACTTTGTACATACCGTAGGTTGGTAAAAATAGCGCAATACTATCTTTGGCTGGCTCACAGTATGTGCGCACTAAAAGCTCAATGCCTTCATCTGCGCCGCGCGTCATTAATACATTTTCGCTTTCAAGCTCTGTATAAGCGGCGTAACGGTCAATAACCAGTTGCGGTTGAGGATCAGGGTAGCGATTTAAATCTTCAATACTCAGTTCAAGGTTTTTAGCATACGGGCTTTCGTTAGCATTTAGCCACGTAGTACCGGTTAGCTTTTCACTTTTTGCAGAGCTGTATGCAGCAAGGGCTGCAATATTCTTAGGTAATAAGCTAGACGCTTGTGCGCTCTCATTGCTCATTTTTAATTGCCTCTAAACGAATTGAAACCGCATTAGCGTGGGCATCAAGGCCTTCTGCATCTGCAAGTGGTAAAATAGCTTTTGAAAGCTGTGTTAAACCACTTTTAGTAATTGTTTGCACTGTGTATGTACGAAAAAAATCAAGCAAGTTTAAGCTAGAATATGTTGCACTGTAACCATATGTTGGTAACACGTGGTTAGTACCTGATGCGTAATCGCCTGCAGATTCTGGCGTGTAGTCACCTACAAATACTGAGCCTGCATTTTTAACCTTATCTAGGTATGGTGTTGCATCGCCTAGTTGTAAAATTAAGTGCTCTGGCCCGTATTGCGCCGATACATCAAATGCTTGCTCAATTGAATCAACTAAAATAAGCGATGAATTAGCGAGCGCTTGCTCGGCTGTTTCTTTGCGACTCAAATTAGCCAACTGGCGTGTAAGTGCCTGCTGAGTTTGTTCTATTATACTTTCGCTGTTACATAATAAAATAACTTGCGAGTCTGCACCGTGCTCTGCTTGTGAGAGTAAATCGGCGGCTATAAATTCTGGGTTTGCACGTTCATCTGCAATAACAAGTACTTCAGACGGACCTGCTGGCATATCAATTGCCATACCTGGAATAGTTTGCGCAACGAGCTGTTTAGCCATTGTTACAAAGCTATTACCTGGGCCAAATATTTTGTTCACTTTAGGAACCGATTCGGTGCCATAAGCCATTGCTGCAATTGCGCCTGCGCCACCACTTTCTATCAAAGTAGTAATGCCACATAACTTAGCTGCATATAAAATAGCAGGGTTAATCGCTTTATCACCTTGTACTGGTGTAGCAAGTACAACGGTTTTTGCGCCGCTTAACTGCGCTAATACACCCTGCATAATAACCGACGATGGCAGTGGAGCACTGCCACCGGGTACATAAATACCGACTGCTTCGATGGCTTGATATTTCAGTTCACATACAACGCCTGGTTGGGTCGATAATTTAATATCTTTTGGCAATTGCGCTTCGTGAAAACGTTTAACGTTTGCATAAGCGGTATCAATTGCGTATTTAAGCTCTGCACTTAGTGCTTGCTCTGATGCGTTAATTTCATCAAGCGGAACACATAAGCGAGGGTTAGATCTATTATCAAACTCTTTAGCCATGCTAAGTAAGGCTTCATCGCCTTGCTCTTTTACGTTAGCTAAAATAGTTTTGCATATAGCTTCAACCTTGGCACTGGCAGAAACTGCAGGGCGCATTAGCGCCGCTGCTTGTACTTGTGAAGATTCCTCATTCCAACGAAGCATGGCACTTACTCCATCATTTTTTCAATTGGCATAACTAAAATAGAGTTAGCGCCTAAGGCTTTTAACTGCTCCATTGTTTCCCAAAATAATGTTTCGCTGCTTACCATGTGAAGTGCTACGTATTCATCGTTACCAGCAAGGGCAAGTAGAGTAGGTTGACCAGAACCTGGTAAAATTTCACAAATTTCATCAAGTTTGTTTTTTGGTGCGTGTAGCATGATGTATTTGCTTTCTTTAGCTTGTCTAACACCACGTAGGCGCGGCATAAGCTTATTGATTAGTGCTAGTTTGTCAGCATCTTGAAGATCTTTATTTTGAATTAAACACGCGTTTGATTCTAAAATTGTTTCGCCTTGAATCAAGCCGTTAGCTTCAAGTGTTGCGCCAGTAGATACTAAATCACAAATTGCATCAGATAAACCCGCACGCGGTGCTACTTCAACAGAACCCGTAAGCATTACTGTACTTGCGTTAATACCTTCGCGCTTTAACCACTGAGTTAAGATTTCTGGGTAGGTAGTCGCAATACGTTTGCCTTCAAACCAGCTCTTATCGCGAGCGCCAAGCTCTTGTGGCCATGCAAGTGCAAGACGACAGTAACCAAAGTCTAGTTTTGAAAGTTTGGTTACTTCACTTGGAACACCTTGTCGTTCACGTTCTGCTTGAACTTCTACAAGTACGTTTTCGCCAACTATGCCTAAGTCACATACACCGTCCATTACTAAACCCGGAATATCGTCATCGCGCACACGTAGTACGTCAATTGGCATATTAGTTGAGTGTGCAATTAAGCGTTGTTCACGAAGGTTAAGTTTAACACCTAACTGTTTAAGCAGATCTTGACAATCTTTAGATAGGCGGCCGCCTTTTTGGATGGCGATACGTAGACGATTACTGTTGTTCATTATTCATTTTCCTTTAATTTAAAAACTAAAAACCCCGAGGGGAACCTCAGGGCGAAAATGAATCAATGTTATTTGAATCGCCAGAGGTTCCTTTTAGGAATAACCTCTCAGCGAAAGACCTGACAGGTTATTCCGGTGAATGGTGGTGATGATGTACTGTTGTCAGGTTTAAGCGCATTTTTTATCCTATGTAACTGCTCGTTGATATAGTAACGTTCAGTTGTTATCTGTTTAAATAAATTTCGCATTCATAAAAACATAAACAGCTATATTATGGCAAGTTTTTTTTAGCTTAATTAAAGCATATGTTATAACTGTCGATAATATTAAGATAATAAGCGCAATTTTCGCCAATAATTGGTTGTTTATCACTCAAACCAAGTGGTTAATGAATAAAATGAAAAAATAAGGAAGTACTTATGGATATTATGATCCCTTATTTAGGAAGAATAACTAGGCTAGAAGTTGAGTCAAAAAGTGCTTTTCATATTGCGGGTGTGCAAAGTGGGGCTGCCGCTGAAAAAGTTGAACTAGAGAATAAAAAAAGGCGTGAGTTACAAAAAAAGAAAAAGCTCAATATGCTTGATGATCAAAATAGTAAAAAAAAGTCCAACCTAGATGATGACGAAAACACCCATTTAGATACATGGGCTTGATAATACCAACTTTACTAAATACATAAGCAATTAACTCAAAAAGGCCCTTGCGGGCCTTTTTACTATGTATTTTGCTTATGCCAATTAGCTTAAACTCTTAAGCAGATAGGCATTACTCTTGGTTTTTGCTTTTAAATATATAAAAGCTAAATATAGCGAACACACATACTTGAGCCACAATACCTTGCCATGTTGACTTTATACCAAGCCATGCAATATCAAAGCTCATTGGTAGCGGCGCAATACCTATTATGTCGGCCTCTTGTAATGCAATAACGGCTTTGCCCATAAGTACAAACGAGAGTGCAAATAATAGGTAAGTGGTAATTGCAAAAAACTTAGCAACCGGTAATTTAATTGAGTACTTAATTAATACCCACGTAATAATAGCCAGTATTGCTACAGCTATCGCAAAACCCGATGCAATAGATGAATATTGGGCAGGCGAGCTTTGCGTTAATAAAGACTGATAGAACAGTACGGTTTCGAATACTTCTCGGTATACGGCTATAAATGAAAGCCCTGCTAAACCCCATAATGTACCCGACTCAAGGCGTTTATCTATATTGTCTTTTATGTATTTTTGCCATTGCTGCGCACTGGTTTTACTGTGCATCCATACGCCAACATACAGTAAAATTACTGCGGCAAACAATGCTCCAGCACCTTCCATTACTTCGCGACTTGCACCACTTATTTCTATTAATGTTTGCGCCGCAGCCCATGTTAAACCACCAGCAATAAGTGCTGTTATCCAACCAATATGTACATATTTTAGAGCATCTTTGCGTTTAGTTTTAATAAGCACAGTCATAAGGGCAATAATAACAAGTAGAGCTTCCAAGCCCTCTCGCAGTAATATAACTAAACTTGCTGAAAGTAGCGCACCGTCAGTTAGCTTAGTTTCGTTTAGCATGCTATCTGCTTTAGCGAGTTGGGTTAGTGCGGCATTTACTTTTTCGGCAACGACGGCCGTATCTTTTTCGTTTTTAAATGTTTGGCGCAGGTTCATCAGTTGTACTTCGATGTTTTTACGCAAAGTTTCGTCGTAAGCATTTAAGTTATTTTCAACAAGCTCAAAGCCATCTAGGTATGCACTAATTGCTAAGTCACTTGCTTGTGAGTAATTGCCTTTAGCATGCGCGGCTTGCGCTGCAAGCAACTGCGTGCGAGTAACCGTTATCGGATTCTTTTTACCGGTAAATAGTTGCTCTGGATTACCACGAAGCCATTTAACGTAATGTGCTTGTGTTTCACTTTGACCTGCCGATAATTGTGCAGGGTTTAGGTTTACAATCTGCGAAGCGGTAATGTTTTGCTCTAAATTTTGTGGTTTTTGAACATCTTTAAATGCCAAGCTGCCTACATAAAAAGCTAAAGACCAACGTTGTTGTTCGTTAAATTGTGTAAAGGCAACCATTGGTGTGTCGTTAATGCCGTTACTTACGGCGTCAAACAAGCCCATTAATGAGCGGTTGGTTGCGCGCTCTTCATCGCTAAAGTTGGTAGGCTCTGGTGATAAGTTTTTTGCAAGCGGGCCGTCGCCTTGACCACTTGGGCCGTGACACATTGAACAGTTAGCAGCAAAAAGCGCTTTGGTTTGCTCAACAGGAAGTAGCGATGTAGGTAACGATAGTTGTGGCATAAAGGTAAGTAGTGACTCACGAAGTGCTGAGCTTGCTGCACGTACATCTACAACACTCGCTTTATTAGCAATCGCTGTATGCAGTGCTTTAGCGTATGCCTTTACTGTATCAAACTCATTTGTTTGGCTTGATAGCTGCCCAGCTTGGTCAATAATGACGTTCGAAAATTCAGTCATTTCTTGATATTCGTCAGGATCAAGTATTTCACCATTCCCAACAGCTGCCACGTAATCAACACCTACATACTCTGCAAGCTGTGCAATTTGTTTTATTTTTGTTTGCTCATTAGGCGAGGCTGAAACACTAAAGCTTGCCATGACCATTATAAAAAGCATAAAAAAACATTGAAATTGTCGTTTGCTCAGAGACACAAAATTTAAAAACATGTGAGAATTATTTATGGACATCGAAAAGCCCTGTAGAGGAAAAGTCAAAATTATAATTGTTTTCATTTGCATTTCAAGCGGATTAATTTAAACAAAGCAGATAAATAAAAAGGATAACAATTTATAGAACTTTAAAGTGTTTTTGTAACACATGAGTAACAGTAACCAAGTGATTTTTATAATAACTTGGTTACTGAATGTGTTGCAGACAAAGCATTTATTACTTGGCTTGCTCAGCTGACTTAATGCTACTTTGAATAAGCGGCGAAATAGTTAAGCCTTGTACAATAATAGAAAATATAACCACTACGTAAGTAACAATAACGATTAGGTTATGTAGGTCTGAACCGCCTACAAAAACTTGCTCGCGTGGGATTGCTGCCGCCATTGCCAGAGCAAGGCCACCACGTAGTCCACCCCAGGTCAAAATTTTAACACTGTGTTTATCGTAAGTTCTAAAGCGTTTAAAAATTACAAATGGTGCGCCTACACTTATAAAGCGTGCTAGTAATACAACAGGTACCATTAATAAGCCTAAACCAATTTCTCCAAGCGTGATTGGCATAGTGACTATTAGCATACCTATTATTAAAAACAGTAGAGCATTTAGAAAGCTGTCGGTTGCATGCCAAAAATCTTTTACGTAGCGGGTATCTTCAGGCCCTGTGCGCTCGGTTGCTTTAGTGCGGGTAATATTACCCATTAATATGCCACTGGTTACCATGGCAAGTGCGCCAGATATTTCCCAAATATTTGCAGCAGCAAAACCTGCTGTTGGGATAGTTAAAGTAATTAATAAGCGAATGTTTACATCGCGGCTATTAATAATTAAAAAATGGCCAACTAATGCAATCACTAAACCAAATGCAATACCCCCTATTGCATCTACAAAAAATAGCTCTGCTATGTCACCAAATTGTGCATCTGTGCCATAAAAAGCAACAGAAAATATAGTGGTAAATATTACTAAACCAATACCATCGTTAAATAGCGACTCACCTTCAACTTGAACCGATATACCTTCTGGTGCTCGCATTTGTTTAATAATAGCAAGTACAGCAATAGGGTCGGTTGGGCTAATAAGCGCGCCAAACAGTAAACAATAAATAAAAGGGACATCAAAACCAAAAACTGAAAATAAATAAAAGCTTAAATAACCCACAATAAATGTGGAAGCAATAGTTGAAAACAATACCAGAGCAGTAATTTCCCACCGCTGCTTACGCAGGGCAAGTAGGTTTATTTCGAGCGCACCCGCATAAAGTAAAAACCCCAACATGCCTTTAAGTAGTAACTCGTTAAAGTCAATACTGGAAACAATTTGGGTCATTGCTAATGCGTTCTGATCGCCTAATAATTTTACTGCAATAATCAGTAATAAAGAAATAACCACAGAGCCGGTAGTAATGGCAATAGTAGTTTGCATTTTGAGGATGTACTGGTTTGCAAAGGCTATAAAAATTGCAATTGCAGAGAGAAAACAAATGAGGTACCAAGCATTCATTGATTAACCTTAACTATTTTTTAAACGACACACAAAAAGGAGGATTATAAACCCGCGTATGTTACTCCTGTAATATTTGAGAGTCACAGTATTTATGCCTAAATATAGCTTTTAATACGGATTGTTTTTAGTAAGAGTTAATAGGAAATGTGGCTTTGTAAATATTGTCATTATTAAATTAAATGTACGTTATAAATACAGTGTTTGTTGTAAACTTTAGTGGTTAATCACATTATTGAAACGTGTGTTGCATCATAAAATAAAAGTCGATTTTGTAATTACTTGCCCTAAATGCTTTGCTTACGTAAAATCCCGCTATTATTTATTTTAAAGTGATTGGTATTATCAAACAGCTGTTTAGTGCAACCGGGCCTTTGGCGTCATCGTTAGATGGATATACGCCTCGCCAACCACAAATTGATATGGCAGTAGCTGTTGCAGATGCATTAAAAAACAGTTCGCAATTAGTTGTTGAAGCAGGCACGGGTACTGGTAAAACATTTGCATATTTAGCCCCTGCACTTAAATCAAAAGGCCGAACGATAATATCGACTGGTTCTAAAGCTTTACAAGAACAGTTATATCACCGCGATTTACCTCAATTAGTGAAAGCGCTTGGTGCTTCTAAAAAAACCGCCTTATTAAAAGGGCGTGCCAATTACTTATGTACCTATCGACTTAATCAGCATGTTGCACATGTGCCTACTGATGACTCCGACGTAATGCATCAACTAGCTATGGTGGCTAAGTTTGCCAGTGAAACGCAATCGGGCGATTTAGCCGATTGTATTGGTATAGAGGATGATGCCAAAGTACTGCCTTATGTAAATTCAACAGCTGATAACTGCTTAGGCAAAGAATGCCCAGATTTTCAAAGCTGCTATATACGCAAAGCACGTCTAACTGCGGCCGATGCCGATGTGGTTGTTATTAACCATCATTTATTTTTTGCTGATATGGCCGTAAAAGAAAGTGGCTTTGCTGAGCTTATGCCAAAAGCCGACGCATATATATTTGATGAAGCGCATCAGTTAAGTGAAATAGCCAGTGATTATTTTGGTGAGAGTGTAAGCACTAAAAAGCTGGTGGATTTAATTAATGATTTACGTGCTATTTATAGAGCTGAAATACCCGATATGCTGCAACTTGGTAAAAGTTTAAATAAGCTTGAGACGAGCGTTGCTGATTTACGATTGCAGTTTGGTGTTGATGGCAGTAGAGGCGATTGGCGAGAAAAGCTAAGTGATAAACAAATATGTTCGGCGCTCCACCGCGTCATTAGTGATTTAGATTTTGTTTATCAAGTACTTAAACTTTGCCTAGATAGAAGCGACAAAATTGAGCATCCGTTTGAGCGTGCACTTGCGTTTAAAGGGCAGTTAGAGCGGGTTTTTGATACTGCTCAAACTGGCTTTAGTTACTGGTATGAAACAACGCGCCGTTATTTAACGATTAATATAACGCCATTAAATGTATCAGCTAAATTTGCTCAAATGATGCAAGACACGGGGGCAGGCTTTGTATTTACATCAGCAACACTTTCGGTTGATAACAAACTCGAGCACTTTAATGCAAGCCTTGGTTTAAAACCAAAGCAAAGCATGATGGTAGATAGCCCGTTTGATTACCCTAATCAGGCGCTGCTGTGTTTACCGCGTTACTTACCCGAATCGCACGCTGATAATATGCCGCATGCGATTGTAAAATTAACACTTGAGCTTATAAAGTCAGCGCAAGGGCGTTGTTTTGTGTTATTTACGAGCTATCGAATGATGCACTTAGTTGCCGAAGGGCTCACCACACAAATTGACTACCCAGTTTATATGCAGGGGCAAATGTCTAAGCGTATTATTTTAGAGAAATTTACCCGCCATGGTAATGCTGTATTACTGGGCACGGCTTCATTTTGGGAAGGCGTTGATGTACGCGGCAGCACGTTAAGCTGTGTTATTATAGACAAATTGCCATTTGCGGCCCCTGACGATCCATTGCTTCAAGCTAAAATGCAAGATTGCCAAATGCAGGGAAAAGACCCTTTTTCACACATACAATTACCGCAGGCTGTTATTGCGCTAAAACAAGGTGTAGGGCGTTTAATTCGAGATAGTAAAGACAAAGGCGTACTTGTAATATGCGATAATCGCTTAGTTACACGCCAATATGGCCAAGTATTTTTAAAAAGCTTACCGCCGATGCGCCGCACGCGAAGCTTAGAAGATGCCAATACATTTTTAAAACAAATTAATTAGAGTAATAAAATGATCAAAAGTAATATTCTTGCCCTTGATGCTTCAACTGAAGCACTTTCAATTGTTTTACATTTTCAGGGCCAAACATTTCATCATTTTGAAGAATGTCCGCAGCAACATAGCCAAAAAATACTTCCACTTGTGGATGAGCTATTAACTAAAGCAAACTGTAAATTAAAAGACTTAGATGTCATTGGTTTTGGGCAAGGCCCGGGCAGTTTTACTGGTGTACGTATTAGTGTAGCAATAGCACAAGGTTTAGCGTATTCAACTAACTTGCCGCTTGTAGGTGTGTCTACTTTGGCTATTATGGCGCAACAAGCGTTTGAACAAAACGGTAGTCTTAGTGTTTATCCAAGCATAGATGCGCGTATGGGGGAGATATACTTTGCACATTACCAAGCGCAAAATAATCTAATGCTTTTAGTTAACCAAGAGTGCGTTATAAAACCTGATTTACTAAACAATGACTATATAGCGACTACTGAGCCATCTATAGCCGTGGGCACAGGCTTTAAAACCTATCCTGATGCGCTTAATGACTTTGAAAACGTGACAATTAATACTGATATTACATTGCCTGATGCGCGTTATATGTTAGCGCATGTTGAAGCCGCGTTTTTAGCGGGTGACGTTGTAAAAGCGAGTGACGCTCAACCTAAATATGTGCGCGATACGGTAACGTGGAAAAAGCTACCAGGACGTGAGTAATCATATTATTTGCAAATTGGTTGTTTTTAAATCATAATTTTATGCAATATTAAGGTTGGAGACGCGTAATGACGCTGCCTATTGGTTCAGGTTTTTTTACCGGAGATATTCCGGGTAGGGTTAGCCCTACTAAAGTTGTTACTAATAAACCACAGAGTTTATTAGACCAGCCGGTTGCTCAAAAAACGAATACCGATTATGTAAAAAGCAGTGTCGAGGGCGTCGAACTGGCTAATCAACTGTTTAAAAACAGTGCTAAAAGCAATGAATACAGCCAAACAATTTACGACCAACCGACGGCTCAAGTAAGCAAAGCGATTTCTACTTATACTGAATTTGCCAATTTAGAACGCAGAGCCGAAGTACAAAATTTAATAGGCGTTGATATATACGCTTAAAGCGCATTCAAGCACTTTACATAAATACAGCTATAAAATTTAATAAAAAGCCCGAACATGTGTTCGGGCTTTTTGTGTTAAAAACGAGGTGAAATTATACCAATTAGCTTAATTAAGTGATCTATTTTGAGGGAAGAAAATCGTGTCGATAACAAGGCAAAAATTTCGTTATTTAGTTGTTCGATATCAGAAATTTTTAACGTAGTTAACGTCAGATTTAACCCCTCAAATTGATTAAGTATTATTGCGGATTGGTATTACTGTTCAATAAAGCCAATTAGCTTATCGGCAATATCAGTATTATTTTGTGAGCCAATAAATTGCTCACTGCCTTTGCCATAGGCAAATACTTGAACGTCTACAGCGGTGTGTCCGCCGGTTGTCCAGCCAGTAAAGCTCGCATCACTAATAATACTTTTAACAGCTAAATTAAGCGCTTTTTCGCCCATTTTTTTAGCTTGCTCAAGTTTGATTTGGTTTTCGGTTGTAAATTCAATATTGGTGTTAGCAGTCCATACTGGTTTTAAGTCTTTAGACTCCATAAGTTTGTCAGTTAACTTACTAGCAGTTGCCTTAACACCCTTAATTACGTCTGTTTCCCATTTAAATTGGCCGTGCGAACCAATAGTTAAACCGCCCGTTGAGTGATCGGCTGTAACTACAAGTATCGTGTCTTTATTTTTATCAACGTACGCTTTTGCTTTTTCGATTGATTTAGCAAAGTCGTCCATTTCTGCCATCGCACAGGCTATATCGTTAGAGTGACCACACCAATCAATTTGGCTGCCCTCAATCATCACAAAAAAGCCTTCTTCGTTCTGGTTATCTAGTAAACCAAGCGCTTTAGATGTTAACTGAGTAAGGCGAGTTGGGTTTATATCAAGTGCAAATGGCAGGCCTTTGCTTGCATACAAACCTATGGCAGGTATTTGTGTAATTTGGCCCAGATTATTAATATCGTCACCGTATTGGTAACCTGCCGCTTTAAATTCTTCAACTAAATTACGGTCATCTCGAATAAAATATTTAGTACCGCCACCTAGCATTAAATCAACGGGTAATTTACCAGCAATCTTATTATCAATATAATCGTTGGCAATATCATCGTAGTTGTAACGAGATTCATTGTGAGCTGTAAAGCTAGCAGGTGTTGCATGGTTTATTTGTGACGTTACAACAAGCGCTGTTGTCATACCACGCTCTTTTGCTATTTCAAGCATAGTTTTAACTGGTTTTTTGTCTGTATCTACACCAACCGCGCCATTATAACTTTTATGACCGCTACTAAGCGCTGTAGCACCCGCTGCACTGTCTGTTACATAAGTATGGTCGTCAGGGTAGGTATGAGCCATGCCTTTTAAAATAGTGTCAAAAACCGTGCCTTCTACTTCTTTTGTTGCAGGGTCATCTTTAAAATAGCGATAAGCCGTGGTGTAAGCCGGACCCATGCCGTCACCAATCATATAAATTACATTTTTAGGTGCTGATTCTGCGTAGGCACCAGAAGCGGTGCATAAAAGTGCCAATAAGCTGATCTGTTTTTTCATGGTTGTACCTTATGAGTGTACCTTATTTAATAGCCGCTGATATTGTATACAGATAGGATGATAAATAAATGAATATCTGAGATATTTATAATTTATACTTTGATTTTATATACATAGAATTGTAGTTAACGCTGTTAGTTCTATTTATTTAAATTATACTAGTTATAAGCTATCTATATATGGTGCTCTCACCTTTTATTTGTTTAAAAGGTACTCAAAATTAATATGTTAAAAAAACTTTGCTTATTACTCCATTTTTAAGTTATTGAAAATATTGAGTTTGGTTTTCTACTCAGTGCTATATTTGATACCAGGAAGATAATTAAATCGTGAATTTGGCACCATTTTCTAAGTTAGTGGTCTGACAACTTGTATGCTATAAATAATGATGCTCTAAATTAATAAAGGACTTACCGTGCAGCCATTTAATATTGAAACCAATAATTTAAATATTCATGGCTTAAAAGTAGGTTTAGGGAACGAAATAGTAATAGCGTTGCATGGGTGGTTAGACAACTGCCATAGCTTTATGCCAATGTTAAACAACGTTAACCCAAAACACACTTGGTACTGCATTGACTTTGTTGGGCACGGTTTATCGTCTTGGCGAAGTGATGATGCACACTATTATTTTGTTGATTATATTGACGATGTGTACCAACTTATAAATGCGCTTGGTGTTAAAAAAGTACATTTAGTAGGTCATTCAATGGGAGCTATGGTTGCAGGTCTTTTTGCTAGCTGCTTTAGCGATTATGTAAAGTCTGTTACCTTTATTGAGGGAATTGGTTGTGTTACAACCCCTAGTGAAGGCGTGTGTGAACAGTTTAAAAGTGCGGTACTAAATAGAGCGCGTTTAAAAAATAAAAAGTCGAGAATTTATAAATCGAAAGAACTTATTTATGAAGCACGCGCTCAAACAACCGATTTAAATAGCGAGCTTATTACGCTATTAATGCAGCGAAATATAAAACAGGTTTTAGATGGTTTTGCGCTAACAACAGATCCAAAGCTCAAAAATCACTCAGGTTTTAGGTTTGATGAGGCGCAATGTATTGGTGCAATAAAAGATTTAATTGCACCATGTCAATTAATTTTAGGTAACGAAGGTTATTCGTTTGTAAAACAAAATTTGGCAAAGTATATTAGTTATTACAATAGCTTGAAGGTCATTAATGTAGATGGTGGGCATCATTGCCACATGCAAAGCAGTGAACACTGTTTTGAGCATATTCAAGACTTTATGCTGCAAAATGGTGCATGTTAATTGTAAGTTTGTGTTAAATGTGGGATTATTCCTGCATTAGAGTATTTGCTCAATTGTTAAAGCGCCTTACTTAGATTAAGGTTAATAAAAATATAATTATAAACAGGGGCTAAGAGTGGAAAAAATCTGGCTTAAGCGCTACCCAGAGGGTATGCCTGAAACAATCGATCCTGAGCATTACAACTCGTTACTCGAAGTGTTCGAAAAAAGTTTTAGTGACTACACCGATTTACCTGCATTTACGAATATGGGTAAAACGATGTCTTACGATGAAATAGACACAGCAACAAAAAAAGTTGCTTCCTATATTCAAAATGATTTGGGTCTTAAAAAAGGCGACAAAGTTGCCGTAATGATGCCTAATTTACTACAAACACCAGTCACAATTTTAGGTGTTTTGCGTGCAGGTTGTGTGGTTGTAAATGTTAACCCACTTTACACAGTACGTGAATTAGAGCATCAGCTAAAAGACTCTGACACTACGGCTATTTTCATCCTAGCAAACTTTGCTGACACACTTGAAAAGTCACTTGCTCATACTGATGTTAAACATATCGTGGTTACGCAAGTAGGCGATATGGTTGGCGGGCTTAAAAAGCATGTCGTTAACTTTGTTGTGAAGCACATTAAAAAAATGGTGCCAAAGTTCAACTTGCCTAACACAATTAAATTTTCAGACGTTTTAGCTGCAGATGAAGCTAAATATACGCGCCCTGAAATGAGCTTGTCTGATCTTGCATTTTTACAGTACACCGGCGGCACAACAGGTGTATCTAAAGGGGCAATGCTGAGCCATGGCAACATGGTTGGTAACCTTGAACAAGTTTCAGGTTGTTTAGACAAAGTGTTAAACCGTGGTGAAGAAGTGGTTGTGACTGCTTTACCGCTTTATCATATATTTGCCTTAACAGCTAACTGCCTAACATTTATGAAGTACGGTGGTTTAAATATATTAATTACAAACCCACGAGATATGCCTGGGTTTGTTAAAGAGTTGGGTCAACATAATTTCACAGCTATTACCGGTGTTAATACATTATTTAACGGTTTATTAAACACACCAGGTTTTGCTGAACTTGATTTTAGTCATTTAAAAATGTCTTTAGGCGGCGGTATGGCCGTTCAACGTCCTGTTGCTGAAAAATGGCAAAAAGTGACTGGCTCAAAATTAATGGAAGGTTATGGCCTTACAGAATGTTCTCCTTTAGTTACTATTAGTCCTTTTGATTTGAAAGCATATAATGGCTCTATTGGTTTACCAGCGCCTAACACTGATATTAAATTGGTTTTAGATAACGGCGAAGAAGCCGCTAAAGGTGAACCTGGCGAGCTTTGTGTTAAAGGCCCGCAAGTCATGGTTGGTTATTACAAACGACCAGATGCAACCGCTGAATGTTTAAAAGACGGCTGGTTTGCTACAGGTGATATTGCGACTTATGATGACGAAGGTTTCTTCTTTATTGTAGATCGTAAAAAAGACATGATCATCGTATCTGGCTTTAATGTTTTCCCTAATGAGATTGAAGAAGTAGTGGCTATGCACGAAGGTGTGCTTGAAGTAGCTGCTATCGGTATTCCTCACGATGTAAGTGGTGAACAAGTTAAAGTTTTTGTTGTGAAAAAAGACCCTTCTTTAACTGAAAAAGATATAATAAGTCACTGTCGTGATAATTTAACTAATTACAAGGTCCCCAAGCTGGTAGAGTTTAGGGATGAGTTACCTAAAACTAACGTAGGTAAGATACTCCGAAGAGCCTTGAAAGATTAGCAACCTATAAAAAAGCCGACATATGTCGGCTTTTTTATTGTAGGAGATTAAGTGCAATACCAATTGATCGAAACCCAAAATCAACTGAACACTTTTGTTGAACAAATAAAAAATAAACCTATTTTAGCTATTGATACTGAGTTTATGCGTCGTCGTACTTTGTATCCAGAAGTTGCACTTATCCAAGTTTTTGATGGTGAGCATTTAGCGCTTATTGACCCATTAGCGGAACTTTCACTATTTGATTTTTGGGAAATACTTAAAGATCCTGCAGTTTTAAAAGTACTGCATTCTCCTTCAGAAGATATTGAAGTTTTTCAAAAGTACGCAGGCTTTGTCCCAGCCCCATTATTTGATACACAATTTGCGTTGCAGCTACTCGGTGAAGGTAACTGTATGGGTTTTGCTCTTATGGTAAAAGAGCTGCAAGGTATTGAAATAGATAAAAGCGAGTCACGCACTAACTGGCTGCAACGCCCGTTAACTAAAAAACAATTAGACTACGCGGCTGCTGATACTTTTTACTTATTACCGTGTTTTGAGCTGATTATTGATCGCATTAATGCCGCTGGCTTCTTTGACATTGTAATAAACGAAAGTGAATTGATTGCCAAAAAACGTGCATTTCAAACACCTGACGAACTTTTATATAAAGATATTAAAAATGCATGGCAACTTAAACCGCACGAACTGGCGGTGTTAAAAGAGCTTGCTGTATGGCGAAGAAATAAAGCTATCAAGAAAAATTTGGCGCTTAATTTTGTGTTAAAAGAACATAACATGACTGAAATTGCCAAACGTGGTCCTTCAAGTTTAAACGCTCTACGTCAAATTCCAGGTGTTGAAGCTATTGAAGTTAATCGCTCTGGTGTCGATATAATAAAGTGTATTGAAGCTGCCAAAGAAGTTCCAGATGCTCAGCACCCTGATGTACTTAAGCGCTTAATTGATTTTCCTACTTATAAAAAAGTAGCAAAAGATATAAAACAAAAAATCACTAAAGTAGCTAAAGAGCACAATATACCAGAAGACGTTATGGCCTCTAAAAAGCAAGTTAATCAACTGATTAGTTGGAATTGGAAGCTAACTAATGAGCAAAAACAGAGTCATATAAAGCCTGACTTACTGAGCTCTTGGCGATATACCTACGTTAAAGACGCTTTAAAAGAATGGGATACTTAAGACTAGATATTTAGAAAGTTATTGCGAAAATAAAGAGGGCGCTTATAAAGCGCCCTTTCTTCAATTACTTCTTTTCTTCATCAGGTAGCGTAACGTTTAGCTCAAGTACGGCTAAATCGTCTTCGTTCTGATCAAACTGAACCTGAACTGCATCGGTACTTACGTTCACGTATTTACGGATCACATCTAAAATGTCTTGTTTTAATTGTGGTAAGTAATCCGGCGTTCCTCGTTGAGAACGCTCGTGCGCGACAATGATCTGCAATCGCTCTTTTGCTAGTGACGCACTGTTTTTCTTTTCTGAGCGGAAGTAGTCAAGTAAAGACACGTTAACCTCCAAAAATCCGTTTAAATAAGCCTTTTTTCTCAACGTCTAAGAAGCGAAAATCGACGGTTTCACCTAGTAAGCGGTTAATTGCATCAGAATAAGCTTGGCCTGCATCAGATTCTGTATCCAATATAACAGGTTGGCCTGAGTTTGAAGCACTTAATACCGCTTGCGATTCAGGAATAACACCTAATAGTGGGATTGACAGAATATCTTGCACATCTTCTACCGATAGCATTTCACCTTTTTCAACACGACTAGGATTATAGCGTGTTAATAGTAAGTGTTCTTTAATGTTTTCTAGGCCTTCTTCAGCACGTTTTGATTTGCTGTGTAAAATACCTAAAATACGATCTGAATCTCGAACTGACGACACTTCTGGATTTGTTGTAACAATTGCTTCATCAGCAAAGTACATTGCCATCATAGCGCCAGCTTCAATACCTGCTGGTGAATCACACACAATGTAATCAAAGTCTTCTTTTAATTCGTTTAATACGCGTTCAACACCTTCACGAGTTAATGCGTCTTTATCACGAGTTTGTGAAGCGGGTAGTAAAAATAATTTATCTACACGTTTATCTTTAATAAGCGCCTGGTTAAGGTTTGCCTCACCATTAATTACGTTTACAAAGTCATAAACAACACGGCGTTCACAACCCATAATTAAATCTAAGTTACGTAAACCAATATCAAAGTCGATAATAACTGTTTTATAGCCTTTTAACGCTAAGCCTGTGCCAATTGCAGCACTTGATGTTGTTTTACCAACACCGCCTTTACCTGAGGTAACGACAATTACTTTTGCCATGAGATTTATCCTTTAACCAAAGCTGAAATTTCTAATGATTCGTCTTTTTGTTGTATTTGCACTGCATTTCCCCAATGTTCACCTTGTAGTGAATCACTGATCCAGTAGTTACCATCTATTGAAACCAGCTCGGCCTCAAGTTTTTGGCAAAAAATGTGTGCTTCTTTAAAACCTTTTGCGCCTGCAATAGCGCGACCGCGTAGCGTGCCATAAATATGCACATTTCCATCGGCAATAACTTCAGCACCATGACTAACCGCGCCAAGTACTATCAAATCTCTATCTTTTGCATACACTTGTTGTCCAGAGCGAACTGTACCGCTAATAATTTGCGCTGGTAAATGCACTGTTTTTTCTACAATCGACGTATTAGCCTCTTGTTTAACAGGTTCGCTCTTGACGTCTTGTGAATAATTCAAAACAGATAAGCCAGCAGCTTTAGCTTGTGTATGTTGCTCATCTGAGCCATTACATACACCAACAGCGTTAAAGCTCATACGCTCGATTAATGACTTTAAGTGTACAAAATCAAGTGAACTGTTTTTAATTTCAATTAAATTAACAACAATAGGAGCACCCTCAAAAAACTTAGGGGCCTGGGCTATTTTTATATATAGTTGTTCTGCTAAAAGGTTTATATCAGTACTATAAAGATGTAAAACTGATAACGTAAAAAGATTCCCTTTTAACTCAAAAATTTGGTCCGACATACACGCTCAATTGAATTGTCTGATTAGAAATTAATTTTAGATAAACGTAGGCTGAATAGGGCCTTTATTGAAATTTCTAATCTAATTTTTCTAACTTATTATTACTCTCATGTTATAGTGTGCGGCATTGTTAAGCAAGAATTTATAGGGTCATAATGCTCACTGCAGTATATAAAAGTAAGAAAAAAGCGGATACGTTCTTATTTGTTGAAAAAAGAGATGATTTTGACAAAGTTCCGGAACCTTTAATGGCTATGTTTGGTCAACCTCTTTATGTGATGATCATCAACTTAGCAAAACGTGAGCATTTAGGTGGGTCTGATTTAGAAGCAGTAAAAGGTGCACTAAGTGATCAGGGTTATTATTTACAACTTCCTCCACCGGAACAAAATTTGCTAAGTCAGTTACGAAAAGAAAATGGAGTTGATAGTGATTAAAAAACTTATCGTTATATTATGTGGTGTATGTTTAAGCTCATCTGTGATGGCAAAAACACAGGCCGAATTTCAAGATTATTTAGCAAATTTAAAGCAAGAAGCCATCTCAAAAGGTTACGAAGCCAAACTTATTGATGATGCTTTTGCAACAGCAACATATAAAGAAAAAGTGGTTTCGGCTGATAAAAACCAGCCAGAAGTAAAAGAAACCCTCGAAACGTATTTACCAAAACGTGTACCACAGTGGAAAATAGACCGCGCACGCAAGCTTTATGCAGAAAACAAAGATGTACTTGAAAAAGTAGCGAAAGAGTTTGGCGTACAAGCACGCTTTATAGTGGCCTTGTGGGGACTTGAAAGTAATTTTGGCGCCATTCAAGGTGGCCATAATGTTATCGCATCGTTAGTAACGCTTGCTTTTGATGGACGCCGAGAAGCGCTTTATAAGCGCCAACTTTGGGCTGCACTCGACATTTTAAAATCGGGCCATATCACGCTTGATAAATTTAAAGGCTCATGGGCAGGCGCAATGGGGCAAACGCAATTTATGCCAACTTCATTTAATGCTTACGCGGTTGATTACAATAATGATGGCCGTAAAGATATTTGGACCACAAAGGAAGATGCTTTTGCTTCAATTGCTAACTATTTAAAGCAAGAAGGCTGGAACGACTCTCTTACGTGGGGTCGCCAAGTACAGTTACCTGAAAACTTTGATAGTAAATACGTTTTAGTGCGTGGTACAAAAACGCGCAAGCAGTGGCTAGAATATTGGAATGATTCTGAGCGCTCATTAGCTGATTGGCAAGCACTGGGTGTTCGTAAAGCTGATGGCTCTGATTTACCTAATGTAGACGTACGTGCTGCGCTGGTTATGCCTGATGATATAAATGGCCGTATGTACTTAGCGTACGATAACTACAAAGTGTTTATGCATTGGAATCGCTCGTATTACTTTGCTACTAGCGTAGGTTACTTGTCGGATAGAATTGGTTATCCAAAAATCTAATTATTAAAATATACATATAAATAAAGCCGCAATTGCGGCTTTATTCTTTTTTGAATATCTTATCTTTTAAGTCAATAACTTTACCAATTCCAGAACCTAGCTTCATCAGCTTATTAAGTTGCTCTGGCGTTAAACGTTGCAGCTCTGATGACCATTTAGTGACAGTTTCAAGTAGGTTGTGAATTTCCCCCATTTGTTTTTGTGCATAAAGCTCATCGTCGTTACTGGCTTCGTCTAATAAGTTATCGCGTAGTAATGTTAAGGTGGGCTCAATTTCGCGCTTTTTACGTTCTTCAAATACGCGATTTGCCATATCCCAAATATCGCCAGCAGGGGCGTAGTACTCTTTTCGATCGCCAGGAATATGCTGCACTTTAATTAATTGCCACGATTGCAACTCTTTAATACCCATGCTTACATTACCGCGAGAAATACTAAGCGCATCTGCAATCTCATTGGCTGTCATTGGATTTTTAGTAATAATCAGCAAACCACACATTTGCCCAATCGTACGATTGAATCCCCAGCGGCTGCCCATCTCACCACAATGCATTACAAAGGCAAAATTCTTTTCGGATAAACTCATAGCTTAGTAACTTTCAGTAATTTCAGAAAGTAAATGCTAGCACGCTCATTTTGGATAGCAAGTTCTTAGCCATTTTATAAATTGATTTTAACGACTAAAGTATGATTTAGATTAATATTTATACATCTATATTGGGATATGTTGTACACAACAATACGTAAATAAATCCTTATTTTTAATTTTTTTCACATACGATGGAATGACTATGAAAGCTGCAATTAATAATGAATACAAAGGTAAATTACAAATAACAGATCTGCCAATTCCTGAGGTTGGAATAAACGACGTTTTAGTAAAAATAGCCGCTTGTGGCGTTTGCCACACCGATTTACATGCCTGTCATGGTGATTGGCCGGTAAAGCCAAAAATGCCATTAGTTCCAGGGCATGAAGGAGTTGGTGTTATTGATAAAGTTGGAAGCAACATTAAGCACTTAGAAGTTGGCGATAGAGTGGGTATTCCTTGGCTCTATAGTGCATGTGGGCACTGTGAGTTTTGCTTAGATGGCAAAGAAACACTGTGTTTATCGCAGCATAATACGGGTTATTCTATTGATGGTAGTTATGCTGAATATTGTTTAGCGCATGGTGATTATGTTGTAAAAATACCTGAGGGATTAGGCTTTTCTGAAGCTGCTCCATTATTTTGTGCAGGTGTTACAACCTATAAAGCATTAAAAGTATCCGGTGCTAAACCTGGGCAGTGGGTTGCTATTGTTGGTGTAGGTGGCCTTGGTCATTTAGCAGTACAGTACGCTAAAGCAATGGGTTTTAATGTAATAGCTGTTGATACAGGTAAAGAAAAACTCGCGCTTGCTAAAGAGCTTGGCGCAGATATAACACTCGACTTTAAAGAAGTTGTTCCTAGCGAAGCTATTTTTGAACAAGTAGGTGGCGCGCATGGCGTTGTGTGTACTGCGGTATCTAAAGCTGGGTTTGAACAAGCTTATAAAAGTGTACGCCGTGGCGGTAAATGTGTATTAGTGGGATTACCTCCAGAGGATATGCCACTTCCTATTTTTGATACTGTGCTTAATGGCGTGTCAGTAGTGGGCTCTATTGTTGGTACACGTAAAGATTTGCAGGAATGCTTGGAATTTGCAGCGCAAGGTAAAGTAAAAGCGATTATTGAAGAAAAACGCTTAGAGGACATTAACGAGATTTTTGATGATATGCTCAAAGGTGAAATTAACGGTCGCATAGTGGTTACTATTTAATTTAGATTAAGCGTTTATAAAACACAAAAAAAGCACGGCTTCTAAATTAGAAAACCGTGCTTTTTAAATTCTAAACCAATTAAAGTGTGTAACTAAAACTTAGTTTTGCATTACGCTCTTCGCCTGGCATGCCACCTAAAAACATTGCTTTTGAGTAATATTTTTTGTTAAACAAGTTATTTAAGTTTAACTGCATATGCCATTTATCAGTTGTATACGATACCGCTGTATCGTAAATCGTGTAACTTGGTACGTAACCATCAGGAATCGAGAACGAACTTGAATTAGTACTTCTGTTATCTACAAATGTAATACCACCACTTATATTTACAGCTTCAGGTAAGTTAAACATATCTGCGTAATAAGTTACCCACGTGCTTGCTGTTACGTAAGGCACACCTTTTTGGCGTGTGTCATAACTGCTGCTGTTAGGATTGCTTTTGTCACGTGCATCTTGATAAATACCGTTTACGTTTACTTTCCATTTATCATTTAAGTAAGCGTTTAAATCAAGTTCAATACCTGTTGTTTCTTCTTTACCATCATAATAGCTTTCAGGTACATTTGAGCCTGATGTTAAAGCGTCATAAAGCGGATTTGCGTATTCTAAATTAGTACGAGAGCTTTCGAATATAACAACAGAAGCTAGTAGTTGATCATCAAACGCTTTAAATCTAAAACCTAAATCGTTACTCATTGATTCAGAATCTTCTCTGTCTGCTTCATTACCCGCAACTGAGCCTAATACACTATACGCCGTTCGACCTTTTGAATGATTTACAAATACAGATAAATCTTCAGATGGCTGATACGTCGCACCCAGGTTATACGTTAAGCCAGAATCTGATGTACTCGCTTCAGGTGTTGGCTCTGCACGGCTTGAGCTATAGCGCTCATCTACACCAAAGTGCTCGTAAGTTTGCTCAATTCGGTTATATGCTACACCAATACGCGTTGTAAGCTCTTCAGTAAGATAACCAACATGTTGAATGCCTAAGCCCCATGCTTGTACTTTTTTATTGTAGTCGCTGGTTTTAAGTGGATCGAAGTCATCAAAGCTGCCAGATGGCCAATTTGGTTCTCTTATATCGTAAATATACGGCAATGAACCTTGGTACGTTACATCACCATCATTGTTTGTGAGTACGTAATCTTGATCCCATATTGAGAATTGTTTAAAACGAATATCTCTATCTTCGTAGTTGGCGTTAACAAGTAATTCGTTATCTACGTCGCCTAACATAAAGTCATAACGTAAATCTAAAAAGTACTGCCATGATTTTTCATCTGCTTCTACTTGGCGGTATTCTTGGCGACGTGCTGCATACGGGTAAAGTACACCGTCTTCAACTAATGGAGCACGAGGGTCGTTATTAATAATCCCATCACGAGTAGAATAAACGTAGTTATAAGCACCTGTTTGGCGCGCAAAACTTGATGTGTAGTTACGGTACTGTAGCTGCTGGTTTAAAAACAAATCGTCAGTAATGTAATAGTTATGCGTTAATTTAAAACGCAGTTCTTCACCTTCGTTAGCATCAGCCATTGGTGAAATAATACCATTTGTGCCAAAGCTATAAGGTGTTAATCCATCAGATGCAGATAGCGAATTAGCAAGTTGGTCGCGTTGTGCATCACTTAACTGTACGCCGCTTCCTGTCGGATCGTTTACTAAATCGGCACCGGTTACTTCACCCGCGCTTAAACCATTTGCAGTTTCTGCATTGTAAATACGAATAGGGTGGCCAATAGAATCAACCGCTATTTCATCTTTTATATAGGCTGCCGAAAGCATGATGTTTTGTCTGTCGTTTAGTACGTATTTAAGCGAGGTATAAATTTCGTCGCGATCTTCTTTTAAATCGCGAAAGCCGTCACTTGACGCTGTTTTAGCCATTACACGATAGGCCAAGTCATCTGTTATAGCGTTAGTGCTATCAAACGATAATGAATAGCTATCCCACTGGCCAAGCTCAGCCGATACTTTGTGTTTCTCTTCAAACTCTGGCTTTTTCTCAATTAGGTTAATTACGCCACCCGCACTACCAATGCCATATAAACCTGTTGCTGGGCCTTTTAAAACCTCAACAGATTCAACATTTGTAAGTGAACGAGTTGGGTTGAATGTATTACCCAGGCCTGCACCACCATACATACCATCGTAGGTGTAGTTTGCATCTAAACCACGAATTACTAAGTTATCACCAATACCGTAGTTATTACCTGCTTGTGTTAAACCACTTACGTTTCTAACTAAATCTTGTAGGCTATCTACACCTTGAGATTCAATAAGTTCACGGTCAATAATCACAACCGGTGCAGGTGTTTCCATTAAAGACATGTCTGATTTAGTAGCAAGACCTGAGCTCATCACCACGCGGTTTTGTTTTTCGTATACGCTGATGCGTTCAATATCAGCATCAACTTTTGTATTTTGGGCAAATGCCATATTTGCATTTAAACAAGCAAGAGTAATAAGAGAGTACTTAAACGTTTTCATAGAGTGATAACTATTCGCGTTATTGAATTTGCGCGAATGATAATGGTTATTGTTTTTAAAGTGAATAGAAAGTTCATTTTATTTGATTAAATAAAACTGTTCGGATAATTAATAAACAAAGTTACGCCTATAAAAGGTACGTTGTACCTTTTATAGGATGTTTGAGATGGGTGAGGGGTTTATTAAGGCTAAGTAAGCTCAGCCTTAATAGCGTGTATTTACAATTGGTTTTTATAAACAACACCTGCTTTCATTACGAAGGGTACTGACTCTAAGGTTTTAATGTTTTTAAGAGGGTTTGCTTTTACAGCAATTATATCAGCAGCAAATCCGGTTTTAATTTGTCCTAACTGAGTATCCATTTTTAATAACTTAGCGCTATTAATTGTGGATGCTTGAATGGCTTGTAGTTCTGTCATGCCAAATTCAACCATGCGGCTAAACTGTTTTGCATTATCTCCGTGCGGGTAAATTGCTGCATCCGTTCCAAAGACCATTTTCACACCCGCTTTTACAGCACGGCTAAAGCTATCACGTTGCCTTTTTGATACTTGGCGTTCTTTATTTAGATTTTCTTCGTCAACACCATTTTGCTCGCCATAAGTCAAAGTGTATTCGGTGTTATAAATATCCATAGAAAGCCAAGTTCCATGCTCTTTGGCAAGGGCTATGGCTTCGTCATCTAAAAAGCTGGCGTGCTCTACGCTATCAACACCTGCTTTAATGGCTGTTTTAATCCCGCTTGTACCGTGTGCATGAGCTGCAACAGGTAAATCTCGCATATGGGCTTCATCAACGATGGCTTTCATTTCTTCAAAAGAATACTGCTGTGCACCTACTTTAGTCCCTTTTGAAAATACTCCACCTGTGGCGCAAAACTTAATAGCGTTTGCCCCGTATTTAATGTTTTCGCGTACTTTTATACGCGCAGCCCATGGACCGTCTGCGACGCCACTTGAAGTATATTTTAGCTCAGGAGGTAATCGGTTGTTATCACAGTGCCCGCCGGTAATTCCGAGTGATGGCCCCGCAGCCCAAATACGAGGGCCAACTATGTCACCCGCATTTATGCCGTCACGCACCGCTATAACGCTGTAACCTTCTGCGCCAACATTACGAACTGTTGTAAATCCGGCTTCTAAGGTTCTTTTAGCAAAATGAGCCGCTTTAATTGCCATTCTAGGAACTGACTGGCCTAAACGTTCACTGCGTGGAACCGTAGGGTCGCTTGTTAAATGCACATGCATATCCATTAAACCTGGCATAAGGGTTAAATCAAGTAGTTGAATATGTTTATCATCTTTAGTCAGCGTTGGTTTTTTATTTTGTTCGATGTTTGTAATTACGCCATCATCAATAGTAATCAAGGGCGATTTAATGAGTTTGCCATCTTCCACATTAACCATGGCTTTAGCCGATAGGTATGTAACGGCATGGGCATTAAAAGTAGTTAAACAAAGTAAGGCAATAGAGGTGCTGAGTAGTTGTTTTTTCATTTTATTTTTCTTTTAAATCATATTTGAATTAATAGAAATGTAACAAGCTCAGATAAAAGTGCAAATTTAATACGATGAACGCAATCTATCGTAATTACTTTATTAAGTAAGGCTTAATGCGCATAATCAAAAAACGATATTAAAAAGGATTATCATGAAATCAATTAAATTAGCATTAGTTGCCAGTGGCGTTATGTTTGCTTTAAGTGGCTGTATGAATACTGAGCTTAGTACACACACTAATACCAGTGCGCAGTTAAACACCGTTAACGCATCGGCAGGTATTGTTTCAGAGCTTTCGGCAGAGCAACAGCTCGATGTACTTGTTGCACAGTATTACGATGAATCGCTTACATATAGCCCCATCAGCGCAACTTATAATGGTCGTAACGAGTTTAACGATCAATTTACGCCTGAGATTTCAAAAGAAAATAGAGCTAAAAAAGCGGCTTTTTATAAAAAATATCAACAGCGTTTAAACTTTATAGATAAAGCACAGTTAACAGGGCAGTCGCTTTTAAGTTTTGAAATATTAGAGCGCGACCTTGCACTTAAATTAGAAGGCATGCAGTTTCCTGATTATTTACTACCAATTAACCAAATGGCGGGGGCGCATAACACCTTTGCAGGTTTTGGTTCAGGTCAAAGTGCTCAGCCGTTTAATACCGCTGAAGATTACACGGCTTTTATCTCGCGCAGCGAAGGTTTTGTAAAGTGGCTTGCCAGTGTAGAGCGTTCAATGGCGCAAGGCATTAAACTAGGTATTACGTTACCAAAACCACTTGCTGAAAAACTGCAGCCACAATTTGCAGCTCATGTAGTTAAAAATGCCGAAGACTCACTATTTTGGGGACCAATTAAAAAATTACCAGACTCGTTTAGCGCACAGCAAAAGCAAAAAGTTACAGCACAGTATCGTGAATTGATTATGAAGCACTTAGTACCAGCTTATAAAAGCATGAGTGACTTTCTAGCTAATCAGTATATTGCAAATAGCCGAGAAAGCGTTGGTTATAGTGACTTACCAAACGGTAAAGCATGGTACGAATACCAAATTAAGAAAAACACGACGCTTAGCTTATCTGCAGATGAAATTCATGACATTGGTTTAAGTGAAGTGTCGCGTATTTTAAGCGAAATGAAAAAAGTAAAAGAAACCGTGGGCTTTAAAGGTGAGTTATCAGAATTTTTTGACCATTTACGCGATTCAGATGAATTTTACTACGACACGCCCGAGGAGTTAATTGCGGCATATGAAAACGTTAAGAAAAAAATAGACGCGCGTTTGCCTCTGCTTTTTAACATCGCACCCAAAGCACCTTATGTTGTAAAAGCTGTTGAAGCATACAGAGCGCAGTCTGCAGCAGGTGCTTCATACGCATCTCCGGCGCCTGATGGCTCTCGCCCTGGTATTTTTTATATCAATGCTTATAACTTAAAAGCGCAGCCTAAATTTTTACTCGAAACTTTATCGATTCACGAAGCAGCCCCGGGCCATCACTTTCAAATAGCACTTCAGCAAGAAATAGAGGGCTTACCTGATTTTCGCAAATTTGGTGGTTACACTGTGTTTGCAGAAGGTTGGGCGCTTTATGCAGAAAGCTTAGGCAAAGAGCTAGGTTTATTTACCGACCCTTATATGTGGTACGGACGTTTATCGGATGAGCAATTACGCGCTATGCGTTTAGTGCTTGATACTGGTTTTCATGCAAAAGGGTGGACGCGTCAACAAGGTATAGACTACATGCTTGCAAATTCGTCTATGGCTAAAAGTGATGTAATTGCTGAAGTAGAGCGCTATATAGCATGGCCAGGCCAAGCGCTTTCTTACAAGTTAGGGCAATTTAAAATTCAAGAATTACGTGATTTTTCTAAAAAAGAACTCGGCAATAAATTTGATATTAAAGCGTTCCACACGCAAATATTAATTGATGGCGCATTGCCAATGCCAATCCTTGAGGAAAAAATTAAGCGTTGGGTTAAATCTCAAAGCTAATTTGTAGCGCAAAGCCTGTACTTTGAAAGGGTATTGGCTTTGCGCCATTTACAGCAATACGGTAGAATGCGCGCTCTTTAGGGGGCACGAGTAAACTATGTTTGATCAACAATTAGCAAATACACAATTTTGGCTTAAAAAAAGCTTAAGCGACATGAGTCAAAACGAATGGGAAGCCATTTGTGATGGATGCGGAAAATGTTGTTTAAATACGTTTATTGATAGCGAAGATGAAGACGAATTTACCGCCACCGATCAGTTACGCGAAGGTGAGCAATTAATATTTACTAATATTGTATGTCAGTATCTTGATAACAACACCTGTGGTTGTAGCGAATACGAAAACCGCCAAACGCTTGTTCCTTCTTGTGTAAAACTCACAAAAGAAAACCTTAAAGACATCTTTTTTATGCCACAAAGCTGCAGTTACCGTCGTTTACATGAAGGTCGTGGTTTGGCTTCTTGGCACCCATTATTAAACAGTGGCGATAAAACAAAGATGCATGAGCTAGGTATTTCTGTAAAAGACAAAACAGTCAAAGATTGCGATGTAAAGCTAGACGACTTTGATTTGTACATTGCAGAGTGGCCAACAAAGGACGCTGAGTAATGAGCAAACAACAAGCGGTAATTGGTTTAATCAATCCTAAAAGCCCGACTAATGTTGGCGGTGTATTACGTGCAGCAGGTTGTTACGATGCCAAACAGGTGTTTTTTACCGGTAATCGTTACTTAAACGCTAAAAAGTTTCATACCGATACTAAGAACGCACTTGAGCGTATCCCTTTAACTGAAACTAATAGTTTAGAAGCGGTAAAACCAGAGGGCGCAACCGTTGTTGTCATTGAGCTTATTGAAGGTGCAACACCTTTACCTGAGTTTAAGCATCCTGAAAATGCGTTTTATGTTTTTGGCCCCGAAGATGGCTCTGTACCAAAAGACGTTTTAAAGTGGTGTGATGAAGTGGTATATATTCCAACTATTGGCTGCATGAACTTAGCGGCTACTTGTAATGTGGTTTTGTACGATCGCTTAGCTAAATTAGGCGGCGTTGAGAGCAGCGATACAACAATTATAAGCTCACGTGATACAAATAATAAAATGAAATGGCAAAAAGCATCTGATTAATCGAGGTTTATTTGTGCAAAAATGTTAGTTTTGGCTAAGCTTAAAAACATTATAAATCATAAATAGATACTAAAATGCGCTGGTTTTATTTTATATTATTACTGACAAGTAGTAATTGTTTTGCTGAAACATCAGTTGAGTATTATCAAAATGGTACTCAACATGTTTTAACTGGACATTATCACAAATCAGGAGTGCTCTATGAAGCGAAAAACCCCAAACAAACACTCCATTTAGCCACACTCGATTGGCCTCCTTATATTGGTAATAATTTATGTAATAAAGGCTGGGTTTATCAATTTTCAATTGCTCTATTAAATAGTAAGGGCTACAGCGTATATATTGAATTTTTGCCTTGGGCAAGAGCTGTACGAAATGTAGAACTAGGCAAAGCTGATATATTAATGCCTGAATACTTTATAGAAGATACAGCCCCCTCCGATTATGTTAATGGTAAAACACGTCGAGAATTACTCGGTTTATCTAATTCGTTTAAAGGTGGCGAAATTGCATTTTTAAAAAGGAAAGGCGATACAGACCGTTTCACTGGAAACTTAAAATCGCTTAAAGGGCAAAAGATTGGTGTTGTTCGTGGGTATCAAAATACGCCTGAGTTTGATGCCATGATGGACAATGCTGAGTTTGAAATTATTACCTCTGTTGATGATTTACAGCTTGTTCAGCTTCTGGTTGCTAAACGTGTTGATTTGATTATAGGCGACCCTCAAGTTCTTAAATTCTCAGTAACTTATTCTTCTTTAACTAAACCTGAAAAACAATCTTTGCTTTCTTCCATTGAACAAGAAAGCATTCCTCTGCAATACAACCCTTTATATTTTGCTATTAGTAAGCTTACACCTAAATGGCTTTTAGTCTTAGATGACATAAACGAAGGGCTTTATCAGTTCCATAATAGTGGTGAGATAGACCGTATTATCAATACGACCAATACTCAATGCAAACCATAAAATTGGAACGTTCCTTTGTTGCACTGACTAATTTATATATAAACATGTAGAATCGTTTTCAACTTGTTAATGGAGTGAAAACGACGTGAGTGAAATAAATACAAATCAATCATTCGCGGTCAACGAACAGCCAAATAAAAATTACCTGTTTCCGCTGACTGCAATGACGACCCTATTTTTTTTATGGGGTTTTATTACTGTTTTAAACGATGTACTAATACCACGATTAAAAGGCGTATTTGATTTAAGCTTTTTTGAAGCGATGCTAGTACAGTTTTGCTTTTTTGGTGCTTATTTTATTGTTTCTATCCCTGCGGGTATTTTAGTTAAGCAGTTTGGTTACAAAAAAGGGATTTTAACCGGTTTAATTGTGGCTTCAATTGGCTGTATGTTGTTTTACCCTGCTGTTGTAGTACATGAGTATTGGCTATTTTTAGGCGCTTTATTTGTACTTGCCGCTGGTGTAACGGTACTTCAGGTTTCTGCTAACCCTTATGTTGCTGCTCTTGGGCCTGAAAAAACAGCTTCTTCTCGTTTAAATTTGGCACAGGCACTTAATGCGCTTGGTACTACTGTTGGGCCTTATGTGGGTGGTTTATTATTTTTTGGTACAGCAGGTAGTCTAGCCGCTTCTGCAGCAACTGCTGAGTCTGTAAAAGTTCCTTACTTAATGCTTGCTGGCGCATTATTGCTTATCGCTATTATATTTGCCTTTATAAAGCTTCCAGAAATTGAAGCCCATAAAGAAGAAAATAACGCTTCAGTAGAATCTCGTTCATTAACTCAAGCACCGCACTTAACTATGGGTGTACTTGCTATATTTTGTTATGTAGGCGGGGAGGTTGCCATCGGCAGCTTTTTAGTAAATTACTTTGGTGAGGCAAACATAGCAGGGCTTGAAGAGCATACCGCGGCCGCACTTATTAGTTATTATTGGGGCGGGGCAATGGTAGGGCGTTTTATTGGCTCTGTTTTATTACAAAAAATAGCGCCTTCTAAGGCTATCGCATTTAATGCATTTAGTATTATTGCGCTATTATTGATCACAATTTTTACTCAAGGTGACGTCGCTTTATATTCAGTTTTGGCAATTGGTTTATTTAACTCAATTATGTTCCCGACTATATTTTCGGTTGCTATCGAGCGACTAGGATCATTGACTAGTAAGGGTTCTGGTTGGTTATGCTTAGCTATTGTAGGGGGGGCACTTGTACCATTACTGCAAGGGTTTATAGCTGACACAGTTAATATACAACAAAGCTTTTTTGTACCATTGGTGTGTTATGTATTTATAGCATGGTACGGATTAAATGTTGTTCGCTTAGCAAATAAGTGGAAATAACAGACTATACAAAAGTGACTGAATACGTATTCAGTCACTTATAAAGCTATACTTAATAGGAACGTTCCACAAGTAATTAATACGAGTCATAATTTATCTCAATATTAGTCAGTTACCCCCTACAGCCTTTTGTTTTTTAATCCTTTATCCTTATTTTTATCTAATAATCTAGTTGCAAGCCTTATTTATTAGGACATTTTGCTAAATTTTTGCTAAAACTGTATGGATAATAAAGATAAATAATAAAAAGGATGTATATGCTTAACTCGTTGAAATTTACTTCCAAAGTGACTATTGCAGCCTCTTTAATTTTGGTTTTGGTGCTAGGGTTATTTACTTTTAATAACTACATTGCAATGCGCAAGCAAACAGAGCAGCAGTTAAGCCTAGTATTACAACAAAACTCAGAATCTGTTTCACAAAATATAGCGAGTTGGTTAAATGCAAAGTTGGCGATTGTTATATCAATTGCTAAAACCCACAAAGCCAATGATTCTAAAGCACTCACCCTTTCACAATTAAATACTGCAGAACTTGCCGGAAGCTTTAAAAATACCTATATCGGTAAATCCAGCGGCACGTTTATATTAAACGATCAATCTGTTGTTTTACCTGCTGATTTTGATGCGACCTCTCGGCCTTGGTACAAATTAGTCGAAAACAAATCAAATACCGCTTTTACAACTCCCTATATTGATGTAACAACTAACGAGCTTACAATCTCAGCGGTAGTACCCATTTTACAAAATGGGCAGTTTAGCGGCGTTGCAGGTGCCGATATTGATATGCAAACTGTAACTAAAATTATCAACGATATTGATTTTTTAGGTCTTGGTTATGGTTTTTTACTCGATAACAAAGGTCAAGTGTTAAGCCATCCTAATGCTAAGTTAAACTTAAAAAATACAGCAGATATTTTTGGTACTAATACGCCCTTGCAAAGTGAGTTTACCCAATACGAAATAAACGGAGAGTCTAAACTTATCTCGTTTACAAAAATTAGTGGCATTGAAAATGTAGATTGGTACCTAGGTGTTGTTATAGATAAAGATAAAGCGTATGTCAGCGTTTCTAACTTTGGCCAAACTGCGGCTGTTTTTATGGTGATAGGGATCATTGCTATCATTATTATGATGCAGCTTTTATTACGCTATTTAATGCAGCCTATGAACCGTTTAAATGATGCCATTAAAGATATAGCACAAGGCGAAGGCGATTTAACAAGGCGTCTAACCGTTGAAAATGATGACGAGTTTGGCGACTTAAGTCATTCATTTAATATTTTTATCGAAAAAATTCAGCATTCAATAGAGCAAGTAAAAGAGTCCACTGAGCAATTAGATACAGCCATAGAGAGCTTGGTATCACAAACACATTCATCACTGTCTATGTATGATGATCAAAGTAAACGAACGGATAGCGTTGCTGCGGCTATTAATCAGTTTTCAGCTACATCAATGGATATTTCAAGTAATGCAGAGAGTGCATCGCAGCTTGCTAAAAATGCAGATGAGCACTCAACACAAAACCAAGAAGCATTAAGCCACAGTGTTGCAACCATCCACCAGCTTTCAGCTAATATGGAGAAAGCTCAGCAAACTATAAACAGTTTAAATACACACACAGCCAGTATTGGGCAAGTGCTTGAAGTTATTAAAGGTGTAAGCGAGCAAACTAATCTATTGGCACTCAATGCAGCAATAGAAGCCGCTAGAGCAGGAGAGGCAGGACGCGGTTTTGCCGTTGTAGCAGATGAAGTACGCCAATTAGCACACCGCACTCAACAATCAACGCAAGAAATTGAAGACACGGTGAGCCAGTTACAAAAAGGCTCAAACCTTGCTGTAGAGCTTATGAAAACAAGCCTTCAAGACAGTGAAAAAAGCGTACAACAAGCAGATGCCGTCGGCAATTTAATGAGTCATGTTATACAAGCTATTAAGCAAATTAACGATGCAAATCATTCTGTGGCCAGTGCAACAGATGAGCAAAACCAAGTTGTTAAGTTATTAGATACTGATATTCAAACAATTAGTGCGCTTTCTATACAAGGCAAGGCTAACTTAAATGAGACACTTAACGAATGTACCAAATTAAAACAGCAGTTTAGTGCCTTAGAAAATATGGTTCAAAAGTTTAAAGTATAAAATTAATGACTAAAAAAAATGTAAATAAACCAAACTGGCTCAGTCTAATAAATATCGACAGTGTTTATAGCTCAGACATGCAACGCAAAGCGTTTTCTTTATTTACCATGATTGGGATATCAATTGTGGTGATTGCTGTATTAGTGTTTTTGAATTATAAGGTTTACTCACCGATACTCACTGCTTCATTAATTATCGTTAATATTACAAATATAAGCTGTTCTATCTACTTTATAAGAACGGGTAATCTTCAAGTAGTGGCATTAATAAGTATGAGCATTGTGTGCATGATGTTTGTTGCACTTGTTTATACCGGTGGTAAAGATAACACCGCGCTATATTGGCTTATGTTTTATCCTGTAGTGACGTTTGCATCTTTAGGGGTCAGATTAGGTGCTTGGTTAGGTTTTACTTTACTGTTTTCTTGTATTGTTATTTTATACGGCCCTGATTTTGGTCAAGTTAGCTATGGCGACGTAGAAAAAACACGATTTATAGCGTCCTTTTCTATGGTGTTTTTATTCTCATTTATTGGTGAGTATTTTAGGTATAAAAGCCACATGGCTATTGCCGATATTACGCTAGAGCAAAAACAAGATGCTTATACCGACCCCCTTACTGGTATAGCAAACAGACGTTTTATTACCTCTCATTTTTTAAAGCTTGCCCAAGCACGCCCAGAGCAGTACTTACCTTTTTCAATTTGGTTAATTGATTTAGATAACTTCAAATCTTTAAATGATACGCATGGTCACGATTTTGGTGATACGGTATTGATTGAATTTACCAAGCTCCTTGAATCTCAGTTTTTGGCAACTGCGTTAAAGGCCCGTTATGGCGGTGAGGAGTTTGTTGTTATTTTACCGCAGGTTACTGTTGCTACAGCCACTGTAATAGCAAACAAATTTCGAGAGGCTGTTGCAGGGCACGTTATATTTACTGATGACAAGCAGCGTATTTCAATCACCTGTAGCATTGGTATTTCCCAAGTAAATAAAGTAACTGATTATGATGATTCGTTAAAACAAGCTGATGAAGCTCTTTATAGTGCAAAGGCTGCTGGTCGTAATAGTGTCGTCTCGAACTAGTTGAAGGATTAATATGTCTCAAAGTAAATTAATATATGTTCATGACCCAATGTGTAGTTGGTGTTGGGGTTACTCACCAACCTGGCTTAAGCTAAAATCAGAGCTTGCTGGTAAAGTGGCAATAGAATATAGAGTAGGTGGCCTAGCACCCGATAGCCAAGACCCAATGCCACAAAATATGAAAGAGATGCTTGAGGGGACTTGGCATAAAATTTCAGCGCAGCTAGGCACTCAATTTAATTATGATTTTTGGCGCAATTGCCAGCCAAGGCGTTCAACGTATCCCGCATGTAGAGCCGCACTTATAGCGCGTAAAGCGGATAAAGAAGCTCAAATGGTGGCTGCAATTCAAAATGCTTATTACCTAAATGCGCAAAACCCGTCAGATGAAAGTACATTAATTAGTTTGGCTGAAAAGATTGGCTTAGATAAAAATGAGTTTACCGTGCAGCTAACGTCAAGCGAGCTTAATGATGAATTTAAAGCTGAGTTATCCTTTGTTCGTACACTACCAATCCAAGGTTTTCCCTCACTCGTGCTTATAAAAGACAATAAAGCACACCCAATAGAAATTAATTATACCGATTGGCACTATTCCCTTAATCAAATTAATTCAATTTTAAAATAACCCAGCTTGTTTATAGGGCATTTGGTTAACAAATGCTCTTATCATCTTAAAAATCTCCTCGTAAGTCTTAATTGTTACCATTGTCATAAAAGCGACTTTTTTGCGCAACATCCTTGTCATGTTACATCTATAAACTCCTGCTCATTGAAATTATTAAGTCATAAATTATTTATATAACAAAGTTTATGACCTAAGAAAACAAACTAGCAAATCCGCTAACTAACGAGTAAAGGTGTATGCGATGAAAGGCGTTAAACCATTAATCTTAGCTGGTATTGTGGCCGCAAGTGCAGCAGTACACGCAAACGATTTAGATAAGGTTATTGATAAAAGCAGTGAAATTAATAAATCAGCTGCGCAATCACAAACAAAAATAGACAAGATTGCAGATTCAATGCAAGGGCGTTTACAGCAGTTTAAAACCCTCAATAAAGAAATTGACGGTTTAGCTGTTTACAACGCTCAGCTAACTAAACAGTTAAATAATCAAATAGAAGAGATGGAATCGTTAAACCTGTCAATGGATCAGGTTTCTATTATTGAACGTCAAATTACACCTTTAATGATGCGTATGATCACAGGCCTTGAGCAGTTTGTATCACTCGACGTGCCATTTCTACAAGATGAGCGTGCAAAACGTTTAGCCTCATTAAAAACCATGATGGATCGCGCTGATATCACCTCAAGCGAGAAATTTCGCCGTGTTTTAGAAGCTTATCAAGTGGAAGTTGATTACGGGCGTACCATTGAAGCATATACCGCTCTATTAGAAGTAAGTGGTAAAGAGCGAGAAGTAGACTTTTTACGCATTGGTCGTTTAGAGCTTATTTATTTAACGCGCGATGGCAAGCAAGCAGGTAGTTGGGATACAAACACAAAAACGTTTGTAGCGCTTCCTGACTCTACTATAAGCCAAATTAACAAAGGTCTTCGCATAGCGCGTAAGCAACTTGCCCCAGATATGTTAACTCTGCCAGTACACGCAGCAGAATAAGAGGTTAAAAATGAAATTGTTTACTCAAATGACAAAAAAGGCTCTTTTTGCTGCAAGCCTTACACTAAGCCTAGGTTTTACAGGTAATAGTATCGCGGCAGAGTCAATGAATCTTGACTCGTTACTTAAATCAATTGAAGACGGGAAATCGGTTCAAAGCGCACAAAACAAGCAACGAGAGCAAGAATTTACCTCGCGTCAAAACGAACAAGTGCAAATGCTAAAAGATACACAAGCAAAACGCAGTCAAATGCTTGGTGAATCAGAGCGATTAGAAACACAGTTTGAAGAAAACGAAATTAAGCTTGCTAATTTAACCGATACTTTATCAAAGCGTATGGGATCACTTAAAGAACTATATGGCGTTCTTCAGCAAGTTGCTGGTGATTCAAGCAATAAATTTGCAACATCGGTTGTATCGGCAGAAATTCCGGGGCGAAGTGCTTTTATGGACGATCTCGCTCAAAAAATGGGCTCAACATCAAAGCTTGCTTCAATCGACGATATTGAAAAAGTGTGGTACGAGCTGCAACGCGAAATGACCGAGCAAGGCAAAGTAAGTCGCTTTAATACTACGGTTATAGTCGAAGGTGGTAATAAAGCACAGCAAGAAGTTGTTCGCGTAGGTGCTTTTAACCTTATATCGGGCGGTAAATATTTAGAATACAACCCAGGTACGAATACACTAAGCGAACTAACTCGCCAACCAGTATCGCGCTACACATCAACAGCGGGCGATTTACAAGACGCTAAAACAGGTGTTGTGCAGTTTGCACTTGACCCAACAGGTGGTTCAATTTTAGGTTTACTCGTTCAAGCCCCAGATACTGCAGAGCAAGTACATCAAGGTGGCGCTGTTGGTTACGTAATCTTAGGTGTAGGTTTACTTGCATTATTAATTGCAATTGAGCGTTTTGTATCGCTATTACTTGTTGGTGGGAAAATTCGCCGCCAGCTAAAAGACAGCGTAGCGAGAGATGACAATCCACTAGGTCGTGTTATGAAAGTTAAAGATGACTACCCAAATGTTGCCTACGACACGTTAGAGCTTAAATTAAGCGAAGCTATTTTACGCGAAATGCCAAAAATAACGCGTAACTTAACACTTATCAAAATTATATCGGTAGTTGCACCGCTATTAGGTTTACTTGGTACGGTAACCGGTATGATCAATACCTTCCAAGCAATTACACTATTTGGTACTGGCGACCCTAAACTAATGGCTGGTGGTATTTCTCAAGCACTAGTAACAACCGTATTAGGCTTAGTTGTTGCAATACCAACCGTATTTATTTACACGCTACTTAATACTCGCTCAAAAGGTTTACTGCTTATATTACAAGAGCAAAGCGCCGGTATTATTGCAGAGCGAAGTGAGAAAGGAGAATAAGCCATGGTGCTATTGATTGACTCAATCAATGCTATCCGTGATTTTCTCGACACTGGTGGCCAAGTTCTCTTGGTCATTGGGGTGTTAATCTTCGCGATGTGGTTATTGATACTCGAGCGATTTATTTATTTTTTTAATGGTTTTCGTGGTTATAAAAAAGACGCTAAAAGCACATGGAGTTCTCGCTGTGAGCGTAACAGCTGGAATGCAGAGCAAATTCGTCAAGCGATGATCTCGCGTGCAAGTATGCGCCTAAATACTAATTTACCGCTTATTAACGTAATGGTTGCGTTATGCCCGTTACTTGGCTTATTGGGCACAGTAACAGGAATGATTGAAGTATTTGATGTGATGGCAATTACAGGCACAGGCAGTGCGCGCTCAATGGCATCGGGTGTATCTAAAGCAACTATTCCAACAATGGCGGGTATGGTAGGTGCGTTATCGGGTGTATTTGCATCAACGTATTTACAACGCAAAGCCAAGCGAGAAGTAGAGCTACTACAAGACAGCATGGTTTTAGACCATTAAGCAAAATTTTGATAAGCGGCCCATTTAAAGCCGTTCATCCTAGGAGAATAAAAAATGAGAGCCCCTTTAGGTAATTTAATGCAAGAAGACGAAGCTGAAGAAATAAACATGACACCTATGTTAGATGTTGTATTTATCATGCTTATTTTCTTTATTGTTACAGCGTCGTTTGTAAAAGAATCGGGTATTGACGTAAACCGACCTGAAGCAGCAACAGCTGTTAAAAAAGAACGTGCAAACATATTAGTGGCGATTTCTGACACGGGTGAAATCTGGATTAATAAACGTCAAATAGACATACGTGCAGTGCAAGCCAATATTGAGCGTTTAAAAGCTGAAAACCCGCAAGGTAGTGTTGTTATTCAAGCTGATAAAAAATCAACAACCGATACTTTAATAAAAGTAATGGATGCAGCACGCGCAGCAGGTGTGTTTGATGTGTCGATTGCGGCTCAAGAAGCATAAGGGCAGGCAATGCGTTATTTAGTAGCATTAGTTATAGCCGGTGTAGTGACCTTTATGTTGTTTTTAGGCATGCAGGCACTTATTACTGGTGGCGAAGGTGTAATGAGTGAACCCGCCAAGGGTAACGTACTTGATTTTGTCAGGCTTAAAAAAGAAGAAAGCGTGCAAAAAAAAGAACGCAAACCACAAAAACCACCAACGCCTAAAGAGCCACCTCCGCCAATGGAATCGCCGCAAATGCAAAATAGCGACGCGACTGCGAACGCTAATAACTTCGACTTTGGCGCCAATGTGGATGCAGATGTAAATTTAGCCGGTGGTTTAGCGCTTGAAACAAGTGATGGTGAGTATTTACCTATTGTTAAAGTGGCGCCTGTTTATCCTCGTCGCGCATTATCACGTGGCATTGAAGGCTACGTTATTGTTGAATTTACAGTAACTAAGCAAGGTACGGTGCGAGACCCACAAGTGATTAAAGCAGAGCCTGAGTCTCTCTTTGATAGAGCGGCGATGGATGCAGCCCTTAAATTTAAATATAAACCGCGCGTAGTAAATGGTGAAGCCGTTGAAGTTGCGGGTGTTCAGAACAAAATATCTTTCCAAATTAGCGGTTAATTTAGTAATTAACCACGAGTAAACGGACAGAAATGCGAGGCGATTATGAAATTACTACCTATAGCTAAATTTTTAAAATTAACACTATTTTGTACTGCTGCGATCAGTACAAGTATTGTTGCACCAAGTGCCCTAAGCCTAATACCAGGGTTAAATGTAGCTACGGCATATGCAGAGCAAGAGCAAAAAACAAAACGTGTCCCAGCGCTACGTGAAAAGGTTTATAGTCAACTGGCTCGTGCCCAAAAACTTGCTGACGATGGCGATGTTAAAGGCGGACTTGAAGCGCTCGATAGCATTAAAGAACGAGCCTCGAGTATGAATTCGTACGAAGTTGCAATGATGCATAATTTTTATGGATTTATTTATTACAACGAAAACGATTTACCAAAAGCGATAGCTTCGTTTGAAAAGGTCGTAGCAGAGGAGGCCATTCCTGAATCGCTTCGTTTAAGTACTACCTTTAGTTTGGCGCAACTAGCTATGGCTAATAGTGATTACACTAAAGTTATCGCATTTTTAGATGACTGGGACAGTATTAACACTAAGCCTAAAACAGAAGGCTATTACTTGCTAAGGGCTCAAACATACTATCAGTTAAAGGATTATAAAAAAGGGCTTGAGTATATCTCCCAAGTTATCTCCTTAAGTGATAGCGAAGGTAAAATTCCTAAGGAAAACTGGTTAGTACTTCAGCGTGCAATGTATTACTCGCTTAATCAAGCTGACAAAGTAGTTGAAGTACTTGAGCGTATGGTTAAGCTTTATAACAAACCTGAGTACTGGGTACAGTTATCGGGTATGTATGGCGAAACTGGGCAAGAAAAAAAGCAGCTAGCCATTATTGAAGCAGCTTACCAGCAAGGTTTTTTAACGTCTAAATCTGATCTACGCCAATTAGCGCAAGTGTATTTATATAACGGTTTGGCTTACAAAGCAGGCGTTGTAATGAGTAAAGCGATTAAAGAAGGTGTCGCAGAGCAGAACGCTAAAAACTATGCCTTTATAGCTGAGGCGATGATCCAAGCAAAAGAAGACGAAAAATCAATAGAATACTTTGTAAAAGCAGCTGATTTATCATCCAGTGGTAAGTATGACCAACGCTTAGCTGAAGTTTACGTTAACACTGAGCAATACGAGGAAGCGGCCGATGCAGCGCGTAAAGCGCTCGATAAAGGCTCACTTGATTTTGAATCAAATGCATTTGTTGCCTTGGGTATGGCTCAGTACAACTTACAAAATTTTGATGCATCAATTTTAGCGTTTGAACAGGCAGAAAAACATAAAAAATCACAGCGTTTAGCACAACAATGGATTAAATATGTAAAGCGCGAGAAAGTGCATGCAGAAACATTAAGAACGGCACTGCTTTAAGCTTTAGTAATAACGTTTAAATATAATTTCATGATCGCAAATCCAAACCACACTATTTTTAGTGTGGTTTTTTTATGTTTTTAATAAATTAACTACTTGAATTTTATGTAAATAACTTTGTCATCTTATGTTTATTAAAGTGTAACTGTAATGTCATATAGCTACCGTAAGGTAGGCGCTGCTGATAACTCAAGTGACCTTAAAGCATTACTTAATGTTTTAAGGTGACTTGAGTTTATTTAAAGCACTTAACAAAATAATTAAATACTTTAACGGAGTGAACAATGAAATTATCTGACTTATTTAAAGTTAGTTTGATTGCAACTGCAATATCATTAGCGGGTTGTGGTGGTGACTTAGTTGTATCTGAAGGCGACACAACAATAAATGAAGGCGACACAGTTACTAATGTTGTTGAAGGTGGCAGTGATACAGTAGATGAAACATCATCGCGTGATGATTCTCAAAATGGAACTACGGGTTTTCCTGCTGATATCGACAATGCACTTGTTCAAGGCTTAGCAACGGATGTCTCAAGTGAATTTCCAGCAATAACAGATAAACCAGTGTATCGCTTAAGTGCTGATACAACATTGATTGCTGATGTTTCATTAACTAATGATGCACATTGGATTGTGAGTGGTCGTACTGCTGTGGGTAATGACCGCGCAGATAGTACAACGCTTTATATTCAGCAAGGTACAACGATTATTGGTGAGTCAGGTGATGACTTTTTAGTTGTGCGTCGAGGTTCACAAATTGAATCAGTAGGCACTGCAAGCCAGCCAATTACGATGACATCAATTCAAGATGTTACGGGTAGCGAGACAGCAATTGGCCAATGGGGTGGTTTGGTATTACTTGGTAATGCACCTGCAAATTCATGTGGAGACCAACAAGGTGAAGCAACAGCAGACGAACTTGCTAACTGTGGTGTGTCAGCTGAAGGTGATGCAGGTCAGTTCGGTGGAAATATCAGTGATGATAATTCAGGTACTCTAAAATATGTACTTGTTAAGCAAGCAGGTAAAACGCTTGGTAATGGTGATGAGTTAAATGGTATTACATTTGCCGGTGTTGGCTCTGCAACTACAGTTGATTATATCCAGGTTCATGAAAACCTGGATGACGGTATCGAGTTTTTTGGTGGTACGGTTAATGTAAGTAATGTAGTGCTGACTAACATTGGTGATGATTCACTAGATTGGTCTTTTGGTTGGACGGGTTCGGCTACTAATGTTTACATTCAACAAGCCGCTAACTTAGGCGATAACGCTATTGAAGCGGATAACTCTGAGTTTGATTCAAGCGCCACGCCATTAACACTGCCTACTATTTCTAACGTAACAATCGTCGGTGCAGAAGGTAATAATGGTATTCGTCTACGCGCTGGTACTGCGGGCGCTCTTAAAAATGTATTTGTAACGGGTCCTGCTACTTACGAAAACTGTTTACGTGTAGGGTCTGATTCAGTTCCTCGCGCTGAAGATGGCACACTAACGATTGTAAACTCTATTGTGGCGTGTCAAACAACGGCAAATAATTTTGGTAGTGAAGTAATTAACGGTGGCGATGTACAATCTTGGTTTGAAGGACAAGATGGTAACCAAGTACTTACGCCGGCAGAGCTTATGCTTGCTGATGACGGTTACACGCCACTTGCTGGTTCACCGCTTATCGCAAATGGTCAAATTGGTGCTTTTGATGGATCAACTAACTGGATGGAAGGTTGGACTGTCGGTATTAATGGCGGCTTCCCTACTGATATTGATAGCGCGCTCGCACAAGGCTTAGCATCAGATGTTTCTAGTGAATTTCCAGCAATTACAGATAAACCAGTATACCGTTTAACTGAAGATACAACGTTCACAGCAGATGTAACGCTTACTAACGATGCACATTGGATTTTAAATGGTCGTACTGCAGTTGGTAATGACCGTGCAGATGCAACTATATTATATGTTCAAGCGGGTACAACGCTAATTGGTGAAACAGGTGATGACTTTTTAGTTGTACGTCGTGGTTCACAAATTAATGCCAATGGTAATGCAACTGCGCCAATCACTATGACATCTATTCAAGATGTAACAGGCGCTGAAACAACGATTGGTCAATGGGGCGGCTTAGTATTATTAGGTAATGCACCTGCTAACTCGTGTGGCGATCAAACCGGTGAAACGACAGCTGAAGAATTAGCTAACTGTGGTGTATCAGCTGAAGGTGACGCTGGTCAGTTTGGTGGTGATATTAGCGATGATAACTCAGGTGTTCTTCGTTATATTGTTGTTAAACATGCAGGTAAAACGCTGGGTAATGGCGATGAACTTAACGGTATCTCATTTGCAGGTGTTGGCTCACAAACGAAAGTTGAATACATTCAAATTCACCAAAACCTAGATGATGGTGTTGAGTTTTTTGGTGGCACAGTTAATGTTCGTAACATTGTACTAACTGATATTGGCGACGATGCATTCGATTGGTCATTTGGTTGGTCGGGTCGTGCACAAAATATCTATATTCAACAAAGTTCAGTTGAGGGTGATAACGCAATAGAAGCTGATAACTCAGAATTCGATTCAAATGCGACACCATTGACTAAACCGCTTATTTCTAACGTAACAATTGTTGGTGCTGATGGTACTAACGGTGTTCGTTTACGTGCAGGTACAGCGGGCGTTCTACGAAATGTTGTTATAACGGGCCCTGAAGGTTACTCAAACTGTTTACGTGTAGGCTCAGACTCTGCTGCTAATGCAGAATCGGGTGAGTTGTCTATCGAAAACTCAGCTGTTGCATGTAGTGAAGATAATAACTTTGGTTCACAAGCAATTGGTAGTGGCAATGTGCAGTCTTGGTTTGAAGGTCAAACGGGTAACTTAACGCTTACGGCTTCAGCACTTAATTTAGCGACAGACGGCTTTACCCCAAAATCGGGTTCACCTTTATTAGGTGCTGGTGGGGATTCATCTGAGCTTGACTCGTTCTTTACCAAAACAGATTACATCGGCGCATTCGATGGCGATAATAATTGGATGGATGGTTGGACAGTTGCTATTACACCAAGCTTTCCTGACGATATTGCTAATGCATTAGCACAAGGACTTGCAACAGATGTTTCTGCTAGCTTCCCTACAATTACAGACAAACCTGTATATCAATTAACCTCTGATGTTGTATTTACATCTGATGTAACACTGACTAACGATGCGCATTGGATTTTAAAAGGACGTACAGCCGTTGGTAATGACCGCGCTGACAACACAACACTTTATGTTCAGTTTGGTACAACGTTAATTGGTGAGTCGGGTGATGACTTCTTAGTTGTTCGCCGTGGTTCTAAAATTGAAGCGGTAGGCAGTGTAAATCAACCAATTACTATGACGTCAATCCAAGATATGACGGGCGGCGAAACTACGATTGGTCAATGGGGCGGTTTAGTATTATTGGGTAATGCACCTGCTAACTCATGTGGCGACCAACAAGGTGAAGCAACCGCAGAAGAACTTGCCAGTTGCGGTGTGTCTGCTGAAGGTGACGCAGGCCAGTTCGGTGGTAATGACCCTGAAGATAATTCAGGTACGCTAAAATATGTTGCAGTTAAGCAAGCGGGTAAAACGCTGGGTAATGGCGATGAACTTAACGGTATTACACTTGCGGGTGTTGGTCGTCAGACTGAACTAGATTACATTCACGTTCATGAAAATCTAGACGATGGTGTTGAATTTTTTGGTGGTACTGCAAATATTAGTCACCTTGTTTTAACAAGCATAGGCGATGATTCACTTGATTGGTCATTCGGTTGGACGGGTAAAGCGCAATATGTACTGATTAAACAATCAGACTCTGAGGGCGACAATGCAATTGAAGCTGATAACTCTGAGTTTGATTCAAGTGCAACGCCGCTAACAATGCCAACTATCTCTAATGTAACAATTATTGGTAATGTGGGTGTAAATGGTATCCGCCTACGTGCAGGTACTGCGGGTATGCTTAAAAATGTAGTGGTTACAGGCGGGGCAGATTATTCAAATTGTTTACGAGTAGGCTCTGATTCAGCGCCGCGAGCAGAGGACGGTACATTAACTGTTACTCACTCAATCGTTGCGTGTGAAACCGCTAACAACTTTGGTACGCAAGCAATTGGTACAGGGAATGTTGAATCTTGGTTCTTAGGACAAACAGGCAATTCAGTTCAAGTAGCCGCTGACCTTGGGCTTGCAGATAATGGCTATATGCCAACTGCTGAGTCGTTATTACTTGGTAATGGCTTTGATTCATCAAGCTTAGATAGTTACTTTGATTCTGTAGATTACATTGGTGCGATGGATGCACAAACAGACTGGACAGCAGGTTGGGTAAAAGTAGGCCTTTAACCCACACCACATTATAGCCGAGCGAAAGCTCGGCTAATGTCTTGTTTTGTTTCGGAGTATAAAAATGAAATCTTTTAAACCCTCTACACTTGCTTTATCAAAATTAAACTACGCTGTAATGGCTGCGTTACTTGGTTTATCAGTAAATACAGCCACGGCTGCTGAGCAGCAAGTAGAAGAGCAAGAAATAGAAGAAGTTGTTGCTGTAGGGCAACGATTAAAGGGCAGTGCGGGTGCGGTACTGCAAGAACGTCAAAACCAAGCGTTTGTTGCTGATATTATGGGTGCAGATCAAATATCACGTACTGGTGATGGCGATGCCGCCTCTGCACTTCGTCGTGTTACTGGTTTAACGTTAGTCGATGGCAAATTTATTTATGTGCGTGGTTTAGGTGAACGCTATTCTAGTACTCAGCTAAATAGCATGTATGTACCAAGTCCTGATCCTACTCGCTCAGTGGTTCCTTTGGATTTATTTCCATCTGAAATTATTGAAAGCTTGAGTGTACAAAAGTCATTTTCACCGGATATGCCAGCGCATTTTGGTGGTGGTAATGTAAATATTCGGACTAAATCAATTCCTTCTGACTTTTTATTAAAAGTACAAGTGGGTACATCGTACAATACTTCTAATAGCGATACCGGTCACTTTTACAGTGGCGGTGATGATGACTGGATGGGTCGAGATGATGGTTCGCGAGCATTATCGGATGTGTTTACTACTGCGCTTACCAGTGATGCTGGTCTTGAGGGCAATATAAACACTACGTTAGCTGAGCGTAAAAACCTGATTCAATCGCTTGATTGGGATGTAGGTATTTCAGAAAAGGATGTTGACCCTGCCATGAACTTCTCTATTGCCTTAGGTGATAGATTTGAAAGTGAGGCCGGTACTTTTGGTGTGCTTGCAGCCGTATCTTACGATAACGAGTGGGAAGTAGTTCAAGAGCAAAGCGGCTCAAGCCTTGGTAGCTTAGGCTGTGAAGACAAATGTTTTGCCCAGTATTACGATGGTACATCGACTGAGCAAAATGTACGTTGGAGCGGCACATTAAATTTAGGATATGAGTTAAATTCAAACCATAAGTTTGAGCTTACTAATATTGCACTTCATGACATGAGTGACCGCGTACGTAACCGCGATTACTTTGATGCAAATGAAACCGAAGAAGGTGTCACCGAATTACGCCGAGTAGATATTACGTACGAAGAGCGCGAAATGTTTTCGACTCAGCTTAAGGGGACGCACAACTTTCCAGAGCTAAATAATTTATTTTTTGATTGGTATGGAGGTTTAAGTCGAGCAAACCGTAATGCACCAGGTGGTTTAGATGTTGTTTATCAGCAAAACTTAGTTGATGGCGTGCTTGAATCTGAACAACTACAAGATGTAGCTGCAACAAATATCACCCGTGAGTATCAAGTATTACACGACGATGTTGAAACATTTGGTTGGAATATGGGTATGCCTTTTTATGGTGACGGCTATGAGCTTGAGTTAAAAATAGGCGGCGATTTTTCAGAGAAAAAACGTGATGCAAGTAATGTGAAGTTTGGCATTACGCACCGTGGTATAAGCGATGAGTACTCGTTCGGTTCTAACGTAAGCGATATTTTTGCTGATGAAAACACGGCGAATGACGCTTTTTATGCAAGTGTAACTGGCTCAGGTATTTTTGATGATGGCACCACTGATGGTGATAAGTACAGTGCAGCGCATAAATTAGATGCTTATTATTTTATGGCCGATTACTTCTATCAAAACACTTGGCGTTTTACTGGTGGCGTTCGATGGGAAGATTTTTCGCAAGTCTCAGTCGGTTATGAAGCGCATACTAATTTCTTTGAAAATACGCTACAAGAAATCCAAGATGTAGCTATTAATGAAGATAACTTTTTTCCTTCTTTAGCTGTTACGTACATCATGGATGAAGAAATGCAATTTCGCTTAAATTTAAGTGAAACAACCATTCGCCCTGATCTACGTGATGTAAGCTCTTCTTTCTTTGTTGACCCGTTAACTGAGTTTCTGGTGAGAGGCTCTCCTAGTTTACAAAGTTCTAATTTAAAAAATGTTGATTTTAGGTTTGAATGGTATATGCCATCAGGTAATAACCTTTCTGTTGCATTGTTTTATAAAGACATTGAAAACCCAATTGAAATGGTTGAGCTTGCGGGCGTAGGGGGAGCATCTCCACAGTTATTAACCGCAAATGCTCAGTCGGGTAAATTGTCGGGTATTGAAGTTGATTTTTTAACTGACTTTGGCTTTATAAATAAAGATTGGTCCTCAGCATTCTTGTCAGGCAACGTTACGCTATCTGACTCAAGTGTTAATTTGGGGATTAATGATTCAGACGGTGTTGACTCACTGTTTGAAACACAGCTTAAAGAAGCCCTTGAGGCCGATACGGTATCGAATATTGTAACTAACAATGAGCGTCGTTTAGTTGGTCATTCTGAGTGGGTTGCAAACTTACAAATGGGCTATGACTCGGATGATGGATTTCATTCTACTTCACTAATTTATAATGTGTTTGGTCCTCGTATAATTGTACCTGGTACACGTGGTAATGAAGATGCAGAAGAAAAGTCGTTTCATTCAGTTGATTTAGTTTATTCTTACTTCCCTAACTTTAACTCTAAAGTTAATTTTAAGGTTAAGAATATGCTTGGCCAAGAAAAAGAAATTGAACAAGAAGGTCTTACCCTTTGGGGACAAGACACCGGCACTGAGTTTAGTTTAAGTTATAGCTATGAGTTTTAAGCTTTATTTAAAATAAAACTCAAGGAATGAAATAATAAACTTCACTATCTATTAGCTCTGTATTTTAATACAGAGCTTTTTTGTGTTTATGCTCAGTATGAAAAATATTTAAGTTCTGTTTTATTCGCTAGTTTTAGCTTTCAGCCAGTGTTAGTTTAGCGTTAATGAAAATTAAATCTCACGCAATGAATTTAATTTTTAATGTATTAAGGCATCTTTTATGAATCAAACAGTGGAACAAACAATGAAAAAAGTAGGATTAGTCGGTTGGCGTGGCATGGTTGGCTCTGTGTTATTAGAACGTATGCAGCAGCAAAGTGATTTTGCCCATATCGACACCACCTTTTTCACCACCTCACAAGCGGGTCAACTAGGCCCAGATATAGCAGGCGACGCAAAACCATTACTAGATGCAAGTGACATTAGCGAACTTGCTAAAATGGATATTATTGTTACTTGCCAAGGCGGTGACTACACCAATGCGGTATATCCAAAACTTCGAGAGTCGGGTTGGGATGGTTACTGGATTGATGCAGCTTCAGCGCTGCGTATGAGTGAGGGCAGCATTATAGTGCTTGATCCCGTAAACAAAGATGTTATTGAACAAGGCTTAGAGCAAGGCGTTAAAACCTTTGTGGGCGGTAACTGTACTGTATCGCTGATGCTACTTGCATTAGGTGGTTTATTTGAGCAAGACCTAATTGAATGGGTAAGCCCAATGACTTACCAAGCGGCGTCGGGCGCTGGTGCACGAAATATGAAAGAGCTTATTGCACAAATGGGCGCTATTCATGCAAGTGTTGCAGATAAACTAGATAACCCAAGCTCTGCTATTTTAGAAATTGATAAAATAGTAAGTGAAACAATGGCGTCAAAAGACTTACCACAAGACCAATTTGGTGTGCCATTAGCGGGCAGTTTAATCCCGTGGATTGACGTACCTATGCCAAGCGGTCAGTCTAAAGAAGAATGGAAAGCGCAAGTTGAAGCGAACAAAATTTTAGGTTCTTCAAAGCAACCAGTGCCTATTGACGGTTTATGTGTACGTATTGGCGCTATGCGTTGTCATTCACAAGCGATGACCATTAAATTACGTGAAGATATTAGCGTAGAAAAAATTGAAGAAATTTTAGCGTCTCATAACGAGTGGGTTAAGGTTATTCCTAACGAGCGTGAAATTAGCGCAACAGACTTAACACCCGTTAAAGTAACAGGCACTTTAACAATTCCTGTTGGCCGTATTCGTAAATTAGCGATGGGGCCAAAATACATCAGCGCATTTACAGTAGGCGATCAGCTTTTGTGGGGAGCGGCAGAGCCACTTCGTCGTATGCTACGCATAATTGTTGATGGTGAGTAATACCAATTCGCAATAATACTTAATCAATTTGAGGGGTTAAATCTGACGCTAACTACGTTAAATATTTCTGATATAGAACAACTAAATAACGAAATCTTTGCCTTGTTATCGACACGATTTTTCTTCCCTCAAAATAGATCACTTAATTAAGCGAATTGGTATAATATATAATCAGTATTAACAAAAGGGGTTGGCAATTTGCCAGCCCTTTTTAGTTTAATGGCTTATAAAACCGCTTAAGAGGCTTAAACAATACTTTTTTATGAATGTTCACTGTTGTTTATTATTGAACTTAAGTAAACTGTTTACATTGTGCAACAGCCTATTCAAGTAACATTAATGACCTCTCATATAAATAACTTTGCCAATAAGCGATTAGCATTTGTTAGCTCCTATTTTAGTTCTGCAATTGCTATAAACACGGTTGTTTCTTGTTTTCTTATTTTTAGCAGTATTAACCACAGCGCCTCGCAAGAAAAACTTTACTGGCTTTTTACGTTATCATTTATTTCATTACTTCGAATAGCCAGCCATGTATTTGTTAACAACACCCATGCTTTTAAATATCATCTGTATTTTATAGGTTTATTATTAACAGCCGTAACTTGGGCTGCTTTCCCCATTTTGTTTTATGAAAATATGCCAATGCAGGAGAAGTTTGTATCACTCGTTGTTTTTAGCTCCCTTGCTGGTGGCGGTGTAAATGTTTTAGCTTCTGATATTCGTTCCTCCTTGTCGTATATAACCTGTTTACTGGTTCCTTTTAGTATTTTATTACTTTTACAGCCTATTGAAGATGAGAATGTACTAGGTATTTTAGGGCTCGTTTTATGGTTTATTTTGTGTTTTGTTACCGCTGTACGTTCTGCTAAAGATGTAAAGTCATCAATTAATAATGAACTTAAGTTAGATCAATTTATTGAAAACTTAGAAAACGAAGTGCAACTTCGTACCGAACAAATAATCCTTTTAGAGCAAAAAGATAATTTAACTAAATTGTTTAACAGGGGGAGCTTTGTTTCTAATGTTGAACTTGATTTAGCCAATCAAAATGATGATATTAAAGCCGTTTTATTTTTAGATATGGATGACTTTAAAATCATCAACGATAAATACGGTCACGATTTTGGTGACTTTGTTCTGGCCCAAACAGGTAAACGATTAGTTGAAACACAAACTCAGGGCGATTTTATTGCTTGTCGTTGGGGAGGGGATGAGTTTATTTTTTATTCTCGTAGTAACACCGAAGACGAACTTTTTGACTGTGTTTTTAGATTAGTTAAAACTTTAACGAAAACAGTAAGCATGGATAGCTATCAAGTAAACCCTTCTTTTAAAGTTGGGCTGTATTTTACGCGTGAAAATTTTAACCTTGAAGACGCGATTAAATACGCTGATGTTGCTATGTATGAAGGTAAGAAAAGCCGTAATGAAATATCGGTATTTGACGAGCGAATGCATGAATCGCTTAAAAGAGAAGAAGTACTTCGCAGCTCAATTAAAGAGTGCGTAGAAAAAGGTGACTTTCATCTGTGTTATCAACCTATTGTTGATATAAGTACAAATGAAATAACCACGTTTGAAGTACTACTTCGTTGGCAGTTTAATGATGAATTTATCCCCCCTTCAGAATTTATAGATATTGCAGAGCGATATGGAAAAATTAATATATTAGGTGAATTTGTACTAGAGCAAGCCATCGCGAGTTTAAGTAAGTTAAACGCTGTGAATAGTAAGATTGGATTGTCGATTAATGTGTCGGTGTTGCAACTAGAAAACCATAATTTTTTAGATTTTTTAGTTGCTCTTCTAAATAGATATGCTGTTAAACCATACAATGTGCATTTAGAAATAACAGAAACAGTGATGATTAAAAATTTACCGTATTTGTCAAAAGTGATTACGGCCATAAAAAATACCGGTGTGCGTATCTCTATTGATGATTTTGGTACTGGGTTTTCTTCTATATCGGTTTTAAAAGAGCTATCAGTTGATTACATTAAAATAGATAAATCTTATATTGATAATATTTGTGAGTGCTCAAAAGACAAAAGTATTGTATCTGCGGTAACTAACATGTCGCATATGATTGGTTGCCAAGTAATAGCGGAGGGCGTAGAAAACCCCGCTCAGCTAACGTTATTACAAAGCTTACAAATTGATAAGTATCAAGGTTTTATATTCAGTAAACCAGTTAGATTTGCCGATGCGCTTAAACTTATTAGTTAGAGCGCTGGCTTTTCAGGCACAAAGTTTGTTTTATCTAGGTTCGATTTAAGCGTGCCGTGCGTTTCTGGCTCGCTGCGAGCGGTAACTTCTTTTGTGTTATTCTATTAGCTTACATTCATATGAAAATAACTTAAAACGGAGCAATCCGCCTCGTTTTTTTAATGCTATTTGCCTAAAGATGCTGCCGAAAATTCAACCTAAAAAGATAGGTAGGCCTTAGTAATAATGAACTTTTATTGACTTAATTCGCTTATATGAACTACCTGATTACGCCCTCCATTTTTAGCATGATAGAGTGCTTTATCTGCCTCATTTATTGCGCTTTCAATTGCGGTTTTATTGCATTTAATATTTATTACGCCAAAACTTGCCGTAACATTAATTATTTTATCATTAAAATGAATCGGACTACTGGCGAGTGCGTTTCTTAGTTTTTCGGGGAATGCTTTAGCTGTAGGCTCGTCGTTACGTGCTATTAATAAGGTAAATTCTTCGCCACCAATTCGGCCAAACAAATCATCTGGATTTATGCAGTCTTGCATTATTTTCGCCGCTTCTACTAACACCACATCACCTCCTGCATGTCCAAACTCATCGTTTATTTTTTTAAATTTATCTATATCCCAATAAATTAAGCTTACGTACTTATAATTATTAAGTTTATCTTTTAGTTGCTCTTGGCTTTTATTATAAAACCCACGCCTATTTAAGCAGCCCGTAAGTACATCAGTCATTGCAAGATGGTTCATTTTTTCGGCTAAATCAGACGCCATTATGAATATCATAAATACGGCCATGCCGACATGAGCAGCAGGGACAGTCATAAAATTAATTAATGTATATAGCGCTATATATTCTTCATTCACTTGGCTGCCTTGCAGTAATGCTATGCTTGCTGCAACAAATAAAAGTAATCCACATAGCGAATAAGTGATACTAGCGCCTATTTCAGCAGGGAGTGATTTTTGCTTATGCCTGAAAATAATAACCGCACTTAGTATCAGTAAGATCACATCGTAATACACATACAACGACATAAATAAGCCAACATGCACATTTATGGCTGTAAAATAATAAACAGCAGCAAGAGTTACTATTGCCGAGATGATTAAATAGCGAATTTTTATACTCGAATTTACCCTAATGCAATGCCCCCATGTACCAAGTAGCACAGAGCCTACTGAGAAGCTGCTTCCTAACATCCAATATAGTGTGTGAGAGTCAAATAATGGTTCTGCTAATATTGTTGCCCATTGGCATGCAGAGAGTGCGAATGCGATTGTCCAAAGCATGGCATATTGCTTTTTACCTAACGTAAACCACGACATTAAAAATATGACAGACCAAATAACACTGGTTAAAAAGAGGGTAACTAATATATAAAAAACAGGGTTCATGTATTTTTATTCTTGTTTGCGTTAATTTTACTTTAGTAGATGAAAGCGGTTTATTCGAATCAATGCAGGTTATTAGTTGGCAAAACTATAGATAGATAAGCATGGCAATCACTTCATTAAGCGGTGTATTTGAATAGTGGTATATCCTTTGCTGTAGTGATTGTAGTGTAGAGTTTTAAGCTTATATGGCTTTGCTCTATTTGTAATTTTATACCTAACAGGTACTTAAGTTACAAATATTAGTAATTTTTACACGTTTATTTATGTACTTAATTAAAAAGTTTAACTAATTAGAGCCTGTTTATCTTTCGAGGTTAAATGTGCAGCCGTACGTTTGGTTTTTAGGCAAGGTTGAGTCTATGTTGTGTGGTTGTTCTTCATAAATAGGCGATAACGCAGCATAAATGCCAAACATACGTGCCCTACATAGAACAGAGTTTAATCCTTAAAGGTCAATAGGCCCTCGTTTTTAGCAAAGGAAGTTAGAATGCATTTTTCATCTACAACATTTCACGCCAAATATTTTAAAGGTGTAATAGCGCTGATTGTATTGCTTATAATAACGCGAATAGCCGCGCCTTATGTAGTTCAGTATTACGTAAATTATCAGTTAAAGCATACGCAAGGTGTTACGGGACATGTTGGTGATGTAGATTTGTTCTTATATCGCGGTGCCTACGCGATTGACGACGTTGAAATTTACGCTGTTGATGCAACTTCAGCTCCGAAGCCTTTACTGAGTATTCAAACTCTTGATTTTTCACTCGCGTGGTCAGCCCTTTTAAAGGGCAATTTAGTAACAAACATGGCCTTTACGCGTCCTGAAATAGTTATTTACGATAAAGACCCAAGTACAGTAGAGCAAAATAAACAAGTAAAAGACGAAACTACCTGGGTAGGGCTCGCCAATAACTTAGTACTGTTTTCTATTGATACCTTAACAATTGAGCAAGGAAAGTTAACCTTAGTTAATTCAACTAACAGCGGTGAAAAACCCACTTTTATATCAAATATTAACGCCAGAATAGAAAACATAACGAATGCGCAAAACCTATCAAAAACACTTGTGACTACTCTAAACGTGGAGGGGGCATTAATGGGGGAGGCTGCATTAAAGCTTAATGGAAAATTAGACCCTTTTAGCAAGCAAGCTAATTTTGATTTTAATGCAGAGGTACAACGCTTTTCAGTTAAAAATTTAGACACTGTATTTAAAGTGTATACACCGTTTGATATTGAAGCGGGAGGCATTGATGGCGCTATGGAACTTGCGGCTAAAGATAATAACTTAAATGGTTATGTAAAAGCAGGCGTTCAAAACTTGCGTGTTTTTTCGTGGCGCGAAGATATAGAAAAAGATGACGACGGCATATTTACAGCCATATTTGAAGGCAGTGTAGATTTACTGGGCTCTATCCTCGAAAACGATGAGTCTAAACTTGTTGCTGCACGCATTCCTATAGAAGGGCAATTAGATAATACGGATGTTTCGACTTTTCAAGCTGTGATTTCGGTATTAGAAAACGCATTTTTTGATGCGTTTAAGATGAAAGTAGATAACGTTATTTCTTTTGAAGATACGGATAACATACCTGATAACAATGGGAATTAAAGCACTTTGGGAATGCATGTTTGAGTTAAATGCCTAAGCTGCACCCACTTTTTAAACTTTAAGTGGGTGCTTTAATACTCTTATCAGATTAGTTTTTGCGGTTACTCAATAGCTCTTTAAGCTCAGCAATTTGGGATTGTAGTTCGTTTACTTGCCCTTGCGTTGCAGGTAATGAGCTGTCGTCTGCGAGCTCTTCTCGTGCTTTGCGGTGCTCCTCACTCATTACCTCAAGTATTGCACCTACCATCATGTTTAAAAATACAAATGCGGTTAAAAATATAAACGTAAGGTAATAAATCCAGCTTAGTTCGTACACCGCCATTGTTTCGTACATTATGTCGGTCCAATCTTCAAACGTCGCCACCCTAAACAAGGTAAGCATTGAGATTGATACGTCTTGCCAAAGTACGGGGTTTATTTCCGCGAACATCATGCTGCCCATTGCAGCGTATATATAAAAAATAACAAACATTAATAGGGCTATATAACCCATTTGTGGAATGGCTTTAAGCAATGAGTTAACTAATAAGCGCAGCTCTGGGATCATCGATACCAATCGCAGTACTCTAAATATGCGCAGTAAACGAGCAATTAACATAGTAGATCCAGCAGCAGGATATAAACTGCCCAATACTATGATGGTGTCGAATATATTCCATCCTTTAGAAAAAAAGTGTTTTATGCCTTTACTTGCAATAAAGCGGATTACTAGTTCAATTAAAAAGAATGCGGTAATGCCAACGTCCATCCAATTTAGAGCAAGCTCTACGGTAGGATGTAGTGAGTAAGTGTGCGCACCGACTGTCAGGGCAGAAACAATAATTACAGCTATAACAAATGATTGAAATATCTTGCTTTTATCTATACGCTGAAACAACTTTTGTAACTGCGACATCATAGAAATAGATCCTTTGGAGATTAAGATTTTATGGCGCTAATATACAATAATATTGTAATAATTTAACGCTTTTTCGATATAGAAAGTGTAAGGAAATTTAATGTTTATCAATAAACTAAAAAGTAGCGCATTACTTATTGTTGGATTATGTGTTTTAGCTGGTTGTAGCTCTGACGCGCGTTTTCATGAAGTTCAATCGGCGCGCCTTGATGAATGTAACTATAAAGCCGACAAAGAATATTACGAATGCCTAGATAAACAAGACTCTAACTACGAAGAGTTTAAAAAACAGCAACAAGCAGAAACTAAATAAGTAACCTTTATATTTATGACTAAAACTCAAAAGCAGCGCGATAAGCACATTCGACTAGCACTTACTAATGCATGCGAGGCAATAAAAGAAAGCGTAATTGGTTTTGATTATCTAACGCATACCATTGATTTAAATAACGAGGCCAATACGTTAAAAGTACAGTGCTATTTTAATGATGGTATAGCCCTTGAAAGTGCAAAACCGCAACTTAACGAATTAACAGCTATTATACTTAACGAGTTAGCAGTTATTAAGTTGAACGCAAAACCAGCACATATTTCATTTTCCGCCAATTAACAGAGCTTTTGTTGGTTTGATAGCACATGGACGTTATAATTAGATAAATTATTTTTAGGGTTTAAATTATGGCTGTTCCTACGCGTTCGCAAATTTCACCAGGTACCACAGTAAATATTGTATTAAAAGAAGATCAACGCAGCGGCACATTAACTGAGGGTGTTGTTGAGCGCCTTTTAACAAAATCACCAAATCACCCACACGGCATTAAAGTACGTTTAGAAGATGGTCAAGTTGGCCGAGTAAAAGAGATTTTATAATGGCAGCGTTAACAGAACAGGCTTTTTGGGAATTAGTAACAACGCCTGATTTAGGGCTCGATCCGCAAAGTGTGAGCGATAACCTAAAAACTAAACTTAATGATTTAAGCGATCAACACCTTATTGATTTTGATAAGCATTTTGGCATACATATGCGCAAGTGTTTTACCTGGGATTTATTTGGTGCCGCTTTTGTGATGGCTGGATGTAACGACGATTACGGCTTTAGCGAATTTAGATGTTGGTTAATTTCGCGCGGTAAAACAGTTTTCGAAAACGCCTTAGAAAATGCTGATTCTATAGCGCAGTGTACACCTGTTTATTACTTAAACGAGCAGCCTTATCCGTACATTGATGAGTATGACTTAATAGCCGGTTTATTATTTGAAGAACGTAACGAAGACGAATTGCCGTTTATCCCATCTGGCAGTGATGAACCCAAAGGTAAACGTTTTAAAGACAAACCTAAGTTTTTAAAGCAAAGCTACCCTTTATTATTTGCAAAGTACTGGCAATAAAATAAATACCAATTCGTATAACTAGTTAAACAATCTAATGAGTTCAATTGACCCTTACAATTAGGCGCATTGGTATAAATCGTTTTGTTGTTTAAGTACGTATTAAATAAAGTGCTTAACAACAAAATGGTTTGTAATGAGTATCTAGGGCATGTTTACCTTTGGTGGTTGAATTTGTTCAATCCAAGAAGGATTTAATCGCGGCGCGAGATTTGTAACCTAGTGGGCTCGACAACTGCTCCTGCGTTATTCTAATGGCTTACATCCATGTAAGAATAATAAAAACCGAGCAAAGCTTCCGTGTTCTACTCACGCGCTCGCTCCTGTAATACGACTTCTCTCCTTTTATAGTAAATCTCTGTTATAGTTGTTAAAAGTTATAAAAGCTAAGTGATTAGGCATTTTGCTATTATTTAACACGCTGACTCACGAGGATACACCCACGAAATGAAATATTTAACACTCGCTTTATTAACTGTCGCTTTTACAAGTGCAAATGCTTTTTCTGAGCCGAGTAATAAAACACGATTTATACCGTTTTTAAAGTCAAAATTGGGGGCATACGAAGTTGTGTCGACCAATTCAGGGTTATGCGTTAATAGCGATTTGAGTTTGACAGACGAAAGTGATTTAAGTGCAGGTTTTAAACTTGGAGAACAAATTGTATTTGGATCGCTCCACAATGGTACTCGCACTATTAAAAAACCAAACTTTTGTTTTATAACCAGTACGCTTAAATATAAAAGTGATGGCCTTGAAAACGGTTTAAGAATGAGCCGTTGTGAAAACCCTGCAAACGAAAAAACAATCAGTCAAAGTATCAAATTCTTAGCTGATAACACACTAAAATACACATTAAGCGAACCTAGTGTAGAGTGCACATTTAAAAAAGCAGACGAGAGCAAATAAAGCATCTAGTAAGTAGTAAATCATTCGCAGTATATTTTAGGGATATCGCGCCAACGCGTAGTGTACTGCGGCGATAAAAAATCACGGTTCATGTGCCATCGGTCATTTAATTTACTGCTTGCAAGGCTGAGCATCCCTTTTCCGTATCGATTGTTAATTGTATCTAGGCATTGCATAAGCTTTGGATTATCAGGGCTCTTATTAAATAAGTCATTTTGCTGAAACTGTTCTGATATTAGCTCTACCGCGCCCACACCACACTTATAAAATCGGATCCCCGGTTGGTAAATATTATTAAATACCTCAGATACAGCATTAGCCATCACGCAGGTGTCGTTAGTGGGTGAGGGGAACTTATACACAAACGACTTTTTATAATATCTGTTTTCGTGCGCACCACTGGCTGCAAAAATATAAAGCTGGTGAGTAAGCGAGCGTTGCGCTCTTAGTTTATTAGCCACTGTGGTTACATGGTTAATTAGCGCTGTTTTAAGTGCTGTTGGCTCGCATATGCGCTCTCCAAAACTACGGGTCGAATAAATCTCCCGCTTGTCTTGTCGTACATCATCCCAGTTTAAACATGTTATCCCGTTAAGTTCGCTTACTGTACGTTCAACAACCACACTAAATGCACGGCGCATTGCTTTAGGGTTTTGCTGAGCAAGATCCCAAGCGGTGTGTATATTCATTATTTTAAGCTTTTTAGCTAGTCGCCGGCCTATTCCCCACACATCTTCGCAGCTCATTCTTTGTAAAATAGCTTGGCGAGTTTGCTCGCTATTTATTACTGCTACGCCATTAAAACCACTGAGCTTTTTAGCGGCGTGGTTAGCGGCTTTTGCTAAAGTAGGGGTCGGGCCAAAACCAACACCTACAGGAAGCTTTGTTTCGCGCCATACTGTGCGCCTTATTGTATGGCCGTATTCATGCCAGTCTTTAATTAACGATGTGTAGCCATTAAAGTGCAAAAACGATTCATCAATACTGTATATGTGCTGTGTATCGCAAAAGCGGCCAATAATATTCATCATCTTGTCGCTTAAATCAGCATAAAGCTCGTAATTGCTAGAGCGAATAACAACGTTGTTTTGCTCAAGTAAATGCTTAACTTTAAAGTACGGGCCAAATTTAGGAATATTTAAGCGCCGAGCAATAGGACAAATAGCGCATACACAGCCATCGTTATTGGTAAGTACAACCACGGGTTTGGAGCGAATAGCAGGGTCGAATACTTTTTCGGCACTGGCATAAAATGACACAGCATCAACTAAGGCATACATTTTAGTAACTCTGGGCTTTGCCTGTGCATTCTTATTGATAGCGTTACTACGCCTTCTAGCTGAAACTCGTCTGCAGAGGTTAGTTGTACAGGCTTATGTAAAGAAGAAGCTGAAAGCAGCCGTGCATTGGTTTTATCAAGTAGTTTGCATACAAAAAGACCATTTAAGTTAGCAACAATAACGTCACCATTTTCTGCAGGCTCTGCACGGTCGATAACTAATAAGTCACCTTCAAAAATTCCGACTTCTTGCATAGAGTTACCCGATGCAATACCAATAAACGTGGCATCTGGATGCTTTATTAAAAGCTCATCAAGGGTTACACCTAGCTCGGTGTACTGCGCTGCGGGGGATTCAAAACCACACACGCCTGCTTCTATATAAATGGGAATAACAAACATAACACAACCTAAACGCATATACTGTATAAGTGTACAGTATATGCGTTTTGTGTAAGTTATGCCAAGAAATGTATGGCTGATCAATCCATGTTTTTGATCATTTGTTGTGCGGTATCTAAAAAGTCTTTGATTTGTTGAGGGTTTAAGTTTTTACACATTTGATTATTTATTTTCTGCTCTGATGCTAATAACTTATCAAAAAGAACTTTACCTTGCTCTGTGAGCGACAAAATAAAGCAGCGCTTATCGTGCTCACTTGCCTGTTTATTTATTAAATTTAAGCCAATAAGATCTTTAATTAAACGTGCTATTTGCGCTTTGTCGCGCTGCGTTTTAGTAACAATATCGTTAGCCGTACAGTTATTTACGCTCGCAATAATATGTATGCAGCGTACGTGCATAGCATTAATACCAAGTTCGCCTGCGTTAATTGCTTCACGAATTGTGACGCGGTAATTTTGCATCAATTCAAACAGCGTATTTGATAAAGGTGTATTCATAGAACTCTCAATATAGTTGACAAAGTCAATTAATTTGTTATAGTTGATTTTATCAACCAATAGGGCGTTGTGCAATACCTGCTTTTTCTAGCAGCCAATTATTATACCAATCTACTTATATATGGGGTCTATTTAACGTTAAGAAAATTACGCTAGAACTAGGTTGGAATTTTTGTATCTAGTTGTTCTAAATAAAAATTTTAACAACGTTATAGTGCAATTTAATTCGTTAAATTGATCAAAGATTTATGCAGGTGGTATTAAAGTCTAAGTTTTGTAAAACGAGGTAATACATGAGTAAACAAGTTCGCAAAGCCAACGTATTAAGTACACAGCAAATCACACCCCACCTACAGCGTATTGTTGTAGGCTCTGATGATTTTAAAGACTTAACCTCACAGTACATTGGTAACTATGTAAAAGTACTATTTCCAAAAAATGGTGAAGTAGATTTTAACTTAAAAACAGCCTGTATACGGTCATATACAATAAGGCATGTAGATGCACAAACAGGCGCGCTAACGATTGATTTTGTTATAAATATGCACCAAGGCCCTGCAACTGACTGGGCTAAAATTGCAAAAGTAGGCGACGAGCTAGGTATTGCAGGACCAGGCCCTAAAAAGCTAGATAATTATGAGCATTCGCATTATGTATTACTAGGCGATTTAACATCGGTAAATGCAATAAAAGGGTATGCGCAGCAATTACCTTTAACTTCAAAAATTGATGCTTTTGTACATGCGCCCACTGAGCAAGACATTATTGATTTAGAAACAAGCCGCGATATTAATTGGCTTGTTACCGACAACGCTGACGAAGTGCTACTTAGCGCGCTTCAAAATTTGCACATTACAGCAGAGCCTCCCATTGTATTTATGGCATTGGAAGCTGGGCTTGTACGTAGGGCAAAAACACTGCTAACAGAGCAATTTAATATACCGCGCAGTAATATTGTTTCCTCAGGTTATTGGAAAAAAGGCGTAGATTCAGAAGGCTATAAAAAGCAGCGCCAACGTGATGCACAGCTTGCCTGAATACCTTAGAGCAAAATAACATATACCTATTTTGCTTTAATACCTCTGCGTAACTTGAATTGACCTAATAGCAGACCCATTTAAGTGTTTTATGCTAATGATGTAATCCATTATTAGCATGCATTTTTAGGAGCTGCTATTTTGTTAAATTCCATTCCTTTTTCGTTATTAGAACTTGCCCCCATGATCAAAGGGGACAGCGTTACTAACACTCTTCATAAAAGTACTAAATACGCCCAACGTGCAGATGAACTTGGCTTTAACCGTTTTTGGCTTGCTGAGCATCATAATATGCCAGGAATAATTTGTGCTGCCACTTCTATTTTGGTTGGACACATTGCAGGTAATACCAAAAAGATACGCGTTGGATCGGGCGGTATTATGCTGCCAAACCACTCCCCATTAGTTGTTGCTGAACAATTTGGTACGTTAGAGAGCTTATATCCAGGGCGAATAGATTTAGGACTAGGGCGTGCCCCCGGCAGCGACCCTGTAACGAGTCGTGCATTAAACAACGATATGAGCCGTGCAGAAAACTTCCCGGGTGAAGTAACTGAGCTGCAAACATTGTTAGGTCCTTACAACGGTACGCACCCTATACGTGCTATACCGGGTGAGGACACAAACGTTCCTATTTGGTTATTAGGCTCGAGTTTATTTAGCGCGCAACTAGCGGCGCAAAAAGGGTTACCGTATGTATTTGCAGGACATTTTGCACCGCGCTTCGTGCACGACGCAATAGCGTTGTATAAGCGCGAATTTAAAGCATCAAGCGTACTTGATAAGCCATACGTCATGCTTGCACTGCCTTTAGTGGCAGCAGACACCGACGATGAAGCGCAATACTTGTCGACTACTTCTAAGCAACGTGTGCTCGAACTGATACGCGGTAACGAGCTGTGGCTAAAACCACCTGTTGAAAGCATGGACGGGTTATGGAGCGAACAAGAACGCGCTCATGTAGAGAACTTTTTAAGTCTAAGCGTAGTAGGCGGACATGTAAGTATTAAACACAAGTTAGAGATGATAGCGAAACAGCTAGAAGTTGATGAGTTTATATTTACCAATGATGTATTCGATAGTGAAAAACGCCACCGTGCACTCGAAATTTTAATGGAAATAAAGCACTAAAATATAGTTAGTTAAGCAAGCGTACACTCTGGGCTTGTTAACATACAGACATCATCAAAAGTTAAACTTTTTTAACTCATTTTATTAACTTTAAGTGATGTCTGTATTTGTTATTTAAATATTCAAAGTAAATTTGATTGCTATTTTTAGTATATATTTTGCTTTACATACCGTTCTGTTTTTTCAATCGAACTGATTTAAATAATCAATTTTAAGATATCACTTTTATTTTTTATAATGTATGTATTAAACCAAACATCATTAAATAAAGGTAGGTTCACCGTGAAGTCTCTAAATAGCGCAACAGCTAATTCAGTTAACAAAACAGCGCAACCAAAAGTTGCACTGATTGCTGAAGGTGGCGGGCAGCGAGGGATCTTCACAGCTGGCGTACTTGATGCGTGGTTAGAGCAAGAATATGACCCATTCGATTTATTCATTGGCACCTCTGCAGGTTCGCAAAACTTAACTAGTTACTTAGCGCGTCAAAAAGGCTATGCCAAACGCCTAATTAGAGGGCTTTCGCGTAACAAACGTTTTTTTCAGCTTGGTCGCGGATTAGTGGGTAAGCATATAGTTGATTTAGATTGGTACTTTGACAAAACCACTGAAGTAAACAGAGCTATAGATTTCAAAACAGCGAAAACGAGTTTAGGTGAGCGTGAACTACTTATAACAGCCACTAACGCACGAGACAGAAAAGCTTATTATTTATCGCCAACAGGTGAGAGTGGTCAATGGCGTGATTTGTTAAAGGCTTCTAGCGCACTCCCGTTTTTATACAAACAGGGTGTAAAGTTAACCCCTTGGTTAAACGCAAAAGCAGCTAACGAAATACACCTTGCTGAAGAGCAAGTACAGAGCGATTTTTACCTAGACGGCGGTTTAGCCGCTCCATTACCAGTGCGTGAAGCTTACAACCGAGGGGCTCGTAAAATTGTTGTAATAAGAACGGTTGACGCTAATTTTCAAGCGCAATCTGCATGGGTACAAAAGCTAAGATCATTTGCTATAGCATCAGGCTATTGTCCAAAAACATTGGACTACTTGATACAGCACGAGAAAGCGTATTTAGATGAGCTTGAGTTTATTGCAAACCCACCAAGTGATGTGGAAATAATACAAATTTTTGCAGACGAAAAACTGCATAGCAAATTATTAGGTAGTTCAAATAACGATTTACGTTTTGATCATAAATTAGGCTTAGATGCCGGTCGCTCATACTTAGCAATGCAAAATTTACAGATTAACAGCAACAACCATTACAGTGCACCTACACAATACAGCTATAACTAATTAAATATAATTACAAAAAAGCGCATAACTTTATGCGCTATTTTTTTGCCATTCTTAATCCTCATTACGCCTCATATAAACCTTACTGCATCAAAATAAAAACTATTGCATCCCGCACCTATGCGCAAAATAAAATACTGAATCTTAAAAAGATATTATTGATTTTTTAACTAATCAATATAAAGTGTAGGTATGATTTATTATTCATATTTATAGAAATAAAATTCAATGTTGAATGTGCTTACTTACAGATTATTAAACACCAATACACACTTCACTATCGGGTAAAGCCAAACTTAAACACTATTATGTTTAATGCATAATTAGCTGCCGGAGTTTTAAAGTTGAGTAGCGCTGCATGCAGAGTTTAAAGTCGGTGCTAACATAAAGTAAAAGTATAAAATAAAAAGGGATTAATAATGTTCGATACCGTCGTCAAAAGTGTAAACAACCTTTTATGGGGAGAAGGTCAGGTACTTATTTATATACTTTTGTTTACAGGTATATGGTTTTCGGTACGACTAAAAGCAATTCAAATACTTAAATTTAAACATATGTTTAGCCTTTTAAAAGGAAGTAGCAAATGTAAAAAAGACGACATTTCGTCATTTCAAGCGTTGTGTACAGGGCTTTGTGCACGAGTAGGTACCGGTAATTTAGCCGGTGTGGCAGTGGCAATTTCACTTGGTGGCAGCGGCGCTATATTTTGGATGTGGGTAATAGCCATATTGGGTATGGCTACAGGCTTTGCTGAAAGCGTACTTGGGCAAGTATATAAAGTGCGCGATAGTGGCGGCGAATTTAGAGGCGGCCCTGCGTATTATATTCAACAAGGTTTGGGTAGCCGAGCATTCGCAATTGTGTTTGCTGCGTGTTTGTTTTTAGGTTACGGCTTTACGTTTAGCGCAATGCAAACTAACACAATTACCGACGCACTTAATTACGCGTTTGAAGTTCCTACATTTTATTCAGGCCTGGTTATTACCGTGCTAGCCGGCTCAATTATACTCGGTGGCTTTAAAGCAATTGCCCGATTTGCAGAACGTGTTGTGCCAATAATGGGCATTGTGTTTGTACTTGCCGCCGTTATTATTACGATTATAAATTTCACGCAAGTACCTGCCATGCTTAAAGATATATTTTTATCAGCATTTGGTTTACAAGAAGCCGGAGCGGGTGCAATGGGCGCAGCCATTAAAAACGGTATTCAACGTGGTTTATATTCTAATGAGGCCGGTGCAGGTAGTGTCCCGCATGCTTCAGCAAGTGCCAGCCCAATTCCTAATCACCCTGTAACGCAAGGTTACATACAAATGCTAGGCGTATTTTTCGATACAATAGTACTGTGTAGCTGTACCGCGGTGATCATTTTATTAGCCGATATAGACATTAGCGGCGAAATGGAAGGCATTCGTCTAACACAAAGCGCGATGACCGCTCATTTAGCACAAGGTGGTGTTTACTTTGTAGCAGCCGCTATAACCTTATTTGCTTTTACATCGGTGGTGGCAAACTACGCCTATGCAGAGAGTAACTTGCACTTATTTAAACTCGACAACAAAGTAGGGCGCGGCATTTACACTTTGCTTTATTTATCAATGATGTTGTGGGGCGCGTCGGCCACATTAAAAGAAGTCTGGGATTTAGCCGATATTGCCTTAGGGTTAATGACAGTGGTTAACGTTATCGCTATTATACTGTTAACGCCGACTATTTTGTCTGTTACGAGCGATTACCACGCACAAAGAGACAAAGGTTTAGAGCCCGAATTTAAAGTAAAAGATGTAAAAGTACAGGGCAAATGCGAAGACGGCATTTGGGATTAATTAGGGCGTGTCGATCTTTGGTGGTTGAATCTGCAGCAGTATGTTTGGTTTTTAGGCAAGGCAGAGCCTATGAAGTGTGGTTGTTCCCCATAAATAGGCGATAACGTAGCATAAATACCAAACATGCGCTGCCCTGCGGGTTCTTCCTAAGGGAGCTTAACTCATTGTTGCTCGGTTTTTACTTAGCCCACTAGGTTACAAATCTCGCGCCGCGATTTAATCGCCCTTAGGTTGAACAAATTTCAATCCACAAAGGTCAACACGCCCAACGTACTTTAAGCACACTTAACTATAAAAAGCGGTTTTATGGCAACATAAAACCGCTTTTCATTTTGCATAAATATTCACTTTAAGTATTATGAAATAACTACAGCAACCAAAATAAAAGGCATAATTTTTTAAATGATCGAGATTCACGCAGGGAAAACAGCGGCTAAAATTATTAACGAACAGGGCTTTAAACCTGAACTTTTCACTTCTTTTTTAGGCGCAAGTGGTGGGCCAAAGTGGTTTACATTATTCGGCTTAGATAAATATATTTTTGGTGAATTTTTTAAAAACCGTACCCAACCACTTAATTTAATTGGGTCATCTGCCGGCGCTTTTCGCTCTGCGTGTTTTGCACAAAACGATCCCGTTGCTGCCATTGAGCGATTAGCAAAATCGTATTCGCAAACTAGGTACTCAAGTAATAAACCAACACCAAATGAAATAACAATAAAAGCGCGCACATTACTTGAAGATGTTTTTGGCGATAACGGCGTAACCGAAATTATTAATAACCCAATATTTAAAGCGCACTTTATAGTAGCAAAATCGAATGGCTTTATTGCCAGCGAAAATAAATTAATACAACTACTGGGTTTATCAAAAAGTTATATGTTAAACCGCGTTAACCGAAAATTATTAGGCTCGCAGTATGAGCGTTTTATTTTTGGCGCACCAAACAGCAATTTATCAATTACCGACAGCTATAATTTTAAAACGCAAAACATTTTACTTACTCAAAATAATTTAAAAGATGCATTACTTGCATCGGGTTCAATACCACTTGTTATGCAAGGCATAAAAAATATTGCAGGCTCGCCGCTGGGTATGTATCGCGACGGCGGAATTATCGATTACCACTTTGATTTAAAAATTAATAACCCAGGCTTAATTTTATATCCGCATTTTAATTCAGAGCCAAAAGCAGGGTGGTTCGATAAAAATTTAAAACGTAAAGTATCACCACTTAATTACGATAACGTAGTGATGATCACTCCATCAAAAGAATTTGTAGCAAGCTTACCTTACGGAAAAATTCCAGACAGAAATGACTTTACCGATCTTGATGCAGATACGCGTATTAAATATTGGAATACTGTTTTTAGTGAAACTGAGAAATTGGCTGAAGCGTTTGATAACAAAATAAATAGCGGAGATTTTATTTAAACCTTATAAACCATAGCAGTCAATAGTTGAATTAAAAAATTTAGCATGACATTGGAAAACAACATTCTGATTATATTTAATTAAAGCTTCTAAATTATCTACTTCAACCTTGTATATAATTTTTTTTGGCATTTTCTTATATAGATCGATTATTTTTGAAGAAGCATTCTTTGGAGCAACGGTATAAATATCAGCAAATGTATACCGTAAAAAAACATTAGAACATAAGTTAAAATCAAAAGATAAATATTCATCAGATTCAATAGGTGTAGAAAAGCCACGATCAGATAGAAGACATGAATGATTTGTATAGTAAAAAGCATTTACCATAATGAAACTAGATTCATTCACATAGAGATCTCTGACAATATCTTCAAATATTACTTTGTTATCTTTTCCATGTGGAATTAATAAATTAAATAACAGAGCAAGCCAATCTCTGTAGTCCTCAGTAGATATATCAAATTTTTTACAGTTAAAAGCTTGTGAATAATTTATACCATTAAGGATTTTTTCATAGTATTTTAGATGGAGAGGATTGGTTGGTTGCAATGATTTTAAATATGGGAATGTGTTAAATACCTTATTAATACAGTAAGGGTTTCTAATGAAATTCAGAAACTTAATGAAAAATAAATAATAAATCTCATCTTTCACGTTATTATCTTTTTTTAGTATTTTTGATAAAAGAGCAGTAGTATTGATCTCTAAAAGAGATTCATATTTTTTAAATAGATCCTCAAAATTAAGTCTTATATTCTTATCTATCATATCAAAACTATAGAGATCAAAAGCACTTAAGCTAGAATCAATACTAGTACCTTTTTCATTATCCAATTTAAATGATTGCGACTGTCTATCTTTTAAAGTAAATGAATATATCTTTTTATTGCTTCTTTTTAGTGCATTAGGGTTCAAAGAGTTTAACCCTTGCTCATAAGCTGAAATAAAATGCTGTTGCTTAGTTTCATTTGCTAAATTCACTAATCATCCTTAATTTATAATTCGAATTTATATTTTATCAATAATTTATAATAATTGTGTATGTTACTCAAAAAATTTGTGGAAGAATTTATATTCTATAAATATGTGTAAGAATGATAAAAATAAAAATAATGTTAAACAGAATTATGTGAATGATAAGATAGACATATACATACTTTGCTAAAAGCAAGGGCATGAATCTACACAGTTAATCATTGTGCACCTTCAAACTCAAATAGAAGCAAAGCCAGAAATAAATGAAAGAAGAAATAACGCGATATAAGACTGCCTATAAATTACGTTATGTTAAATTGAGTGGGTTTTAATAAAGCGAGCGTGATTATACAAACCAGCTCGCTTTTAGGAGAGTAATTTGGTGGTTAATTAAGCTCTGAATCAACCCAAAACTTAGTTCCCTTTAATACAGCTTGTAGTGCAAGGCCATTTTCGGTTACAGAATATACAGTAACTTGATCTGCAATCGCTTCGGCAACCAATGCACCGCCTTTATCTTCATATTTTGCTGCTGCATCAGCGTTTCCGCCAAATGCCCAACCATGTTCAATAAATCTGTTTAATGCAGCTTGGTTATGAAAAACCATTACAACGTTAAAATCTTTAACGCCTAAGCCAAGTCCTAAACCGGCTTCGCCCATATTCATGTAAGTCGATTTACCTGTAAGATTATTTCTAACAACACCGTAACCACCGCCAAAGCTAGCAAGCACTACATTTACATTCGCGTTATCGAATACAGCATAACCAGCAGAGTTAGCAATTTGTTTTTTAACATCAGGTTTTTCAGCGTATAATTTATCTAATGTGTTTGCTTTCATACTTTGTACAAGTGAACGTTTTTCGCTTGGCGATGCACTACCTGTAGTAGCACACCCAGTTAACGCAACAGTTAAAGCAAGTACACTTAGTATAATTAGTTTTTTCATAATGTTTTCCTTAATAAGATATAGCAACCAACAACCATAGAATAATCACGGTATTAAAATAATTAGAGCTTTACTATGTCCAATACTAGACAGTATCGGACTTTAACGTTATTCTGTAAGTCTATTATTTAATTGAATATTTATACATTATGCTTGTTGCTTTGGTTGATACGTTAAAACAATTAAGATATCAAATTGCCCATCTAGATGACGGTACTCTCAATTCAGAATACCCAGAACTTGCATCCTTTATACAGGAAATTGGCTTGACTGTAACTGAATCAAAAGCCGATCTGACATTCTTGTATCAGTTTTTATATGTTTATGGCCGAAAATCAGAAGCCACTTATAGTCGTTTTCGAAATGAGCTTGAACGCTTTTATTTATGGTCATGGTTAATCGCAGAAAAATCAGTATTCGATTTAAAACGTGAAGATATTGAAGCTTACGTTGATTTTATGGTTGAACCCGATAAAGCATGGGCTGCAACTTCAGTGCAATGGCGTTATAAAGATGAACAAGGAATTCGTCGATTAAACCAAAACTGGCGCCCTTTTATGCTTAAAGAATCCATTGCTAGTCAGCAAACTTTATCGTCTATGTTTACAGCATTAAATGTGTTTTATAAGTTTGCCTTACTAGAAGAAAAAACATTTGCTAACTTTGTCCCTGTTGTTAAAAAAAATAGTCCGTACTTAGTTGTTCAATCACAAATTCAAATTCCAGACACATTAAGCGATATTCAATGGGAATACGTTTTTGGTGTAACGCGTGATTTATGCGAACATAACCCTGATTTAGAGCGAAACTTATTTACGCTTGCCTGCTTAAAAGGTCTTTATTTACGAATCTCAGAATTATCTGAGCGCCCACAGTGGTCGCCGGTGATGTCTCATTTTTGGCAAGATAATGATGGTTTCTGGTTTTTACGTATTATGGGCAAAGGTAATAAATTACGAGATGTAACCTTAAGCGATGATTTTGTTGAATATTTAAAACGTTATAGACTATACAGAGGTTTACCTGCCCTTCCCCGTGTTGATGAATCAGATCCCTTGGTTCATAAAATTCGCGGGCAAGGTGGTATGACCGTAAGGCAAATTAGGCGTTTAGTTCAACAAAGTTTTGATTATGCACAGCAATCATTACTTGATGATGGTTTTAAAGATGATGCTGAACAACTTGGCGCTGCAACTGCGCATTGGCTTCGCCATACTGGTGCCACACATGATGCGCAAACCAGACCGCTTAAACATTTGTCAGAAGATTTAGGTCATTCTAAAATTGCGACTACCGATCAAATTTATATTCAAACAAATATTAAAGAGCGAGCAAAGTCAGGACTTAAAAGGAAAATTTAATGGAGTATTTAGTAATAGCATTTATAGGCGGATTATTTTTAATTTATTCTTTAACACTTCGCCAGTTAGAAAAAACAGAAGTAACAGGCCCAATGTTTTTTGTTGTTGGCGGAATATGTTTAGCTTCAATGCTACCCAACGAAGGGCATAAAATAAAAGAAGGCGTTGATCTTTTATTACCATTTATAGAGCTTACGCTAAGTATATTTTTATTTTCTGATGCAGCTAAATCAAAGCTAAGTGTATTAAGGCATAGTTTTCAGTATCCTAGTTTACTGTTGTTTGTTGCCCTACCCTTAACTTTATTACTCGGTATAGCTGTTGCTTTATTTTTCTTTGCTGAGCTTTCACTTATTCAAGCGGCTTTGCTCGCTATTATTTTAACGCCTACCGATGCAGCTTTAAGTAAAGGGTTACTAGCAAGTACACAAGTACCTGAAAAAATACGCGAAGGAATAAATACTGAAAGTGGTTTGAACGATGGATTATGCGTACCCATATTTTTAATATTTATATTACTCGCTAAAAATCCTGATTCAGCTATTACCGCAACACAAACATTAAGTGTGTTTGGACGAGAGCTTGGCTTGGCTTTATTAATAGCTATTACAAGTATTGCTGTTTTTATACCGAGTTTAAACTTTGCAATGAAACGTCATTACTTTGCACAAAATACCAGTCCATTTTTATTACTCGGTTTTGCAATGGCTGTATTTTCTGTCACTCAGTATTTTCATGGCAGTGGTTTTATTGCGGTGTTTATTGCAGGCTTATTATTTGATAAATTTTCGACCGAAGAAGTTAGAACAGAATTAATTGAAGACTCAGAGCACATAGCAGATTTCACATCGTTAATGATTTGGTGCTTGTTCGGGTTTGTTTGTGCTTACTTAGTTATTCCTAAATTAAATACTGAAATTATAATTTACGCTTTGTTAAGTACAACATTGATTAGAATAATTCCAGTTATGCTGTCTCTGCAGTTTACGGCATTGAGTATTAAAGAGCGTTTTACATTTGCGTGGTTTGGGCCAAGAGGATTAGCATCAATTGTTTTTACATTGATGGTGATAGATACGCAAATAGAAAACAAATATCAAATAGCGACAATAGCAATGACGACTATTCTGTTTAGTGTATTTATACATGGTATTAGCACTAAACCTATTGCTGATAGTTTTGTAAAAAAATAATTATTTAAACTAGGTAAATTAAGAATACGTATTAAAAAAGGCGTAACGGTTATTTTCATCACTGATGAAGTTAATCGTTGCGCCTTTTTTTATTTAATAAATAATTTACTAATTTGTATTTAGATAAAAATATTTAAGTACTCTTATATAAGTGATCTTATTTAAGCACTCTTATTTTATAAAGTTATTTAAGAACCTGTGCTAGTAATTCAATTGGGTGTTTTGGTTTAAATTGTTCAAAACGTTTAACTTGGCTACGACACGAAAAGCCGGTAGATAAAAGTTGCTCAGGTTTATTTTTATCTACAATTGGTTTCCAGCTCATTTCGTAAAGCGCACGTGAGTTATCTTGATTTTGTGCTTCGTGGCCATAAGTTCCCGCCATTCCACAACAACCTGTATTTGTTGTTTTTAATGTTAAACCAATATCATTGAAAATTGTTTGCCATACATTTGCTGCTTTTGGCAGCGCAGTTGTTTCAGTACAATGACTCAGTAATGTAAATTCGGTATCTGTATTTTGCTTTGCGCTTAGTGATTTAAACGATTGTGTTTCTAGCCATTCATGAGCAAGCTGCACATTAAATTCGCCACGGTTATTTTCTAAAATTGTATTATATTCATCGCGATAACACATAACGAGTGACGCATCTAAACCGACTAACGGTGCATTAATATCATTTAATTTATTTAAAAACTCGGCTGCATTTTTAGCTGTAACTTTAAATTCATGCAAAAAACCTTTTACGTGTTGCGGTTTACCATTTGGTTTAAAAGGTAATAGCATTGGTTTTTTGCCAAGTTGGGTTATTAAAGTAATAAAACTTTCTACTAATTCGGCTTCGTAAAAGCTCGTAAATGGGTCTTGTACTATTAATACATATTCACTTTGTTGCTCTGCATTTAATTTATTTAGTAAATCAAAATCGAATTTTTGTATTTTAGTAACACGCTTTGAAAGTGCAGGAATACTTAACTGTGGTGTATCAACATAGCCAACCGTTTTTTTAATAACATTACTAACTAATGATGTTTTAACAATTGGATTTATAACTTTAGCGAACTTTGCCATTAATGGCGCGCTATTTTCTATGTTACCAACAAGGTAATCTTTTAGCGGGCGTGCATAATAACTATGATAATAATTTAAAAAGCGCGAACGAAAAGTGGGTACATCTACTTTAATTGGGCATGCAGTTGTACATGCCTTACACGCTAAACATTCATCCATTGACGCTTTTACTTCGTGAGAAAAGTCGTAAATACCTTTTCGTTTTTCGCGGCTATGAACAAAACGTTCCCACCAGGTAATGACTTCACCTTTGTTAAGTTGCTTTTCTACTTCGAGCAAATCTACATTTTTTGACTCTTGCAGACGAAGCCATTCACGCATTAAACTTGCGCGTCCTTTTGGTGAATTACGGCGATCGCCAGTTACTTTATACGATGGACACATAGGTGAATTTTCATCGTAATTAAAGCATATGCCATTACCATTACAGGTCATTGCATTGTTAAAACTGGTTTTAACTTCTATTGATATTTGCTTATCGAAGTGCGATCTCTTTTGTCCATCTACACTAACTAGTGAGTCTTCACTATCAATAGGAGTACATATTTTACCGGGGTTAATGCGATTGTTAGGATCGAAAGCTGTTTTTATTTTTCGAAGTTGCGTATATAAATGCTCACCAAAAAACTCAGGGCTATATTCACTACGGTAACCTTTACCGTGTTCGCCCCACATTAAACCGCCGTACTTAGCGGTTAGTTTTACTACCTGATCTGAAATAGTTCGTAGTAGTTTTTCTTGTTCTGGGTCGCACATATCAAGTGCTGGGCGTACATGTAAAACCCCCGCATCAACATGGCCAAACATACCATACTGTAAATTGTGGCTGTCGAGTAATGCTCTAAATTCGACAATATAATCTGCTAAATTTTCAGGCGGTACAGCGGTGTCTTCTGCAAAGGCGAGCGGTTTTTGGCTGCCTTTTACATTACCTAATAAACCCACTGACTTTTTACGCATTGCGTAAATTTTTAGTATATCGCTTTTATCACTGGTTAACTGATAACCAATAACGCCATTAGTTTGATTTATTACGCATTCATCTAGAAGCTTACAAAGCGTGTCTACTTTGTCTTTTATATCATCGTTTGATACTGCATTAAACTCGACCATGTTAAGGCCTTGCATATCTTTATTTGGTACGTCGGTTATTAAGTCCGATACTAAATTCCAAATGATATCTTCACGCGCTAAGTTTAAAACTTTGCTATCAACGGTTTCTACCGATGTTGCACGTGCATCGACTAAAAATGGTGAATGACGAAGTGCTGAGTCAAAACTATCATACTTAATATTAATAAGCGTTTTGAATTCGGCAATAGGCGTTATGTTTAATTTTGCTTCAGTTACTATACCTAATGAGCCTTCTGAACCCGTTATTAGTCGGCTCATGTCAAAGGTAAGTAAGTCATCACTTAGCACATGCTCTAGGTCGTAGCCGGTTAAAAAACGATTTAACCGTGGAAACTTAGCTAAAATAGCAGCGCGTTCATTAACTGAAATATCTAAAACTGTTTTATATAAACTACCAATTAATGAGTCTTGATTAGCTATAATTTGTGCTTTGTCGATGTCTATTGGGGAGGTACACATAGGTGTGCCATCAACTAAATAAGTTGTTAGCCCTAAAACATGATCGCTCGTTTTACCGTAAACTAACGAGCCTTGCCCCGATGCGTCAGTACTTATCATGCCACCAATAGTTGCCCTGTTACTGGTAGATAAATCGGGTGAGAAGAAAAAGCCATAAGGTTTTAAAAAGTCATTAAGTTGATCTTTTATTACGCCGGTTTGAACGCGTACCCAGCCTTCTTCTACATTTATTTCGAGGATTTCGCGCATATAGCGAGACAAATCTACAACAATACCAGGTGTTAACGATTGTCCGTTAGTGCCTGTTCCACCGCCACGAGGACCAAAAGTTAATGATAAAAACGGGTCGCGAGATGCAGTTTGCAGTGCGAGTTGAATATCTTTTTCATTTTTTGGAAAAATAACACCTTGCGGTATTTGCTGATACACACTGTTATCAGTTGAAGCGGTAATACGCGTTGCATAACTTGCGTCGGTGTCTCCAATAAAACCTTGGTTTGCAATGGTATTTAGGTAGTTTGCGACAAGCTCTGTCGCGGCATCTTGCTGTGTAATTGTTGCTATCATGACGGCGATATTTTAGGGCATTTGACTAATTATATCATGGTGATGGCGAATAGAAATTGAAGATTTTACAGTTTGTAACACTCTTTTAGTCGATTTTAATGCAGCTTAAATTATACTCAAGTTAACAAGTAATAAGGTGTATTATATGAAAAAATTACTATTACAGATCAGTGGCGTGTTATTTATTTTGCTAGGATTATTTTTTGCGGTTGTAGCTAGGGCGTGTTGACCTTTGGTTGTTGAATTTGCAGCAGTATGTTTGGTTTTTAGGCAAGGCAGAGCCTATGTAGTGTGGTTACTCCCCATAAATAGGCGATAACGCAGCATAAATACCAAACATGCGCTGCCCAATGGGTTCTTTCTAGGGACGATTAACTCTTTGTTGCCTACATGGATGTAGGTAAGGGGCGTGAGCAGGACGCGGAAGCTTTGCTCGGTTTTTACTTAGCCCACTAGGTTACAAACCTCGCGCCACGATTAAATCGCCCCTAGATTGAACAAATTTCAATCCACAAAGATCAACACGCCCTTAGCCATCACTTATATTTTTTATGGCGGGTTTATTATGCTTTTCGTTTTACTACCCTAAAGCGCGACATTACTTATCACTTTGTCAAAAGGCGTTAACTAAATCATGTGCTTATTTAGATAAAAAATTAGCCCGTTAATTTACTTTTAATTGAGTATAAAAAAATGCCAGCAATTTATTGCTGGCATTTTTTATAGCTTACCTATTTATTACTTTGCTAATTTTTTAGCTAGGTATAACCATGTTTCTATTACTGTGTCTGGGTTTAATGAAACAGAGTCAATACCCTGCTCTACTAACCATGCTGCAAAGTCTTCATGATCTGAAGGACCTTGGCCACAAATACCTACGTACTTTCCTTTTGCTTTAGCTGTTTTAATTGCCATAGAAAGTAGCTTTTTAATTGCAGGGTCACGCTCATCAAATAAATGTGCGATTAAACCAGAATCACGGTCAAGACCAAGCGTTAACTGTGTTAAATCGTTAGAGCCGATAGAAAAACCATCAAACATTTCTAAGAATTCATCTGCAAGTAATGCATTTGAAGGTAGCTCACACATCATGATTACTTTAAGACCATTATCGCCGCGTTTAAGGCCATGTTCTTCTAGTAATTCAATTACGCGTTTGCCTTCTTCAAGGGTACGTACGAATGGGATCATGATTTCTATGTTAGCCATATCCATGTCATTTCTTACGCGTTTTATAGCTTCACATTCTAGTGCAAAACAATCGCGGAAGTCTTCAGAGATATAACGTGCGGCACCACGAAAACCAATCATTGGGTTTTCTTCTTCTGGCTCGTATTGCTGGCCACCAACTAGGTTTGCGTATTCGTTTGATTTAAAATCAGACATACGAACAATTACACGCTCTGGTGCAAATGCACACCCTAGAGTAGAAATACCTTCAACCAGTTTTGTTATGTAAAACTCTACTGGTGATTCGTAACCGGCAATCATGTCAGTAATTTCTGCTTTTAATGCATCTGTTTGAGCGTCAAAATTTAATAACGCTTTAGGATGAACGCCAATCATACGGTTGATAATAAATTCAACTCGCGCAAGGCCAACACCTGCATGCGGTAAGCGTGCAAAGTCAAATGCACGATCGGGGTTACCTACGTTCATCATAACTTTCATTGGTAGTTCTGGCATTTTATCAACGCGTGACGTTAGTATCTCAAAATCTAAAATACCTTCGTAAATAAAGCCGGTATCGCCTTCGGCGCACGATACAGTGACTTCTTGTCCCGCTTTAATTAAATCAGTTGCGTTACCACACCCTACAACAGCTGGAATACCAAGTTCGCGTGCAATGATTGCCGCGTGACACGTTCGTCCACCACGATTTGTAACAATCGCTGCAGCACGTTTCATGATTGGTTCCCAATCAGGGTCGGTCATATCGGTTACTAAAATGTCGCCTACTTGTACCTGATCCATTTCTTTGATTGAATCAAGAACACGAACAACACCGCTACCAATTTTATGACCAATTGCACGGCCTTCAACAACAACGTTGCTTGTACCATTTAATTGAAAGCGTTCCATTACGTTAGAGTCTTCGTTTGAGCGTACAGTTTCTGGACGTGCTTGAACTATATATAGTTTGCCGTCGTTACCGTCTTTTGCCCATTCGATGTCCATAGGACGACCGTAATGTTTTTCGATGATTACAGCTTGCTTGGCAAGTTCTTGCACTTCTTCATCTGTAATCGAAAATTTATTTGAAAGCTCAGGGGCAACATCAACGATGTCTACTTGCTTACCGTGTGCTTTATCTTCTGAGTAAATCATTTGAATGGCTTTAGAACCAATGTTACGACGTACTACTGAAGGTTTATTTTTAAGGAGTGTTGGTTTATGAACATAAAACTCATCAGGGTTAACTGCGCCCTGTACAACCATTTCACCTAAGCCGTAGCTTGATGTAATAAATACAACGTCTTCAAAACCAGACTCTGTATCAATGCTAAACATTACGCCAGATGCTGATTTATCTGAACGTACCATGCGCTGAATACCAGCCGATAACGCCACACCACGGTGATCGTAACCTTGGTGAACTCGATATGAGATTGCACGGTCGTTAAATAATGAAGCAAATACGTGTTTAATAGCGACCATGACTGAATCGATACCAACAACATTAAGGAAAGTTTCTTGCTGGCCTGCGAATGATGCATCTGGCATATCTTCAGCGGTAGCTGATGAACGTACTGCGAATGATACATCTGCTGCAGTATCGCCATGGAGTTGACTATATGCGTCGCGAATGGCTTGATCTAGGTTTGGTTGGAATGGTGTGTCGATTATCCATTGGCGGATATCGGCACCGACTTTAGCGAGTGTATTTACATCATCAACATCGAGTGTATCTAGAATGTTGTGAATTTTTGCTGTGAGTCCTGATTGATCTAAAAACTCATTAAAAGCATCTGCGGTAGTTGCGAAACCACCCGGTACTTGTACACCAGCGTTTGCTAGGTTTGAAATCATTTCGCCAAGTGAAGCGTTTTTACCGCCAACTCGAGGAACATCTTGCATACCAAGCTCTTGATACCAGAGAACGTATTCTTGCACGGATCTTTCTCCAAAAAAAACAAATTGTAGGTCTAACTGTGAGAGTTAAGAAAGAAAACCTTTTATAAAGGTCATCATCATTCTACACTGGCAATAGTCCTCACGTAAACCGTGAGAAACCCATTTTAGGGATTTAAACGCAATAAAAAGGTTAATTATGAGAACTGCTTTTTATATATCAGATGGAACAGCTATTACTTCAGAGGTGTTTGGGCATGCGACTTTGTCGTTGTTTCCTATCGATTTTAATCATAAAACAATTCCATTTGTAGAAACTGAAGAGAAAGCGCACGAAATTAAAGCATTAATTAATGCAACCGCTGCAAAAACAGGCGAAAAGCCATTTGTTTTTTTTACTTTTGTTAACCACAATTTAAGTGAAATTATAAAATCGGCTGATGCAGTCACGTATGACTTTTTAACTACATATAGCGAAAAAATAGAAAAAGAACTCAATGTAGCCCCAGTTCCTAAAATGCATCGTACGCATTCTATCCACGAAAAAAGTTATGATTTTAGAATTGATGCGGTTAACTATGCACTTATGAATGATGATGGCGGAAATATTAAAAACTTTTCTGAAGCAGACATCATTTTAATTGGTGTTAGCAGAAGTGGTAAAACACCCACAAGCTTATACTTAGCACTGCAGTACGGCATTAAAGCAGCTAACTACCCTATTACAGAAGAAGATTTAGATAATGAAGGTTTGCCTAAGTGCTTAGTCCCTTATAAACATAAGTTATTTGGACTTACGATTGACCCTGAGAGACTTGCGGCTATTAGGCATCGACGTATGGCGAACTCTAAGTATGCTTCAATTAAACAGTGTCGTATTGAGGTCCGCGAAGTGGAAATGTTGTATAAGCGTCATAAAATTGCTTATTTTAATTCTACGCATCATTCTGTTGAAGAAATATCTGCTAAAATACTGATAGAAACAGATTTAGAGCGACGTAAGTACTAACTTACTAATAAAATTAAAAACAAAAAAACCGCAATTAAGCGGTTTTTTTAGTATCAACAAATATTATTTACGTGCGTCTTTTAGTAAATCAGCTACTAAAAAGCCTAACTCTAATACTTGGTCGGCGTTAAGGCGTGGATCACACTGCGTTTTGTAACGCTGTGCTAGGTCATCGTCAGATAAACCGTAAGCACCGCCAGTACACTCTGTAACGTGCTGGCCTGTCATTTCTAGGTGAACACCACCTGCGTATGAACCTTCAGCTTTGTGTACAGCGAAGAACTGACTGATCTCGCGCATAATATTGTCGAAGTTACGTGTTTTGTAACCTGATGTCGCTTTTTCAGTGTTACCGTGCATTGGATCTGAGCTCCAAATTACTTTACGGCCTTCTTGTTGAACTCTTCTTACTAGTGCTGGAAGTTTTTCAGGAAGTATATCTGCACCCATACGCGTAATTAGCGTTAAACGACCAGGAATGTTATCTGGGTTTAATGCATCAATTAAACGAATTAGGTCATCTGGGTCCATACCTGGGCCAACTTTAACACCAATTGGGTTTTTAATGCCTTTAAAAAATTCAATATGTGCATGGTCTAGTTGACGAGTACGTTCACCAATCCAAACAAAGTGAGCAGAACAATCGTACCAATCACCAGATAAGTGGTCGCGACGAGTAAGCGCCTCTTCGTAACCAAGTAGTAACGCTTCGTGAGAAGTGTATAAATCGGTTTCTTTTAAGCTTGGCGCAATTGTAGAGTTAATTCCGCACACTTCCATAAACTCTAGTGCGTCTTGAATTTTATCAGCAAGCTGTTGGTATTTTTCTTTAAGTGGATTTGCAGCAACAAAGCCCATGTTCCAACGGTTTACCTGGTGAAGATCGGCAAGACCACCTTGTGCAAAAGCACGTAATAAGTTTAACGTAGCGGCACTATGATGGTATGCAGTCATTAAGCGTTGTGGATCGGGTATACGTGCTTCTTCTGTAAACTCGATATTATTAATAATGTCGCCACGGTAAGATGGTAAAGACACGCCATTAATTGTTTCTAAGTCTGCTGAACGAGGTTTAGCGTATTGACCAGCCATGCGCGCTATTTTAACTACAGGGCATTTACCGCCGTAAGTTAATACAACAGCCATCTGTAAGATTGTTTTGAATGTATCGCGAATGTTAGCGGCATTAAAATCGCTAAATGATTCTGCACAGTCACCACCTTGAAGTAAAAAAGCACGCCCTTCGCACACATCTTCAAGCTGTTTGAATAGGCTTCTTGTTTCTTCAGCAAAAACTAAAGGTGGTGCCGTTTTTAATTGGCTTTCTACTGATTTAAGTATTTCTTGATCCGGGTACTGTGGCTGCTGCAGTATTGGCAGCTCTCTCCAGCTATTTGGGTTCCACGATTGCATAATTTTTCCTCATTCCTACATTACCTGATAAGAAGAAATTAACGTATGCAGGCCCCTATGTTCAAGGACTAAATTCACTATTTTCCAATTATTTAGTTATGAGTTAAGTATAATAGTAATCTTACTTAACCTAGGTGGTTATATAACATACACTTTAGTTTTATTTCGAATAAAATAAAGTGTTTAAATACATGAGTTTAGAGCTAACTATTTACAATTTTAACGCATTGAGAATAAATAGTACATAAGGGTATGTTATACGTAATTTAGATAGGAACACATCATACTTAAATGACTGCTTCTGTAATCTTAACTTTACGCGGGCAATTAATTAATAGCTATCAAGTGCTATGTGCAGACCTTAATGTATGATAAAAGCGTTTGTGGTAATCATTTATCTGCGCTTTAAAACCTAGACGCATAGTCTTGTATAGCACTCGTATGCTGGACTATATTCACAAGTGCTACAACTCAAAGGTGTGGTAGGCCATTAAGTTTTCTCTTCAAAGTGATAGTGTTACTTAACAGTTCACCATGATTAAAGCCCCCACTGCTAGAAGTATCTTTAAAGGGGAACTGATATCAAAAAGCATTTGTAGTCATTGTAACCTTTAGCTTGTCACCATACTGCCAACACGGTGTAATATGAGTCAGTAATTATAAATAATAATGAATGCTAAGACGGTTAGATAAATATATGAAAATTATATAACTCCGCTTAACTCATTTTTCTAAACTTAGTTTTACCACCTACTACTTAGATAATCTAGCACTTGGCGTATTAGCCTTTTTATATACGACAAAGTAAATACTCCAATGTCATATGAATTAGTAAGGAGTTTCAATCTTTCTTCATTTATATATTCCCACGTTAAAGAACACATCATACTTAATTGAAATATAATATTACTATGAGCCCCGAGTACTATTTGTTATTTATTTAGACAAAGCAAAGTGCATGTAATAATATAAGACTAGTAAGATGTGTTCTTTGAGGTGTGTAATGGTAACTAAGGTACAAATTAGAAGTCAGTTTGATTTAATGAACGAATTAACTTTGAGGTTGATTGAAGAACTAAAAGAGTGTGAATTCTCCAAAGCGGAATATTATCAATTACCAGATGTAAGTAGTTTCGATGAGAGTAAAGTTCCAGAATCTATACTTGTTTCTAAAATCACTGGAGTACCTGCTCAAAAAGCAATCCTAAACTCTTTTTCAGACATGTATAAAAAATCAGGATTAAGCAGTCGTGTTTTAAAAAGACACCCTGGTTTGCTCGTCATTAAAAATGCAGATAAACAAGCTTTAAATAATCGTATAGCTCAAGTAAATAAAGCTAAAACTACGTTTAAAGAATGTATTTTAGCTATTGATAGCAACGATGCTCGATTTGAAGCAGTTCACAATGCTATACCAAATTTAATAACGCTTGCTGCATATCGTAAAATTCATAGTGAAAGCGAATCGCCATTTTCGGTTAGGTTTACTTGGATGCATAAACACGCAACTAAAACGCTGACTAAAAAAATGGCTCTCGAAATGCTCGACAAATCGGCCAGTTATCGAAATCCAAGAATGATAGATCAACAAAAATGGCAATCACTTGTAGCTCAAGAACAATTACGGGTTGCTAGTTTAGGCGAAAAGGAAAAACTTAGAATTCGCCGCCCTACTCGAGTGAGTCCACAGGTAAATGTGAGATATACGGCGCAAAATCGCTATCATGTGAGTGCTGCATTACCCTTTATTCTGATTAATCCAGAACCAGACGTAAAATTAGGTATATTACCTGATTATCAAAAACCCGAAACTCACCCTCGTAAGCGCGAGTATGATTTTTTGGTTGATAGGTTATATTTAGAACAGGTTGAGCGGTAGTCATTATGTTAAAAAGGCCACATAGTGTGGCCTTTTTAGTTATCCGTACAGTATTTAAAATAACGGTTATTATTTTTCTACTATTTCTTCAATTTTATCTTCATCAATCAGCACGGCATTTTCAACAATGCGTTTACCGCCTTGGATTTCAATGCGTTTATTGTGTTTGTTCAATGTAAGTATTTCATCGCAAAACTGATCAGACGGGTGCATTTCGTATGTGTAATCGATAATGTTACTGGTTTTGTCATCTTTAACGTTTGTAATGCTGTATTCTGATATTGCACCTTTTTCAATCAAATCTTTCATTGTGGTGGTCATATCACGACGAAGTGCTTTTAATTTATTTTCGGTAATATCATCAGTTGAATAAATAGATCCGTATTTTTCCATAATTGAAAGTAATCTAAAATGGTACGTTTTACCTGGTGCTGCATAACGCCAAAGGTGATACAAACGAAGCATCATCCAACGCGATAATCCACGTTTTAATTCTTGAGCGCTATTAAAGTAATACCCTTTGTATTCAAGGTTATCAATCATGTTATGAACAAATGCATTTAAACAGGCAACACATTTTACATTGCCACCCTGACCTTTTTTGCCACTAAAATGCAGTGACGATAAAAAGTTCATGTTTGACTCGTAAAACGAATCATCTATATCAGAATTTTTAGTATCTGTTGCCGAATATTTAAATGAAAGTTTAGAACCTTGCAATGCTTCAAGTGACTCTTTTATTGCAGGATATGGCATTGACTGCCCTACCGCTTTGAGTTCTTGTGCTAATTCGTTCATAGAAAAAACAACCGCGTATTGAATACCGGATTTAAAATTAATTTTAACTATTTTGCCTTTAGAAGCTAAACGAATAAGTGCTCGCTCTACTTTTTCTTCTCTATCTGATGGCCAAACAAGGTATTCAACATCTTCGCCATCTTTGCGTGTACTTACAACAGCTGGCGTTATTTTTATTTCACCATCGTACAAAATACCATCTACTTTTTCAGATATTTTACGCGTAATAATTGTTTTTTTAGGCGCTTCTTCAAGTGGCAATTTTTTATAGCCCGAGCGAACAAAGCGTCCCCACAAATCATAGTGATTAAACGTGTTTGAATATGCACGTAATCCATGTGCTGCATTTTCAATAGAAATTCGCACGTCTTTGTTGTCTGTAAATAGTGCTAAACTTTCGTTATCTATTGCACTTTCCACCCCGTGGATTTGGCCCCTAAGTGTATCGGGCAAGTTATCTACCGAGATGTTGACCTTTCGGCTCATTGTTCTTATTTCCATTTTTATTGCGACAGCTAATAACAACACATTAAGCAACAAAAGTTAAATGTTTAAGTTAGTATAAAAGTGATCTGACTTTAAATAAAACGTTTGGATCACTATTATACTAAGTGATGTACATTACTTACGATTTCAGATCATATTTATACTAACTGGACTATCACAAATCTAATTTTTACTAACTCAGCTGTTATTTTGTCCATTACAATGGCTTAATTTTAAAATTAAGCACGACAAATACACCAAAAAATATATTCCCCTGTGGATAAAGCCTTATCGAGTTAGAATAGATCTGATCTGTACCAAGTACAGATCAGATCTATACTAATTAAAAGCGTATTTTTATGTTGCGACTAGTGCATAACTTTATAATTTACTTAGTAAAAAACTGATCTGCAGGGCTCTTTTTGTTCATAACTTCATGCATAACCTGTGCATAACTCTATATTTAAAATAGACCTTAGTAAAAAGCTGATCCGCAGGTAGATAAAGATCTGATCTTAACCAAGTATAAACCTGATCTGCTTTTTTAAACATTATTCATATAAATCATAATGTTATATGTTATTTTTACACCCTTAACCTTTATTACCTTATATATTTAACCACCTTTAAACTTCTTTATTTATACTAAGCAATATTAAAGGTGTAAAAATATTTTTAGATGTCTTGTTTTTAAAATGCATGTCGTCTTAAATAGTTGTTTACAGCTATTTGAATGGACATTATACTAACTGCCTAACTTTGAGGAAGAAAGTATGTCTATCAACAATAACGCATTAAGTACCTATCGGCTTTTGAAAGCCACAGCTGAAGTTGCTGAAAAATCATTAGAAGGACGTATTCAGCACTACCGTGCCCATCTTAAATCAGAAGAAAAAGAATTAAGAACGTATACACAAAAAGCAGCTGCTGATTTATTAGGTTGTAATAATCGTACTTTAAAAAGACGTCATGATAATGGCGACTTCGATGATTTAAACATAAAACGCGGTGCTAACGGTCACTATGCTTACACATTAGTAAATATTTTTGCTATGGCCGATATTATGGACATTAAACCAGATCATCGTACTGGTGATGACAAACTGCAAGTTATTGTAATTAATTCTCTCAAAGGCGGCTGCGGTAAAACTACCAGTATGGTTAATATAGCGGCAGCGCTTGCAACTACAAATATTAAACGTTATCGCATTGGTATTATAGATTTAGACCCACAAGGCTCTTCTTCAAGCTTTTTTCCTTCAAGTGAGCACGACCCGATTACTGTTGGTGATTTAATGCGTGATTGCATAGATTTAGATGAGGGTGAAACATGGCCTGAATTTGTCTCTAACTCATTTTTACCAACGCATATCCCAAATATTCGTGTATTACCATCGGGTATGGATGACTTTTACTTTGAGCACGAAACGGCAACATTGCTCAAAGATACCTCAAATTATGAGCAAACTCGCCATTACCACAAGTTACTTGAGAAAGTAATTGATCCCGTTAAAGACGAGTTTGATATTATCTTAATTGACACAGCACCTACCCTTAACTTTATGTTTTATAATGCATTAATGGCCTCTACGGCGATGCTTATTCCTGTTCATCCGGAAGCTGTAGATTTTGATGCTAATAACAAATATTTAAAACGACTAGGTGAGATTTACCATACAGTTGCAGCACTTGGCCATGAGGGCTGGGACTTTATGCAATTTTTAGTGACCAACTATGTGAAAGGTAATCACTCACAGCGCGATATCGTTAAAGATGTTCGTAGTGCATTTGGTCGCCAAGTAATGAGCTACCCAATCAATCACAGCTCCGCGATTACCGCTAGTTCATCGTCTTTCAACACTATTTTTGATCAAAAAGCATCAGACAGCTTAGCAAGTCGTGAGTCATTAATGCGCGCTCAAGAAAATATTAAAGATGTGGTCGATGAGCTAGAAATGCTTATTCGTTCAAATTGGCAGTCAACTCAATCAACACTCAATACCCCTAAGTAAGGATGTTAAATAAAAATGGCTAAAAAACGTAAAAATGACACCCGCTTAGATCCATTTGCAACTGCTGTAGGCAGCAGTAGTCTTGATGCATTACTAGAACAAGCGAATGCTGGCGATGTAATTAGAATGCCTGCACCGAGCGACCCTGCTCGTCAAATTACGCTTGTTTGTAAAGTGATCGCACATGCTGATATTGAATCTACCACTGGTGTATATGGCAAAAATCGTCGTGTACAGGCACTTCTAAACGAAAAGTCAGTATCAGACATTCTTCCTGCAATTCGTGAGGATGGCCGAAATCAACATCCTGCCCTACTTTGGGATCAAGGTGACAAAAGTTTAGTTCTGGCAGGTTCACGTCGTCGTATGGCCTGTATTTTAGGTAACGCAGATTATTTAGTACTTAGTTCAAGCGATTTTACTGATCAAGATGCAAAAATTTTAGCTGTATCTTCAGATCAATACATTGCTCCTAGTTTATGGGAGCTTGGCCAAGCTTACCAACAAACTAAAAATGAGCTTATTGAGCAAGGTAAAAAAGGATCTTACAGAGAGATTGCCGCGATAGAAGGTGTATCGCATACTGCAATTGCAGATGCCATTAAAGCTTATGAGCAAATTCCTGCTGATGTCATTGCGCTTTACCCTACTGCTAATCACGTAGGTCGCGAAGTCGCTAAAAAGCTTGTTAGCGCAAAGGAGCGAGACGAAGAGGCGTTTAATCAACTTGTTAGTGCCCTTGCTAGTGATGATGAGTTAAATGCGATTACAAGCGACGACAAGCGTGCAATGGCGATCACCAAATGCCTAACTGCTGAGCCACAAGTAGCTGTTAAGCGCGAAGCTGTACTAGAAAATAACTTTATATCGGTACAACGCAATTTAAAAAGCGGTGATGTCTCTATCAAAATTGATAATAAAGTGATGACAGACAAGCGCTTAGAGCAATTAACTAAGTTATTAAGTGCCTTTAATTAGTTAGTTAAATAATGATCTGTCAGGCATATTTACTTAGTTAAATAGTGATCTGGCAGATTGTTTTGTTAGTAAAAATCTGATCTTTACTAGCCTATTTCCTCTTTAAATAATCATATTCCTTCTTCAAGATCACTTTTTTACTAACTAATATCCTCTTTTTAGCTACATTCCTTCATTTATTATTATTGTTAGTAAAATCGTGATCTGTAATGCCTACTTTTATGTTTCTAACTATATGTAACTTCTACCATTGCAGTTGTTTTAAATATTATTTTGTAAAATTGGATGCTTATTTTTACTTACAAACCGATTTTTTACTAAGTTATCAGCTCCAACCAGTTTATATCTTGTTAATAGTGCTTTAGCTCAGAGCACATAAGGCATATACTGGCAGGATTATTTTTAAAATTTAATGCTTAGAGTGACATGTCTGCTAACTTATCAAAAAATGATTTAATGGCTATTTTTGAAGAAATTAAAAATGAGCAGGCTACCCAGTTTCCTCTGTCTGAACGCTTTATTAAAAAACTTTTCCGTGAAAATGTTTTAGATAAAGGCAAAGAATATTACAAGAAAGGTCAAATCACTTGGCTAGAACACACCCCTAATTTTTCTGTAGTCGACTCTACTGTACAAGTAGATAATGGATCATCGTTTAACCAACGTATTGAGATCAGTAAAGTACCAACTGGCTATTCTGTTGATACGCATTGTACGTGTAATGCAAAAACTAAATGCCGACACTTAGCTGCTATTTTATTTAAGCTCAAAATAGAGCACTCTGGTGAATATGGCGAAGATTATTTTATTAATGACTGGTTTAGCGAATTAAGCGCACTTAAAAGTGGTGATCAAAACACGCCATCGCAAGTATTATTATTTGTATTAGATATTGAAAATAACAAAGTATTCTTAACACCTAAAATAGCGAATGTTGAGACTAAAAAGAATTACACGCTAGGTCGAAACCTGACTGAGCAGCAGTTAAATAGTTTTGTAACGCCGAGTGACTTACTCGAAAGTGATTTTAGATTATTTAGTTGGATACGCTCACAAAATGCAGTGGGAAGTATTGAGCTAAAAGGCCAGTGGGGTTTTAGTGCCTTACAACAGTTGATAGCTACAGAACGCCTGTTTTTCCAGCGTTCTCGAGTACCAATTAAAGCGCAATCTGGCCAAGCATTAAGTTTTAGTTGGGAGCAAGATAAAGATCTCTCACAATTAGTTATTAAGCTTGAGCAAACACAAAACTGGGCTTTATTAAAAACAACACCACCTACTTACCTCGATTTAGATCATTTAAAAGCGGGCCGTCTTCGCACCCCATTGAGTGCAGACGAAATAGCACATTTACAAACTATGCCTGCTTTGCATGACGCTAATTTTGATAGAATATACAAGCAGCTTGCCGATAACTTTGGTGCAGGTGTAATACCCCACCCTACTAATTTACAGCCAACATTGCCTAAAATCTCTAGTAATGCTGTTTTAAAAGTAACTATGGGCGATCAAGGTTTATCTCTTTCGTTGTTATTTAAGTATAAAAATAAAAACTATTTAGCAGGTGCAGCACCTGCAAGTACGATTAATAGTGCATTTGAAAATACTGTAACTAACGAACTAATTAACTTAGGATTTGAATTTTGTAAAGGGGGTTTACAAAGTGAACTGGTATTTACAAAGCAGTCTTCAATCCATTTGCATTGGCTAATATACGAAGTATTCCCTGGCTTTAAGCAACGTGGTTGGCAAGTAAGTGTAAGTAAAGTAACGAGTCCTAATCCGCAGTGTGAAGTTAGTTTACATGTACACCGCGCAGCAGGGCATCAAATGCACTGCAAAGTATTGCTATGTGATGCTAAAGCATCGCTGTTGTTTACTAATACTGACCCGCTATATCAGTCATTAAATCGCCAAAGTGAACTATTTTACTACTATCCGCTTGGTCGTGAGTTTGGGGTTATTAATAAGTCAGCAATTAACTTATTAAATGAATTTAAAGAGCGTTTTGAATTTGTAAAAACACGAGACGAATTTAATATTCCGCTTTCGTATTTACCTGAATTAGTAAAGCACACTGCTATAAACGTAGAGCTTCACGACGACTCATTAGAGCTATACTTACAAGAGCTAAATAGTCCCGATAAAGCAATTACTAAGGTTTCATTACATGGCTTAAATGACTCAGTAACACTTCGTGAGTACCAACAGCAAGGTGTTGACTGGCTTAGCTTTTTAAAACGTCACCAATTAGGTGGTATTTTAGCTGATGACATGGGCCTGGGTAAAACCTTGCAAGTTATTGCATTTTTAGCCAGTACATTTAACCGCCCGCAAGCGGGCCCTACACTTATAGTGTGTCCAACTAGTTTGGTGAGTAACTGGAAAAACGAAATTATTAAGTTTGCTAAAAGCTTAAAAGTCACCACTATTTTTGGTTCAAATCGTAACGATCCTTTACAGCACTTAGCGCAAGCGCAGTGTATACTTACTACATATCCACTTTTAAAGCGTGATATTGCATATTATTCGCCATTATATTTTGAAAATATAATCCTCGACGAAGCACAATACATTAAAAACGATACCGCACAGGTTTCGCGATTAGTTAAACGCTTAAATGCCGACTTTAAACTTTGTTTAAGTGGTACTCCAATCGAGAATAATTTACTTGAGCTTAAATCGTTACTCGATTTTGCTATGCCATCGTTACTTGGGTCTCAAGCCCACTTTAAGCAGCACTTTCAAACGCCTATTGAGCGTGAAGCTGATATGGAGAGAGCTGAGCAGTTAAAAGCGTTAATTATGCCTTTTATAATGCGCCGCACTAAAGCACAAGTAGCGCAAGAGCTGCCTGAAAAAACAGAGCTAACTAAAGAGTTTGAGTTTGAGCCTAAGCAAAAAGAAATGTATCAAGGTATTACACGTTCATTAGAAGAGAAGCTAATAGACTTATTTGCCGAACAAGGCGCACAAAAAAGTAAACTTGCATTTTTAGAGGCACTTTTAAAGTTAAGGCAAATTTGTTGCCACCCTAAATTAATAGATCCAGACACTCAAGCAGGCTCCGCTAAGCTTGAATGGTTAACAACACACTTACCGCTTATGTTAAGTCTCGGTCGTAAAATTATTATATTTAGTCAGTTCACATCAGCACTTGATTTAATAGCCCAACGCCTTGAAGAAATAAACATTAACTTTAGTATGCTTACGGGCCAAACGCGCCACCGAGATAAAGTAATCGACGAGTTTACCAGTGGTAAAACATCTGTGTTTTTAATTAGCTTAAAAGCCGGCGGTACAGGCCTTAACCTAACACAAGCCGATACAGTTATTCACTTTGATCCATGGTGGAACCCTGCAGTAGAAAAGCAAGCGACTGATAGAGCTTACCGTATTGGCCAAACTAACCCTGTATTTGTGTATAAGCTCATAATGAGTAATTCAATAGAGCAAAAAGTATTTAAAATGCAACAAGATAAACAAGCCCTTGTAGATGCGTTATTTACTGATAAATCAATGAGCTTTACAAAGTTTGATGAACAACAAATGTTATCACTAATTAAAAACTAAATTGATTTAAAAAGTTTTGATCTTTTTATGAACTTAATTAAAAAGCGGACGTCTACTATTATGCTTGTTGGTTAATTGCAGTTAGCACAAGCATCATGTTGATTCCCCATTTAGTTACTAATTTTAGTAATGATTAAGCCAGCCCATTTTGAGTTGGCTTTTTTTATACCTAAAATTTAGCGTTCGGCACTTATTTTAAAAGTTTTTACTTTTTTATGAACTTAATTAAAAAACGGACGTCTATTATTATGCTTGTTGATTAATTGCAGTTAATACAAGTTTTCATGTTGATTCCCCCCATTTAGTTACTAATTTTAGTAATGATTGAGCCAGCCCATTTTGAGTTGGCTTTTTTTATGTCCAAAATTTAGTATGCAGTACTTATTTTAAAAGTTTTTATTTTTTTATGAACTTAATTAAAAAAGTGGCGTCTATTATTATGCTTGTTGATTAATTGCAGTTAATACAAGTTTTCATGTTGATTCCCCCCATTTAGTTACTAATTTTAGTAATGATTGAGCCAGCCCATTTTGAGTTGGCTTTTTTTATGTCCAAAATTTAGTATGCAGTACTTATTTTAAAAGTTTTTATTTTTTTATGAACTTAATTAAAAAAGTGGCGTCTATTATTATGCTTGTTGATTAATTGCAGTTAATACAAGTTTTCATGTTGATTCCCCCCATTTAGTTACTAATTTTAGTAATGATTGAGCCAGCCCATTTTGAGTTGGCTTTTTTTATGTCCAAAATTTAGTATGCAGTACTTATTTTAAAAGTTTTTATTTTTTTATGAACTTAATTAAAAAAGTGGCGTCTATTATTATGCTTGTTGATTAATTGCAGTTAATACAAGTTTTCATGTTGATTCCCCCCATTTAGTTACTAATTTTAGTAATGATTGAGCCAGCCCATTTTGAGTTGGCTTTTTTTATGTCCAAAATTTAGCATTCAATTTTTATTTTAAAAGTTTTGATCTTTTTATGAACTTAATTCAAAGAGCGGCGTCTACTATTATGCTTGTTGATTAATTGCAGTTAATACAGGTTTTATGTTGATTTCCCCCTATTTGATTACTAATTTTAGTAATGATTAAGCCAGTTCATTTTGAACTGGCTTTTTTTATGCCTATAATTTGATTTGTTTAAATCAACCCGAATAAAAATAAATGATCTTTCGTAAATTAATTTGAATTAATTATTTTGTTTTCCGGTCTACTCTAATGCCTGTTGTTATATAGCCTCACCCAGTAATATTAGTTATTTTGGTGATTATGTATTTAAGTTGCAGCTTACTCGGGCACATGTTGATTTTCCCTTTGATTACTTAATTTAGTAATACTTGACCAGCTTATTTTGAGCTGGTTTTTTTATGTCTGTAATTTCTTTGCTCCCCTACTTCTATTGCTTGTTATTGGTTATGATGGCATGTCTCTAAATTTTATAAGTTTATTTTATGCTCACTCAAGTACTCACTAATATTGATTGGCTAAGCGCCGGTGCTGGTGTTGCGTTAGGCGTTGTATTTTACGGCGTTGTATCAACACAGCTTCGCAAAAAGCTACATCTACAAATAAGCGAACAGCAGCAACAGCTTTCCCTATTACAAAATCAATTTGATAATAAAGAGCTGCAATATAGTGCCTTGCAAGAAGATCACGAACTGCTAGAACATACTCACCAAGAACAGCGCGATGAAGCCCAGCATTTTAAAACGCGTTTTAGCGAACAAGAAAAACAAAGCATTCAATACAATCACTTTTGGCGTAAAGCCGAAGGCGAGCTTGCAGCGCTTCGTGAGCAATATAATCAACGCGATGTTGAATATAATAATATGCGCACCACCCTCGAGCAAAAACAACAAAGCTTTACCGAGCAACTCGCGCAAATTGAGCAAAGTAAAAATATGCTCAAAAAAGAATTTGAAAACCTAGCCAATAAGATTCTAGAAGAAAAATCACAAAGCTTTAAAACCTTAAATCAAGAAAGCATTGAACAATTATTAAAACCGGTTCAAGGCGAGCTAAAAGGCTTTAGAGAAAAAATGGAATCAATACATGTTGAAGACATAAAACAACGAACCGCGCTTAAAACCGAGCTATTGCATTTGCAAGCTAAAAGCCAAGCTATAACAGATCAAGCCGACAAGCTCAGCAACGCGCTACAAGGGCAAAAGAAAACCCAAGGTAATTGGGGCGAACTCATGCTCGAAAACGTCTTAGATAGCGCTGGCTTACGTGCTGGCGTTGATTATAAGCGCGAAGTGTCGTTTAACACTGAAGATGGCCGCTTACGCCCTGATGTAGTTGTTTACTTACCACAAGGCCGCCACTTAGTCATTGATGCTAAAACATCATTAAATGCTTATACACGCTATGTGAACGCTGAAAATGAGCTAGATGCTAATCAAGCAATTAAAGAGCATGTAAACGCCGTTACAGCACGTATTAATGAGCTTGCGAGTAAATCGTACGACCGTTTACCAGGGCTTAATTCGCCTGAAGTTGTGGTTATGTTTGTACCAATAGAATCAGCTTTTGTAGAAGCACTTAAATATCAAAGTGATATTTACCAACAAGCAATCGAAAAAAATATACTGGTAGCTACACCTACTACCCTGCTTACTAGTTTAAATATTGTTAAACAGCTTTGGCGTTTTGAAGAGCAAACCAAATACTCAAAAGAGCTGGCAAATCGGGCTGAGCGTTTTTATAACAAGCTCAATGGTTTTTTATTAAGTATGGAAGGCGTAGGTAAGCAGCTTGATAAAGCGAAAGAAAGTTACGACAAAGCGTTCTCGCAATTATACCGCGGTAAAGGTAATTTAATTAAACAAGCATCAGAGTTTAAAGAGCTTGGTGTATCGGTACAAAAAGAGTTACCTAGTGAGAGCGTTGAACGTGCGCAGCTAGAGCTTGATTAGATTTATTAAGTGTTTTCAATTAAGTATGTTAAATAATGTACGTTAGAAACCAGAGGTGTTTATGAATAATAAGATTATAGGTATTGTTTTAATCGTTATAGGTATCGCTTTAATTATGTGGGGATATGACGTTTATGATGCGGCGGCTTCGCAGTTAAGCCGCGCATTTAGTGGTGATACACCAATAGAAGCATGGGCGGGTATTATTGGCGGTGCCATCTGTGTGTTAATTGGCATTAAAAAGCTTAAGTAACATAAATAAAATACAGCTTACTGGGGCTTGTTGACCTCTCAGGATAAAATTTGTTCAATCTAGGGGCTATTTAATCGCGGCGCGAGGTTTGTAATTTAGTGGGCTCGATAACTGCTCCTGCGTTATTCTAATGGCTTACATCCATGTAATAATAAGTAAAAACCGAGCTACAAAGAGTAAATTGCCCCTAGGCAGAACCCTTAGGGCAGCACATGTTTGGCATTTATACTACGTTATCGTCTGTTTATGGGGAATAACCACACTACATAGACTCTGCCTTGCCTAAATACCAAACAGTCTGCTGCAAATTTAACCTCAAAAGATAAACAGGCCCTGAATAAGCTGTATTAGTTTATTTGTAATCCATCACTTCTAGTAATTCATTTAATTTACTTTCTGGCAGGCATTCGCCTTTATCCCAATAAGAGTTTAGTAACGCAGTTAAACTGCCAATACGCTGTGACTTTTTCTGCATTTGCTCAATCAAAATGTCAGCTTCTTTTTGTTTTTTTTCTAAACGTTCGATTATTACTGTGTGGTTTAGCTCGCCGTTTTCGTTACGTAATAAAGGTATTTCGTTGAGTGAAAACCCCAAGCTTTGTGAAAATTTAATTAATTGCAGTTTTTCTAAGTTTTGTTGGGTGTAAAGCCTATAACCATTAGCACTGCGAGTGGTTGGTGCTAATAACCCTTTGCTTTCGTAAAAACGAATAGTGCTGGCAGGTATGTTGGTAAGTTTTGCAAGTTCGCCTATTTTCATAACTAATAATAACTCCACTTTACATAAACTTAGTAGGTTGACCTTCAAGCTAACTTTAAGGTTATAGTTGTTTTAATGTCAATTTAATTAGCCAATAATTATGCGCAACCCTGTGTTTACCTCCTTTACCTTGCCAAGTGGTTTAGTATTAAAAAATCGTATTGCCAAAGCCGCTATGGAAGAAAACCTAGCACAAGAGGACCAAACGCCCTCCCAAGCACTTAAAAATGTTTATAGCGCATGGGCTAAAGGCGGTACAGGGCTAATTATTACTGGCAATGTAATGGTTGATCATTTAGCGATGACAGGCCCAGGTGGCCTAGTGCTTGAGCAAAGTACCGATATTACTGCCTTTGCAGAGCTTGCTCGTTTATCAAAGCAAAATAATTGCAAAGTGGTGATGCAAATTAATCACCCTGGTAGGCAAGTATTTAAAAAAATGGGTGGAAAGGCTATATCAGCGTCAAGTGTTGCACTTAATATGGGTAAGCACTCGCACTTATTTGGCGTACCAAAGGCAATGACGCAAACCGACATTGACGATGTTATTACCCGCTTTACGCAAACTGCACTACAAGCTGAAAAAGCAGGTTTTAATGGCGTACAAATACATGCAGCGCATGGCTATTTACTTGCCCAGTTTTTATCGCCACTTACCAATAAGCGCGACGATAAATGGGGGGGAAGTTTACAAAATAGAGCCCGTTTACTTCTCGAAATAACCCGCAGTATTAAAGCAGCTTGCTCCCCCACCCTTTCGGTTTCGGTAAAGTTAAACTCTGCAGATTTTCAACGTGGTGGGTTCGAACCCAGTGACGCGCAAGTTGTAGTGGATTTATTGAATGAACTCAATGTTGATTTTGTGGAGTTATCGGGTGGTAGCTACGAAGCCCCTGCCATGCAAGGTAAAACAGGTGACGAACGCACACTTGCCCGCGAAGCATACTTTTTAGAGTTTGCTAAAGCGATTAGCCACCGCTCATCAATCCCAATAATGACCACCGGCGGCATTAGTCGCTTATCTATTGCCAACAACGTGATTGAAAGTGGAGTGGCCCTCGTGGGTATTGCCACTGCGCTTGCATACCAACCAAATTTACCAAACAAATGGCAAAATGAGCCACTGCAACTAGCCGTATTACCCAATGTTACTTGGCAAGATAAAACCCTCGCAGGGCTTGCCACTATGGCACTGGTAAAAAGGCAAATACGCCGTTTAGGCCAAGGTAAACCTGTAAAAACAAACGCTTCACCAATATTTACTTTAATTAGCGACCAGCTACGTTCGGTTAAATTAACTAAGCGTTACCGCAATCGCTTTGCTAGTGAGATTAATTAAGCTTTGGTATTCACTCTTTTTATGTATTCCGGATTTGTTTACTAATTTTTACACTTGAATAAATGTAACCATTTTTATGTTGTGTAAATGAGTATTAAAGCGTGCACCAATTTGGAAGTTTGCTTTTTTATCAAGCTATTAAAGTGCACTATTTTGTGCATATTAAAGTACTGTACGAGTAAAGAAAATAATCATTCCTAAATGTTAATTAAAGTACGTGTTCAGCGCTCGTTAATTTAACCATCTTATTGATAATGTTGGTGTTTATTACTTTTCGTTCGCTTGAATTTGGTTGGTATTTATACTAGGTTATAGCGTAGATATTTAACCTTACTCAAGGAGAATAGTTACATGGTATCTCGCAGAAATTTTATTAAAGCAGGCGCTGCTTTAAGTTTAGGCTCTATTTTTAGTGCTTCAGCTTTGGCTGAACAACTAAAGGTAAAAATGTCTAACGGCAGTGTTATGCAAACTAAAGGATCAATAGATAAAAGCGCTGCTCTACCCACAAACGATCTTACTAACGCTAAGCATTATCGCCCAGAAGCAAGAATGGGCTTAGGTGGCCTTGCCGCTGGTAATGGCTTTAACACTATATCAAGCGATACAGAAATTTTAACAATGCTAAACGCCGCATGGGATTCTGGTATTCGTCATTTTGATACATCACCTTTTTACGGTTTGAGTTTAAGCGAAAGGCGCTTCGGTGATTTACTTCGAAACAAAAAACGTGAAGATTATGTTTTATCCTCAAAAGTTGGCCGCTTGCTTACTCCTTCCGCAGAGCCTTTAGAAAATAGCTGGCACTGGGCTGATCACTCACCTTTTCATTATAAATATGATTATTCAGCATCGGGTACACGTCGCTCTATAGAAGATACGCTACAGCGTATTGGTGTAGCCTCACTTGATATTGTTTATATTCACGATTTATCTCCACAAAATAGCGATATGGGAGATGATTGGCTTAAGTATTTTGATCAGGCAGCCAAAGGAGCTATTCCTGAGTTAACTAAAATGCGTGATGAAGGAATAATTAAAGGCTGGGGTTTTGGAGTAAATACACCTCATGCTATTTATAAAGCGCTTGATATGTCAGACCCCGATATTTGCTTACTAGCGCTGCAATATTCAATTTTAGATCATAAGCAAGCACTTGATAAAACCTTTCCTATGCTTGATAAACGAGGTGTTTCTGCGGTTATTGGTGCTCCGCTTAATGGTGGTTTTTTAGCTGGGCGTAATCGCTTTAATTATTCACCTAAAATACCTGGACCTATGCAGCAAAAATTTAACGCAATCAGCGAAGTTGCATCTAAACACGGGATTGATATTAAAACAGCTGCACTGCAGTTTGCAGAGGCGCCTTCAACGGTATCCTCAATTATTCCTGGCGCACGCACGGCAGAGCAAATTAAAGCTAATGTAGCCTCAATGAAAGTTACCATACCAAGCGAATTTTGGAGTGAATTGAAATCTAAACAGCTTATTGCAGAAAACGCCCCCATACCCACATAACAAAATAGGTGTGCCATTTGCTTGGCACACCTCGTTATAGCTAATGAGGTTGATTTTCAAGCAACGCTTAGTAGTAAGTACATTGATTGTTGGGCATTTGTATAAGCGCAGCTTGCTGGCGTTTAAAAACGAAGTTTTTAAACTTAGTTATTAGGTAGTCAAAAGCATTATTACGTGCCTATTACATATTACGTGCCTATTACATATTACGTGCCTATTACATATTACGCATATCGGTATCATGCAGCGCTTCATCCAGGTGGTGAGAGCGTGTGGAACATATCGAAAGAGCTAAATATATAAAGTAAAAAGTTACTGTAAACCCCCATTACAGTTAGCCGGTAAATTGTACAAATAGTAAATTAGCACTACTTAGTCAATTGAGCAGTGCTAATTGGTTTAATTAAAAACCACGTTTACCGTTATTTATTGCCATTGCGCTTTTGCCAAAACGATCTCAATACCCCACAACTTTGCTTTTATAAACTTAAAAATATCAAGCACATTGCGATTTATTAACCCATTTTTTGTAAGGTTGGTACTTATCGTACAACACATTAAAAATATACGTGTATATAAGTATAAAAACTAAAAAGCCAGCTTCTAATGCTGTAGCGGCTAGCCATGTAATATTTAAATACCAAGCAAGTATTGGCAGCGTTATAACCACCATACCCAGCTCAAAGCCACATGCATGCGTAATGCGGGTTACTAAACCTCGCTCGATTCGGTTATGCCCAACTATTTTATCAAACACTATGTTGTAAATGTAATTCCAAAGCATGGCGAAGATTGATAAACCAATACCTACTATTGCCATTTTTCCTGTTGCAAACCCACCAAAATAAGATGATGCAGGTACAACAAAAGATAATGCTATCATCTCAAATATTAGTGCCTGAAAAATACGTTCTGCTGTGTTCATATATAAATAACTTCTTAAGTTGATGACGATGGCTGTATTTTCATTCATTATAAAGATATGTGTTAGTTACTTAGTATCGGGAAAAGCGATATGTTTAGTATTGAACAGCTTCAAGCATTTGTGGCTACCGTTGAAGCTGGATCGTTTTCAGCTGCTGCGCGCGGTTTAAGTAAAGCGCAGTCGGTAATAAGCCAGCATATTATTAATTTAGAAATAGACTGTAATGCGACATTATTTGAGCGCACAGGGCGCTATCCACAATTAACCGAAGCCGGTAAACAGTTACTACCCCAGGCTAGGGCCGTGCTTAATCAACACCAGCGATTAACAAACTCTGCATTAGCACTAAACGAAAAAACACCAACCGAAATCACTATCGCACTTGACGAAGGGATCCCGTTTAAAACTATCGCGAGTATTATTAGCAAGCTGCAAAGTAAGTATCCTTACGTATCGCTTGAGTTTTTAAGTGCATCCAGCCATGACATAATTGACATGCTAAACAGCGAAAAGCCTATAACGGGTATTATTTTTAGTGAATTAAATATACCGAGTTACTTAGACTATGAATGTATTGGATCGGTAAAATTTGATTTATATGTTGCTAAATCGCACCCTTTAGCGGGGATCAGATGTGAAAATATGGATGGCCTTCGGCTACATCGACAACTTCTTCTTCGTTCTCGCAATACGCAAACAAGTAGCTTTCAGCTAAAAATTAGCCCAGAGATTTGGTATGCCGATAATTACTTTGTATTACTCGAGCTAGCAATACAAGGTAACGGGTGGTGCTTATTACCAAACCATGTAGCTGTAGATGCAGTACAAAGTGGTGAGCTGGTTAAACTTCCTCTTGAGTTTGAAGAAATGGGTTGGTTGGCTAATGTTGATGTATTACAGCATCAGCAACACAGTAATCAAGAGGTGTTTAAAGTACTAAGAAATTTACTACGGAATTTTTTAAAAATTTAGCTTTTATATAATGCCTGTTAAGCGGTTTACTTTTTATTACGCTAAATCCCAGTAAGGTGTATCGCCATAATAGCCACTAGTAAAATCAACAAATGCACGTACTTTACTGGGTAAAAACTGTCTGTTAGCGTATACCATATACAGTCCCATTGGGTCGGGTTCGTAGTCATTTAAAATGCGCACTACTTTACCTTGAGCCAGTGCTTCGCCAGCAATAAATGTGGGCTGCATAGCAATACCACCTCCCGCAATGGCTGTATTTAGTAGTAAGTCACCATTGTTAGCCACAAAGTTACTTTCAAGCTTTAGCTCGCTTTTTAACTCATTAACCCCAAATAATCGTTTTGTGGGCTCACTGTGGGAATAGCGTAAATAATTATGTGATTGTAAATCTAGCAGTGTTTGTGGCGTGCCATGGCGTTTTAAATAGTCGGGTGACGCAAACACCGCTAGGTGTATAGGTGCAATTTTTTTAGCTATCAACGTTGAGTTTTTTAATACGCCAATGCGCAGAGCAATATCAATACCCTGCTCTACTATGTCTACATATTGGTCTGTGAGCTGTAAGTCTAACTTTAAATTTGGATACTGCTTTTGAAAATCAACCAACAAACCTGCTAAATGCTTAGTACCAAACGACATTGGCGCACTAATACTAAGCACACCCGATACATTTTCGCTTAAGTTGTTTAGTGAGTTTTCCATGTCTTCAATATCAATAACCACCTGCTGACAACGCTGATAATATTGATTTCCAGCCTCTGTAACACTTACTTTTCGCGTTGTACGGTGTAATAAACGCGTGCGTAGATTATCTTCCAATGCAGAAATATATTTGCTGACTAACTGCGGCGAAATATCGAGTTTATCGGCCGCTTTTGAAAATGATCCTTCTTGCACAACGGCTAAAAAGGTCTTCATGGTGGTGAGCTTATCCATTTTTTAACAATGCTTTGTTGATAATGTATAAATAAGTATCATATTTATCGTCAAAATAGAAACTTATATAGTGTTTATAACACGTCTATTTGTTTAAGGTTTTAGTATGACTCAGCCTGCTTTATTTATATCTCACGGCTCGCCAATGATGGCTGTTCAGCAATCGGCTACGTCAGATTTTCTTGCATCATTAGGTCAAACGCTTAGTAAGCCTCGTGCTATTGTGGTGTTTTCTGCCCACTTTGATGAAGCGCACGATATAGTTATTACATCCGGAGATGCGCCGCATACTATTCACGACTTTTATAACTTCCCCAAGCCCCTGTATGAAATTCAATACCCAGCACCAGGAGACCCTAAGCTTGCTAATACTATTAGTGAGTACTTTTACAAAGCGGGTATTAAAACGGTGAAAAGTGCAGATCAAGGGTGGGATCATGGTGTGTGGATCCCGCTGCGCTTAATGTACCCAACAGCTAATATTCCCATTGTTCAGGTGTCTATTAACACGCGTTTAGGCGCTCAGGCGATGTATAAATACGGACAGTTACTTGCACCACTGCGCAGCGATAACGTATTAATTATTGGCTCCGGTGGTATTAGTCACAATCTACGTGAAATATTTAAAAGCCCTGCTACACCTAATCGTGTTCAAATGGTTAATGAGTTTACTCATTGGGTTGAGCAAAAATTAATAGCGCAAAACACCCAAGCGTTACTTAACTATTTAAATGAAGCACCTCATGCTTTATTTAATCACCCTAGCCAGGAACACTTTTTACCTCTTTTTGCAGCGCTTGGAAGTAGTGACGGTAAAGCAAAAAAAATACATGAAGGTATAGAAATGGATATTTTAGCACTCGATGCTTATAAGTTTTATTAATTTGAGCGTTCGTTCAAATTAAGTTAAGCTGTAAGCAAGTACTCTAAAACCAACTTAATTTATTTTATTGCGGAGCAAACATGGCAACTACACTTGCATTTGACGTATACGGTACGCTAATAAACACTCACGGCGTACTGTCCTTACTCGACGACATGATTGGCGATAACGCCCAAGCATTTTCAAATACATGGCGCGAAAAGCAATTAGAGTATTCATTTAGACGTGGATTAATGCAAAATTATATTCCTTTCTCGCTATGTACAAAACACGCACTCGATTACGCCTGCTTAGCGCACAAAACCGAGCTAAGTGAAGATCAAAAAGGGCAACTGCTAGAGCTTTATAAAACGCTTCCTGCGTTCGATGATGTAAAAGCAGGCCTTGAGCAATTAAAAGCGAAGGATTACCGTTTGTTTGCATTTTCAAACGGAGCTGCCGACGCAGTTCATACCTTATTAGAAACCGCTGGCATTAGTGAGCTTTTTGAAGGGGTAGTAAGTGCCGACGACGTTAAAACCTTTAAACCAAACCCAGGGGTTTATAGCCACTTTTTACGCGAAACCAATTCAACAGGCGCAAACACGTGGCTTGTATCAAGTAACCCGTTTGATGTAACCGGTGCCATATCGCACGGCATGCGCGCGGCGTGGATTCAACGATCTAAAGAATCTATTTTCGATCCGTGGGAAATACAGCCAAATACTATCGCAACCGACTTACTCGATTTAAAAGCAAAATTAGAAAGCGTTAACTAATTTTCTGTTCCCCCTTTTGCCTATGGTATTAAGTGCCGTGGGTGTAAAGGGGGTTTACGTTTTAACTATTTATTCCCGCCTTTATTAGCTCAATCACTGTATTCATACGTTTTGCCAACGGCCTATTTCGGTGATGGCACACATAAATAGATTCACTAACCGGACATTCTAAATGATGCGTTTTAATAAGCGCGGGCTTATTGAATGCGCCAACAGCATGAGCAGGTAATACCGTAAAGCCCAACCCTAAACTTACTGGTTCTAGTATTAAACTAATTTGGTTAGAAAATCCCGTACGTCTTATTTGGTCAATATGCTCAAACTCACTGTAGTTTTCGCTTAGTAGTAGCTGCGCATGATGGCTTGCATCGGGATGAGCAATAAACCCTAGCTCACACAGGGTTTGCCAATTAGGCATGTTTATACCTGCAGGCGTTACAAGTAGTAGTGGCTCTTGGCTTATTTTATGGCTGGTTAGTTCGCTAAATGTTGGAGCTTGAGTTAAAAACCCGATGTCGGCACTATGGTTTGCTACAGCTTGTTCAACACTTACATTGGGCGCAAAGCGGTAATCAATAATTAGTTCTTTATGCTCAGATTGCAGTGCTAATAATTGATTATAAAACTTTAAACCACAACTGCCCGGAGATTGAATCTTTACCGCTCCGCTGTACGGCGAATCATCTTTTAATTGTTGTTCTAAAAACTGCCAATCTTTAAGAAGTAGGCTGCCCTGCTGATATAAGTTTTGGCCCTGAGGAGTAAGAGAAAACTGCTTACCATGGCGCTCAAGCAAAGCGCAGTTAACTTGTTGCTCTAGCTTTTTAATGTGCTGACTTACACCAGATTGGGTCATATAAAGGCGCTCAGCTGTTTGGGTAAAATGATTTACCTCAACCAAAGTACAAAACGTATTTAACCATGTTGGATTTATCATTACAAAACGTACTCAAAATGATGATTAATGATAATTTTACTTAATGTTGGTCGATTCGTAAACTAACTCCATCAACTAGTCACAAGATAAGTCACAAGATAAGTCACAAGTTAAAGAGGAAGCATTATGAGTCATACATATCCACGTAGTTTTTCGCACATTGGTATTTCGGTTCCCGACGTTGAAAAAGCAGTCGAGTTTTACACTAAGGTTATGGGTTGGTACACAATAATGGAACCCACTTTAATTACCGAAGACAAAAGCCCAATTGGCGAAATGTGCACAGAAGTATTTGGCGAAAAGTGGGAAAAGTTTAAAATTGCGCACCTATCTACAGGGGATCGTATTGGTGTCGAAATTTTCGAATTTAAAAACCAAGAAAACCCAAAAGACAATTTTGAATACTGGAAAACAGGCATCTTTCATTTTTGTGTTCAAGACCCTGATGTAGAAGGTTTAGCTGAGCGTATTGTAGAAGCTGGCGGTAAAAAACGTATGGAAGCCCCTCGTTATTACTACCCGGGTGAAAAGCCGTACCGCATGATCTACATGGAAGACCCGTTTGGTAACATCCTTGAGATTTACAGCCACAGCTACGAGCTTATCTACAGCGCAGGCGCTTACTAGGTAGCACTTAGCTTAAAGCATTTAGCTAAAAACAAAGACCGCAGTATTTATTACTGCGGCCTTTTTGTTTATTCGAATAACTTTAGTGATTAGCGCATACTTTTTCATAGAATGAAGTAACAATATGATTTTTAAATCAAATTTAATATTACTATCGTGGAAGATGGTTAGCTCCGTATAGCTGCGATATTATTGAAGCTATTCAATGTTGACAAATATTATAAAAAAGTTTTTCGTCTATATTTTTTAGCTTGATAGCATCGTATATATTGTACAGATTCCTTCTGTCAGTCTGCTCTGCGTCCGTGCCCACCGTAAAGTTTTGATTTATCACAGTGCAGCCATATATTGGACCTGACTGTCCTAGCCCACCTACATAAACAGTTCTTTTGCCTGGCGAATCGTTATCTTCTAATGAAGAGTCTTCGCTTATAGGCGTTCTTTTACCTGTATCACTTACGTAAAAGTACTGTATTTGGCTAGATTCAATCCAGCCCTCGTTTGCATCCATCTGTGATACGAGTACACCTGATGGCGGTATTTTATATACACGAGAGTTTCCCTCGTATTTTGGTGGCTCTCCATTTGGGGCGTTAAATATTATGTACAAAGAGCCAACATACCCTTCAGGTATTAAGTAAATTGCAGGCTCACTTTTATTTATCTCAGTACAGCCTGATAGCCACGTTACCATTGAACCAATAAACAATATTTTTAAAAAGTGGGCTTTAAAGATGGGTTTCATAGAGTCGCCTTTACTTGGGGGAGCCATTAAAGCAATATTCTAAACTCGCTTTTTCTAGTAGCATACAATGGCCACTATTCGCTGGAATAGAAGTAAATCGGTAATTCCAATCGGCTATTTGATGAAAAGCTAATTTAGGATATTTATTTGCCTGTCTAAATAGTTCATCGCCGACAGTTCCTTTAAAACTACCATTGTTATTAAGCGGTAAACGCAGTGCGCTTGCAATCATTGGGTAATCAGCGTTAAGAGATAAGCTTAGTGGTGGCGCACCTTTTCGAACATGGATACCCAGTGAGATTGCTTGTCCACCTGGACCCACAATAAATGCTTCACAATTGGGGAAAGCATCGCCCGTAATATAAGTAACTATATCCATGTGACCGTTTACAGTATCAATGTCTATTATAATTTTATATTTAACATTTAAAGTTGGCACGTATGAAAAATCTAATCTTTCTTGCATCTCTGGAGAGCCAGGCATCGCGTGATTAACTCCTCCGTATTGGCCGTTTAACCGATACTGAAAAATACTATTAGTTGGAGGTTTGTCTTTGAGGGTAACACGTCCTTTTGGTGCTAAATTACCAGAATATATTCTTTTTTTATCTTCCCAAGGTGCTTTGGATGGATCTGATATTGTATCAACAGAATTAATTTTACCATTTTTTGTAGATAGCTGTAGACGATGCCAAATCCTTGAGGTTGTAGGTTTAATACCGCTAGGTTTAAGCGAAAACCCTCGATTATCCCCTTCAAACATTAGCCCTGACCAGCCAAAATCTTTTTCAGGATGAAATGATCTTATATTAATTTCGTAGTTTGCTAATTGAATACTCATAAATTAAATTCCATTTGCTATTATAAAAATCCGTTTCAATAATAGTAACACTAGCATTTAGTGATAACAACAGAGTAACAAATTAGGGTATGGGAAAACAAAGACCGCAGTATTTATTACTGCGGCCTTTTTGTTTTAGATAGCCGTGTAGAACATTATTTAGGCTAATTTAAGGGGGTATAAAAATCAATCTCTTCATTTATTTGATTATAGGTACATACACTGATAGCTTACTAATTACACAAAGTTGTACTGAAGGAAAAACATGAAACTGTCATTGGAAGATATCACCGCCGATAATTACGAAGCCATATGCGATTTAGAGGTTGCTAAAACACAAGAAGAATACGTAGCGTGTAATATGTGGTCGTTAGTTGAGTCGCACTACAATAGCGGGTATACCTGTAAAGCTATTTACCTAAATGGTGTGCCAGTAGGCTTTTTTATGTGGGTACAAGAAACCTCTGCAAAGGTTTCTATTTGGCGCTTTATGGTGGATCAAACTCATCAAAATAAAGGCATTGGGCGCAAAGCACTAACTATGGCAATTGAAGAGATTAAAACAACTTCTAAGCTTAAACAAATCGAGATTTGTTACAACCCGCTAAACCCTGTTGCTAAAGACTTTTATTCAAGTTTTGGGTTTGAAGAAGTTGGCCTCGATGAGGATGACGACGATATGTTAGCGGTTATTAAAATTAGTAGTTAACTCATCATAAGTAGGTCGCTAATTTTAAGGAATAATAATAGTTGTAAGGAAATACTCCTCAGCTAAGCCGACTTTTTTTGCCATATCACACCAGTTCCAACGCTTAGGGATAAGAAGTTTAATGTCGACAGGTATTTAAGCTGTGGTTGGAGTTCTTTTATAAGCGCTATCAAAGCCGATGACCTTCTATATTTAAATTAATAATCATCTCAGTGATTGCTAACGCTCGTCTATGAGGCGATTATGAGTGTTTTGCAACGAAGTTGCAGCGAATAATTGTCCTAGCCTAACCTGTTGGGCAGACATAAGGCGCTTGTTATAAATCACTTACATCCGCACCTGCCTGTTTGAACCTTTTAAGCATAAGCTGCTTGTAGTTTTCATTAGGCCAGTTTAATTCTGTATATTGCAAGTTATTAGCAGCTGCATTTGAAACTAAAAACTCAACACCATTAGTTATCAAGTTAGCCATTAAATAAATATACGGTTCATGATCTTCGTTGTAATCAACGGCTGTTATACCCCAACAATCATGAATGAATGGATCAATGACTTGATAAATAAATTTTCTTGTTTCTTCACTGCAACCAACATCCGATGGACTAGCAAAATGTTGAATGCTATTTCTTAAATAGCCAAACTTCTTATAAGCATCAATATTCTTTAGTTTTATACCAGTTGCTGCCCATAGCCTTTCAGGTAATTCAGAATATTGTATAGTTTTAGCTTTTTCAAAAAGATGTTTTAATCCTAATTTAGAATCATCAACTTGAGTAGACTTTGGAACTTGATCAAAAATTAGCAATGGATGTTCTTCTGCTATCCTCGCTTTAATCAATATTTCTGCGGCATGAGCTGCTTGAAGCACAGAAAGCTCTGGCCACATATGATTTTCAAAGCTCATATAATTCGCATGCCAATTAGCATGGGCTAATGCACTTGTCCCCAACTCAAACATATGGTCTGAAATTTCAGATAACTCGGAATTCAACACCGCACTCCTTGTGATTTATAACGAGACTGTAGAATAACTCTGACAGCCAAATTCAATTAAAAAAACGAGTTCCTGTAATTAACTTTGATCGTTTTTAAAGCATTTGGAACCCATAAAACAGGCTGTTTTTCTTAAAAAGAGTAATTCTACAGTCTCAACGCCTGCTTAAGCGAATAAAAATAGTTGACTATAATTGTGAATCAAAGTGGAACGTAACCAACAGTTTTTATTTCGTTTAAAGCTTGTTAGGTAATTATCTCATGCGATGTTCAGTCAGTTTTTTACCCGTACAATATTGATACAATGCATCCAACTCAGTATAAATAGGAGAAAGATCTTGTAAAGTAGACCCAGTAAAATTATCAATATCACAAACTGTCTCTTGGTTTTCATGAATAAAGTCGACTATTCTATTCCTCAAATGATGCAATTCAGAAAGTCCTTTATAACTTGCAATCAATTTTTTATACATCTTTGCATCTAACTCTGCAACATCTATTAGTAATTTAGAATGCAGTTCAATTTCAACTTTAGGGAACATTTGTCCAGTTCCATATCCTTCGGCATCAACTACCTCGAACCGCTCTGTTCCTGCAGGTGATATAGAATAATTGTAATGACCACCTTGCCCAGCCTCTCGGATTCTGTTCAGTGAAGATTTAAACTTTTTCCACGTCCATAAATTAAGTTCTAATTCTTCTTTCAATACAGCTTTGAAAGCAAGTAGCTTTCTTTTTTTTGCTCTAGACTTTCGGACTAACTCTAAGCTCTCTTTAATGATAAAAAGTGAAATCGCAAAAATCACCGTAATTGGTAATGTAATTTCCAATTTATACTCCAAATGTATTTGTCTAACAATTTTATAATACGCGAATCGAGTATACTTCTGCCGATGCTACGCTCATTTTTCTACAGTTTTAACAAATTACCTAAGGCATTGCTATCAAAAGCTATTTAATATTTACAAGCAAAGTTAAGGCATATAAATGCGCGTTTCGCTCATTTCCTTGATTATGTAAGTAAGCAGCAGTTTGGCTGGCTTAATAGGTATTACAATTATATGATATTGATAATTATTTGCATTAAAGAGTTTTAAAGGTGTGTATGAAAAAGTATATGTTAACTCTGGCGTTAGTTATGGGTTTGAGTGGTTGTAGCACAACAACTGTGCCGCCTGATAAAAGCTCATCGTTATATTACTCAGCACTTTATAATGCACAAGCAAAGCCTGTTAGCTCTGTATTATTAGAGCCCAAGCTATTAAATGCCGATGTGGTTTTAGTGGGTGAATGGCATACGCATCCGGGCGTGCATTTATTTCAGGCTGAGTTATTTGAGCAATTAAGCAAAAGTAATAAACGCACTGCGCTGTCGCTTGAGCAATTTAGCCGCGCGGATCAGCATACTTTAAACCAGTACGTTAAGAGTGAAATTGGTGAGCAATACTTAATTGATAACACCCAAGCGTGGCCTAACTACAAAAGTGATTACCGTGCGCTGGTAGAGCTGGCAAAAACGAACAATAGCGATGTAATAGCTGCAAATGCCCCTAAAAATATTGTTACCTGTATTGGCAGGCAAGGCATAAGTTATGTAAATAAACTTGATGAAACACAGCAGAGCTTCATTGCAGCCACTATGGATACCTCAGCAAGTGATTATAAACAACGTTTTATGACCTCAATGCACCACGGCTCGCCAAGTCAAAACGAAAACTATTATGCTGCGCAAGTTACCTGGGATGAAACCATGGGGGAGTCTATCGTTAACTATTTAAATAATCATAAAGATGCGCAGGTAATGCATATAGCGGGCGATTTTCATGTGAAAAATGGCGAAGGTATAGCGCGCGTTATTAAGCGTTTAGCGCCAGAGCTAAATGTTGTGTGGATATCGCCGGTTACAAGTGTGCAAGCTAACCAAACAGGATATCAGTTGCAAGTTAACCCTTTGCCACCCCGTTATGTACAAAAAGAACATCAGCAAGCCGCTTTTAAAGCGTTAGCCAAACGAGGCGAGCAAACAGCTTGCTTATAAAATAACGACATAGTTAGTGAATCTCTTAACCAGGGCTCAGGTTAACTATGTCGTCATGTATTTAGTTTAGTTATTTCGGGCTTGATTGGTTAGCGCAACCAGCGCTTTACGAACCTCTAACGGGCTGTTGCACTGGGTATTAAAGTTAATAAAGTAATTACGCTTTTGGCTTTGTATATAAAAACCAGTGGGTAATAGGCCGCTCATTATTGGGGTGTTATCAGCTACGCTGTAGTGCTGCATTAATATGAGCGACATAGCATCTTGATGGTCATCGTTCATGTGACTTATCATGCTTTGCTGCTGGTTTTCATCCCAGTTTTTTGCCTCGTATTGCCATTCGTTTTGCTCAAGCCAAAATATTTTGCCAAAACCGCCAATGTAACGCACACGAATTACGTCTAATTGCCATAATTGAAAGTTGTGCGCATTGCGATAGCTAGCGGCTTCGGGGTATAGGGCAATATAGTTATCAAGTAAAGTGTGTGCTTGCTCACTTGGCACAACAGAGCCATCACCTACGAGCGTTACGCGGCCGTGCTCGTTTTGATCGCCACTGTCGGCGGCGTCAAATACGGTAAGGCTCATACGTGAGTCGTGCTTTAGATTTTTAGTGTGCTGGGCTATATCGCTAATAAAAAAGTAAACACGGCCTTGTTCGTCGCACATATAGGGGGTTACTGAGCCAAACGGGTAGCCGCGTAAATTATTAGAAATAGTCGACATGACACCCGCATTGGTTTTGTAAACCAAGGTGCGTGCATCGTTTAATGCTTGCTCTCTCATAAAAACTCCTGACGTTGAGAAAAAACCATGGGTGCATCGTTATAAGGATGAGGATTTACGTGCAGTTTCATGGCGTACATTTGTTGTAAGTTTTGTTCTGTTAATACGGTGTTTATAGGCCCACTTTGCAACACTTTTTTGTTGTGCAGTAAAATAGCGTCGGTTGCATAAAGGCTGGCTAAATTTAGATTGTGTATTGCAATAATGGCGCTGTTGCCCTGCTCTACAAAGGTTTTAACGCAGCTGAGCAAAGCATGTTGGTGGCGCATATCAAGTGCTGATGTAGGCTCGTCGAGCAGCATTAGTTTTGGCTCAGCCGATTGTGTAAAGGCATCGAGCTGGGCTAAAGTACGCGCCATATGAACACGTTGTTGCTCTCCGCCCGAAAGCGCACTTACGCGGCGAGTTAAATACTGGTTTAAATCCATAATAGCGGCATATTTATGTACTTTTTCGCTTTGCATTTTTAATGACTCTACATACGGATAGCGACCCATTGCAATAAGCTCAAATACATTAAAATCAAACCCTACGTGGTTAGCTTGCATCATAACTGCGCGCTGTGTTGCAAGGCGTTTTTTAGCGTGAGAGGCCAGCGGCTTAGCATTAAAAAGTACACTGCCTGTAAAGGAGTGCATACCTGCTAAGGTATGCAGCAAGGTAGATTTACCTGCGCCATTTTCACCAAGTAGTGCGACAAGTTGCCCTTGTTTAGCGCTGCCATCAATAGCGTTTAAAACGCTGTGATTATCAAAGCCAACGCTTAGGTTGTTAAACGTGATCATGACCAACCTCGCTTATTTTTCACTATTAAATAAATAAACAATGGCGCACCCAATAGCGCGGTAATAATGCCAATGGGTAGCTCTGATGGCATGATCACAATGCGTGCTAGCCAGTCAGAAAGTAGCAATACCAGTACGCCAATTAACATACAAAGCGGCAGCATATTACGTAAATGCGGCCCCACCATTAAGCGGGCAATATGCGGGACTACCAAGCCAACAAACCCTATTAAACCGGTAAGCGCTACAACCGCACCTACCCCTAATGCAACGAGTATAATGACATACAATTTAAGCTTATTGGTATCTACTCCTAGGTACTGAGCTTGTGACTCGCCAATAAGGAGTAAGTTCATGGGGTTTTTTAACCGCCACAGGCCAACTAGGCTAATAAACAGTAACGGCACAGCTTGAATAATCGTGCTCCAGCTTGCTCCGCCTAATGAGCCCATGGTCCAATAATTTATTAATCGTAGCGCGCTATCGTCGGCAAAAAAACTCAGTAGCCCAATAACAGCGAATGCTAACGCGTTAATAGCGACTCCTACCAATATAAGTGTGGTGATATTAATTTGCCCCTGCTGCTTGGCAATAAAATATACCAGCGAGGTAACACCAAGCGCCCCTAAAAACGACGCATAAGGTAAATACAACTGAGCGTTAAAATTAAACTGCGCGCTAAGTGCAATAAACGCCACTGCAACCATTGCCGCACCTGCACTAATGCCAATAATAGATGGGTCTGCCAGCGGGTTACGGCAAAGCGCTTGGGTTGCCGCCCCTGTTTGGGCAAGTACCAACCCTACTAATACAGCAAGCACAAAACGCGGCAAACGTATTTGCATTACGACATTTATTTGCAGTGCATCAAACTGATTAAAGTACTCGGGCGCAAGCCAAGCAATAGCTAAACGCCAATCCCATCCTGCAGGGCCGTATCCTATGCTTAGTAGCGCCAAAGCAAAAATACAAACAGAGGCTAATAGCATCCATTTATGAGTTTGGCTAAGTATTATGGGCACAAAGCGGCTCAATGCTAGGGTATTCATAAGCGGGTTTTATACTCGTTAAGCTCATTAATTGCTGTGGCAATACGTGGCGACATGCCAAGCGAAAGCAGGCTATCCATAACAAGTAAGTTACAGCTTTGCGCAGCTTTTAATAAGCGTAGGTTCGGTTGCTTACAAAAAGCCTGCTTGCCGCCAATGCTTTGTACAACATGCTTTGGCGCAACTAAAAAGTCAGGCTGATTTACAGCAAGTACTTCGGTATTAATTACTTTAAAGCCTGAATGTGTAGCGCCTATATTAGTAATGCCCGCATAGCTAAATAATAAATTAGGGACGGTTTCTTGCCCTGCGGCAACAAGCCCGCGCTCATTAGCTGAGAGTAAAAATAGCGCGCTGTGTGTCTGCGCTTTTGCTTTTTCAGGTAATGAGTTTGTAATGTGCGTAATAAGTGATTGCGCTTTTTGCTTGGCGTTTAAGTCGGTACCAAGGCGTTTAATTAGCTCAAGTAGCTCATTAACTGAGGTCGGCTTTTTATAATGAATTAGCTTAACCCCTGTTGCCTCAATTTGTTTAAGTGCTTGGCTTCGCCCTGCTCCTTCAAGCGCTAACAAGGTGGTTGGGCGCATAGAAAGCACGCCTTCTGCCGCTAAATCGCGGTAATAACCCACTTGTGGTAATTGCGTAGCTTGCTGTGGGTACATACTAGATTGATCAACCGCTACAAGGGTACTTTGTTTGCCCAGTGCATAAATTATTTCTGTAAGGGTGCCGCCAACACTAATAACGCGCTCCTGTGCAAGTGCAGGTTGAGCGACTAAAGCAAACAATATAAATAGGTATTTCATTACAAACTCCGGCTTTTATTTTTCGGCTATTATAACTAGTTAAATCTAAATGAAAATGATTATCATAATTAATTGATCTTAATTTGACTTAGTTGTAACATCCTCGCCATAAATAATAACTATTATCATTTGGAGTTAAAATGAAGCCCTCTGCATTTAAATTTACTGCTATAGCAACCTTATTACTCGGATCGGGCACTGCATTTGCCGAAAACATAATTGACGATCATATTGTTGTGAGTGGCTCGCGCTTTGAACAAAAGCTTAAAGATGTAACAGGCTCAGTAACTGTTATTACCGAGCAAGATATAGAGCGCCAGCTAGCTGTAGATTTACAAACCATGTTTAAATACGATTCAAGCATTGCAACCACAGGCAGTGGTGCAGGCGCGCAAACACTTACTGTACGTGGTGTTGGTGGTAACCGTGTTGTATTTATAAAAGATGGCCGACGCACCAACGATGGTTATGCAGGCGGAGGGGGCTATTTAGTTGGCCGCAATTACTTTGATGTAGCAGGCGTAAAACAAGTAGAAGTAGCCAAAGGTGCTGCATCGTCTTTATATGGCTCTGACGCACTCGGTGGCATTGTGGTTATAACCACGAAAGATCCAAGCGATTATTTAAAAAATAACAGCAGCTATGTAAAAATGGCACTGGGGTATCAAGGTCAAAGTAACCAAATTGCTGCTGATATTACCGGTGCAAAAGACTTAGGCGACTTTGCAGTAAGCGCAGTTTATAGCCATCGCGACAGCGAAGAAGTACAAAACTACGACGAAAACTTACCCGGTTATGATGCAAAGTCGGACGCTTTATTAGTTAAATTTGAACAACAGCTTGATGAAAAACGCACACTTAAATACACCCTTGATTATTTTAATCAAACAATTGAGCAAGTTATAACCCCCGCCATTCAAGAAACCGAGGAAGACGACACTAGTTGGTCACTGGCGCTAGATTACCATTCAGAGGTAGCTACAGCTGCGTTTGATAAATGGTACGGGCAAGTGTCTTATAGTAGTTACGAGCAACAAAGTGATGCAATTAGTGGCGCAAGCACCTACACCGATTATAACGACTATCGTTTTGAGCAAAATATTTTAGGTTTAAAAGCGGTATTTAATAAAGGATTTAACGCAGAGAGTGCCGATCACGAAGTGGTATACGGGATTGATATCGATTTATACGACACCACTCGGCCACGTTTAAAAACGCGTGTTTTAGCTGATGGCACCGTTGATTTTACAGACCAAAAACAAAAAGCGTTTCCGGGGGCTGACACCTCTTTAATTGGCGCCTATGTACAAGACAGTATTTCTTTTAATAACAGCGCGTGGTCGGTTATTGCGGGCGTGCGATATGATTACTACACCCTTGAAGCTAAAAATGATGAGCTATACGCTGATGCGCAGCTTGACGATATTACCGAGTCTGCTTTTTCGCCTAAGCTAGGTGTTATATACCAAGTGGATGATAACTTATCGTTGTACGGGCAATACGTACGAGGCTTTAAAATACCACCACACGACCAAGCCTATCAAAGCCACGGCGTTGAGCCGTTTTATCAAATATTACCAAACGCCGATTTAGACCCTGAAAGCAGTGGTTCGTTTGAGCTTGGGCTAAGATACGCCAGCAGCGATATTAGCGTAAACTTAAGTGCTTTTTATGCAGCATTCGATGACTTTATTGAAACTGCAGTAGTGGGTGTTGAGCCAACGTACATTCCTGGCGTAAACAAAACTTTGTATCAATATCAAAATATTAGCGAAACACAAATAAGCGGTGTAGAAGCCGGAATTGCCATGTATGTCGCTGAAAATATACTACTTGAGGCAAACGTAGCCTACGTTGATGGTGAAAATAAAGAAACTGATCAGCCACTTACCAGCATTAGTCCGTTAAATGGCTCAATATTGTTAAGTACAGAGCTGGGTAATATTAACTGGACCGCTGCGTTGCGTTTAGCTAAATCGCAATCGGATGTAGTACTTGATGCAAACGATGATAAAACTACGCAAGGGCATGGTTACGGCGTTGTTGATTTATACGCAAATTACGAATGGCAAGCGTGGCAGTTAAATGTAGGGATACTTAACTTGCTCGATAAAGAATATGTACCTTTTGAGTTGATTGCAGGTCAATCGCAAAGTGCTGATTTTAGCCAATACACCCAACCTGGGCGTAACTTTTCAGCAAGGGTAAGCTATCAGTTTTAATTAGGGCTAAACAAATGGCAATAAACGCTGCATGGGTATGCAGCGTTTGCCTGCCACATATTTACTCAAGTCAAATTACTTAATGGTGAGTATATTCAGGTAAAGGGTTTTTAAATAGCTGGGGGCGTTTTTAAAACATGCCGTTAGTTTACTTGCAAGCGTTGTATTTATTGCGCTGTCGCACTCTAATTCCCCGTTATACTTCCCCCTAGTAAGCGGTACTAAGCTTAACGATTACTTTGTATTTTATGAATTACCAAGCCTTATTGCTGCGTTATTTTAACTAATGAAAATGCATTTTTTGTGTTTTATTTGTCGTTAGCTTTTCAACATATAACGGATTTTAAAAGGTTAGTTTGGTAGTGAAACTGCTTTGGGATTAGCGTATTTATCAAATTTTGTGATTGACGATTTAGGGTTTACTAAAATAACTGTAAAGGGGGTTAACAGTCACTATAGCAAAGGCATAGTAATGATTTACAAGCCATCAAAAGCAGATGGCTGGCTTAATAAACTCATGCACTCTGTGTAAAGTATTTATCAATTTAAGGTAATACAGAGTATTACTTAACAAAGCTGTGGTTAGCTAATATCGGCCACTACGCATCGGTTACGACCATGCTCTTTAGCATGGTATAGCGCCTTATCGGCACATTTATATACTTGGGCAATATCAGTACTATGCTCAGGCCAGGTTGCAATACCTATAGAAATAGTGATTGTTCCAATGGTGTTTATTTCTGTCGATTCTACTGTTTTACGTAAACGCTCTGCTATTTTATAGGCACTTTGGCTGTTTTCATTTGGTAGCACAAGAACAAATTCTTCACCGCCGATTCTTGATACTATGTCGTCTCTTCTTGATAGTTTTTTAATTATATTGGTTAGCGAAACTAAAGTTTCGTCACCTTTGTCATGCCCAAAAGTATCGTTAACACGTTTAAAAAAGTCGATATCAATTTCTAATATAGCGAACGGGGTTTGCTTTAGCATAAGCTGGTTAAGTAAGCCGTTTAAGCTTCTTCTGTTATGCGTATCTGTTAAGGGATCTGTTTGTGAGTCATGGCGTAACACACCAATTTTAGCTTGTAATAAAGTTACTTCTCTTAACATTGCTAATTTTAGTTTTTGACTTTCAAAATACCACGACTTCACATTTTTAAGCTTTTCTAAGCTTGAAGGATCGTCGAGTGTATTTGCGTTATCGGCTAAGCGCTTTAGCGGCCTTGCTATAAAGTGTGCAAATAAACCAATAAAAATAAATGTGACTAATGCCATAGGTATTGTTTGTTCAATGACTTCAATAGTTAATGTATCTAGCGAAGAGAGCGTTGATTCTAATGGTCTTTGCGCCACTATTCCCCATTTAGATAAAGTAATGGGTGCGTAGCCTGCGAGCATCGGCTTATTTAAGCTATTAATAACCGTTGAGGTGCCTATTTCGCCATCTATAACAGCGTCAATCACAGCATTGTTAGCAATAACGTTGCCGATTCTGGCAGGTTCTGGGTGATATAAAATGCGCTTATTTGAGCTAACAACATAAAGGTACGAACCACCTTTGTAGTAATGTTGTTCTAAAAGCTCATTTAAAATATTTTTCTCTTTTAAATAAAGAGAGCCACCAATATAACCTAAATACTTACCTTCAAAATCAAACAAAGGGTGCGATATAAAAACAATTAAATTATCAGCTGCTGACAAATAAGGCTCACTAATTAATGGGCGTTTTTCTTTTAGTGCTTCTATTGCTCCTGGAGACTGTATTTGTTGGCCTATTAAACTTTCAAAGTGAGGCGACGTCGCTGCAACTACGCCATGTAAATTAATCACAACAGAGTTAAAGCTATCCGTTTGATGATTTAAACGAATGGCTTCATCGTTTAATAATTTGGAGTTATTTGGTGATTGCTCAATAATTTTAGCTGAGTATTCAAGCTGCTGAAGCGCAGACTTTAAAAAGTTATCAGTTGCGGAGGCTAATTTTTGTGCATAGGCTAAATTACTTTTTAGCGTATATGATGTTAACTGCTCTTTTTGAACCTGATAGGTAGAATAAAAACTCCCTATCAATGTGCTCAATGCTGCAGAGAATGCGAGTAGCAATATAAGAAATCTTAAATTTAAAGCGGGTAGTAATTTATATAGCAAAGCTGCATTCCAAAGCACTCAAATTCAGCGCGTATTATACGAAGTTAGGTATTATACCCGTTTAAGTGTTTTTAATTAAGTTGGTTTGTTCAATTTAGCGACTATGCGTTAGGGTATGGCGTGATAAATAATATATTCCAGCATTGCCATTTTTTATCCTTTAATCAGTAAAACTCTAGCCAACTAAGTGAACGCCCCGAGGTTATTTATTAAGCTTTAAGATATAAGTTGTTGATGTCGTATAAAAAGGCAATATGACTAATATATAAGTCAAAGTGTATGGCCATGAAAAAGTTAATATGAGGTCAGGACTAAAAACATCACACTAAGTTTATAAAAAAGGCCAGAAGCAAAAGCTACTGGCCTTTCATTAAAGCCGTCATGTGTTTAGAGACGACGGGATGTTATTTAAACTTATTTACTAACGTTTTTACGACGTCTATTAAACCATACTAATGGAGTAAGTAATAAAGCTATAAAGCTAAAACTACCACCACCGCTAGATTTTGCTTCTGTTACAGGCACTGTTGCTACCGCTTCATTTTTTACCATTACAGTACTTTGTTGAGTCACAGTTGTTACACCATCACTTACGGCAACTTCAAAAACAAGCTCTTCATCTGCAGTAATAGCTGCAGGTGTGAAGCTCAAAGTTGCTGTATCAGTACCAGTGAGCGTAGCATCACTACCGCTAACCTGAGTCCAAGCATAAGTTAGTGTTTGACCATTGCGATCTGACGCTGTTGCTGTAATTGTTCCTGTAGCAGATTCAGTAATTTCCGCTGATGCGCTTTCGACTAAAACAAGTGGAGCTGCGTTATCACATGCTAGTGAATCACCCGCTACAAGTTCTGAAAATACAGGAGATAAAACGTTAGACATAGTTAGGTTATCAATCCACCAACCTAAATCACTTACTGCGCCATCTGATGAAATTCTAAAGCGTACTTTTACTAAGTTGCCGTTTAGAGCATCACCAAAGTTGATAGTTTCATAATTACCATACGCGCCACTATCTTGTACGTTATTACCTGTGTATGTTTCACGTTCTTGAAGCTCTTGAGAATCGTTTTCGATTAGAACAGCGTCATAGCCAACATCAAATGTGCCGCCAATTTCAGTAGCATCAACCCAGTCACCACCATTAACACTAACTTCTACAACACCACCATCCCAGTTTTCCTCGATACTATAGAAATGCCAGAATGAAATTTCAAAGTCGCCAGAGTAACCGACTTCGAATGACTTACTCTCTACTGCTACATCCGATTGGAAGCCATTATTTACAAGGCGCATTGCTTGTGTGCCTAGCCCAAAGCCACCTTGTTCAAAGAATGCAATATTACTACTATTATCCATTACTTGAGTGCCAGCAGCTAAATCACCACCAAACATTACGTTTTCTTTTAAATCTAATAGTGATGAACTTGCTACTTCCATATCATCTGAAACTACAGCTCCAACAGGCGTTTCTGATTTAAAGCCCATATTTACTTCAAACGTAAGTGTTTGATCAAGCGCTTCAACGATATCATCATCCGTTTCAATTTCAGGGAATGTGACTTCAATTTCTAGTGTTTCAGCTGTACCCGCTTCGTTCAAAGTAACTTTAATATCGTTACTTGTTATTGCTTCGTACGGTTGAACTTCACCAAAAGTAAGTAGGCCATCATTTTCAAATGTTACATCATGATCGCTTATAACTGTCAGTTGTGCTGTTGTACCACTAAGTACTTCACTACCACGGTTAGTAATTGTTACGCTAACCGTACTCGTTTCGCCTTTATCTAAAATATTGTCGTTAGTACAAAAACCAAGCTCTGTACCATTGTACATGTTGTTTAAGTCAGCACTTGCAAATGCATAGCTAGAAAGCTGTGTTTTATCTGATTCAACTACACCAGTAAGGTCTTCACTGAAACGATCTGGCGATACTGCGCCAAGACCCATACCACGTTTAGCAAATGCGCCTACCATTAATTTGTAATCAGCAGGGTCTACTGCATAGGCAGCAGCTAAAATAGCATCACGTGCTTCAGTGTAGGTTGGTGCTATAGGTGTTAATTTGTAACCTGCAACTAAGTAATCTGCCATTCGAGTTTGTGCTTCATTAAAGCCATGCTCGTTAATAAGCGTTACGTAGTTTTCCCATAATACAGTTGCCCAAATTTCGCCGGCAGCATGAGGAGAAGCCACGCTTGTTGGTGAAATACCAATATCAGCACCAGCATTTTCAGTAATATGTCGGAACGACAATGCATTTACATCTGTATCAGTTGAATAAGGAAGACGACGAATACCGAAGTAGAAGTCTTCTACAAATGTGCCGCTACCATATGCTTTTTGGAACTTATCGTTACCTGTAATATTTATATCGCTTTCTTTAGCGATAAACATTAATGAGTGGAAATCGCCCCAGCCTTCGCCCATTGCGCGGCCTTGGAAGTTAATAAGGCCTGATGAATTACCGACTAAGCGGTTACTAATGTAGTGACCCCATTCATGAGCAATAATACCATTATCAAACGTACCATCTTTTAATGTTGCTTTGGTAAACATGTTTACAGTAACAACTTCACGAGCATCAATTAGGTCATACATTGCATGACCATCAGCGTAATTTAAACCCATATTTGGAATGGTTACAGTATCGTCTTCACCGCCCATTGGTGCCGGTTCTGCCGTATCTGGGTCATTATTAACAACGATAGTTGCTATTGCACCTGCATCTTGTGCATTTTTTACTTTAATCGTAAAAGCACATGAGCCACGATCTACAATTGCAATTTTCCCTGCTAGTTCAGCAGCATTTATAGCAGGCTCACAACCATCATTAATACTTGTTGAATCTACTGTATTTCCATCATCTAAACGAACAACTTCTGCAGCCACATCACTGAATTGGTATTTACCAAAGCCAGATTCTTTTGTTGAAGCTAAAAGGCCTAAAGAGTCATGTGAAGTTACTGTAATACCAAAATCTACACCAACAACGGCATCTTTACTGTTGTACAAGTACATTTGCATACGTGGGCTAGCACCATCAGCTGGCGTAGACATATTTGCGTTATTACGACCTGAGTTATCTTGAGCCTGTGCTTCAATCGGGTCACCTTCTACGCCGCCACGACCAAAGTTAGATACTTGAGCTACATTTGACGTTTCATCAAAACCATGATCATAGAAAAAATCATGTAAAAAGTTATTCATATAAAACAAGTTAACAATAGCCGCTTTACGGTTTGCGTAGCTATTTGCAACTTCATCTACTTGATAAGGGTAGTCAAATGTGAAGTCTGCTGTTGTTTCAGCGGTAAAGTCACCTTCACTAAAGTCTTGAGGTGCAACCACATCTGCGTAAGCAAATACGTTATTACCTGATGTTGTCGTTGCATCATCAGCTAACCATGGGTCCATTGTGCTTAGTTTACTGTAGTAAGATAGAGATACCATTGGCGCGTCTAAAATCTCAGTCTCGTCTACTTGCCCTGGGCCATCTGCAGGAATTACGTCACCGTGCGGGCTTTCCATTGGGTAGCCATCTTGGTTAGCGTAAACACGGTAATTAAAGTCAGCTGCATGAGATTTCAAATCTTTCGCAAAATATACTTTGCTGTTATTTGAATCTACTACATAACTAAAGTAGTCACTTTCTAAAGAGCCAACTTCTGCTACTTCTACTTCAATGTAGTAAGCAGATTTAAGCTCGCCTGCAACTTCAAAAAACACTTCTTTTGCACGTGGCGTACCTAAAACAATCTTAGAGTCATCTAATGATTTAGCCTCATATTTTGCATATCCACCTTCGTTACCAATTTTACGAAGTGAGACATCAATATTAGCTAATTCACTAAATGCTTTTTTTATACTTTGCTCAGAGCTTACAAAACCCGTTAATGCAGCAAGTTTATTTTTAGATGATGACGTATCAGCAAAATAACCCGAGCTTGCTACTAGGTTGTACTCTTTATCCATTAACAAGTTGTATTCGCGGTTAAAAACTTCTACACCGTTTACTTGTTGTTTATATTTAGCACTAATAGAACCACGTTTTTGCTCTGATAAATCAACCATAACAGCAGAAGATGCTGTTGCTTTACGATTACTAATGCCTGTTAAAGTTTCAATATAAAAGTCAGCAGCATATTGATTACGGTTATCAGCTGCGATTAAAGCCATGTCAGGCTTACGCTGACCTATTGCTTGCCATAAAAATGTTGCTTTACCCATTTGTGCATCGTAAATAGATTTTTGACCCGATACAGTGGCGCGTTCGGCTAAGGTTCTCTGCTGAACAGCAGCTAAAGAAGTACCCTGAGTAACTGCATTTGTAGCACTTACATCATAAAATCGAGTTTGTTCAGCGGCCGTTAGCTCACCTGCTGCTAATGTTGATGCTACAACTATGGCAATAGTTGTTAATTTAAATTGAGACATGTATCCACCTGTTTGTATTTATTATATTAAAACACTTAATGTTTTTTAATTGATTATTTTATGTAAACGCATAGTTAAGTTGTTAATATACATACTTGAATGAAGCTGAATAGCTTTAAATTTAGAGAAAAGTAAACAAAGGTAAACGAATGCAAAAAATAATTTTTACAAGTTCAGTGCCAATAATTGCAGCTTTATTACTATCTGCATGTAATAACAGTGAAAAAACAGAGGTTAACAACTCTCAGGCGCTACCTAAAACAGCAGAAATCATTATAAAAGAACCATCTAAGAACCAGAAAACTGACACTATTTTCCCTAAAAAAGAAAGCAGTCAAGGTATTATGAAAAAAGCATCTAAAAGCATAAATTCATCTGGTGATAAGCTTATTTTTAACTCTGAGCAGTTATTTAAAGGCGACGTTATTTATAATCAGAACTTAAAGCAAAAAGGTGTAGTAACAGGTACTCTTACCATTACATTAAATACCGATTCTTTGCCTGATGAGTTAAAAAATAATTATGAGTTAGTTAAGTCGACAGCTCACAATTACACATTACTTGTTGAAAAGGATGTTGATATTGCAGGATTATCTAAAGATCTAAACAATTATAGCTCAGTGAGCAATGTAGAAGTTGCAATTGATTACTCACCTATCGAAACACATTTTTAATCAGCAACAATGCACTTATCACTACCATATTATTAACATGGTAAAGTACTTTGTCAGCACATTTGTAAACTTGGTCTATTTCGTTACTATGCTCAGACCAAGTTGCAATGCCAATAGGAATTATTATAAATCCAATAGTTTACGTATTTATAGACTCAACGGTTTGACGCAATCGCTCTGCTATGTTTGCGCGCACTTTGCTGTTATTAGGTAAAAAATACAAACTCTTCTCTACCTAAACGCGCCACAATATTGTCTTTTCAAGATGATTTTTAGTTGAATAGGCAGGTTATTGCATTGCTGATTCTAAAGAGTATAAGTTGTTGATGCTAGTTTATTAGCGCAGGCATAGTTATTTTTAGTGTACGTTTTTAACTGCTCCTTTTGTGCTTGGTAGGTAGAATAAAAGCTACTTACTAAAGTACTAATAAAGGCTGTAATCGTTAAATGAAAAATAAGAAATCGAAGATTAAGGCTATTAATAATTCTTTCGAAAATGAATGCCATCCTAAGAATGAGGCATTCAATACTTGCACCTATAATTGAGCATAAAGCCTGCAATTACACCCTATTAAAAATTTATTATCTAATATCAATAAAGCCAGAAAAAATATAACTTTTCACTAAGTTCAAAACTATAATTTATCTTCAATTTTTACAATACGTTAATGGTTTTTGTAAAGAAAACCTTCTTTTGCAGTTACTTTAAAAAGTAGTTAAGCTGCATACATTTATCTACTTTTTAGCCTTGGAGTGTGTTTTGCTAAATAAGTGTATTGTACCGTCTATCGTTTTTTTATCTGGGTGTTTAATGCCATTACAATCCTCGTTTGCTAAACCCGTGCTTTCTCTTGAACAACAACTTGGGCAAAAGTTAATACTCGACTTTCGCTACTTTTGCCAGCAAGGAGCAAGTAATAAATGCCGAACTCCAATGACCGAGTTACCTAATGAGCTTGCTACCGCTATTGCTAAATACGATATTGGTGGAGTTATTTTATTTTCTGAAAATACCCAATCAATAGAACAAACCATTACGCTTAATAGCCAATTGCAAACAGCTGCAAGTAGGTCCAGTAGTAAGCTGCCGCTATTTATATCAATAGATCAAGAAGGCGGACGTGTAGCACGGTTACCACGCGATGTTGCTACATCATTTACCGGTAATATGTCGATTGGCGCAACCTACAAAAAACACGGTACGAGCTTTGCGACAAAAACAGCAACTGTTATAGCTAAAGAACTAAACTCGCTGGGTATCAATGTAAACTACGCGCCCACGGTTGATGTAAACATGAACCCCGATAACCCTGTTATTAACGTACGCTCGTTTGGTGAAAACCCAGCATTAGTGAGTAAATTGGGCGCCGCACAGGTTGCAGGATTTGAGAACAACGGTGTTATTACCTCGTTAAAGCACTTCCCGGGCCACGGCGATACAAACGTAGATAGCCATACAGGTTTGCCTAAAGTAAACCATGCAAAAGAAGTTATTTACGAGCAAGACCTAGCACCGTTTAAACACATTATCGCCAAGCAAAACCCAGGCATGATAATGACGGCGCATATTCAATACCCTGCCCTCGATAGTACGACGTTTGTAAGCGTTAATGGCAAAACTATGATAAAACCGGCAACAATGTCGCGTGCAATCATTACTGATATTTTACGTGGTGAGCTTAATTACCAAGGTGTTGTAGTAACTGATGCGCTTGATATGGCTGGTATTAGTAACTTCTTCACACCAACTCAAGCGGTAATAAATACATTTGCCGCTGGAGCTGACATTGCCCTAATGCCCGTTGAAATTAGAACACCGGATGATTTAAACAAGCTCGATGACCTTATTAAAGAGCTTGTTGCAGCGGTTAAATCAAACCAACTTGATGAGCAAGAAATAGCACAATCAGCGATGCGTATAATTACGCTTAAAAATAAATTTAGGTTAAGCACTAATTTTGACCCTATTACCGCGCTCATAAATGCAAAGCAAACAATCGGCAGTGCAGCACATCGCGAAATAGAAGCGCAGCTTGCTGTAGAGGCAATAACGCAGGTTAAAAATAATAACAGTACTTTGCCGCTTAATTTAAAAGCAGGAAGTAATGTTCATATTATTATGCCCGACACGCGTAAATGTATGGCAATGCAGCAAGCGATTAAAGCTATCAGCCAGCAAAAATTCACTTATAGCTGTAGTAGCTTACAAGGGTTCGACCCTGCACTCGCAAAAGCACAAATACACGCTGCTGATGTAGTTATAGCCGGCAATGCAACACCTAATCAAAGTGCGGTAGAAATTGGCGGTATGGATGATTTAAAAGACGATCCTAATTTTGCACTTAATAATGCAGAGCAACCAAAAGCATTTGAGTCATTATTAAATATGGCAAAAGAAGAAAACAAAAGCACTGTTTTTATAAGCCTAAGAGCGCCTTACGACATTGCTAAATTTGGCAATTATGCAAATGCTGTACTTGCATCTTACGCATATAATATTGATGTAGATAAAAACGATATTGTGTCTGGTCCCGCTTTTACCGCACTTGCAAAAGTGTTACTAGGAGAAGCACCGGCTAACGGCGTATTACCTGTCACAATAAAACCGCAAAAGGCGCACTAATATGAAACTCAATTGTGATTTAGGCGAAAGCTTTGGCGTGTGGAAAATGGGGCTAGACGATGACGTTATGCCACATATTGATATGGCTAATATTGCGTGTGGGTTCCATGCAGGTGATGCCGACGTAATGACAAACACTCTTGTACTTGCCAAGCAACATAACGTACAAATTGGTGCTCACCCAAGCTACCCAGATAAGCAAGGCTTTGGTAGGCGCTCAATGGTACTTAGCGAAAAAGAGCTTACAAATTGCCTGCATTATCAAATAGCCGCTATTGAGGGCATGGCAAAAGTACAAGGTTTAACACTTAGCTATGTTAAACCGCATGGCGCACTTTATAACGACATGATGGCTGATGAGCAAATATTACAAACCGTTATAAATGCAATTGCCAGCTACCCAATAGATTTGAAACTAATGGTCTTAGCGACTAAAAATGCCAATAAGCACATTCAAATAGCTAAAGGCTCAGGAGTTGATCTAGTACTCGAGGCATTTGCCGATAGACAGTACACCGACGACGGGCATTTAGTATCACGAACACTTGAGGGTAGTGTTCACAATAAAGCTGCATTACTAAAACAAGTAACTCAGCTTTTATCCGATGGCAGCGTGACAACACGAACTGGAAAAAAACTAACGCTCAACGCCCATAGCTTATGCGTACATGGCGACAACGCTGATGGCATAGCGCTTATAAAAGATATAAAAGCCCTTTGTAACTCAGCTAACTAAACTTTTACACAACCTTAAAGAGAAGCTGTAAACCCCCTTTACAGCTTTAACTCATAGAGTTAAATAAGAGCTTCATCGCATCCTACTGTTAATTTAATAATCCCTAACATATAACTACTTAGCAAATTAAAAAAGTAACAACAGGGATTAAAATGAAAAAGCTTTTAACACTTAGCCTCATTTTAGGCTGTAGCAATTTAGCCTACGCTGAAACAAATACACTACAACTGCAAGACGTGTTTAATTTAGAATATGCCAATCAAATAGATATAACCGAAGACGGTAAAACTGTTTATTTTGTGCGTAACCGCATGGATATAAAAACAGATCGCAAAGTTGGTAATATTTGGTCTGTTGATTACAAAACCAAACAAATGCAGCCGCTAACCTCTGGCGTGCATATGGATTATTCGCCAGTACTCTCTCCTGATGGTCAACGCCTTGCATTTATATCAACTCGCGATGGCAGCAGCCAAATATATATTAAATGGCTTAAAACAGGTGCTATGGCAAAAATTAGTAACTTAACGAGTAGTCCACGTGCGATTACATGGAACCCTGATTCTAACCAATTAATATTTAGCATGTTTGTTCCAAGCGCTAATTCAGCGCCAGTGAGCTTACCAGGCAAACCAAAAGGCGCAACCTGGGCAGAGCCCGCCAAATTTATTGATGATGTGTATTACCGTTCAGATGGTGGCGGTTACACGCAAAAAGGTTTTAGCCAATTATTTTCCATAGATGCTAACGGTGGTAATGCCAAACAACTCACTGATGATGAATTTGATAACGCAGGCGATGTAAGTTTTAGTAACGATGGTAAGTCGCTTTATTTTTCTGCGAACAGGCACACAAACAACCAGCTAAAACCCACAAACAATGAAATATATCAACTCGAGTTAGCCACACAAAATATAACTAAAGTTACTGACCGAAACGGACCTGATGAGCAGCCTAAAGTATCTCCCGATGGTCGTTACTTAGCGTACACAGGTTACGATGATAAACGCACTAACTACGAAAACGCTCAGCTTTATATTCGTGATTTAAAAACAGGTAACACAACAAGCTTAACGCCAAATTTTGATCGTAGCGTAGGTCAAATAAAATGGAGTGCAAACTCCAAAGGCATATACTTTAGCTATGCAGATAAAGGTCAAACTGCCCTCGCCTATCAACCACGCAGCGGCAAGCGTAAAATAATAACAACTCAAATTGGCAGTGTTGCCTTTGGTCGCCCTTATTCTGGTGGTGACTTTGATGTAAGCGAAGATGGCGAAGTAGCCTTTACCCTTGCCGATACTCAGCGCCCTGCTGATATAGCAACAATTAAACGCGGTAAAGCGCAGCGTTTAACTACCCTTAATGCAGATGCACTGGGCGACAAAGCGTTGGCTAAAGTGGAAGAAATTTGGATTAAATCAAGTCACGATGAGTTACCTATTCAAGGATGGATTGCTTACCCACCAGAATTTGACAGCAGCAAAAAATATCCGCTAATACTAGAAATACATGGCGGTCCAGTAGCTAATTACGGTCCACACTTTAGCGCTGAAATTCAGCTGTTTGCAGCCAAAGGAAATGTGGTTTTATACATGAACCCACGTGGCAGTGATTCATACGGTAAAGAGTTTGCACAAACTATTCATCATAATTATCCAAGTAACGATTTTGATGACTTAATGACTGGCGTTGATGCGCTAATAGCGAAAGGCTTTATTGACGAGTCTAAATTGTTTGTAACCGGTGGTTCTGGCGGTGGTGTATTAACAGCTTGGATTGTAGGTCATACCGATCGCTTTGCTGCGGCTGTAGTTGCTAAGCCTGTTATTAATTGGATCAGCTTTGTACTAACTGCCGATTTTTACCCGTTTTTTGCTGATTACTGGTTTCCGGGTAAACCGTGGGATCACATCGAGCATTACATGAAGCGCTCGCCTATTAGTTATGTTGGAAACGTTAAAACTCCTACTATGTTGCTCACTGGCGAATCTGACTACCGTACACCAATATCAGAAACTGAGCAGTTTTATCAGGCATTAAAACTACAAGGCGTTGATACTGCAATGGTGCGCATTCCTAATGCATCGCATGGTATTACAGCTCGCCCATCAAACTTAATGACTAAAGTAGCTTATATTCAATGGTGGTTTGATAAACACACTAAATAAACGTTGGATAAAAATTTATAGCTCAAATAAAAGCCACTTCAAATAAGTGGCTTTTGTATTTACCGCCTTAATATTCAAACTGTAAACCCCCTTTACACTTCTGTGACAGTTAAATATCGGACTTAGCTAAAACTTCAGTTAGTAAAATTTCGGTTTATAGCATTTTTTGTAACTTGAGTTGGTAAAAAATCGGTTTGAGTCACTGTTTATAGCCTATCAGTTAGTAAAATTTTGTTTTATAGCACAGAGAAGTTAGTAAAAAATCGGTTTATAAATTCGCTAAGTTTGCCTATTAAAGCAAAAATCAGTCACTTACCTGCCTTTTAAAGTTGTTGTAAACGCTTTTTACAGCAAAATCACCCCAAATATGCTGTTTTATGAAAGGTTAGTTAAACTCTGATCTGTAAATTCACTCAGGTAGTTAAATAGTGATCCAACATGATTTGGCAAGGGCGTGTTGAACTTTGGTGGGTTAATTTGCAGCAGTATGTTTGGTTTTTAGGCAAGGCGGAGCTTATGTAGTGTGGTTATTCCCCATGAATAGGCGATAACGTAGCATAAATACCAAACATGCGCTGCCCTTTGGGTTCTTTCTAGGGGCGATAAACTATTTGTTGCTCGGTTTTTACTTAGCCCACTAGGTTACAAACCTCGCGCCGCGATTTAATCGCCCCTAGATTGAATAAATTTCAATCCACAAAGATCAACACGCCCTAGTTAAAGTCTGATCTGTAATTATGCTTCAATGTTCTAACTTTACTTAAAGCAATAAAAAAGGGCCTATTGGCCCTTGAGTAACACTATCTAGTTAGGAATTAAAACTGGTTCATGGTGTTATCTTCACCACCGGCTTTTAGCGCGTTATCACCAGAGAAGTATTCTTTGTGTGTATCGCCCATGTTAGACCCTGCTAGGTCTTGGTGCTTAACAGAAGCTTGCTCACGGCGAATTTCTTGGCGTTGTACATCACGTACATAAGCCAGCATACCCATATCGCCAAAATAACCTTCAGACAAAATATCAGTGCTCAACGCAGCTGTATGGTACGTAGGCAGAGTAATTAAGTGATGGAAAATACCTGCTTCACGTGCGCCATCGCGCTGGAAGTTTTGCACTAGTAAATCGGCTGCTTGCGCAAGTTCTGTTGCATCCATTTCTGGTGCCATAAGGCCTTTATTGTCGCCAAGGCTTGGGTAAGCACTAAGGTCACGGCCTGCTTCTTCCCACTCTTGATATACTTGCTCACGAAACTTAAGCGTCCAGTTAAACGAAGGCGAGTTGTTGTATACCAGTTTTGCATTTGGCACGTGTTCTTTAACACGATTTACCAGTTCTGCAATTTGCTTAACATGAGGTTTTTCTGTTTCAATCCACAGTAAATCAGCGCCCGACTGCAAGCTCGTAATACAATCTAGTACTACGCGGTCTTTTTCAGTGCCTTCGCGGAATTGAAATAAACCGTTATCTAGGCGAGTTGGTTTACATAACTGGCCATTAATTTTCATTGCTGTGTCGCCTTCATTTAAGTCATCAACACCGTTAATTGGCGTCGTTTCTAAAAATGCATTGTATTGGCTTGCTAAGTCACCTGGTGTTTGCGACACAGGTACTTTTTGAGTAAGGCTTGCACCTAATGAATCTGTACGTGCCACAATAATACCGTTATCAATACCAAGTTCTAAAAAGGCGTAACGTACTGCGTTAATCTTTGCTAAAAAGTCTTCGTGTGGAACGGTCACTTTACCCGCTTGGTGACCACATTGTTTGGCGTCAGATACTTGGTTTTCTATTTGAATGGCACACGCACCGGCTTCAATCATTTTTTTAGCCAGTAAGTAAGTTGCTTCTTCGTTACCAAAACCTGCGTCAATATCAGCAATAATTGGCACAACATGAGTTTCAAAGTTGTCTATTTTATCAATAACAGCTTGAACATCGCCGCCATTCGCTTTTGCTGCATCTAGGTCGTTAAACAAGTGGTCTAGTTCACGTGCATCAGCTTGCTTTAAAAATGTGTAAATTTCTTCAATTAATGCAGGTACCGATGTTTTTTCGTGCATGCTTTGATCTGGCAGCGGACCAAATGCAGAGCGAAGTGCTGCAACCATCCAGCCACTTAAGTATACATAGCTGCGTTTAGTTGTTTTTTGATGGCGCTTAATAGCCATCATCATTTGTTGGGCAGTAAAGCCATGCCAACACCCTAAAGATTGGGTGTACAGGCTTGTGTCGGCGTCATATGCAGCCATATCTTCACGCATAACGTCTGCTGTGTATTGCGCAATTTCAATCCCTGTACGAAAACGGTTTTGTAAACGCATACGGCTTGCGTATTCAGGGTTAATAGCTTTCCATGCGCTGCCTTGTGATTGGCAAAGAGTAGAGAGTGTGTCTGTTTCGCGTTGATATGTTGTCATAATAAAATCCTTCGAACGAGTGTGTAATACCAACCTGCATAAATCTTTGATCAATTTAACGAATTAAATTGCACTATAACGTCGTTAAAAATTTTTTATTTAGAATAACTAGATACAAAAATTTTTGCCTAGCTCTAGCGTAATTTTCTTAACGTTAAATAGACCCCATATATAAGCAGATTGGTATAAATTATTTTAATGTTGTGAGAGTGGCTAGGAGTGTGTGCTCCGTTTCGCTTGATTCAACATTAGGCTCCTTTTCTAGATTTAGTAAATTTATAGTTGTTATTGTGGCTATATATTTTGTGAATGGCTAAAAAGCACTCAACATTGCCTTTTTGAGTTATTGTTGCCTTAACGCACAAGCACACAACAACATCGCGACCGTTTAAGGAAGGCAATTATGTCCCACACTCTCACACATTCAGGACTCAGCGTAGACACACAACTCGCTGATTTTGTTAAAAATCAATTACTACCAGGCACTCACTTAAGTGAGCATCAATTTTGGCAAAGCTTTGCACATATAGTTCAAACACTTACCCCTACAAATAAGGCACTGCTTGAAAAGCGAGAATTGCTTCAACAGCAAATAGATGACTACCATCTTGCTAATAAAACGTGGGATAGCGTTAAGTACCATGCCTTTTTGCAAGATATTGGCTATTTAGTTAAAGAGCCTACCAACTTTGAAATTGAAACCCAAAATGTAGAACCCGAAGTAGCCCTTACAGCAGGTCCTCAGTTGGTTGTGCCCGTCAGTAACGCACGCTTTGCACTTAATGCCGCTAACGCACGTTGGGGTTCGTTATACGACGCTTTATACGGTACAGATGTGTTAAGCGAAGACGATGGAGCCGAAAAAGGCAATACCTACAATCCTGTTCGTGGTTTTAAGGTAATGGCCTACGCCCGCCAGTTTTTAGATAAAGCATTGCCGCTCACTAATGGCTCGCATATAGAAAGTACTAATTATTCAGTAGTAGATGGCGCACTTTTAATTACGTTACGTGATAGCTCTCAAACCACATTAGCTAACCCATCTCAGCTTATTGGCTATCAAGGTGAAGCACAAAACCCAACCGTAGTGTTATTAAAAAACAATGATTTACACATAGAGCTACATATCGATCACCACCACATTATTGGCCAAGCAGATAAAGCAGGCTTAAAAGATGTCGTGTTAGAGGCCGCGCTTACAACCATTATGGATTGTGAAGATTCTGTAGCTGCGGTAGATGCAGAAGATAAAGTACAAGTTTATAAAAATTGGCTTGGTTTGATGCAAGGTAACCTAGTTGAATCGTTTAAAAAAGGCGATAAAACTGTAGAGCGCACTCTGCAAAGTGATAAAACATACACAGCACTCGATGGCGGCACCGTTACTTTAAAAGGCCGTAGCATGATGTTTGTTAGAAACGTTGGTCATTTAATGACGAACCCTGCTATTACCGATGTGTACAATCAACCGGTATTTGAAGGCATTATGGATGCGATGTTTACTGCCACCGCTGCCCTGCACGACCTAAATAAAAAAACAGGTATTAAAAATACCAGCGCGCAAAGTATTAATATAGTAAAACCAAAAATGCATGGCCCTGAAGAGGTAGCGTTTACTAACACTTTATTTAGCTTAGTAGAGGAAGCGCTAAGCTTACCTAAAAACACGCTTAAAATGGGTATTATGGATGAAGAACGCCGTACTTCTGTAAACCTAAAAGCCTGTATTTATGCAGCTAAAGAGCGTGTTGTATTTATAAATACTGGATTTTTAGACCGCACAGGCGATGAAATTCATACCTCTATGCAAGCGGGTGTTGTGCTTCCAAAAGCACAGATTAAGCAGCAACCATGGATACAAGCTTATGAGGATCGCAACGTCGATATTGGCCTTGCTTGTGGCTTAAGTCATAAAGCACAAATAGGTAAAGGCATGTGGCCAATGCCAGATAAAATGGCATTAATGATGGAGCAAAAACAAGCTCACCCTAAATCAGGCGCTAATACAGCATGGGTGCCCTCCCCTACAGCGGCTACCCTGCATGCAATGCATTATCACGATGTAAACGTATTTACTGAGCAGCAAAGTATTGCTAAACGTACTATTGCCAGCCTTAATGACCTGCTTACACCGCCGCTAATGACAGACCCTAAAAGGCTTTCAAAAGAAGATATTCAAAGCGAGCTTGAAAACAACGCACAAGGCATTTTAGGTTACGTTGTGCGTTGGATTGATCAAGGCGTTGGCTGCTCAAAAGTACCCGACATTGACCATATCGGGCTAATGGAAGACAGAGCAACACTGCGTATTTCAAGCCAGCATATGGCTAATTGGTTGCTAAATGGCGTGTGCTCACAAGCGCAAATAAAATCAACAATGGCTAAAATGGCCAAAGTAGTTGATGGTCAAAACGAGCACGACACTGCGTATACACCCATGGCAATAAACGAAGAAACCCTTAATAACAGCATTGCGTTTCAAGCTGCACTTGCACTGGTTTTGGAGGGGGTAACACAACCTAGTGGTTACACTGAACCACTGCTACATAGCTACCGTATAAAATATAAAGCACAAAAAACGAATACGCTTTAACCGCTTAAGCAAAGTTCAGATTAAGTGCTAAACCAGCTTTTAAGCTGGTTTTTTATCGCCTAAAATTAGAATAACAGCACTTTTAAGGCATTTTAAAGGTATATAGATAATACACATGAATATCTAACATTTATTCAAACGTAAAAAAGCGTGTTTTGCATACACAAAACACGCTTTTTAAAGCTTTTAGCTAATTAAATCTAATTTTTTACAATAGCATTGTGATAAATGTTTTGTACATCGTCACAATCTTCAAGCATATTTATAAACTTATCAAAGTTAGCAATAACTTCTTCGTCTTCAATTTCAATATTAACTTGAGGAATAAACGTAATTTCGTCTACTTCAAAGTTAATGCCTTCAAATGCGTCTTCAAGGGCTGTTTTAGCTTTAAAGTATTCTGTTGGCGGTGCAAATACCGATATTTTACCGTCTTCGGCTTCAACATCGCTAACATCAACATCAGCCATCATTAATGCTTCTAATACTATTTCATCGTCATCACCCGCAAAGCCAAGTACCGCATAATGATCAAACATATGTGCTACACAGCCAGGAGTACCAATTTTTGAGTCTGTTTTAGTAAACGGTAAGCGTACATCTTTGATAGTACGGTTCGGATTGTCAGTTAAACAGTCAACTATAACCATGCAATTACCAGGGCCATAGCCTTCGTAACGGGCAACAGAATAGTCTTCCCCTGCGCCACCGGCTGCTTTTTCAATTGCTTTATCGATAACGTGCGCGGGTACTTGGTCTTTTTTAGCTTTTTCGATTAGACGGCGTAGTGTTTGATTTACTTCGGGATCGGGATCGCCACTTTTTGCTGCAACGTAAATCTCTTTACCATACTTTGAGTTTACTTTTGTTTTTGCATTGGCTGTTTTGATCATAGAACTTTGACGAACTACAAATGCTCTGCCCATTTTGTGCCCCTAATGAATACGTTACGTTTTGCGGTATTTTACCAATTCAAAACGTATTGGGCTAGGAACAAACGTTATTGTTATTTTGTAATTTAAATAACGTAGCACTTATTCTTAAATAAATTTAATAGTACGCTATTTAACATAACTCTATTTTTTCAGAATAACTCTCAACTAATGTCACTAATTCAACAAAGTCATGTAAAACGTAATCTGCCTGATCGGCATAAGCAGGCGTTGACTCTGGAGCGTATAAACACGCGCGCATATTTGCATTGTGCGCAGCTTGAATGTCGTAAAGGTAATCGCCTACATAAAGTAAATTTCTGGCGTTAATGTTCCAAAGTGTAGCAATGGCATTTAAAGCGCTGGGATCTGGCTTTGCTGGGGCATCGCTTCGCGTTAAAACTGTGCTGATAGGGAGTGGATTATTTTGTAATTTAATTGCCGCTGCTTTATCAAAATTGCGAGTAACAATAGCCATCGGAATATTTTTAGACTTTAAAGCATGAATAGCTTCACTCACACCAGGTAATATACTGGCATGTTGTGCATCTATTAATTCGTGTTGGTGAACTATATTCATTGCCTCTTCACGCATATACGGTGAGGGCAACTGAGCAATGTAATCAAGTAAGTCTTGCTCGCAAGGGCAACCTATTTGGGCCTTTATTAATGCAAAATCTAATTCTGATGAAACCAATGTTCCATCTAAATCAAAAATCACTCCAAAAATAGCCTCAACCTGAGTAGTCATATCATTCCCTGAATTTAGTTATTACTAAATGAAATTTAAACATAAAATTCTCTACTGCTTATGCCCTAGGCCGGTAAATACAAAGGGATAAATGAAACTAACTATATTTAAATATTAATACGCACCATTATCAATCTATTGATAACAAAGTAATTTAAGTGCTTGATATATCATGCGCAAAAAAAGGTAAATATACAAATTGAACTCACAAATTTTACGTAAATTTACAAATAACAGATCAAACATGAACGCAGTTTAAACGTATGAAGAAAACGCGCACATAAACAACTGCTGTGCGCGTCGGTTGGGGAAGTTTTAAATATTAATTTTGCTCAAAGCGGGCTTCGAGCCAAGTATCATCTTGAGCAAAGTTTAAAGTTTTAATCTTACCTTTGCCCTCAACGTTTACCATATTTACCTGAGATGGCCATAAATCACGAAGTGCGCCATTACTCATTTTAATTCCTTCAATATTTTCAGGAATTGGTGCTTCTTGGTAAACCCAAAAAAACTTACCATCAACTTGTGCTCCCACAAAGTTAAGTGGTAAAGGTTCACCACTTAACGTTTGTAGAGCAATATGCGATTCAACATACTTAGCAAAACGTTGTTGGTCGGCTTTATTACTAATAATATCAATTTTGCCTTTAAACAATGTTCCTACGGCGTGTTCGGTATCATGTAAATAAAAGCGATGCATTAATTCAACATTATGCGTTCGTTTATTAAAAAGCACGGTTGTAACTGACGATTTTAGTTGATGCGCCATACTTGGCGCAGCAACTAAAAGGCAAACAATAATAAGCAAAAAGCGCATTATTGCTGCTCCTCACCGTCATCCTTTTCGTCTTTCTTCTCATCAGTTTTAAGCTCAGTTTTAATATCTTGCATGATATCGCGACTTACTTTAGCTTTACTCTTTTCCTTTTTAAACACTTCAATACGTGAAGGAATAATACGACGAGGGTAGTTATTGTTTTCAACATCTACGTCAGCTGTTTCCCAGCCTGGGTCAACAGTAACTGATACAAGCGGTTTGTTTTTATCGGTAACAATCAGCTTTTGAACGTTTTTATAATTACGACGCCAAATTTCAGCAGGAATATAGCGCTCTTCTTTAGTGCCATCTTCATATGTGAGCTCTAATAAAATAGGCATTACCAAACCACCAAGGTTTGAAAATTCCATAACGTAATAGTTTTTATCTTCTTCTAAAGCCCGCTCAAGCGTTTTACGCTCCCACGGCTCTAAGCCTTTTAAAAACTTATTGTACGAGTTACGTTCTTTATTGGTTACAGTAAAACGGTCGTTTTCGTCATAAAAATCGGTAACATCAGAGTTTTTCTCAACCCATGTTTTTTTACCTTGTGCGCGGTTACGCTCAACAAATAATGAAGTAGGTTTGTCTGCTTCAATATCACGTAAACGGCTGTAATCAATATCAGGGTTTTTAGTGTCTAAACGTAGTTGATATACTTTATCTAAAGAGATATCTACATGGTCTGTGGTGTAAAACCAGCCACGCCAAAACCAATCTAAATCAACACCAGAGGCTTCTTCCATTGTACGGAAAAAATCAGCTGGAGTAGGGCGCTTGTATTTCCAGCGCTGAGCATACTCTTTAAATGCAAAGTCGAATAAGTCACGGCCTAAAATTACTTCACGTAAAATATTAAGGGCTGCTGCAGGTTTAGTATAAGCATTAGGACCTAAGCGTAATACACTGTCTGACTGAGTCATAACAGGTACTTGGTTTTCAGACTTCATGTAGCTCACTATATCGCGAGGCTCAACACCCCAAGGAATAGTAGGATCCCATTCACGACCAGCAACGCCATCTAAAAAGCTATTTAAGCCTTCATCCATCCACGTCCATTGGCGCTCATCTGAGTTAACAATCATTGGAAAGTAAATATGACCCACTTCATGAATAACTACGCCAAGTAAAAAGCGCTTTTCAGCTTGAGAATAAGTACGTGTACCATCATCTTGTAACTTAGTACGTGGGCCGTTAAAGGTAATCATTGGGTATTCCATACCGCCAACAGGACCATTTACCGATTGCGCAGTTGGGTATGGGTAGTCAAAAGAATACTTAGAGTACACTTCCATTGTGTGTACTACCGCTTCAGTTGAGTACTTCTCCCATAAGTCACCACCTTCTTTAGGGAAGAACGACATTGCCATAACTAAAGGCTGAACGTCACCACCTTGCTGATAACCCTTTGCATCCCACATAAACTTACGAGACGACGCCCAAGCAAAGTCACGTACGTTTTGCGCTTTAAAGTGCCACGTTTTAGTTTTGTCGGTGCCTTCTTTTTCGTTTTCTAGCGCTTCTTCTGCGTTAACAATAAACACAGGACGCTTAGATGTTTCGGCTTGCTTTAAACGTTTACGCTGAGTACTTGTAAGTACTTTGCTCGCGTTATCAAGTTTACCTGTTGCCGATACAATGTGATCTGCCGGAACAGTAATCTCAACATCGTAATCACCAAACTCAAGCGTAAACTCACCTGAGCCTAAAAACGGCTTGTTTGTCCATGCTTCGTAATCGGTATAAGCCGCTAAACGAGGAAACCACTGAGCAATTAAGAATATGTCGTTGCCGTCTTCTTCAAAGTGCTCGTAACCAGAACGTGCACCCACTGCATCTTCTTCAACAATGTTGAAGGCAAAGTTCATGCTAAATTCTACTTCTTTACCTGGTTTTAATGGCTCGTTTAAATCGATGCGCATTAAGGTATCAACTACAGTTACGCGTAGCTCTTTACCATCGTCATCTTTTACGCCATTGATTGTATAACCCAGTTCGTTGTCGCTCATAAATTGCTGGCGACGTAATTCACCTAAACTTAATTTAGCGGGCTTTTGAGCTGGTAAGCTTTCTAAAGTGCTTTTAAATGTTTTTGTTGTTTCGGCAATAGAGTCACTTTTAAAAATATTTTGATCTAACTGTAACCATAAATATTTAAGCGTATGTGGTGAGTTATTTTTATATTCAATGCTTTGACTACCAGTAATGCGGTGCTTTTTTTCATCTAGCTTCACATCAATATCGTAATTTACACGTTGCTGCCAGTATTTTTCACCTGGTTCGCCAGCGGCACTACGATAAACATTGGGTGTAGGAAGTGCTTCGTCTAATTGACGAAATTTATCAACAAAAGAACCTTTTGTTTGCTCAACCGAAGACGCCATAGCTGCACTCGATATTGCGAACGGCAATACAAAAGCACTTAGCGTAAGACCTATTTTTTTCATTGTTAGTCCTAATATAATTTTGTGAGCGTACTTTGACAAATATACCAGTTAGCTTCAATAAATTAGCGACCAAGTACCGTATTTTTAGGGTGATGTTCACTTAGTTTTTTAGATTGAAAAATACAATTATTTTGTAACAAAATACGAATAGATAAAAACTGTAAAGGGGGTTTACAAAATTGGGTTTTAATAATGGTTTTGATCGGTTAAATACAAAGTCCCAGAACTCAAAAAAATATCATTCATTTTATATATATTGCTAAAAAAGTATTGCTTTGGCATTACCAGGTAAACCATTAATCCTACGTATAAGTATTACTAATTCGCAACAAGTAAAATGGCCTAAAAGCCCTTTCTACTGAACAAAAACACAGTGAAACGAGTAAATAATTGGCTCAAATATTGCCGAACTTCATTAATATTCGCTATTTGTACGATAAATGACAAATAGTGTAATTTTAGGTTGATCTTTAGTGCTGTTTATATTTAAAATCGCCAACCTTTTTATTTGAGGCAAATAAATTCGTCACATTTATCCTCAAATTAATATCGATTACTAGCAAGAAATGCGGTGGGCTTATGGATTTTTACATCCTAAAAAAACAACAAGAACTAATTGCGATTCCAGCAAGTGAGAATAACTGTAAGCAGTATCTCGATTCGGGTTATTTTTATATCGATAAAGTAGCAGCGTGCAACGAAACTAATGCACTAAAGGCGCTACACGCAAAACAAACTAAAACGTTAAAAATTCCATTATTAATGGCACTTTTAGCATTACCGGTTGTTTTTTCAGCTTGGTACAGTTTAACCTAACGTAATGCATGCCTTAGGCTTGCATCTTTAACAGCCTTGGGTATATTGGCGCTCTTACGGTTTTATTAAGAGCGCGACATGAAAGTCCTCCACACCTCAGATTGGCACCTTGGCCAACAATTTTACGAACACGATCGCCGTGTTGAACATCAAGCTTTTTTTACATGGTTATTAGCCACTCTTGTTGAACAACAAATAGACTTACTTTTAGTTGCGGGCGATATTTATCATACAGCGACACCAAGTGCTAGCGCCGAAAATCAGCTTTATCAATTTATTAAAGACGCCAAAAAAGCATGCCCACTATTACACGTAGTGATTATTGCGGGTAACCACGACTCTGCAAATCGTATTTTGGCAGCTCAGCCATTACTTGCACAGTTTGATACTCACGTAGTAGGGCGCTTTGATGTCGCAACACCCGATGAAACTGTTATTACCATAAATACCAATGGTAAACGCGCTGTAATCGTCGCTATGCCATTTTTACGCGCAAGTGATGTAAGTTTACTTAGCCAAACCGAAAGCGGCCCTAGTTATGCTCAAGGCGTTTCAAAAGCTTACGAACTTGCACTAGAGCAAGCTACTAATATAAACGAGAAAAACTCACCATTAATAGTTATGGGGCATTTACACGCAAAAGGCGGGGATATTTCAAGTGATTCTGAGCGTAACCTAGTAATAGGTGGTGAAGAGTCTATTTCTGCTAATGTATTTGGTAAACAAGCCAACTACGTCGCTCTTGGGCACTTACACAAAGCGCAACAAGTCGCTAAAAGTGATGTTATTCGATACAGCGGCACACCTATCCCTATGTCGTTTTCAGAACGTAACTACACGCACCAAGTAAATGTTGTTGAGTTTATTATTGATGAAAAACAACATATTAGTACAACTGTAAACCCCCTTTACATTCCGCGCTCTGCCGATGTGATTATTTTACCAAAAGGGGAGTGTGTACCATTAAGCGAACTATGCGAGCAAATTAAAGCGCTCGACACCGCACAAAATATAATAGCGCCTTATTTACGTGTAAAGCTTAAATCAAGCGATACCGACACCACCTTCAGAGAACAAATAGAACAAGCACTTGAAGGCAAGCATATTAAATTTTGTGGTATTGAACGTGTACGTGAGCAATCAGCGCAAAATGACGACAACACCGTATTTGAAGATTTAAGCGAAGTTGAAATGCTCAATCCACTAAACCTATTAGAACAAGCATTCGCAAACGATAAAGACATGGCAGGGCAAAGCGTACCCGATGAGCTAAAAGCACTTTTAAGTGACGTGATAAACGAGCTAACGGAGCAGGAACAACTATGAAAATAACCGCAGTTCGTATTCATAATTTAGCCTCAATAGTTGACGCTGAAATAGATTTTACTAAAGCTCCATTAAAAGACGCAGGTCTATTTGCCATTACTGGCGATACTGGCGCTGGTAAAAGTACCTTTTTAGATGCCATTTGTTTAGCCCTTTATACAAAAACAGCGAGGCTGCGCGGTGATAAAGGTAACTTAATTGAGTTTAACGGCGACAGCATTAAGCTTAATGATGCGCGAAACTTGCTACGCAGAGGTACATGGGAAGGCTACGCCGAGGTCGACTTTTTAGGACAAGATAAACAGCTTTATCGTGCGCGCTATACAATTGCACGGACCCATAAAAAAGTAACAGGCAAACTTAAAGTAGCAGAGCACACTTTAGTAACCCTGCCAGACGAAACCCTTATAGCTGACAAAAGCCACACAATAAAAGAAGTCGAGAGTAAAATAGGGCTTAACTTTGAGCAGTTCTCCCGTGCCGTACTTTTAGCACAACATGAGTTTGCTGCGTTTTTAAAAGCCACTGGCGATGAGCGAGCGCAACTTTTAGAGTGCTTAACAGGTACCGATAAATTTAGCCGTATTGGCGTGCGTATTTTTGAACGTCATAAAGAGCAAGTAGCAAAGCTTGAAGCGCTTAAAGCAGGCCTTCAAAGCTATACTTTGCTAGCACCAGAAGAACTTGAGCTACAACAAACCAAGTTAACCGATTTAAAAGCGCAAACCGAACACACTAAAAAAGAGCTATCCAAAACCGAAAAAGCACTTAACTGGTATCAGCAAGCTACAGTACTTGAGCAAAACTTACTGCAAGCACAGCAAACCCAGCAACAAGCAAGCTCAGCGCTTGAAAGTATTACCTCACAAAGCGAGCAGGCAAAACAAGCCAAGCAGGCGCTTGAAATAAAAGATAACCGCAGCCGTTTTAATTTGTTAACCGATCAAAATACGGCTTTGGATCAGCAAATAACATCGCTTAAAAGTGTTGATCATTTAGCGGTAATTAACGAGCGTAATACCGCGCTTACTAAGCATACCGAGCTGCTTAATAACGCCAATGAGCAAAAACAAAATGCAGCGCCCGTTATAGCTAAAGCGCGAGAGCTCGACAGCAATATTGCCTTGCAAACTCAAGCTGTAAAAGGTACTGAGTCGCAAATAACCAAAGAGCAATCTCAGTTTGATGAGTTCACACAGCAGCTTAAACAAAGCAATAGCGAGCTTGAACTCGCTAATACCGAATCAACTAAAAGCCAGCAATGGCTTAATGAGCATGCACAGCTGCATGTTTTAGCAAAAGACTGGAGCTACTATCAGCAAAGCTTTAATACTTACTTAAATGCACAGCAGCAATTAACCGCAAACCTTGCACAAAGCCAAACTCTTAATAGCGAGCTTGCAAGTCAAAGCGATCTTTTAAATGCGCAAAATAATAAAGTGCAGCAGTGCGAGGTGGCACTTAGTGGTGAGCAATCAACTTTACAGGCATTAAATACTCAGCTTAATGAGTTTAATGCAGAGCACTGCGACGCGCAGTTAAAAAGTATTGATTACTTAAAAGAGCAGCGCGAGCGTTACGGGCAATTTAACGCAGAACTAAAACAAAGCACTCAACGCCAACAAGTACTTAATCAGCAGTTAAATGAAAGCCAGCAAGCCCATGCTTTACTTAATCAGCATTTAATAACCAGCGAGCAAGCGCTTAAAGGTAGCGAGTACGCACTTAACCAAGCGCGCTTAAGAGCCAGCGAAAACGTAGAACATTTACGCACAGAGCTTCGCCCTAATGAGCCTTGTTTAGTGTGCGGTGCAACTGAGCACCCGTATGCGGTAAATCAAAATCAGCAATTAAATAACTTAATTACTGATTTTGAAAATGCTTTTAATGCCGCTAAAAAGCAATTTGACCATGCACAAAGCGAGCTGCATAAGCATCAAACTCAACATGCTGTATTAACTGCTGAACACGGACAACTTGAGCAAATAATACAAACAGCAAAAGCTAAACAGCTCGACATTAAAAATACCATGCAAGGCGCACGCACAGAGCTTAACGACTTAACGCCTGATCAGCTTGAAGTAACTTATAAGCAGTTAACGGAGCAAAAAGCGCAATACTTTGAGCAACAAAAACGTCAACGTACACTGCAAACTAAAGTAAATGAGCTACTAGCAGCACTTAAAGCAGAGCAGCAAGTACAGCAGCAACTTAGTAATAAACACCTTGAGCTTACACATCAGCAAAACCAAATAACGAGTAAGCATAGCGAACTAAGTGCGCAAATTAACGAGCTCGGTACAACGCTCAATAGCCAATTTGAAAACAGTGATTTTTGGCAGCAACTACAAACCAATGCGCTTGAACTTACCGAGCTGCACGAGCAGGTTACGCAGTATCAGCAAACTCAAACGCAACTTGAGCAAAGCCAAAAGCGCCAAGACACAGCTAATGAGCAAATAAAACAGCTTACACCGCTTATAAGTAACAACGAGCAATCGTTAAAAGCACTTAATGAAGAGCTTGTAAAAGCTAAAAATTTACTAAGCACTGTACAAAGTGAGCGCTTAGCTTTATTTAATAACGAGCAAATAAGTGCAGACGACTACCAAGCAAAACTTACAAGTGCGCAAGAGCAACTGCAATCGCAGGTTCAAGCGAGTCAAAAAGCCTATGACGACGCTATAAAACAACGAGATGAGCACGCCATAACGCTTAAAAATGTAGAGCAACGCTTGCTTGAAAGCAGCCAAGAGCTAGCAACGCTTGAAGCACGTTATAACCAGTGGTTTACTGACTTTAAAGCGCAATACAGCAATACAACGCACGAACAGGTCAATATTTTACTAACGCTTAGTAGCGATACTATTAAAGCGCATTTAACTCAGCACGAGCAGTTAACTCAAGCGCTAACAGATGCAAACGCCGCATTAAAACAGCAGCAACTTACGCTTGAAAAACACAACAGTAGCGATAAACCAACGCAAAGTGCAGAGGCTTTAAGTACGCAACTAAGCAGCTTAAACGAGCAACAAACGCAGCTGCAAAATTCATTACTAGCAACTAATACCGCTATTGAGCAACATAACCAAAATGCGAAAGCGCTTGAAGGCAAACAAGCTGAGTTAACTACGCTTAAAACCCAGGTTGAACAATGGCACTTGCTTAATAAAGTATTGGGTGATGCAACGGGTAAAACCATGCGTAACTTAGCGCAAACACAAACGTTAAAAATATTACTGCACTATGCAAACAGCCATTTAAAAACACTCAACAAACGCTACGAATTAACCGCCATAGCGCAAACACTCGACATTGCAATTATTGACCGCGACATGGCCGACGAGCAACGCTCTGTTAATACACTCTCAGGCGGGGAGTCATTTTTAGTATCGCTCGCACTTGCACTTGGTTTAGCATCGCTTTCGTCAAACAAAGTACAAATCAATTCTTTGTTTATTGACGAAGGGTTTGGTACGTTAGACAGCGAAACCCTAAGCATTGCAATGGACGCTTTGGATTCTTTGCAAGCACAAGGCAGAAAAGTAGGCGTTATATCGCACGTAACACAAATGAGCGAGCGTGTAGCCACTCAAGTGCATGTAGCCAAAAAGCCAGGTGGATATTCCACAGTTGAAGTTTTATAAGCAACATTACTGAAAACAAGGAGATACAATGCCAACGTTTACAGGCGAGCAAGCAACACAATACGATAGCCGTATAACCCGTTTAGTTCCTGGTTATGAATTATTACATCAGCTCACTAACGCACAGCTAAAAGCAACGCTAAGCGATAATGCGCATATTTTAGTAGTAGGGGCAGGCACAGGCAAAGAAGTGCTTGCACTGGCTGCATTAAACCCTACATGGCAATTTACCGCGCAAGATACATCAGCCGATATGCTTGCTATCGCGAAGCAGCAATTTGATGAGCAAGGCATAGCAGGCCGCGTTAATATTCATAACGGACCTGTTAATAAATTATCGGTTAAAGCCGATGCCGTTTTATGTTTATTGGTAATGCATTTTGTGCAAGATAACGGCGATAAAAAAGAGTTACTAAAAGCGATTAAAGGAAGCCTTAAAAAAGACGCCAACCTTTATATTGCAGATCTAATGCGCCCTGAAACTTCATTTGAGCGCGAAGCCCAGCTTACAACGTGCGCGCAATTGGGTTTAACCGAAACAGGTAAAACACAAACAGGGCACGACTTAGAAAATGAGTTTTACCCGCTTGATAGAATGCGCTTTAGCGAACTGCTAAATGAGTGCAAATTTGGCATTCCGAAGCTGTATTTTAAAGCTCTAGGTTTTAGCGGATATGTAGTTTAAGTTTTACAAGCTAAACAAGCACCCGCTATTTAGCACCAATAAAAACACCGAACTAACAAGTTCGGTGTTTTAATATAACCTCTCTAAACTCCGAAGTTTCTCTAAGCGTAGGTCGGTTAAGCGAAGCGCCACCCGACGGGGAAGTTAAATGGTAGCTCACATAGTGTAATGTAAACTTAAAATTGTATATCAGGTTTATAGCCTTGAGGTTGGAGTAAGTCTTCATTCTGCAGCAATATATCAATCCCCATCTCGGTTATCGAATAAGTATAAAAATCGCATTCACTTTGTTGATCTGTTTCAATAGCTTTACTTAAATATCCCATTCTTTCTAACTTGATCAACGATATTTGCAAAATAGAGTCATCTGTAGAACTAAAGTTATTAGAAATTCTATAAAATGGGAGACCATCAGGGTCAGACGTATAACTTTGCAGACAAGCTGCTAAAAATTTATAATCTTGTGCCTTAAGGTTATAAACTGATGGATTCGCAATATTTCTTTTTATCCCAGAGCTATTTTGATTATTGATCACTCCTAGCCTTTCTGCTTCAGCTTTAATTAATGTACAAGCACGGTTAGTCGCTGAAACCAAATCATAATCAGAACGTCCAGAATCATAATCAGCAGGAGTTACTCCTAATAAATCGGTTGGTAGATGCATTTCAATATCGCGAGGCTTCAGGATAAATGATCTAGATTTACCTATAGCTCCAACGAATAATCCCATTTCAAAAATTACATTATCTCTTACGACATGTTCTTGTCTATTTCGGATCGTAGCGATATCTTCTGGAGCAAATATAAATAGTGCAAAATCTACAAATGATGACTTTTCAACAAGATCATCGATCACTGTTGATGAGAGTTTAAAAGTACCATTTTTCCATAGCGTTACTTCAAATTCATGGTCTAAATTAACATTTACAGCTTCAGCTACGGGTAAGCTTTCAACTGAAGAAGCTATAAATAGTCTTGGTTTTCTCAACTTATTGTCTCCTTACTTAATTGAGTTTTCTTTTAGCAATAAGAATAAAGTTATATGTTTTTAGTATCTGCTTATTACATTAATACTAAAATGTTTAGCTTGCTACCATACTAGCAAAAATCCTAACCAATCTCTCCAAGCGCTTTCATTGCAGCTTGTGCTTTATCTGTTTGTACAAAAATATGGTCGTGATAAAACGCAGCGACTACATTAGCGCTAATGCCATGCTCAGTTAGCTTTGCAGATACCGCAGCAGTTAGCCCAACGGCCTCTAAACTTGAATGTACGTTAAGAGTGATTAAATTATATTTACCCTCGTAAGTAATACCTGCTTTATCGGCGGTTTCAGCTTTTAAAATAAGGGTTAGCCCTTCCTCTTCAACGTAAGTGGCAAGTGGCTCTAAATGAATATAATCAGCCAATTTTCCTGCTAAGCAACAAAAAATATACTCGCCTTGCTTAAGCGCTGGCTGCATTGATTTTAATAATTCGTTTAACTCTAAAATTCCGGCCATGGTCGTTCCTTACAATGTGTTATTTAGTGATTTTTAGCTGCGCGACTAGTTCGCTTAATCTCGCAATTTTTATATTACTTAACTGTCTATAATCAAAATATGGGCACACAATAATGTTGTTACTGGTATCGATTGCAAACTCGTCGTCAAGCCAATCAAACTGCGCATGTAACTTACCTTGTTGTAATAAGTTTTTAGCGTGCGTACGCCCTGCAATTATGTGTAACTGGTTTTTATTGCTAGCAGCTTTATTTGCACACGTAATAGTAATGTTGGGCGCGCTAAATAGCAGGGCGGTTTTACTATTGTTTTGCAGTAAATACTCATCGCGATATTGTTGCCAAGTAGGGGCTTGTTTAGCAAATGAATAATGCTCACTTGGCAGGGCAAATAGCACTTTTGCGTACACGTTAAACACTTTGCGCCAACCATTACCACAGTGCTGGTTTATGGTATTTATTTGCTCATTTATAACCGGCTCAAGGCATTCGAGTGTTTCAAAAAACGGCATTGGCGGCGCTTTTGCTACGTATACCGCCACGCTAAATTGCGTATCACCTAAGCCAACTAATTGGGTATTCAAGTTAGTTAGCCTTGTTTTGCGCTAAAATACGGTCGAGGTTATTTGCAAAGTTTTGGCGATCGGTTTGGCTAAGTGGCGGCGGCCCACCACTCATTTCTACGCCACTTGAGCGCATGGTATCCATAAAGTCTCGCACGTTAAGTATTGAGCGGATATTCTCGGTGGTATAAAGCTCGCCACGCGGGTTGAGTGCTTGCCCGCCGTTATCAATTACTTCACTTGCTAGCGGAATATCGCCCGTAATAACTAAATCGCCTTTTTCAATACGTTTTACTATTTCGTCGTCGGCTACATCAAACCCCGACGATACTTGAACGCGGCTTATGTATTTTGACGGCGGAATACGCATTGCGTGATTAGCCACTAAAATAGTCTCGATTTTCATACGCTCTGCAGCTCTAAAAAGTATTTCTTTTATAACAACAGGACACGCGTCTGCATCTACCCAAATTTTCATGCTATGGTCATTTTTATTGCTTTAGAATTAATATGATCCTATAGCAAAATTTTTTAATCGGCTAGCAAACTTTATATCCATCTATATTTAGATAATACGTACTATTTATGTAATTTAAAAAGGAGCTTACATGAAGGCTATTAAATACGGTTTACTTATTACAGGGCTATTTTTTCTGAGTGCTTGCACCAGCCCTCCTGAGGGAATAACACCCGTTAAAAACTTTGATATACAAAAATATAAAGGCAAATGGTTTGAAATAGCGCGGCTCAACCACTCATTTGAAGAAGGTATGGAGCAAGTTACCGCGACTTATTCAATTAACGACGACGGCACAGTAAAGGTCCTTAACAAAGGGTATTTAACGGATGATAAAAAATGGGATGACGCCGAAGGTTTGGCCAAGTTTGTTGAGGGCACTGACACCGGACATTTTAAAGTCTCGTTTTTTGGTCCATTTTATGGCGCTTACGTGATTTTTGAACTTGACCAACCCGATTATCAATATGCATTTATAACCAGTTACAACAAAGATTACTTGTGGTTTTTATCGCGTACACCAACGGTTAGCAAAGAGCTTAAAGAACACTTTTTAACTAAAGCTAAAGAGTTGGGCTTTGCTACTGATGAAATAATTTGGGTTGAGCAATAAACAATGTAAAGCCCCTTTACAGTAGTAATAAAAGAGTCACCTAACTGTAAAGTAACTTAAATATATTATGGTTATATTGTGTGTACTTGCCGTGAGACAGTAAGTATTGGAAACACTGAATATCCCCTATTGTTGGCAAGCTATATAGCTTGCCATTTTTTTTGCCTAATATATGAGAAAATAACGGATCACGTTTTTACTAACTAAGGCTAGTTTAACGCTAAAAACAACCCACTTAGTACAACTAACACGCTATTTAAAACACTAAACCACTTTACGTAGCCTACTAAAAAATTATAAAAAACCATTATAATTAAGACACTTAGGCTCATAAACCCGCAAAATAGTAATGTTCCATATCCACCTTGAGTAACTATACAAAGCACCAAGCTTAGTAAAATACTGATCCAAGCAGCTAATAGCAGCTTTTTACGTTGGGATTCTGTAGGGCGTTTTTTAAATACATCTTTAAAATGATTATACTTAGCCAGCGCAAAACAGTTAAAACTGAGCAGGCATAGGCTAAACCCAAGTAAATCAATCATGGTTTTTGCCTTTTAAGGTTATTAGATTGACTAGGGCTGATTATTTTTGAGTTATTTTTAGCAGTACGTAATTTTTCGGTTTGTATAAAAAACAATATACTAAATAACAAAAACAGTGCATCAAAAGTAAATAAAGCCCACTGTTTGTGCATCAAATAGCTAATTAGATTACCGTTAGTTGTAAGTGCATTAATAACCGGTACGCTTAAACATGCAACAGCATTTATAGCTGCCATAACTCGCCATTGCAGTGTGTCGCGCTTTATAAGTGCTAAAAGAGCAACCGCTAGCCATGTTAAAAAGAACGCGAGTATTTCTTTATCGGCGCGCTCTGCGGTAGTTGGGCTAAGTAGTCTGTTAGCAATAAAAAATGCACACGTTGCCAGTGGAAGTCCCATAATAGTGGCTAGGTTTAACCCTTCAACTAGTTTTAAACCAAACGAAGGTTTAACGTTATTTTTAGTTCGCTCGCGAATTCGCTTAGCCCACATAATACAGCCAGAGCCAATCATTACACAGCCTGCAATACCGCCTAATACGTATAACCAACGCAGTAACCACGTAGCTAAACGCCCCGTATGCATTGAATTAAGCGACTCGTAAAGCGCTTTGCTGCTAGTTAGCTCGTCATCAGTTTTAGCAACCATTTGCCCTGTAGCACCACTAAATATTAAGCGTGGTGCTTGGTCACGCAGTGTTTTACCTGCGCTTACCAATACGGTAATTGTTGAAGCTGCCATATTTGGTTGGTTAACTTGTACGCGAGTAATATCTGCATGAGGCCACTTAGTATAAACCTGATCCAAAATACTTTGAATCGGCACCATTGACGATTCGCCTTGGGCTTTATCGGTCATGGTGTTGCGAGGGGTTACATCGTTAAAAAAGCCACGCATGCCGTTATCGTACGACGTTTGCGCAGGGTAGGGAAACAACATAAATATGAGCGTAATCATGCCCGTGTAAGTAATCATTAAATGAAAAGGCAAGGCAAGCACAGAGCTTAAATTGTGGGCATCTAACCACGTACGGCTACCTTTATTACGTCTAAAACTAAACATATCTTTAAAAATACGCTTATGAATAACCACACCCGATATAATGGCAATTAGCATAAAAAAGCTGGCAAAGCATACAATCCAGCGTGCTGTTATTGCATCCATATAATGTAAATCATAATGCAACCGATAAAAAAAGTTACCACCTTTAGTATCTACAAAGGGCTCAAGCTCTTTCATGGTATTAGGGTTTAACTGTGTGCTTTTAAACTGGCTGCGGCGCTGGCCTGGCTCTTTTGGCTTTGCATAACCATAAATTAAATAAGGAATACGCGGCTCAGGTAATGTAATACGCCAGCTTGATGAGTTAGCTCCATGGTTAGCTAAGTAATCGAACCCTGTAATTATTTGTTGTTTTTGCGCTTCTATACGCTGTGTTTGGGCTTGTACATTATGTATGGCAGGTTGATTCCACAGCGTTATTTCGTCTCTAAAAAAGCTAAGTGTTCCTGCAAAAAATATTAAATATAATAACCAACAAACGAGTAACCCTACCCAAGTGTGTAACCAAGTCATCGATCTGAAAAAGCTGTCTTTCATACCCAACCCTTTAGTAATACAAGCAATCCGATAAACGCACCTGTACTTAGTAAAATACTGATCCACACTTTTCTTAATGATTTAACGCTAAAGGCATAAATAAATACTACGGCATAAATTAAAATGCTGATTGAAACACTAAACAGTACAGCGTCTTGCTTAGCTATTGGCAATACAAAACTTAATAACGCAGTACTTGCAGAGGTAAAGGCATAGCCACCAATTATGGCAATAAAAAAACGTAAAAATACCAAAACTCGATAACTGCTTACGCTTTTTACTATAAGCGCAATTACGTTAACCTTATCGAATGGCGCACTGTGCAAAGGTGCCTGCATAGTTAATTAATCCCTTTATTTAAAGCTGAGGATAAAACAAAGGCGCTATTATATATGTTACAAATACAAAAGATAGCTATTCTCATTTACGGCGACTAACTTTTAGTAAATTATCCTTCTTACTTAACCTGAACCTTGGTTAACAGGTTTTATACGTATTGAATTATGGTGATATTTAAATTTATTTTCTCTAGCGCTGAAAATAGCTGCTCGAGATAGATTTATTATCCAGAGTTCAAATTACTTAGTAAAATACTGATCTGTTATTGTTTAATGATATTGCACAGGCTGTATGTAAAGCTTAAGGTTAATAAACTGAGTAAAAATAAAGAGTGAAATAACGATGAGCGATCACGAAAAACTAAATTACGTTGAGTTTCCTGCATGCGACTTACCCGCAACTAAGGCCTTTTTTAGTCATGTATTTAATTGGCAGTTTACTGACTACGGCCCAGAATACACGGCATTTAGTGGGCAGGGGTTAGATGGTGGGATTTTTCAGGCTCCATTAAAATCACTAACTCAGCATGGGGCAGCATTACTTATTTTTTATAGCGACGACATACACGCAACCTTTAAAAAAGTAGAGACATTTGGCGGAGTAATATTAAAACCTATTTTTGAGTTTCCTGGCGGTTGTCGGTTTCACTTTACAGAACCAAGTGGTAACGAATTTGCGGTATGGGCGAAAGAACACTAGGTACTATAAGGGCTGTAGGGCATTTAGGCTTAAAGATCAGGATTTTACTAACTAATCGCCATTTTAGATAAAATAAACCGATTTTTTACCAACTCATTTATCCTAAATGGCCATTTAGGATAAAAATTAAGCATTTAAGGCCAAATAAACATGAATAGTCACCAATTAATAGACCAAGTTAGTAAATGCGTGATCTGTGATCCTCATTTACCTTTAGGGGCTCTACCTGTAATACAATTTAACCCAAACGCACGTATTTTAATCGCGGGCCAAGCACCGGGTATAAAAGTTCACGAAACAGGCGTGCCGTTTAACGATGCAAGCGGAAACCGCCTACGAGAATGGCTTGGGCTAACAAGGGATGAATTTTACGATGCTAATAATATAGCAATTTTACCTATGGGCTTTTGCTACCCGGGTAGGGGTAAGTCGGGTGATTTACCACCGAGAAAAGAATGTGCCCCAGCATGGCGCGAGCAATTATTGGCTGCACTACCAAATATTGAGCTGACAATAGTATTAGGTAAATACGCGCAGGCGTATCATTTACCGGAGACTAAAAAAATGCCACTTACGGAGTTAGTAAAATCGTGGCGTGAGTATTGGCCAAATTATTTAGTGCTTCCACACCCCAGTCCGCGTAATAATATATGGCTTAAAAAGAATCCATGGTTTGAGCAAGATGTACTTCCAGAACTGGGTAAACGCATTGCGACTATTTTAAATAAGTAATACTTCTAGCATTAGGATTTATTGTAAAGGGGCGTTATACCAATCCGCAATAATACTTAATCATTTTGCGGGGCTAAACGTGTCGCTACCTGTGTTAAAAAATTCTCATTTACGACTGCATGGATGTAGAAGGTAGAGCAATGCAGGAGTAATTGCCGAGAACAACTAAATAGCGAATTTTTTGCCTAGCTATCAACACGTTTTTCCATCCTCAAAATAGATCACTTAATTAAGCGAATTGGTATACAGTTAACTTAAAAATTAACACTCCAATTAAAAACAATAACAAACGAGGCTGTCTAATTTGAATGCATCTATATTAACTGAAGTAATACTTCCGCTCGCTCTTGCACTTATTATGTTTGGTATGGGTCTTGGGCTTACAACAAACGATTTTACTCGTCTATTTAAAAGCCCGCTTGCCATTGTTATGGGTTTAATAGGCCAACTTGTAGCAATGCCTTTATTAGCATTAGGGCTGTGTTATTTACTTAACCTACCAACGCCTATCGCTATTGGTTTAATGATATTAGCTGCCTGCCCAGGCGGTACTATGTCAAATGTAGTAAGCCAGCTTGCTAAAGCTAATTTAGCGCTTTCGGTAAGTTTAACCGCTGCCTCTACCGCAATTAGTATAATAACCACACCGTTTATTATTGGCTTTGCTATGAGTCAGTTTGCCCCAGCAGACGATGCTACTTTTTCTATTTTAACTACTTCATTAGGGCTATTTTTTATTACCTTAGTGCCAGTTGCTATAGGCATTTGGTTACGTCACTTTAAAAGTGATTTTGCCATTAAAGCAGAGCCGTTTTTTAGACGCTTCTCGTTGTTTTTTATGCTTATGATGATTGCCGCACTAGTAATAAAAGAGCGCGATTTATTAGTTAGCTCATTTAACGATGTATTTTGGGCGTGCATAGCACTTAATATTGGTTCAATGGTTGTTGGTTGGTTAATTGCTAAGTGTTCAAAATTAAATTTAACTGATTCGCTGACGCTTTCAATTGAGGTTGGAATTCAAAATGCATCGTTAGCTATTTTAATTGCTATTAGCTTTTTGAATAAACCAGAATACGCGGTTACCGGTGGCGTGTATGGACTTGCTATGTTTATAGGGCCACTGCTATTAATTGGCGGGTTAAAGCTTAAAAATAAACGTACCGCTAGGGCTGTTAACTAGGACTTTTAATTAGGGCATGTTGACCAAGTTAGCTTAATTTAAGGCTACGTATAACGTAGCCGTAAACTCCAGTCTAAAAATACCACCTGTTAAATGTATGCTCTGCACCCATCGCGTCAACAAGTTGTAGGCTTACAAAAGACTCTCAAGCTTGAATATTGCACTAGGCGCAGAGCTTGTTTGCGCGAGAGTGAAGCTTCTAATTACTAGGGCGCATTTTAGGATGGGATAAGAGTGTAAGTAATATGGTGAAAAACAGTTAATTATTTGGTTACTAAAACTGCGCCTCAAATATGAGGCGCTACTTTAAAACTTACTACTTGGTTTGCATGTTTTTAGCGCGTTCTTCTGCATCTATTAATGCTTGCGATTTTGGCGCGCGTTTTTTCTCTTCTATTGTGGGCTTTTCAGTTGAGTCAGGATCCCAGCTTGAGTCTAACGATAAGTTAGCAAATGGATTGTTACTGTCTGCTTTTTTAGGCTCAATTACTGGCTCATCAACTAGCGGTGTTGTTTGTGTTTGCTCAGGTGATGCGTCTTCTTTTTTAGGCATCGGCTTTTCACCAGGTAATGGCGCGTCTGGGTTAAATGTACGCACCTCTGGTTCTTTAAAGTCTTGCTCGGTTGTATACGTAGTCGATTGAGCGTCAGATATTTGCTCTGGAGCGTGTAAATCTATAACCGCCTCACTCGCTGTTACTGGCTCAGGAGTGCTAATAAGCGGCTCTACAGTGCTATGTTTAGCTTCCATTGGCGCAGACTCTGTTACTTGGGCTGTATAGTGCTTACGTTGTTTTTTTACTGGTTTTGCATCGGGGTCAAAGTCGCGTACTTCTGGTTCATTAAAGCTGCTGGCATTTTTAATGCGCTCTAATGTTGTTTTAGCGGCAGCCTCAAATTCAGCAGTGTTAGGTTCAGGCTTTTGTTTTACTTCGTTAAATGCAGCGGTGTTTGTTTGCTCTGAGGTATCAGTTGGATTAAGCGGTGTAGGCTCAATTTCGCTTGTTTGCGATGGAGTAACTACGTTGTTTTGCTCACCTGAGATCTGCGTTATTGTATGTTCAATATCAGTATTTTGCGCTGTGTTAGTAGGTTCCACTGACTCTTCATTTGTCGCGACGCTGCTCTGAGCTGCTTTATTATCTTGAGTTACTTCGTTGATGGCGACAGGCTCAATCTCTGGATCTTTTGTTGTTTTACTTTCAGGTTTAACTGGCGTAGCAATTTTTTCTGATTTAACTTCAGGTGGAGCCGCCATAGTAGGTTCTGCCATTGTTTTACTTTGTTTTGCACGGCGCAGGCGCACGACTACTATAGCGCCAATAAGTACCACTATAACAAGTATTAAAGTGGGTAAAAGTAACGAGCTTGGGCTTTGTGCTACAGGTTGCGGCGCAATTACAGGCGCTGGTTTAGTTAACACCGGTGCTGGTTTTACAAGTACAGGATTTTCAGGCGTAGGTTGAACGCTTTGCTCTGGCGTCGCCGGTTTTACTTGCTCTATCACAGCTTCGTTTTTTTGCTCTATAACTACTTGCTCGGGTGCTGCTTTTGTTGGCTCTGCATCAATTACTATTTCGTTACTGTTGGTATTTAGCTGATCGTTTATTTGTTGTTTTTGATCATTAGTTAAATTAAGGGTTTGCTCGTTGATGCTTTCTTTAACAGCTTCTTCAGTAGGTTTAATTACAGGGGCAGGTTCAACAATTTTAGGTTGTGGCTGAGTAATAATAGTCGGCTCAGGCTCTATTATTTGGGGCTTAGGTTGTGCTTGAATTTCTTTTGGCTTATTACAGTTATTTTTGTAATCACGCGCAGCTTTACGATATTTTTGACTCGCTTTATTATTACTATTTTGCTGCATTTCTTGTTTAATTAAAATGCACATAGCTTCGTTGTATGCAGCACTTTGCGCACTATAAAATAAGGCAAAGCAAAGGGTAAATCTAATTAGTTTTGATATCATGAAGTTATGCGCGCTTAAATATTAATAGTTTGATTTTAAGCGCAAAATTAAAAATTATCCAGAGTAATACAACTAATCAATAACCATAAGGCTGCGATATTCATCGTAAGCAAATTGGTCGGTCATACCGCTTATATAATCTTGGATTAATCTACAACGATAATAAAACTCGTATGCCGCAAAGTGATCGGGCTCTTCTTGCATCGCATCTATTGCGTGTTGGTAACTATTTAAGTGCTTTTTAGAGAGCTTTTTAACAAGTCGCGACTCTATTAATAAACGTGAATCGCCATTTAGTGCACGCTTAAAGTCATCCTTGTTTAGTAGCAGTAATGGTTTATAGCAATCGAGCAAACCATTAATTATGCCATACCCTTGTAGCTCTAATTTTTCGACTTCTTTGTTTGAGAATACATGCTCAAGCGCTACCTGCTTTAGTGTTTTAGTTACTGCATGTAGATGGCTTCTATCTTCTAAAAGCGCTTGGTTAAAATCGCCATGATAAATAGGTTCTATATTTTCGATAAAGCGTTTTGCGGCGTGATTTACTAGCGGATGTAGCAATGCAACCCGCAAGTATATAAAAAATTCACTATTAAAATTATAGGGTTGTGCTTGTGCACGCTCTAGTGCGTAGTCTACGGCTTTGTCTACAAAATTTTGATGTTGAGCGTCGTCGATTAACAGATTTATTAATACTTTTTTGTAACTACTTTTAAGTTTTTCGCACAGCAACTCAGTGCTTATTATGTCTTTTTCTACGGCGTCTTCTATGTCGGCTAGGCAATACGAAATGTCGTCGGCGGCTTCCATTATGTAACTTGCAGGATGGCGGCAGTAAGGCTCAATAGTGAGCTCTTTTTGTAGCGCTTCAACAAAGTTTTTTTCGCTGTAGTAGTAACCTACTTTTTTCATTAAATAGTTTTTATTTTGCGGAATGTCTTTTACATCAAGCCCAGCAGGGCGAGTGTATTTTAAAATACCAGCACTTTGGCTGTAGGTTAAATTAAGCGTTTGCAAAGAATGAATTATACGTATGCCTTGGGCGTTGCCCTCAAAGTTACAAATATCAAGCGCAAGGTGTTTAAAAACAACACCTATACCGGTGTTTGGCTCTTTACAGCGCTCGGGTGTTACGCTTGCTAGGTTGTTATTAAACCAGTGGTTAATAGCCGCTTCGCCAAAATGCCCAAATGGTGGGTTGCCTATGTCGTGCATTAAGCAGGCCATTTCTACTAGGCTTTCTAGCGGGCGCTCTAGCTCGGTTAAGCCGTAATCTTTTTGTTGTTGGTAGCTTAAATTAGCAAAAATACGTTGCACTATAAAACGACCAACCTGTTGTACCTCAAGCGAGTGGGTAAGGCGAGAGCGTACAGCTGCGTTGCGCTCAAGCGGAAACACTTGTGTTTTTTGCTGCAGCCTGCGAATAGCAGCACTGTTAATAATACGTCCACGGTCGCTTTCTAGCGCCATCTGTAAGTTAGAGGTTGTGCGGTACATTCGTGCTGGCGTTATTTTTTTACTAAAATCTATGGTCATCTTTATACTTGTCCTTTTTACAATTGATGACTGGCATAGTTTTTAGCACATAGTCATTTGTCTTTAATATACAGGGTTTAATCTATCAGTTTGTATCATAAAGTAACAACTTGCTTTAAAATAATTTTTTGAGTAATTGTTGTGCATTTATAGGTGTTTATAATGAAACAGTGGATTTTAAAGGCAGTATCAATTTGCCTAATGTTAGGAATGAACAGCGCATTTGCTGCAAAAGAGCAAACTGTGGTGCTTGTATCAATTGATGGCCTGCGTTGGGATTATATTGAAAAACACGGCGCGCCAAATTTAAAAGCAATGGCCGAGCGCGGTGTTCGCGCACAAAAACTAATACCTGTTTATCCAACTAAAACGTTTCCTAACCATATTTCTATTATTACGGGCTTACTGCCAGTAAACCATGGCATTGTTGATAATAGCTTTTGTGATAAAGCGCGTAAAAACGACTGTTACAGCATGGGCAAAGCATTGGGCGATAGCACATGGGTAAAGGGTATTCCGCTTTGGAATTTAGCCAAAATGCAGGGACTTAAATCGGCTACTTATTTTTGGCCTGAGTCAGATGCATTATTTAACGGCATGACACCAGATTACTTTTATCACTATTCTAAATACAGCGATTACCAAAGCCGTGTTGATCAAATTATTCAGTGGTTAAGTTTACCAAAAGCACAGCGCCCACGTTTTATTGCGAGTTACTTTTCGCTAGTTGACAGCATGGGCCATGAATTTGGGCCAGACGCACCACAAACGCGTGATGCAGTTAAACAGCTTGATGAATTAATGGGGCAATTACAAACTCGCTTAAGTAAATTAGAGCAAGAGGTAAACTTAGTTATTGTGTCGGATCATGGTATGACGAGTATAGATCCAGATAAAAGCATTGATGTAACCACACTGCCTCAAGATGAAAACTTTTTAGTTAAAAATACTGGCCCACGTTTACTTATTTATACCCAACCGGATGCTAAAAACGCTGATATTGAAGGTTACAAAGCGCGTTTACGAGATGCGTCAAACGGTCGTTATACAGTATTAACTGACGAGCAATTAGCAGCGTATCATTACAATAAAGGCACTCGCGTAGGCGATATTGTGGTGCAAACTACAGCGCCAGCGGTATTTACCAATGGTAAAAAACCAACCTATTTAGGGACTCACGGTTATGCATATACCGAGGATATGGCAGCATCATTTATTGCTGTAGGCCCTGCATTTAAACAAGGTGTAAGCCTTAAAGAAGTAAATAATCTTGATATTTACCCAGTACTGGCAAAAGTGATGGGACTTAAATTGTTAAACAAAGTAGACGGCAATGGTAAAACATTAATGCCAGCAATTAAGCAAAAAATCGTTGTGCATTAGCTTAATCTAAAAGAGCGCGTAAGCGCTCTGCAGGGAAGAACATGTTAAAACTTTAAAGTGGGCTATTTAGCCCACTTTTTTATTGGGCAGCTTATTTAAAGTTAGCAATACTTGTTTTTGTAGCAGTAACTGTGCGAATTGCATGCGCTTGGTTTGTAATACCAAATGCAATACCGTTTACGCTCCAGCCAGGGTTAGAGAAGTAATCGTACTGAGTTGCGCTACCGTAAACGTGCGGGTAAGCCATAATACTTGCAAATTCATTTTGTACGCCATGACCCATGCCATCTACATATACACCGCCAGACGTGTCACCTTGTTTGCGTGAATGCGCTAAACCTTGGTTATGACCAAGTTCGTGTACAAATGTAGTTGCACCACAATCAATTGCAGTGATTGAGTACATACGGCTGCTCATTGAGCTGTATAGATTGCCATTAGTGCCTTGGCCAACCCATGCTAAACCACATGAAATAAGCCCATTGCCAGCACTTTGACCAGTACCTAATACGGCAATCATGTCGGCTTTCCAATCGCTGCGTAAACCATCTACGTAGCTGCTATTTGTAACCGAATCTAACCAATCCTCAGACGGCGTTACTGCATAGTCACCTAGGTTTTGTTTGCCAGCTAAGCGTAGTGTTATATCAACGCCATTTTGGCTATATACCTGATTACTAAAAGCAATTAGTTGATTTATTTTAGTGTCAATATTGCTAGTTGCAGCAGCTGATTGGTCGGTATATAAAATACCGATATCGATTGTTTCTGCTTGTGCAACACTTGCTGCACATAATGCCGCAGCCAGTGCGGTTGTTGTGATTACTTTTTTCATTATTGTATTTCCTTACTCTTGTTGTGGTTGGAACTTGTTTTTAACTTGGTTGATCTCATAAAAAGCAGACACACTAAAGCTGCCCTATAGTGCGGCTTTAGTTGTTTTTTATATTTTGATTATTGGTTAGCCATCAATTTTTGGTGCAAATATATCGATGCTTTTATCTGATTTGGGTTTTGGTGCGGTTACATCATGCTCTATGTGGCTTTTATATAAATCGCGTTTTGCTGCAATCCATCCGTACTTACCTTTACTTTCGAATACATAATTGCCAGAAGGCGCAGTAAATTGACCATATACGGCATCTTTACCTACCGTTAAAACGGTATTATGCATGCGACCGTCAACACCCACTATTTTGCCAAATATGCTCTTATCGCCATTTTCAGACTCAACCACATTAGTCACTTCTGCGGTGAATGTTTCGGCTGTTTGCGGAATAGCTAAATCAAAATTTTCGCCAGTTTCTAAAGCCTGTAAAGAATTCAAATCAAACTCAATGTAGGCTTCGTTATGTAAGTCGGTAGGTAAAACTTTTGCGTTTATAAGCACTTGCTTTGCTTTGTCGGATAGGCGATTTACGGCATCAAATTCTTCAAACGGTAAGCTGTTGTCAGGGGCAACAATAGGTTTAACGGTAATTGGATCTTTACTCATATCAATAGGTGCAGGGGGATGTGTATTGCGCGTTTTTTGTAAATCAATAGGAACAAAATCAATAGCAACAGGCGCGATAGGTTCGCCCGTTTCATCTGCATTAAAAAATAGCCCATAAACTGCAAATGCCGATAATGGTATAGCAATTAGTAAGACGACAGATCTCTTCATTTGTTTCTCTTTTAGTGTTTTTGGTTAACTGTTTGTTACGTTTTATATTATTAAATGGATTAGATCAAGATAATAAATGTAACCGAAAAGAATTAATTCTAAATTTCATAATCCCTTATAAAATATAAGGATATTTATTTTTGGTATGTTTTTCACTCTTTTTAGTATTGGTTTTTTGTAGGGTTTATGCGGCCTTTGGCGCGTTTGTGGGTACTTGTTTGTTTAGTTAAATACAATGGTTAAAAGTGACTTTTTGACGTTAATTACAATGAAAAATAAAAAGTGAATTTTTTTCACTCTTTGTAAACTAATCGCTAATTGCAATGCACTTATCGGGCACGTATGTTGTGTGCTGCATAAATGGCATTACGAGGGATTTATGAAGGTGTCTGATCAGTTGCTTAACCGAATTACAGCAGGACTTGTGGCTGTAATTATTGGTTTTTCGAGTTCTATTGCATTGATTTATCAGGTGGTGATAACCCTTGGAGGCACGCCCGATTTAGTAGCTAGTTGGATTTTAATGCTTGGTTTAGTGATGGGCACAACGTCAATAGGTTTGTCGTACTATTACAAAGTGCCTGTTTTAATTGCGTGGTCTACCACGGGGGCTGCATTACTGATTTCAAGTGCACAAGGGTATAACTTAAACGAGGCTATTGGCGCGTTCATGCTCAGTGCATTGCTCGTTTTTTTGTCGGGGGTGACGGGCTGGTTTGAAAAAATAATGAACCGTATTCCAAGTGAGCTTGCGTGCGCCATGTTGGCCGGCGTACTTGTTACCTTTGGTATTGATGTTTTTAATTTTATGAACGACATGCCTTTAGTGATTGGCTTAATGGTTGTTATGTACTTTATTGGTAAACGCTTTTTTGCCCGCTTTGCTATGTTAAGTGTGCTTATTATAGGTGTACTACTCGCTTGGCAAATGGGCCATATTGATACCAGCGCACTGCACTGGAAAATGAGCGAATTTGCTTATATTGAACCCGTTTTTCACTTGCAAGCATGCATTAGCATAGGTTTACCACTTTATATAGTTACCATGACCTCGCAAAATTTACCGGGTATTGCTGTTTTAAAAGCGCACAAATATAAAGCGCCTATATCTGCGTCTCTTAATGTGACTGGTTTTGTAAATATGCTTACCGCCCCGTTTGGAGCTTATTCTATTAATTTAGCCGCTATTACTGCTGCTATTTGTATGAGTGATGAAGCGGATGAAAATCATGACAAACGTTATTGGGCAAGTATTGCCGGTGGCGCATTTTATATTTTAATGGCGCTGTGCGCGGCTACATTAGTCGGGTTGGTGGCAAGTTTACCGCAGGCACTTATTTTAGCTTTGGCGGGCATTGCGCTATTTGGCACCATTGCTAATAGTTTGCAGCAAGCCCTTAGTAGTACTAAATATACGGAGGCCGCAATTGTTACTTTTTTAGTAACAGCATCTAACTTAACATTACTCTCAGTGGGGTCTGCCTTTTGGGGGATTATAGCAGGTATGCTTACGCTCCTTATCACCCAAAAAGACTAAAAGCTTTATTGTGTACAAAGAGCCGCTGGTGAGTATTCAAAACAAAATTATAGTTTATTTATATCATTAAAATAGCTTAACTAAGCTTATAAAAAAGGCTGTAATTGCAGCCTTTAGTTTTATAAAAAAAGATTTACCTAATCAAAAGTATGATGGCGAGTTACACTAAACCGATTAAGTATATGGTGCATAATATACACAACGCACAGACTTAATATTATAGCCACCGATACCGAGCTAAACCGGTACATTGCGCTATAAACAAGATCTTGGCCTGGTCCGAGTGAGTTCCCAAATAAAATACCAAACGTAGTCAACACACCAAAACCAATACCAGGTATGCCTCCGCCTAAAATATGAAAACGCGCAAAAAGAAACGAAAGTATCCATAAAATAGCCATCGGAAAAAGTAAAAAATCAGAGTGACTATACAAAAATAGTTGCGATAGTAACGCTGCATTACACCCTATAAGCGTTCCAATTGCTCGCTGCCAACCAGCCATACCTGCGGCTTTCCAGCACAATGAAAACAAAATAAGCACAGAAGCTGCCTGCGCAGATATTGAGTCTTGTAAATCAAGAACCTGAAAAACCACAAAAGAGAGCGTAGCCACGGTTGAGCATAACAATACCTCATGGCGAATACTTTCTTTTGCTTTAGCTGGCATTACTCGCCCGGGCCTTGCGGTTACATCAGGAAATAGGCCATGCATTAATGCTCCAATAACAACGGTTAAAAATATAGCCAAACCATTAGTTAAAATTAACGGATAAATACTACTTCCTTCATCAACATAGCTCGAAAAATGTAGCTGAATAGAAAGGCTGATCACGCCTAAAGCGCCAAATAAAAAGGCACTACCGCTACTCATTTGGTAAAATAAAAAGCAAAAAACACCAAACACTAACAATGTCATAACGACTGGCAAGTGAGAAAATAATCCCTGCATTATCAGCACTATAAGCGCGCTAAATGCAGCAGATGCTATAAATTGATTTATAAGCCCACGACTTAACGTAGGTACCATGCCCAATATCAACATAGGATAAACGGTAAAAAATATACCATTAGGCCAGTTCATTAATTTACTAATAGTAAAGCCAAGGGTGCATCCACCTGCAATGCGTAGTGCTTGGCGAAGGCCATTAGAGTCTAATTGTGGGCCTTGGCTAACAATTTGAGTCATAAAGCCTCCATTAATAAATGTAGTGTAACCAGCTAATAAATCTAATTTGTGCAGAGCCAAACCATTGCCCAATTGTCGATTCGGGTAATAATTGTACTGTTGCACGTGACCCGCTTGGCATGTCCGCTATTAAGTCTTGATGATTTACGAGCTTTAAATGAATACGTTGACGCTGTGCATCGCGTACCCAACGATTGCTGGTTTCTGTTGTACTTAGTAAACCATTTGCACTAAGTTGACCGTTGCTAACGCCTGCTTCAAATGTTTCTAGTATTGCGTCGTAAACTTCACCTGGGCGGCTATCAAATACGACGCGCGCTTGAGTGCCTTGCTTCATATTTGAGAGTGACTTTTCTCTAAAGTCGGCAACTAAATCGGCTTTTTTAGCGACAATAGCTAATAATGGGCTACCTGCAACTGCGTATGCGCCGTCTAATAATTGTAAGTTAGCAACTACGCCGTCACTTAGTGCACGTACTTGCGTGTAGGATAAATTTAACTCAGCCTGCGCTAACTGGTTAGCAGCATGACGCATAGCTAAGTTTTTATTACCTGAGTCACCTCTAGCTAAAACTGCTTCAGCTAACTGCGCTTCTAGGGCCGCAACATTTGCTTTACTGGCTTCAAAATTAGCACGAATACTTTCAAGCTCTTGCTCCGATATAGACTTTTGAGTATAGAGTTTTTCGCCTCTGCTTTTTAATAGCTTTTGCTCATGCTGCTTAGCATTTGCAGCACTAATTTGTGCTTCAAGGGCTTTAACATTGGTATCAAGACGCTTGTTTTGTAATTTGGCATCATCAAGCGCGAGTTGAGCTTGCTCTTTGGCTAAATTATATGGGCCTTCATCGATACTAAATAATATATCGCCCGCTTTAACTGGTTGGTTATTATTAACTTGCACACTAGTGACTCGGCCACTAATTTGCGGTGATATTTGCACAACAGGGTGGTATACACGTGCCTGTGGTGTCACAGGCAAAACCATATCGGCCACTAAATAGTAAATAAATACTAAGATAAACCCTATGAGAGAAAACCTTACATAGCGTGCAAACTTTTGATCCGGTGTCATTTTTAGCCTTACTTATTAACTTGAATACATTTAAGGGCGTTTTGCTCTATTTTGATCAAACCAAATGCAATGGCATCTAGCTGCTCAACAGATAAACCGCTGTATAACTGATTTTTTATATCGGAAATGGTCTCTTGCAATGAATGTAAAATGGCATCACTTTGCTCAGTAAAATAGAGTCTTTTACTGCGCTTATCATGTTTGTCTACACGGCGAACGATTAACGATTGCTCCTCTAATTGCTTAAGCGTGCGAGTCAGTGAAGGCATTTCTATCCCTAAGCTATTAGCAAGTTCAAGTTGTGTTAGTCCCTCACCACGCATATTTATATGCATTAGTGCAGTCCAGCGCGACTGAGTAAGCCCCAAAGGCTCAACAGCAATGGTTACTGCTTCGCGGCATAAGCGATGAACTCGGCCCATATTACCGATAACTGTTAAATCGAGCGTCTCGTGAAAAGGTTTTTGTGTAGGCATAGCCATCCCAACATAGTTAGCAAGCTAACTATTTTATCATTACTTAGCTTGCTAAGTAAATATGTGTAAGTACGGGAAGTGGCAAAATATTTGCTAAACCTCACCTGTAAAAAAATGGTGAGGTTTAGGGGATTTTAAAAGTTAAGTAAATTAGCTGGGGAGTATTGATCGGTAAGTACTTTTGTATCTGCTGGCCAATCTTGGCCGTCTTTAGTAAAGTGCATAAGTTGGCTAATCGCTTTTATATCTACACCGTATTTTACTAATTTAGGGGCGAGAGCATTAACACGCGTGTTAATTTGCGCTTCGCTCGGTATTGATTTAAGCCCCGCTAAAATAATACGGTTGCTGCGATTTTCGCGGCTTACATTTATAAAGTCGCCAAATACAGCGTGGTAAGTTGCCGACTCATGCTCATAAAGTTTACTACTTGAAAACGTATTTGCGGCAATAACGCCACCATCGGCCAATACGCTTTGCACTTCTTCAAAAAACTCTTTAGTGAGCAAATGCTCCGGAATATAGTCGCCGTTAAATGCATCTAAAATAATCCAATCGTACTTTTGCTTTTTAATAGCGGCGCGTTTTATAAAAATACGGCCATCTTGCACGCTTGATGTCACTAAGTCATTTTCTATAAAGTTAAAGTAATCGCGTGCAACTTTAGTTACTGCAGGATCTATTTCAACATTATGAATATTTGCAGTGGGGTATAGCTCATGAATAACATTAGAAAGCGTACCGCCACCTAATCCTATAATAAGTACACTTTTAGGGTTGTCGGTTACTAAAAGGCTCGCAAACGTCAATTTTGTGTAATTAAAAACAAGTTTGTCGGGATTGCTTTTATACATGCAACTTTGGCTTGTTTGGCTACTTTTAGTATTAAATTTAAGGCAACGTAAGTCGCTCGTTTCTTCAACAATAATATTGCGATAAAGCGAGCGTTCTTCATGAATAACGTTACTAAACGCAGAACCTGAAAACACAATTAATGGCAGTAGCAAATATTTAAGCATGAGCAAGCCCCTTATTATTAGCCAAGGTATTAATAGCAATCGCTACTAAACCCAGTGACCCAAGCGTTAAAGCAAAAGCGCTAATAATTGTATTCACGTCAAACGCGAGTACAAAGTAAAAAGAGGTAATTATAGTACCCAGGGCACTGCCAAGCGTACTTACAAAGTATAAACGCCCAGCCACTTGGCCGCTTTTATCGCTATCTGTTACCAGTAAGCGCACAGAGTAGGGCGAGATCATGCCTAAAATAACGGTAGGTATAAAAAATAAAGCAGTTGACGCTAAGAGTGAGCCGTAGCGGCTATCTTCAATATGGGTAAATATAAATTCCATTATAGGCTGCGAAAATAATGTAATAGGCACAACCATAATGCTGGCAATTAAAAATATTAGACCATATTTGGTAAGGGATGCATTTTTAGTGCTGAGTTTACCACCAAGTAAATACCCAAAAGATAAACTAAGCATAAACACAGTAATTATACTGCCCCAAATATGCACGCTACTGCCAAAAAAGGGGGCAAGAATTCTCCCACCTAAAAGCTCAATGCCCATTATGCAAAAGCCGCTGCAAAAAGCTAAAAAGTAAATTAACGCGTTTGTTTTTATGCTCATGTAATTATCGTTATGTAACTTAAGTAGAACACTATACTAACGTGATGCATACAAAGCTGCTAGGGCCTGTTGACCTTTCAGGATTAAAATTTGTTCTAACTAGGGGCGATTTAATCGCGGCGTGAGGTTTGTAACCTAGTGGGCTAAGTAAAAACCGAGCAACAAAGAGTTAATCGTCCCTAGAAAGAACCCAGAGGGCAGCGCATGTTTGGTATTTATGCTGCGTTATCGCCCATTAATGGGGAATAACCACACTACATGGGCTCTGCCTTGCCTAAAAACCAAACATGCTGCTGCAAATTTAACCTCGAAAGATAAATAGGCCCTAGGGTAATGATTAACCTAAGTTTAATTTAAAAAAGAAGCTTTGTTATAGCAATTTGTTAGTTAGTTGAATTCTGATCTATTTAGCTTGCCTAGGCCCTCGCGATTTAACACTTAAGACGCTTTTTCATTTAAATTAAGTTTCTTAAGTTTTCTTTAAGTTTCACTCGTTAAGTTTAAATCCTGAAATATAAACAGGTTTAAATGAGCGAGCTTATGCAATTAGCCCACACTTCTACATCATTAGGTTTAACACAAAATAACAGTCAGTTTATTAGTGCTCGTATTGATGATGTGCATCGAAAAAATCTCGAAAACACAGTGAAAGAAGGTTTTTTAGTTGCGTATAACGCTAAGCTTACCTCTTTTATGCCACTACTTTGCCAATACGTTACCGAGCAAGGAAAGTGCACGTTAGGGCTAAGGCAAGCAACTTCGCCATTGTTTATTGAGCAATATTTAGCATCACCCGTTGAAGATTTTTTAGATGAGAGCATTTCTCGCAATAAGATTTTTGAACTTGGTAATCTCTGCTCTACAAATCGAAGAGCAACACTTGCACATTTTATTATTGTTAACGAAGCTCTGCAAAGTGTGGGGGCAAAACATTTAGTGTTTTGTGCAACCAACAAAGTGCGTGCTTTATTGCGCTTACTTGGTGTTACGTGTACTGAAATTGCACTTGCGAGCAGTTTTGTAGTTGAGAACCCATTAAAGTGGGGCAGCTATTACGCCAACCAACCAACAGTATGCATTGTGAGCCTAGAGCAAGCTCACCAACAAGTATTAAATACCCCAATGCTTTATAGTTTGATGCAGCAAAACCACTCAAGTATTAATTCTTTGGTAAATGCATTGGTGAATGTATGAATTACTATAATACACATTCAATATCGCCATTAATTATTGCCCATAATAAAGAGCAAACACTTGAAATTAACGGTGGTGAGTTTAACCAGCAAATACAAAAAGTAGTAAAAATACTACAAAGCTTTAACGGCAAATGTGTCGCTTATAAGCTCGATAATACGCCAGCTTGGCTTGTTATTGATGCCGCTACTGCAGTTTCTAACAAAGTGGCTGTGCCAATTGCTCACTTTTTTAGTGAACAACAAACTCAATATGTACTAGCTCAATGCGGCGCTAATTTACTTATTTGCGACACGCTAAACCCTTTACTTGGGGAGCCGACTGCATCGATTACTTTATTTGAGTTTTACACATTATATATTTACGAAATCGTTGTAGCTAAACCCGTCAGTTATTTTCCAGAAACTCAAAAAGTAACGTTTACATCAGGATCGACTGGGCAACCAAAAGGCGTGTGTTTATCTGCAAATAGCCAAATGCAGGTAGCTCAATCTCTGTGCGATAAGATTAATATTAAAAAGCCTGTTCATTTATGTTTATTGCCGCTTGCTGTATTGCTTGAAAATATAGCCGGTGTGTATGCCCCCTTAAAAAGTGGCGGTACAGTGCATTTAATGCCGTTAAATGAATTAGGCTTTGTTGGAACTGTATTAAAACAACCCGCACAGCTTATAGCTGCTATTGATAAAGTTAAGCCAAATACGCTTATTTTAGTGCCTGAACTATTAGCATGCTTAGTTGCTTTTGCAGAAGATGGGTGGCAACCGCCTAGTTCGTTACAGTTTATTGCAGTAGGTGGTGCGCTTGTCAGCGAAATGCTATTAACCAAAGCGCGTAGCTTAAATTTACCGGTATACCAAGGTTATGGGCTTTCTGAGGCGGCATCTGTAGTTAGTTTAAATACGCCCACAAACGATAACCTTCACAGTGCAGGCTCTGTGTTACCTCATATTCAAACCAAAATTGAAAATGACCAGCTTTTTATAAAAGGCGATTTGTTTTTAGGTTACTTAAATCATCAACCTCACGACAAAAACCAGTGGTATGCAACCGGTGATCTAGTCGAGCAGCATCAAAATACCTTATTTATTAAAGGCCGCCTAAAAAACCTAATTATTACCAGCATGGGGCGCAATATCAGTGCCGAGTGGCCTGAATCACTATTACTTAGTCAAAGCGGTATTTTACAAGCGGTTGTGTTTGGTGAAGGTCGACCTTTTTTAACCGCCATTATTTATGCCGATTCAAAGCTAAGTAACCCAGCGTTAGCTCAATACATTAACGCAATTAATAAACAACTACCCGACTATGCACGAATTCAAAAATGGCATCGTTTAGCTGCCCCATTAAGTGTGCAACAAGGATTATTAACCACAAATAATCGTCCAAAACGAGATGCCATAAGTAAGCAGTACCATGCTGTGTTTGAGCAATTTTACCGACTTGGAGAAGTAATTAATGAGTGATTTTTTTAACACCCTTAAAGAGCAAACTAAGCAAGAGCAAAACTATCTGCTTGCAGCACCTATTATTCAGCGTGTTTTTAAAGGCGAAGCATCACTTGAAGAATACGCCTCGTTTTTAGCACAAGCGTATCACCATGTTAAACACACAGTGCCATTAATGATGTCGGTTGGTGCACGATTAACCGACAATCAAGAATGGCTACGCGAAGCCGTTGCAGAATACATTGAAGAAGAGATAGGTCATCAAGAGTGGGTACTTAATGATATTGCAGCCTGTGGTTTTGACAAAGAAACAGTACGGTGTAGTCAGCCGCAATTTGCTACCGAAATGATGGTGTCGTATGCGTACGACTCCATTACACGTAAAAATCCGTTGAGCTTTTTTGGCATGGTACATGTGCTTGAAGGCACTTCTATAGCACTTGCTGATGGTGCAGCTTCAAACATTGCAAGCGCTGTGGGCTTACCTAAAAAAGCATTTAGTTATTTAACCTCTCACGGCGCGCTTGATATAGAGCATGTAAAGTTTTTTGAAAACCTAATGAACCAAATAACAGACGAGGCGGATCAACAAGCCATACTTCATGGTGCAAAGCGCTTTTATCGTTTATACGGCGATATATTTCGTGGACTCGATGACGAACCGTTTTTTAAAGCACGTGCAAAAGGTAAATTGGCATGAGTAGCGCTTTATGTGTGTTAACCGGCGCAACAGGCGGAATAGGGCAAGCGATTGCTAAAGCCCTACATGCAAAAGGGTGGAAGTTACTGCTTGTAGGGCGAAATACGCAAGCTCTTGAAGAGCTGAGCCGTGCATGCCCAGACAGTGAAATATTTACGGGCGATTTAACCGACGATACAACACGCATTAACTTAGCAATAAAAGCCAAGCAACTCGGCGGCGTTAAGTTACTTATTAACAATGCCGGTATAAATACAATGCAAAGCTTAGAGCACACAAGTAATGAGCAAATAGATAATATGCTCATTACTAATCTGTCGGTGCCTATTAAATTATGCCAGCTATTTTTAGGGCAGTTACAGTATACCAAAGGCACCATTGTTAACGTGGGCTCATCGTTTGGCAGCATTGGTTACCCGTTTCAAACACTTTATTGCGCCAGTAAATTTGGTTTACGTGGTTTTACAGAAGCGCTCTCGCGTGAGCTTAACGGCTCAGGCGTTAAAGTGACCTATTTAGCGCCTAGAGCAACAGATACATCTATTAATAGCAGTAAAGCGCGTGCAATGAATAAAGAACTCGGTAATAAAATGGACTCGCCAGAATTAGTTGCTCAAGAGTTATTAGCACTTATAAATTCGAATCAAACAAGGCGTTTTATTGGTTTTCCTGAAAAATTATTTGCACGCATAAATGGCGCATTCCCAAGCGTTGTTGATAACGCTATTGCAAAGCAACTTCCTAAAATTAAACGTTTTTTAAGTTAACAAACACACAAGGGAAAAATTATGTATAAATTTACACTCGCATTTTATTTAGTACTAACAACTGTACTTGCAACCGCAGTACACGCAGATGAAACACAAGACTTAACCTCTATTCAACAAAATTGGGCAATTGCTAACTACGAACTTGAAGACGATACGCAAATAGACGCGTTTACGCAATTAAGTGAGCAAAGCGCGTTATTTGTTAAAAACTACCCAAGCTCGGCACAAACACATATTTGGAATGGCATTGTCTTAGCCAGCTTTGCAGGTGCAAAAGGTGGGTTGGGTGCACTTGGTTTAGCAAAAGAGGCAAAAACGTCACTCGAAAATGCACTCTCAATTGATGGCACTGCACTAAATGGCTCAGCTTACGCAAGCCTTGCAACGCTTTACAGTAAAGTACCTGGTTGGCCAATTGGTTTTGGTGATGACGACAAAGCTGAAAAATTATTTAAACAAGCGCTCGCTTTTAATCTCGAAGGCATTGATACTAATTACTTATACGGTGAATACTTGTATGACGAAGGCGATTATAAACAAGCTAAAGCACGACTACTTGTAGCACAAGCCGCGGGCATTCGTGATACTCGTGCAAAAGCAGATAAATATCGCCAACAAGCAATAAGCCAGCTATTGGTAAAAGTAGATAAAAAACTAAAAAGATAAACACATAATGCATTTATTACTCGTTGAGGACGATCATTTAGTGGCGCAAGGGCTTATTCGCTCTTTGCGTCAAGAGGGCTACAGCGTAGAGCATAGTGGCACAGTAAAACACGCCTTAGAGTGCCTTTCTAGTGGTGAAATTGAGCTTGTTATTCTCGATTTAGGATTACCTGATGGCGACGGCTCGCAGGTTTTAAAGCATATTAAAGCGCAAAAAAAAGTTATTCCGGTGGTTATTTTAACTGCTCGCGGCAGTATTGATGACAAAGTTCAAGGGCTTGACATGGGCGCTGACGATTACCTTGCAAAGCCGTTTGACCCCGCGGAGTTATTTGCTCGACTACGTGTAGCAAGTCGACGTGTTAATCAAACTCAATCTAGTTTGTTACAATACGGAGAAGTCGTAATAGACAGCTCAGCGCATACGGTGACAGTTAGTGGGAAATCACTTACATTGCCGCGTAAAGAATACATGCTTTTAAAAGCGCTGATGGAAAATCAGGGAAGGGTGCAATCAAAACAACAACTCGAAAACAAACTTTACCAATGGGGTGAAGAAGTTGGCTCTAATGCCATAGAGGTGCATATTCATCATCTTCGTAAAAAATTCCCTAGCGATTTTATTAAAACCTTACGTGGCATTGGTTACGTGGTTGGTAAGCGTTAGGGTGTGTTTATCTTTCGAGGTTGAAAATGTCTATTCGTAAACGTCTGACCTTAATTTTACTTTCAATGATGGTGCTTACTTGCTTTTTAGCATTAGTAAAAGGCTATCAAAAAAGCATGCACCACGGCGAAAACTTGCTTGATAATGAACTTAAAATAGTGGCTGGCGTTTTAATTGAACAACCATTAGCACTAAGCACAAATGCAGTACAAGTAAGCAATAATAGTGCTCAGTTGTTGTATCAAATTTGGCAAAATAATAGTTTACTTAGTGGCTCATCGAGTTTATCAAATAACCAAATTAGTTTTAGCGAGGGCTTTCAAACTGCCAATGTAGCAGGGCAGCGCATGCGAGTGTTTGTGATGAGAAAAAATACCCGTAAAGTCATCGTTGCTGAGCCTATGTCAAAGCGGTTTGAATTAGCTGAAGCCGTTATTTTATCTGCAATGTTACCTATGTTATGGGCTGTCCCTCTGCTTGCTATTTTTATAAGTTTTTTTGTTAAATACGCATTAGCCCCTCTTACCCGACTATCTAAGCAGTTGGCTACTCGCCAAGCAAACGACTTTACGCCAATTAACTGGCAGGTAACCGACGAAGAAATTAAACCTGTTATTAATCGTTTAAACGATTTATTTAAACGAGTAGAAACCGCTTACTTACGAGAGCGCTTTTTTGCTTCAGATGCAGCTCACGAATTACGTACCCCGCTCAGTAGCTTAAAAATTAATGTACACAATTTAGCTAGTAAGCAAAGCAACTCGCAAAACCATCAAGAACTCCAAGCAATGTCACAAGGCATTAATCGCTTAAGTAATATTGTTGAACAAATGCTAATTTTAGGGCGCACTCAGCCTGAGCAATGGCAGAGGCAGTTTAGCGAGCAGTCATTGCTAGCGATTACTCAGCAAGTTGTATCGGAGCAATACGACAAAATAGACGGAAAAAATCAAACGATTAGCCTCGAAGGTGATGATTTTGTAATTAATGGTGATGAATTTACATTAACCACACTCATCGCTAATTTACTTAGCAATGCCATAAAATACACACCTGATAATGGTCAAATTATAATTAAATTAGCGTCAAGTAATAACGGCTTTAGTTGGCAAATTGATGATTCTGGTGCGGGCATGACCGAAGAGCAAAAAGACCGAATATTTAATCGCTTTTATCGCGTGGGTGGCGATCAACATCCATCAGGCGAGCAAGGTGCGGGTTTAGGTATGGCGATTGTTCAACACATAATTGCTATTTATGGCGCAAGTATTCATTTAGCGAATAGCCCTTTAGGCGGACTAACCGTTAAGGTTACTTTTACAGGAGTAAAAAGTGACTAAACGTTTATTTAATCAATGTCTTTGTTGTTTGCTATTTTTGTCGTTTAACGCGGCGAGTAAAGAGTACCTTATTATTTTAAAAGATCATTTGTTTTATCCCTCGCAAATAATTATTCCCGCAAATAAAAAAGTAAAACTATTGATAGAAAACCAAGATAGTACACCAGAAGAGTTTGATAGCTTTGATCTAAACAGAGAAAAAGTACTCTACCCAAATCGTAAAAGTATTATTTATATAGGACCGCTAAGTAAAGGGCATTACGAGTTTTTTGGTGAGTTTTCGCCAAATACAGCAAGGGGCGTTGTTATAGTTAGCGATGAAGGGGCACAGCATGCTAATAACTAGTTTAGTCATGAGCCTTAACCAATTACTACCAGTGGCTATTTTATTAGTGCTACTACAAGTAGTTAAAAAACAAAGCTCTTTAAAAATAGGCTCTGTTTTAGTAATAGGCGCGGTAATGTCGTTTTTGTACATGCAAAGTGCGTCGTGGGTGAGCCAGTGGTTTGAACACCAAGGGTTAGAGTACTCACAAATAGGGCTATGTATCACTATATTTATTGCTGTATTGGTATTTGCACTAAAGCAAAAGTCAGCGGCATTTTATATCGCAGTTATAAGCACAATAACGCTCTATTTAAGCCATTATATTATTTACCTCACCAGTTTTTGGCAAAATAATGATGCAGGGCAAAGCTTATTTATTGGCACTTTATTAGGTGTTGGAATTTGTTTAAGTTTTAGCGTATTGCTGTACTTTTTAATGAATGCAATTAAGCACCGTTTTGGTATGTATCCGCTTTTTACTTTGCTTGCTTTTAACAGCGCGGCTAAGTTATTAGTTGCACTGGATTTGGCAAGCCAAATAGATTTAATTACAAACACCTCAACGGTGTGGGATTTACGTGATTTGTTAAACGAAAACTCTGAGCTAGGCCGCGTATTGCGTGCTCTTGTTGGTTACGAGGCCACTCCTGATTTAATGAGTGTACTTATATATAGTACAAGCAGCGTGTTATTTTTATTACTTTGTTATGTTATTTCGGCTTCAATAACTAAGGAACGTGTATGAAAGCACTCAACCTATATTTAGCGCTTAGTTTTACCGCTCTTTGTTTGTTGGTATTCTCAATCCAAGTAAAGGCTGATGGTATTGTTGTTGATAAGGTATATCACCCCTATGTTTTGCCTTTTGAGCGTGAGTTTGAGTGGCGATTAGTGTCGCACCAAACAGATAGTGGCAACATACTAGCGCAGCGTTTGGGTGGCGGTGGTGCTATTAACGATACAATGGCACTGGAAGGCTATTTAGTTGGTGAGCGAGACGATAACGGCGATTTTGGTTTAGAAGCTTATGAGCTTGAGCTACGTTGGCAATTAATTGAGCAAGGTAAATTATGGGCTGATTGGGGCGCGTTATTTGAGCTTGAAAAAAAGCATAACGAAGATGTGTATGAGGCAACTTCGGGTTTTGTGATCGAAAAAGAATTTGGAAAAACAAGTCTTACGCTAAACGCTTTTTTGGTTTATGAGTGGGGGCAAGACATTAAAAACGAATGGGAAAGTGAGTTTAGAGCACAATATCGCTATCGATATCGCTCTGCTTTCCAGCCTTCTATAGAGGTTTACGTAGGTGAAGACTTTATTGGTATAGGGCCTGGCTTTATAGGTTTACAGCGCTTTGATGGGCAAAAGCAATTAAAATGGGAAGCGGGTTTCATCACTGAGATAAGCCAATCAGAAAAAAACCATAGTTTTAGGCTCGCATTAGAATTTGAATTTTAATAACAACTAAAAGTAGTTTTGGTTGTTTATTATTCTGATTATAGATAGGTACTTGACATATTATTTAAACTCTATATAGTGGGCCGCAGCTAGAAAGAAAGCATGTAAGCTATAAATCTCCATTTCGATATAAGTAATACTTGTAGTACCGTCCTGAAGTTTTTAAAGTACCATCTCATTTTTTGCTACACCCGCTCTTATGAGCATATTTTTATTTTTATTTCAGGATATTACAATGTCTAACATCGTATCAGGTACAGTTAAGTGGTTTAACGAGTCTAAAGGTTTTGGTTTCATCGAGCAAGAAAATGGCCCAGACGTTTTCGCACATTTCTCAGCAATCAAAAGCGAAGGTTTCAAAACTTTAGCTGAAGGCCAACGTGTAGAGTTTACTCTTTCACAAGGTCAAAAAGGTCCACAAGCTGATAACATCACAGCTGTATAATTTTACTTTTTAAGTAAAATGAAAAAAAGCGCTTAAGGCGCTTTTTTTGTGTCTGAAATTTGACTCAAACCAAGCAACGTCCATTATCAATGTAAATTAACTAAATGATATTGCTATTATTAAGCCCCTCCTAATATTTGTTTTTCTATTCTTCTAAGTCATTCTTCTAAACCATTACGCTAATGCAAGTGAGTTGAAGCTTGTAACTTATACCGAACATTTCTCCCTTATAATTTCAAAACAACAAATTCAAAACGACAAAGACCAGCTTGTTAGTAGTACTCTCGATATTGTAAAAGATATTTGCACAGCTATTGATATAACCTGCGAGTTTAAATTGCTTCTTTGGAAGCGTGCTTATAACTTAGTTCATAAAGACCCTCACTTAGGCATTGTTTCAATAGCGAAAACACCGAACGTGAACCTCTATTTATTGGAATTGGTATTAGTATAAATAATCAAAAAGATGCAAAGCAGTTTTCTTTAAAATTGTAAGGGGTGATATATACGAATCATAGTAAATAAAATTGGTTTTAAAGCGGGTAAAAACTTACTAATGTTTGGAGGCGAAAACAATATATGGATTTGTTTTTAAAAAGAAAAATAGATCTAATTTTGGGCTCATAATGACAATAATGCATCAGCTGGAACCTTTGACTATAAAGTGGGGAAGGTGCTGAAAGGCTGCAAAAATTACATCTTTGTGCGCTTGCTAGCAATTGCATCGCATTTAATAAGTAAGTAGTTGTGTGTGCCATAAAGCGATTTAACAAAGAATATAAAAAGTTAAAAATGAAAGATGATTTTGCCGCCTATAAGCATACTTACCTTCAATGATTTATCTTTCGTAAGGCAGCCCTTTATTTTGCTTTATTTTTAAAAATGCAGCTTGCAGTGCTTCTATTAAATGCATATCTGTTTTTTTATTTGCAGCTAAATAAGCATCAATTGTTAGCTCATCTATTTTATAAATAAACTTTAAGTGTGCTGGTTTGAGCTTTAGATAATCACTCATCTGCTGCATATATAAAGGATCGTCTACAATTAAATCTACTTTTTTAGCTAATAGTAAGGAGTATGATTTTTGAATATCAGAGGTTAAAACAACTTCAAAGCCAAGTCCCGTGAGGGTTTGTGTTGAAAAGTCATTTCGTTGCATTGCAATTTTATACACTTTTGCTTGTTCAGTATTATTTATAATAAGATCATTTCGTTCTGATAGGCCGATAAAGCCCATCTCAAATCGTCCAACTGGTCCAATCCAATAAAATTTATTTTCTCGCTCTACAGTGCGTGCAAGGCTGTATATAAAGGTGTTTTTTAACTCATCTGCAGTTTTATAAGCACGTGCCCAAGGATACATTTGAATGTTAGGTGTTAGATCAGCCTCAGCAAATATATCTCTAATAAATTGAGTACCTTCACCTGCTACCTCGCCATTAATCAATACTTGGTTTGGTGGTGCTAACTCTGTAACAACAAGCAGGGCTTCCTTTGCTTGAACATACACAGAGCAAATTAAAAAAAGAGAATAAAGAATATATTTCACAATAGCGAATCGTCATTCGGTTAGCTTAAGTAATAATAAGTGTGGCTGAAAATATGAAAAACACAAAAAATTATTTATGTGAACTTGTTACTAAGATATTGGTTTATTTGAGTTATGTATAACTATAAAGGAGGCTAGATAGATAAGTGGCTTGAAGTTTGAAGTAGGTGAGGCTAAAAAATTAAGGCCTAAAACGATAAAAGGGCCTTGCGGCCCTTGGTGAAGTATCGTTCAAGTCAGATAGAGCTTTAACCCCTTAAAGCGCTATCCTCTTGTTTTGCAACACCGGTGTTCATCTCAATAAGTTTCTAAGCTAGCGAGAGGAAAAACCCAGCAATTGCTGCGCTCATAAGGTTAGCCATAGATCCTGCTAACACTGCTCTGAGCCCTAAGCGTGCGATATCCTTCCGCCGACTAGGCGCCATACCGCCTAACCCACCTAGTAAAATGGCTATCGATGATAAGTTAGCAAACCCACATAAAGCAAAAGTAACAATTGCTTGTGTGTGCGCACTTAACGTATCGCGATAATTTATAAAGTCTAAGTAAGCAACAAACTCGTTCACTACTATCTTTTGACCAATAAAGCTGCCGGCTATAATCGCTTCATCCCATGGCACACCTAGTAACCATGCAACTGGAGCAAATACATAACCTAATATTTCTTGAAGCGTTAATGTTGGGTAATCAAACCACCCGCCAATACCGCCTAATAAACCATTTAATAGTGCAATTAGCGCTACAAAAGCGAGTAACATTGCACCTACATTAAGTGCTAAATGCATACCGTTTGCAGCACCTGATGCAGCTGCATCAATTACATTTACAGGCTTATCTTCGTCATCTAAATCTAAATCAGCTAAGTTATCTCTAGGCGTTTCAGTTTCTGGCACAATCATTTTTGCCATTAAGAAACCACCTGGTGCAGCCATAAAGCTTGCAGCAATAAGATACTTAAGATCTACGCCAATAATTACGTAACCGGCCATTACAGAGCCTGCTACAGTGGCTAAGCCACCTACCATTACTGCAAACAATTCCGACTTTGTCATCGTTGCTATAAATGGCTTAACTATTAACGGTGCTTCAGTTTGGCCTACAAAAATATTTGCAGTTGCTGAAAGCGATTCTGTGCGAGAGGTCTTCAATAATTTTTGTAAACCGCCGCCTAAAATCCTAATTATCCAATCCATAATGCCAAGGTGATATAACACAGCAACAAGCGCTGAGAAAAACACGATAACTGGCAAAACTTGAATTGCAAAAATAAAACCTAATGTGTCTTGTGAGGCGAGTGGACCAAATAAAAACCCAATACCATCATTAGCATAACCAATAACCGACGATACGGCTGATGACATGCTAGTTAACACATTTTTTCCTGCTTCGAAAAACAGAACAAAACCACCTATAACAATTTGCATCGCAAATGCTATACCAACGGTTCTTAAATTAATTGCCTTGCGATTAGTTGACGCAGCAAAGGCAATGCTTAGTAGCACACACATGCCTACTAAGCTCATAAATGTTGTCATACAAATGTTTCCCGTTGTTATTCTTGTAGTAAATATTTAATTTTACTTTTTATTATATCAATCGCAACGCGGTTCATGCCGCCTCGAGTCACAACTAAATCAGCGTTATGCTTAGAAGGCTCAATGAATTGATAAAACATCGGTCTAACAGTTGCCTGATATTGCTCAACAACAGATTGTAATGTTCTGCCTCGTTGCTCCATATCACGTTGCATACGACGCATTAAACAAATATCTAAAGGTGTGTCTATAAACACCTTAATATCAAATTCTTTATTAAGCGCTTTATCACTCAGTAGTAAAATACCTTCAACAATGAGTATTTTAGCAGCTGGCACTCGGCGTGTGGTTGCGCTACGCGTGTGCTGAGCATAATCATACGTTGGTACTTCTACTGAGTTACCACAACGAAGTTGCGTTAAATGCTCAAGCATTAATGCGTGTTCAAATGCATCTGGATGGTCGTAATTTGTTTGCGTACGATGAGCCATCGGCAAATGCGACTGATCCTTGTAATAAGCATCTTCTTCAATAATGGCGATAGCGCCTGGTTCAAGCTCATTAACCAATTCATTGTAAATTGTTTGGCTAAAAAGAGATTTGCCCGACGCTGATGCGCCTGCAATGGCTATAATAGTAGTTCGTGTCACTAAAGTTCTCATCCACACAGAAAGATATATTGTTGGTAGATCACAATAGCAAAAAAGACACGATTAATCTCTTTTGCTTCGCTCAAGGGTGCAAATTTATAATGTTTAGGTTTTATGAAACAGGACTTTTGTCCTGTACGGAAAATTCGATCAGCGGATAAAGTAACCACCTAGAATCAAAGTGAGGTCAAAATGGCAAGAGCAATTATTTTAATGGCAGATAGCCTAGGAATCGGTGCAGCACCAGATGCAGATAAATTCGGCGATCTTGGGGCTAATACATTCGCTCACTTACTAAAAGCATATTACGACGAAACAGGCAGTGCACTGTCTCTTCCTAACCTATCAAAACTTGGGTTAGTGGATGCATGTGAAGCTGCCGGTGGCGAACCGTGTTTAATTTCAGACCGCCAAGCTCCTCAAGGTGCATGGGGTTACGCTAAAGAAATCTCTAGCGGAAAAGACACGCCATCAGGTCATTGGGAAATGGCAGGCGTACCTGTGTTATTTGATTGGGGATATTTCCCAAAAACACAGCCAAGTTTCCCACAAGAATTTATAGACGAGTTTATCGCTCGTACAGGTATTCCTGGCATTTTAGGCAATTGCCATGCATCAGGAACTACCATTTTAGAACAGCTAGGTGAAGAGCACGTAAAAACAGGTAAACCAATCTGTTACACCTCAGCTGATAGCGTGTTTCAAATAGCCGCGCATGAAGAGTCATTCGGCCTAGAGAAGCTTTATCAAGTTTGCGAAATCGCACGGGCGCTACTTGATGAAATGAATATAGGACGAGTGATTGCGCGGCCATTTTTGGGTTCAAATAGCCAAGACTTTGCTCGAACGGGTAATCGTCGTGACTATTCAGTACTTCCGCCTGCACCAACATTGCTAGATGTACTAGCAAAAGACGGCGGCGAAGTAATTAGTATTGGTAAAATTTCAGATATTTACGCGCATCAGGGCATAACCCAAAAGCATAAAGCACCTGGGCTTATGAACTTGCTAGAAAAAACCAGCGAAGTAATGGAAAGCGCGCCAGATCGTAGCTTAATCTTTACTAACCTAGTTGATTTTGATGAAAAATTTGGTCATCGCCGTAATCCAGTAGGATACGCAAAAGCATTAAAAGAATTTGATGACTATTTACCAACTATACTAAATCAGTTAAAAGCAGATGACGTATTAATGATCACTGCAGATCATGGCTGTGACCCAACCTTTCCAGGTTCTGAGCACACTCGTGAATACGTACCTGTTATTGCATACCAACCAGGTATGAGTAACACACCATTAGGTGAACGCAACAGCTTTGCAGATATAGGTCAAACACTGGCACAGTGGTTTAGCTTATCTGCGCTTGATTACGGCGACAGCTTTTTAAATGAGCTAAAAACGCCAAATAAAAAGGAAAACAATTAATGAGTACTCCGCATATCAGTGCAAACGTTGGTGATTTCGCCGAAACAGTATTAATGCCAGGCGATCCGCTACGTGCGCAATATATTGCTGAAAACTTTTTAGATGATGCAGTACAAGTTACAGGCGTTCGTAACATGTACGGTTTCACTGGTACTTACAAAGGTAAGCCAGTAAGTATCATGGGTTCAGGCATGGGCATTCCATCAATGTCTATTTATGCACGTGAGCTAATTGTAAGCTTTGGCGTTAAAAATATTATACGTATTGGTACGTGTGGCGGTATTGGCACAGATATCAAAATTCGTGACGTAATTTTTGCACAAGGTGCAAGCACAGATTCAAACGTAAACCGTGCACGCGTACGTGGCTACGATTTTGCTGCTATTGCTAACTTTGACCTACTTTTAAACGGCGTAAACGCTGCTAAAGAGCTAGGAATTAAAGCAAAAGTAGGTAACGTATTTACGACAGACACATTCTATCAAGCAGATGACTCGTTCTATAAAGACTTAGACAAGTTAGGCATGCTAGCAGTAGATATGGAAACAGCAGGTTTATACGGCGTTGCAGCTGAATACGGCGCAAACGCAATGGCATTATTTACAGTAAGTGACCACGTAATCACTGGCGAAGCAACACCTGCTGATGAGCGTCAAAGCACGTTTAACGAAATGGTTAAAATTGCATTAGAGTCAATAGCTTAAATAACACATAACAGTTCCTTGGTAACGTATTCACTAAGTTTTGGAGACACGCCCAAAGTGAAGTGAGACTAAACCTCCAAAGCCGCATTTTATGCGGCTTTTTTTATGCCTGAAGAAAATGGGTAGCAGCTTCTAATTACTTATACCAATTCGCTTAATTAAGTGATCTATTTTGAGGATGGAAAAACGTGTTGATAGCTAGGCAAAAAATTCGCTATTTAGTTGTTCTAAATGAGAATTTTTTAACGCAGGTAGCGACACGTTTAGCCCCTAAAAATGATTAAGTATTATTGCGGGTTGGTATTAATTCAACCATCTAAAAACTGCGTTTTTAAACGCCTGCAAGCAGCGCGTCTACAGGTGGATTTTAGCCACCGCGTTAAGTTTTCCACGTAGGCGCAGAGCTTGCTCGCGCGAGAAGCGCAGCTTCTAATTACTTAATCACCCATCCTAAAAACTACGTTTTTAAACGCCCGCAAGCAGCGCGTCTACAAGTGAATTTTAACCACCGCGTTAAGTTTTCCACGTAGGCGCAGAGCTTGCTCGCGCGAGAAGCGCAGCTTCTAATTACTTAATCACCCATCCTAAAAACTACATTTTTAAACGCCCGCAAGCAGCGCGTCTACAGGTAAATTAAACTGCTGAGTGTAAGTTTCTCGGGTAGGCGCTAAGCTTGCTCGCGCGAGAAGCGTAGCTTCTAATTACTTAATTACACAACAAACTTTACCTTTTAAAAAAAAAAAAGGGCCAAGGCCCTTTTTTATGATGTTGCGCCTAATCATACAGGCCAAATACTGAGTGCTTAAACAACTTCACCAGCTACTATCGTATTAAAGCTGTCGTTGTCATGTAAGCTTGCAAATGCGCTCTCATGTAATAGCTCATTACGTAAATTTGGAGAGTATTCAAGTGCCATTTTAATGTCGGCTAATGCATCAGCATGCTTATGTGTTAGCGCATAAGCACATGCTCGTTGCCAATAGGCATAACCATAGACACTATCTATATCAATGGCTTGATTACACAACTCAATGGCTTGCGCTGTTTCATTTATTTCTAATAACGCATCGGCCTTATAAGCAATGGCTTCAACATCCTCTGGTTTACGTTTTAAAATCTCATCAAATATTTCAATTTTATTAGCAAAATCACTTTCTAAATTGGCGCGCATCCATAACGAATGAACCTCGTTGGTAACTGATATGCGCTCTTGGTTACTGAGTATTTCTTCTGAGCGTACGCGTAGTTTTTCTTCAAGAATTTTTAATCGGTCTTCATACTCGTCAGTAATTACACTTACACGTGTATTTACAATATCTTCTACTTTGTTTTTAACATCGCGTAGTGAGTTCCAGCCCACTAAAACCAAAATAGAAGCCGTAGCGGTAATTATAAAAAATACATTATTAATAGTATCGGTAGTGTACGTTAATGCGCGATCTGCAGTATCAAGCTGTGCATGAGTAACTTGCTTAGTTACATCCTCACGGAGTTTTTGTTGATCTTGCCTTACGGCTTTTAGCTCGTCGAGTATGTAGCGCTCCATTAGCGGTTTAAACATAGACTCTTTAAGTTGTTTGAGGGCTTGTTGCTCTTGTTGTGCTGTAGGGGCTGCTGGTTTTTGTTCAGCAGAATTTACTATGCCCGAAAAAAAAGTTAAACAAACAAAAAGTGTAGATAGGTAATAACGCATCGGTACGCCTAATTAAATTAATTACTGTAATAACTCTAACATGCAGGGCTGAATGGCACTAGGGCGCGTTGACTTTTCAGGATTAAAATTGACCTAATTTAGATAGGAGCAATAGTTGTAAGAATTTTTTAGCCCAGTGAGCTTAGCAATAATAGGGTAAAGCATGAGCATTTTGCTAATACTTAGGTGGTTTTAAGAAAAAATAGGCAAAAAAAACCAGCTCAATATGAGCTGGCAAAAACTGCTTAAAACAACAATATGTCGTAGGGATTCACAGGAGAACAACTTCATACTAACTGAATCTTTATGAACAAATACTTAATTCAATTCAATTAGTTAAAAATATAAGAATACTCAAAGTATTCGGTTTATAAAGTAAAGGTGCATTGGGCTTAAGTAATGCACCTTTATAATTATAACTATATAACTACAATTTCATGGTGAAGGGGGGTATTCCAATGTGCGCTTTAAATAAATTAAAGCCACTTTCAAACCCTTCACATACCATTACGCCGAAATTTTTCAATTCGATCACAGGTCTAGTAAAAAGGTTAAGGTTAATTCACTAATTTGTTTTTTTATCTTACGTAATACCTTACAAGAGCGTCATCAGATTTATTTTTACTATTATTTTGAACGTAATTACAAAGCTATTGTTAAATACATCATTAGCAAAAGGCCAATCAAAAATATAAATTGGAGCAATCGTTTTAAATAGTATGTTGAGGCTGGCGTAGCATAATTTATGCGCCTATATTAAGGATACGTAAGTGTTTAGGCAGGCACACTAAATAATAAGTAAGCCGATTAAATAAAAATAACCGTTACTTTTTAAAAAGTTATAAATACATAAACAACAATACTGATTGATTAAGTATTTTACTTTTCTATTATAAGGATTCCAGAATGAGCAACCCTAAAGCAGGCCAATGTCCGGTCATGCACGGCAGTAATACTAAAACGTCTAATCCCAATACTGATTGGTGGCCAAATGCCCTAAACTTAGACATTCTTCATCAGCACGACACCAAATCAAATCCATACAATAGCGACTTTAATTACGCTGAAGCATTTAAATCAATCGATCTTGACGCGCTAAAAACAGACGTAAAAAGCTTAATGACCGATAGCCAAGATTGGTGGCCAGCCGATTGGGGACATTACGGCGGTTTAATGATTCGTCTAGCATGGCACTCAGCGGGTTCATACCGTTTGGCCGATGGTAGAGGGGGCGGTGGTACAGGTAATCAACGTTTTGCGCCACTAAATTCATGGCCAGACAACGGTAACCTCGACAAAGCGCGCCGTTTACTTTGGCCAATAAAGAAAAAATACGGTAACAAGCTTTCATGGGCCGACTTAATTATTTTAGCGGGCAACATGGCATACGAATCAATGGGTTTAAAAACCTTTGGTTTTGCCGGCGGCCGAGAAGATATTTGGCACCCTGAAAAAGACGTTTACTGGGGAGCCGAAAAAGAATGGTTAGCGCCAAGTGACGGCCGTTACGAAAGTGTAGATAAACCAGACACCATGGAAAACCCATTAGCCGCAGTACAAATGGGCTTAATTTATGTAAACCCTGAAGGTGTAAATGGTATTCCTGATCCGCTTAAAACAGCGGCCCAAATTCGCGAAACTTTTGCACGTATGGCAATGGATGACGAAGAAACCGCTGCATTAACGGTAGGCGGACACACAGTAGGTAAAGCGCACGGTAATGGCAAAGCAGAAAACTTAGGACCAGAACCAGAAGCTGCTGACGTACACGAGCAAGGCCTTGGTTGGAATAACACTACAACACGTGGGATTGGCCGCGATACAGTTACATCAGGTGTAGAGGGCGCATGGACTACGCACCCAACACAATGGGACAACGAATACTGTAAGCTTTTATTAACCTACGAATGGGAACTCACTAAAAGCCCAGCAGGCGCTCATCAGTGGGAGCCTATTAATATTAAAGAAGAAGACAAGCCTGTCGATGTAGAAGATTCATCAATTCGTTTAAACCCAATGATGACAGATGCTGATATGGCCATGAAAGTGGATCCAACGTACCGTAAAATTATTGAGCGTTTTTATAACGACTTTGAATACTTTTCAGACGTGTTTGCACGTGCCTGGTTTAAACTAACTCACCGCGATTTAGGCCCTAAATCATGTTACTTAGGTGCTGACGTACCAAGCGAAGACTTAATTTGGCAAGATCCAATTCCAGCAGTTGATTACACATTAACAGACGACGAAATTAGCAATTTAAAAACGACATTATTAAATTGTGGTGTTAGTGCCGCTGATTTAATAAATACAGCTTGGGATAGCGCACGTACTTATCGTGGTTCTGATAAACGTGGCGGCGCAAATGGTGCACGCATTCGTTTAACACCGCAAAAAGATTGGCAAGGTAATGAGCCAGAACGTTTAGCATCAGTACTTAGTGCGCTTGAAAAAGTGCAGGCTGGCTTGAGTAAACCTGTTAGCATCGCCGACTTAATTGTTTTAGGTGGTACAGCTGCTGTCGAACAAGCAGCAAAACAAGCCGGTGTTGATGTAAACGTGCCGTTTGCTCCAGGACGTGGAGATGCAACAGATGAAATGACTGATGCAGAATCGTTTGATGTACTAGAACCCATTCACGATGGTTTTAGAAACTGGCTGAAAAAAGATTACGCAGTGTCAGCGGAAGAGTTATTACTAGAGCGCAGCCAACTAATGGGATTAAGTGCACCAGAAATGTCGGTACTTATTGGTGGGATGCGAGTACTAGGTACTAACTATGCTGGCAGCGAACACGGCGTATTTACAAATAGCGTAGGCTCATTAACCAACGACTTCTTTGTAAACTTAACTGACATGTCAAACCGTTGGGAGCCAACTCAAAAAGGTTTATACAATATAGTAGACCGTAAAAGTGGCACTACTAAATGGACTGCAACACGCGTTGATTTAGTATTTGGATCAAACTCTATATTGCGCGCACTTGCTGAGTTTTATGCACAAGACGACAACAAAGAGCGCTTTGTACATGACTTTGTAAATGCATGGGTAAAAGTAGTGAACGCAGACAGATTCGATCTTAAATAATCTGTACGCTAAATAAAAACGGGGGAGTAATAATTTACTCCCCCGTTTTTGCATATAGTCCCGGTCAGTATTACTTATAAAATATTGTAATTTATCTAAGTCATATAAAAATTAGGCATTAAAAAAGGCGGCAAAAGCCACCTTTTTATAAAACAATAAAACTTATAGAAGTGCAAAAAGCTTTTGTAGTTGTGGCATGTATTCGCTCACAAGTTCAAGGTTGCTTTCGCTTACTAAAGACTCTGTAGACTCCTCAGCTGCGCTTGACGATTTACCAAACGAACCCATTAACGAACTAGCGCCTTTATCTTTAGCACTTTTCATACTTTGAAAACCGCCCATTACTTTATTCGCTGTTTCTTGATTATCAGCAGATAAACCCGATTTAAGGTTTTCGATATAAGCCATTGATACTTCAGAACCTACAGTTACTAGTTGCTCTGGTGTAAAGCCGTAGCGGCCTGTAACACCCGCGAAGCTTTTGTATAGGTCTTGCTCTTTAATCATGCTTAGTGCGCTATTAGCTAGAGAGCTTTGCTCGTCAACACTTTGATCTGCAGAACCACCTAACATACTTGCTAAGTCTAAGTCTTTTAAAGACTCTTGGCTGCTTGCCCAGCTCGTTACAGCTGGCAGTGCTTTCATATAGCTTTGAAGTTGACCTTCGTTAATATCTACTGCAAGGCTTGAGAAACTCATTGCTAATAAGCTAAGTGATACAAGTATTTTTTTCATTGAGCATTTCCTAGTATTAAAGTTGTGCCAATTAGAAACTAATAAGCAACACTTGCCAACACAAAATAATATATTGGCTGATTTTATAGTACAATTTATGAGAATTTATTTAAGTTCTAAGAATTTAGTTCATTCACCACAAGCTAATGTACTGATGATATAATACATTTTTGACAAATAGAGCTGAACACAATGTTAACAATTTCAAATACTGTCACTATCGATGAATGGGAACTAGAGCTAACGGCTATTCGTTCGCAAGGTGCCGGTGGTCAAAATGTTAACAAAGTCGCAAGTGCAATTCATTTACGCTTTGATATTAACCGCTCTAAATTACCTGATTTCTACAAAGAACGCTTGCTTGCCTTAAATGATTCAAGAATCACCAAAGAGGGCGTTTTAATAATTAAAGCGCAAAGCCACCGTACACAAGAGCTAAACCGAGAAGATGCCCTTAAACGTTTAAAAGATTTAATACTCAGTGCTACCGTTGTTAATAAAGCGCGTCGTGCCACCAAGCCTAGCCGTAATTCACAGCGCAAACGTATGGATAAAAAAACTAAACATGGGCAAAACAAAGCGCTACGCGGCAACATTAAGTTTTAGTTTTAAACGGTATAAATAAAATATAGAGGGGACTTGATGTCTAAATGTAGGCGCTATTTTTACATCCTACAGCGTGCATAAAAATATAAGTGAGGGGTCTCCTCACTTATATTTAATAGCTATTAATGTCTACTTAGCCATTTCTAAATCAGATTCTGCATCCGCCAGCATTGCAAATTCTTCGTCCGCGCTTTTAGCAACTAAGTGTTTTGAGCTATAGCCAAAGTAATAAGCTGCACCCACAATAAACAGCACCATAGTGTATAAAAATGCACGAGGGTCAAATGCATACACACCCGTTAATGCTATAAGCGAAAGCACTAAAGCAATACTTGAAGTAACTACACCACCAGGAGTTTTGTACGGGCGAGGTAAATCAGGTTGTTTAACGCGTAGCAAAATATGACTCAGCGCCATTAATGCATACGATACCGTTGCTCCCACTACAGCCATTGCGAGTATTAAGTCACCCTCGCCACTGAGTGATACTAAAAAACCAAATACTGCCGGTACAATTAACGCACGTGCTGGCACTTTGCGATTAGTAGTAATAGACAACGAACGCGGTAAATAACCGGCTCTAGATAAAGCAAACACTAAGCGACTATAACCATAAATTATAGAAAAGAATGAAGCGACTAACCCCGCAAGCCCTAATATATTTACAACGGTTGCTAAGCCCTCACTACCCGATGCGTTTAATGCATCAACCAAAGGCACTGCACTTGCGCCCATTGCAGCCGCACCGCCAGCACCAGGTACTAAAACAACAACTAAAAAAGCAGTAAATAACAAAAAGATCATTGCACCAATAATGCCTTTTGGCACATCTTTAGCGGGATCTTTTGCTTCTTCAGCAGCAAGCGGTACACCTTCAACCGCTAAAAATAACCACATGGCAAACGGTAATGCAGCCCAAACCCCGTACCAACCTAAAGGTAAAAACTCACTGGCTCCCACTGCATTTGTTACGGGGACGTCAAATAAGCGCGATGCATCAAAATTTGTGATTAAAACAAAAGCCGTTGCAATAATAGCTAATACCGCTAAACCACTTATTACCATCATTACTTTAAGCGCTTCTCCTACGCCCGCTAAATGAATTCCCACAAATAGTAAGTAAAATAATGCATATACCCATGGGCCATTAAATCCGGTGAGGGCTTCAACTGCCGAGCCTATAAAAATAACAATAGCAGCGGGTGCTAAGGCATATTCAATTAATACGGCAAGCCCGGTTAAATAGCCTCCCGCTGGCCCCATAGCTTGACGCGCAAAACTATAACCACCGCCTGCAGCAGGTATTGCAGCTGACATTTCAGCAAGCGATAGTACAAGCGCTAAATACATAACCGCCATTAATACTGCAGCAATGGCAAAACCACCCCAACCGGCTTCGGCGATACCAAAGTTCCAGCCTGCAAAGTCACCCGATATTACATACGACACACCCAAACCTGCGAGCAATAACCACCCCGCAGTACCACGTTTTAACTGTCTTTTAGCAAGGTACTCTGTATTATTATTAGTAGACATAACCTTTCTCCGTTGATGTTTAGTTTTTATTTTTTTATTTCATGTGTTTTTAATTAAAATTACTCAGCAATTAAAAAGTTAGTGGTTGAAACCTGATGCTCAATTACATCATCTTGTGTGCGGTCTTTTAAATTAACCCCAGTTAGTTTCAGTTTTTTAGCTTCACGTAATAAGTACAGTGCGCGTCTCGCCGCTTCTGTATAAGGTAGGCCTGCAGGGCGAATATTCGATATGCAATTACGACATGCATCGTTAAGTCCTGTTTTGGGCTCCCATGTTAAATACAAGCCAAGGCTATCTGGCGAACTAAGTCCTGGGCGCTCTCCTATTAACACCATAACCACCTGCGCATTTAGCAGCTCACCTATATCATCTCCAATCGCTACTCGCCCTTGCTCAACCAAAGTAATGGGAGCAATTTTAAATTGCTTGTCTGTTGTAAGATGCGTTAATAGCTCTGTTATAAATGGGTATGCATTTTTTTGTACCGCCAACGAAGAGAGTCCATCAACCACTACAATCGCTAAATCGTATTTAGCCTGCGTAGTGTGCTTTTGTTTATTCATATAGCTGAGAAGTATTTGCCTACCATTTTCATCAAGTTTGCGGCCTAAATCGGGTCGCTGAAGGTAAGTAACTCTGTCAACGGCTTGGCTGTGTAAATGCAGGGGAGGGGCAACCTCTTTTAATACGCTAATACTGCCTAGTTGCTCAGTCATTTCGTTAATATCAAGCGGAAAACTCACCGCATCGCGCGCTTGTGCATGAGATAGCTGAAAAGCCAGCATTTCAGAGGTTGGCAAACTTATACCAGCGCGACCAAGCCCAATACGGGCGTCGGTAAAACGCCGTAAATCACTCCAAGGGTTGTGCACTACATTACCGTTATTTTTATGCTCATTTACTGAGTTATCTAATGGAGTGGTCGGTTTTGAACGTGATTTCATGAGCCACCTCCAGCAATTGCACCCAGAGGTTTTGCAAAAGCGGGAGGTAAGGTATCTGAAAGTGTCATATCGGTAGTGCTTTGCATAATTTTCATTTTGCTTAGCCATGCTTCAAACTCAGGGGCGGGTCTAGAGCCAAGAACTCGACGCACATATAATGCATCATGAAACGACGTAGTTTGGTAGTTAAGCATAATATCGTCAGAGCCAGGTATTCCCATTACAAACGAGCAACCTGCAACACCTAATAGCGTTAGCAAATTATCCATATCGTTTTGATCGGCCTCTGCATGATTGGTGTAACACACGTCGCACCCCATCGGTATGCCTAGTAACTTAGCGCAAAAGTGATCCTCAAGTCCTGCTCGGGTAATTTCTTTACCATCAAACAAATATTCAGGGCCAATAAACCCCACCACGGTATTAACCAGTAACGGATCAAACTTACGAGCAACTGCATAAGCGCGAGCTTCACACGTTTGCTGATCAAGCCCATGATGCGCATTTGCTGAAAGCGAACTGCCTTGCCCAGTTTCAAAATACATCACATTATTGCCAACAGTGCCGCGCTTTAAACTCAAAGCGGCATCTTGCGCTTCAGCTAAGGTATTTAAATTAAAACCAAAACTTGAGTTAGTAGCCTCCGTGCCGCCAATCGACTGAAATACCAAATCAACCGGTGCGCCAGCTTCTATACATTCAATAGTGTTAGTAACATGTGTAAGCACACAGCTTTGCGTCGGTATGGCGTATTTTTGAATAACATCATCCATTAATGTCATTAATTTAATGGCCTGGGCAACGTTGTCGGTTGCTGGGTTTATACCTATTACGGCATCGCCATTACCGTATAGCAGCCCATCAAGCATGCATGCAGCAATACCGTTAATATCGTCAGTTGGATGATTTGGTTGTAAACGTGTAGATAAATGCCCAGGGAGGCCAATAGTGTTTCTAAAAGCACTTGTAACATGGCACTTTTTAGCAATTAATATGAGATCTTGATTGCGCATTATTTTGCTAACAGCAGCAGCCATTTCGGGCGTAATACCTTGCCTTATACTTGCAAGTACAGCGGGTGTTGCAAAGTCGCTTAAAAGCCAATTACGAAAATCGCCTACAGTTAAATGTGCAATAGCCATAAAGGCATTGGCATCGTGCTCGTCAATAATTAAGCGTGTAATTTCGTCATCTTCGTAGGGAATAAGTACCTCATTTAAAAATGTTTTAAGAGGTACATCGGCCAATGTCATTTGTGCCACAGCACGTTCTTGTGCTGATTGTGCAATGACGCCCGCTAAGCGATCACCCGAACGTTGCGGCGTTGCTTTAGCCATTAACTGGGCTAAGTTCTTGAATTTATAAGTGTGTGTACCTAAAGTGTAACTGTACGCTTGCCCCATGATTTACTCCACATAACTAATATGATAAACCTTGGTATAGGTTTTGCTGCATCTTTAGCTATAAATCAATTTTCAATAGTTACAAGACAGCTTATTTTGTACCAAGTAACTATCGAATTTCGGCAAAAGATTATTTATTAATCCAATTCAATTGGTTACATACGCAAAGCGGTGTTAACTTAACCATAATAAAAGTGTAACGAAAAAGAGCATCCCCTATATGGCGCAGCAAAGTAGCTACAACGCACCACTAAAGAGCAAGGTGCAAACACACGATATAGACGAGCAAGCGCATAGCCTTACTCAATGGCAACAAAAGTACGATCAAATGAGCGACGGCAGCTTTTATGGTTTTATTGAAGAAACAGATTACGCCAATATTCATGTGTTTAAAGAATACACCGAGCGAGCGCTTCGTCAGCAATGTAACATCGCCCCCAATTCTGTTTGGCTTGGCATTCCTTGTCAGTCGCAGCAAAGTAAGATTAATGGTCTAAGTGTGGCAAGTAATCAATTTATGTGCCGTACAAGTGATAATGACTTTGAGCTGATAACCCCTGAGCAATTTAATATTTATGGTTTGGTAATCGATTGGAATTCAATTGAATATATGGCGCAGCTACAAGGCGTAACATTGAAAAACCTGTCATCTGCACAATCAGCTCGCTTATCGGTGAGCAACTCATCATTACAAACGGCAAGGCAAATAATTAATAGCATGGTTGTAGGCAAGGGCTTTGGACTTAAAACCGAATCGCAACAAGATATGCTAAACATGTTGGCACTACACTTATTACAGGCAGATAATCCACAACAAAATATTGCGCCAAGTTATAAACATCGAAAAGCCGTAGTAGATAAAGTAAAAGATTACGTGGCCACAAATCCACAAAACCCAATAACCATAACCGAGCTGTGCGAGCTTGCTTTTGTAAGTAGGCGCACACTTCAATATAGCTTTGAGAGTATTTTAGGAATTAACCCTTTGCGGTTTTTACGTTTAACACGCTTAAATAATGTAAGGCGGGAACTAAAAAAATTAAACCAAGATAAGCCAATTTCAGTAATCGCAGCCAACTGGGGATTTTGGCATGCGGGACAATTTGCTAAAGATTACACGCAACTATTTGGTGAAAACCCATCACAAACAGTTAAAAATTCAGCACAGCAGTTTAAACCACCGTGCTCTACAAACTTGTAGGTGCGAATTTACTTCGCGCTCGTGTAACGTGGCTTTAATGCTCTAAAAGTGAAAGCGAGGTATAAAACCTCACCTACATCGTGCAAACAGCAAACCCGTAGCTGCGAATTTATTTCGCGCTTATGTAATTTAGCTTTAATACTTTAAAAGTAAAAGCGAGGTATAAAATCTCACCTATATTGTGCAAACACCAAACCCGTAGGTGCGAATTTATTTCGCGCTAATGTAACGTGGCTTAAATGCTCTAAAAGTGAAAGCGAGGTATAAAACCTCACCTACATCGTGCAAACACCAAACCCGTAGGTGCGAATTTACTTCGCGCTTATGTAACATGGCTTAAATGCTCTAAAAGTGAACGCGAGGTATAAAACCTCACCTACATCGTGCAAACACCAAACCCGTAGGTGCGAATTTACTTCGCGCTTATGTAACGTGGCTTAAATGCTTTAAAAGTAAAAGCGAGGTATAAAACCTCACCTACATCTTGCAAACACCAAACCCGTAGGTGCGAATTTATTTCGCGCTCATGTAACGTGGCTTAAATGCTCTAAAAGTGAAAGCGAAGTATAAAACCTCACCTACATCAACACCGAACCCGTAGGTGCGAATTTATTTCGCGCTCATGTAACATGGCTTTAATGCTCTAAAAGTGAAAGTGAGGTATAAAACCTCACCTACATCGTGCAAACACCAAACCCGTAGGTGCGAATTTATTTCGCGCTCATGTAACATGGCTTTAATGCTCTAAAAGTGAAAGCGAGGTATAAAACCTCACCTACATCGTGCAAACACCAAACCCGTAGGTGCGAATTTATTTCGCGCTTATGTAACGTGGCTTGTATGCTTTAAAAGTAAAAGCGAGGTATAAAACCTCGCTTACTATATTCAAAAGCCCTATTTGATCGGTGCTATTTAAGCCGCGATTAAATAGGACTCTTGTCCTGAATGCTTGTTGCTGCGTTTAAACGAGCCTTTGCCTTTTTTAGCTTTAACCACTTGTGGTTTAAATAATTTAGAGGTGACCATCGCCGCTAGTGCATTGTGGTTTATAACGCCTCGCCCTGTATCTACCGCGCTGGTGTTTGCGGTTTTTGCTTTAGATTTTTTAGTCATATATTTCCTATCAGCCAATGGTTATTTTAAGTTAAATAATAAAGAGGCTTTTATATTAGCCTATTTAAGAGATGGCGATTGTAGGCTGAATTTTCAACCGCGCAAGTATTTTTAATGCCCAACAGGTACTTTTTTAATAATAAAAACGCATAAAAAAAGCGCAGTAAATAACTGCGCTTAGTAACAAGGTTTAGCTCAAATAATTAAAATTCAAAGCTTACTTTTGCATAGTACGTTCTGCCGTCAAAGCCGTATGGCAATGCGCGTACAGGGTATTTAAATGCACCGTTGGTGATGAAGTTAAGTACTTCGTCGTCGCCTAGCTCGTCTGGCGTTTCGTCAAATACGTTATCGGCACCCACCGAAAGCGCAAACATGTCGTTAATTTGGTAACTAACATTTAAATCAACTAACACAGCAGATTCAACCGTACTTGTTGGTTTAAATGAACCGGTAGGCGAAAGCTCACCTGGTAATGAAATATGGTCATTACCAAAGTATTTTACGTCTGTTTCGCCAAAGTAGTTAAAGCGAATGGTTGATGTGTAGGCATCGCGTTCGTAGTCAAACGTAAGCGTTGCACGTTCACTAGGTTGTCCGTCGGTAAAAAAGCTACGTTGTAAATCATCAAAAGCAACCGCTTCAGGAATACCGTCTTCAGCATTTACGCCGTCAATTTTAGTATCGTTTAGGTTACCTGCAAAGGTTACTCCTAAATTGCCGCCTTCAACTTCAGTGCGGTACGATGCAATAATATCAACACCTTGCGTAGTAGAATCAACTGAGTTTGAGAAGTAGTTAGCTTGCACTGCGCCTGTTGCTTGTAGCGCTGCAACTGCATCACCGCTAAACGATACGTCGTCAGCCGTAAGTAAGCTGCCAAGTGTAATACGGTCTTCAATTTCTACGCGGTAGAAATCAACCGTTAGCGAAAGCTCGCTTGTTACATCGTAAACAAAACCAGCACTGTAGTTTGTTGAAGTTTCAAGCTCTAAGCTATCTACGCCTAACGCACTTGGGAAGGCTGTACCGGTGTTTGCAGTGAACGACTGCGTTAATGTGCCGTCTGAGCCTAAGTTAGTTGTAAAGGCTGTATAACCACTTTGTTGAAGTGATGGTGCTCTAAAACCAGTAGATACCGCACCACGTACGGCAAAGTCATCTGAAAATTCATAACGTGTTGCTAATTTACCAATTAAATCATCCCCAGCATCTGAGAAATCTTCATAACGTAGCGCACCACTGACGTTCCATGCATCGGTGATCATAGTTTCTACGTCTACATAAACTGCGTAGCTGTTACGGTCACTATCGTTAGCCGCTTCAGGGCGTAGGCCGTTATAAGCCTGAAAACCACACTGTGCAAATTGGTCTGGATCATTTACTGATGGGTACGAGGTATCCATATTTGCTAGTCCACAGGCGTATGATGCTTCATCGCCAGGTACTATTTCGTAGTTTTCTTTACGGTATTCAGCGCCTACTGTTACATATAAAGGTTCACCACGGCCAATATCTACAATACCGTTTACATCAAGGTTAACCGTTGTTTGATCAAATCTAAAACCACCTGAGTAACCGCCACTAGGGCCTGAATTTGCTGCAATATCGGCATCGCTTGCACTTGGGTTGTTAAATAAATACTCAGCCGCGTAAGAAGCGTTTAATGTATTACGTGATGTAAAGTCGTATTGGTTTTCACCATAAACGGCCGATACATCGTAATTCCAATCTGTGTTTATATCGCCTTTAAAACCAAGCGCGACTGAAATATCTTGTGCTTCGTTATATATGCGCGGTAAAAAACCATCGCTATATACTTGAGTTACGTTTTTAGACGCTTCGTTAAAGTTACGGTAAAAACCATTACCCAGCGCCGTGCGCTCAGAGTAGCCACCAAACGAGTAAAGCTCGCCGTCGCCCATTGGTAATGCCATGTTGTAAAATAACGACGTAAATTCACTTTCTGAGTTACCTTGGCCCCAGCGTACGTCTTCACTTAACGTACCTGGTTCAACATTAAGCGACCCCCCCGTATCACGCTCGGCGCGGTTAGTGCCATCGGCATCACGGTACTCAAGCGATAGGTTAATAAAGCCGCCTTCGTTACCTAATTCAAAACCACGGTTTAAACCTGCTGAAATAGTGTCGCCGTCACCTTCACTTGTGCCGCCGTATTGTACAAAACCCGTTGTAATACCGGTTGAGTTATTAAGAGATAAGTTAATTACGCCTGCAATAGCATCAGAGCCGTATTGCGCCGCTGCGCCATCGCGTAATACTTCAACGCCTTTAAGGGCCGTTAGCGGAATCGCATTCATATCAGTACCCGCAGCGCCTGCGCCTACTGTACCGTTAAGGCCAAAAATTGATTGGTTATGGCGACGTTTACCATTTACTAATACAAGAGTTTGATCTGGCTGTAAGCCACGAAGTGTGGCGGGTCTAAATAAATCAGAACCGTCAGATACTTGTGTACGCGAAAAATTAAATGAAGGCGCTGTCGCTTGCAGGCTTTGGCCAAGCTCGGTAAAACCACCTTTGGTTAAATCATCTGCGTCAATTAAATCAATAGGAGAAGAAGACTCAGTAGAAGTACGGTTAGATACACGCGATCCTAATACAGATATTTGCTCAATGTTTTTAGCAGCTTGCACTGGTGCTTCTTCTGCGTTAACAATGCTTGGTGCGCTAAACGCGAAAGCAACGGCTACAGCAAGTGTGTTTAAACGGTATGTTGGCATAGTGACGACCCTGTTTTTTTGTGTTCTTATAATATGTGTGTGGTTATGATGCTCATAACCTGTTGCAAACATCCTAGCAACATATGCAAACAAAAAGAAATGAAAAAAACTAAATATTTGGTCTAAGTATGCAAATAAATTTCAAGATAAGAAAAAACCACCTTTAATCGATTAAAATACATGCTGCAAGGGCATTAAACTTCAAAAAAAGATCTATTAACTTTTTATTTACATTGTGGTTTTGCTCGTTTGTTTATACTTTTAAAGGTAATAGGCAGCGGATGGTCGTACCTGTCCCTAATGTGCTGTTAACTTCTATTTTTCCGCCATGATCGCTCACCATAGCGTATACAAGTGTCATACCCATACCGGTACCTTCTCCAACTTCTTTTGTTGTATAAAAAGGGTCAAACATATGCGCTATTGTGTCTTCACTCATTCCACAGCCATTATCTTTTACCTCAATACAGATATTTGTGTCTAGTTCAAAAATATTCACCTCAATAATGCAGCCTTTTTCTAAATCAAGCTCGCATGCTTGCCAAGCATTCATTAAGAGATTTACAAAAATTTGATTAATTGATGATAAATTGCACCAAATAAGTGGTAGTGGTTCAAACCGCGTTTTTATCTCGCATAGTTTGAGTTTGTTACTTAATAACCTTAAAGCATTATTAGCACCCGTTGTTACATCGGTTAGTTGCTTATCTTGCGAGGAGGAGGGGTGGGCAAAGTTTAATAAGTCATGCACAATTTGTTTTATTCGTTTGAGTCCTTCAACGCTGTCGTTAACTTGTCCCTGCAAATTGTTATAAAGCCACGCATACGGATACTGTAAGTTGAGTATGTCGATTTCGTGTTTAAAACGGCTCTCTTTAATTTCGTTGTTTAAGTATTGCTCGTTAAGCTTTAGCAACGTGATGAGCAAAGGGGTAGAATTTTGTAAGCTTTCTATATTACTCATTGCATAGGCAAGCGGGGTATTTATTTCATGGGCTACGCCTGCACAAAGCGTTCCTAAGGTTGCCATTTTTTCGGTTTGCACAAACAGCATTTGCTGGTGTTCTAAATCGGCTACTTTTTTTTGTAATTCATTATTTATGGCAACTAAAACGGTGCTTTTATCTTTAAGTAATTGTTCTGCGGCCAAGCGCAGCTTTTGTTCGTTTAAAAAAGCACGTTCAAAATTACCATCTGATCCATTCATTCCTTTCATCCATATAGATAACTTTATACTTAACGTTTAGTCGTCTACATGTAAATTTGCAACTTTAGTGTGAGCATTTATCTACTTATAGATAATAACCACATTAAGTGACTTCTACTCTATACAAAAGGTAAGCATAAACAGGTCACGGATGTTTTTTTAAGCTATTATTTAGCCAGAAGTAATTTAAAGGCGGCGCAATGACTCAAGTAACACCAAACACACCAATGAATCAGGTTGATGTACTTTGTATTGATGATGACGAAATAGTACTACGCACGTTAACACGACTACTTGAAGTAAATGGCTTAACGGTTATTGTTTGCGATAATCCGCAAAACGCATTAACACTTTTTAAAAATCATGAATTTGGTTTAATTATTAGTGACATGCGGATGCCAGTAATGAACGGTGCCGAGTTTTTAGAAAAAGCGCGTGCGCTGGCACCCGACACTCAACGCATTTTATTAACCGGTTACGCCGATATACAAACAACCCTAGCGGCTGTTAACCAAGGGCAAATAAATGGTTATATTCAAAAACCATGGCAAAACGACTTATTACTTCGAAGCATTAAAGATAGCCTAGAAAAATTTGCGCTAAAAAAGCAAAACAAAAAATTAGAAACACAAGTTAAGGCACAAAACCAAGAACTACTTGAGCTAAACAACACGTTAGAGCAACGAGTAGAAAAACGTACCTTACAAATCAAACAAGTTTTAAAAAAGCTTGAAGACGCCAACGAACGCGAAAAACAAGAGCACAAATCGACCGTTGAGCTGCTATATAATTTTGTTAACGCGAATCCTTACCTTGATGGCAACAAAGCACAAAATATTGCAAATACCTGCACACAAATAGCGCTTTACCTAAACCTGTCGCAAAAAAGCATTGATCTTGCCCCAATGGCTGGTTATTTAGCACAAATAGGTTTGCTTGCTATGGACCCTGAACTTTATAAAAAACCGTTAAATCGGTTAAATGAGCAACAGCGTAAGACCTTTTATACTCACCCAAGTACTGCACAATTAATGCTAATGCCAGCAATACATTTACACGATTTGTCGGATGCTATTTATTATCAGTTTGAACGTTTTAACGGAAATGGAATGCCCAAAGGCCTTGCTGGAAACGACATACCGATAGGGGCTATGGTATTAGGGTTAGCGCGCGATTACTGGGATGCGTTTGAACAAAGTAATGCAAGCGATGAAAAGCAACGCCATGAGGACGCACTCGAAAGTGTAAAACTTTATAGTGGTTCGTTTTACCACCCTAAAATAGTTCGTGCGCTTGAAGCAAGCCATGCAAAACTACACGAACAAAAAAGTTCAGCAGGATCAGTACTAATTTGTAATGCCCATGAACTCAAAGAGCAAATGATACTCGGCCATGCTCTGCACAGCCATTCGGGTATAATGTTGCTGCCTAAAGGTCATGTATTTAGCCGTAAATCAATAGAAAAACTGCAGCAACTAGAATCTAAAAAACCAGCCCCATTTAGAATTATGGTTAAAACTGCTAAATGATTGATCTAAACGGCAGTTTTTTTCGTTACAATGTGCATAAAATACATTATTGAATTTGCTTGAAGGAGCACTCTGTGTCGCGATTTTCTGCGGTTACTGACAATCCCCATGATGGGCGTTTTAACCAAAAAACGGGAATACTGCTTACTAACCTAGGTAGCCCTGATGCACCAACAGCTGCTGCGCTTCGTATATACTTACGTGAGTTTTTATCAGATCCACGCATTGTAGAAATACCACGCCTAGTATGGATGATAATATTACATGGCATTATTTTACGTGTGCGCCCTAAGCGTTCGGCTAAATTATACGAAAGTATATGGACCGAAAATGGTTCACCGCTTACTCACATCACTCGCCAACAAAGCGTAAAGCTAAATACCTTATTAAAACAGCAAGGGTATACAAATACTGAAGTGGTAATGGCTATGCGTTATGGCAATCCTTCAATAGAGGCAGGCCTTGAAGAGCTACGAGATAAAGGCTTAACGCGTATTATTATACTGCCAATGTATCCGCAATATTCTAGCCCAACTACAGGCTCAACCTTTGATGCCGTATCGAGCGTACTGCGTAAATGGCGCTGGGTGCCAGAGCTGCATTTTGTTAATGGCTATCACAAAAACACCCGTTACATTGAATCCCTTGCTAATAGTATTAGTGAGGATTTAGAAGCGAATGGTATGCCACAAAAAATTGTTTTTTCGTATCACGGTATGCCTAAACTCTTCTTAGAGCGCGGCGATCCGTACCATTGCCTATGTTTACAAACCACGCGCTTAGTTGTAGAAAAACTAGGTCTTGATAAAGACAAAGTAATTAGTACTTTTCAAAGTCGATTTGGTAAAGCCGAGTGGTTAAAGCCATATACCGATGCAACCCTTGAAGCCCTGCCTGATGAGGGTATTACCGATGTAGCTATTATCAGCCCTGCTTTTAGCGCCGACTGCCTAGAAACACTTGAAGAGCTAGAAGGCGAAAATCGTGAAATATTCGAAAACGCAGGCGGCGAAAAATACCGTTACATAGCAGCACTAAACGACAGAGACGACCATATAGAAGCTGTGTTTGATGTTATAAAACCTATGTTGTAACCAAGCTTACTAAAGCACACAGCTAAATATATTTCGCATTAAGCGGTGTTAAAATTAACACCGCTTTTTTGTTTTTAGGGCTTTTAAAATATTTAGCTAATTAATCCACAAAGAGGTTAAGAGGCGCTGCGCTTTTAGAGTAATGATAAAACATAAATATACTGGTTTTTGTTTTTAGCTTTTCTCATTTACTCCTCTTTTACTTCTCATTGTGCAAATAAAAGCTTTTAAAGAGCTAATTAATTCACAAAGAGGTTAAGAGGCGCTGCGCTTTTAGAGTAGTGATAAAACATAAAAATACTGTTTTTGGCTTTTCTCATTTACTCCTCTTTTACTTCTCATTGTGCAAATAAAAGCTTTTAAAGAGCTAATTAATTCACAAAGAGGTTAAGAGGCGCTGCGCTTTTAAAGTAAGTGATACATATTGGCCGATCTGGTTTTTCTCAGTTATTACTGATTACTTTATCTTTGTGAAAGAAATTACTTATACTTTTAATAATAATTAAAATAAATAAAAACGCATTGTGGAAGGGGGAGAATACCTAAGCAACAGCAATTAAACGCTATCGCTTAAAGTATAAATCAATCGCTTTAGTGAGGAGCTCGTCGAGTTGTTCTTCAAATTCTTCAATATTAATATCAAAGTGCTTTAAGTAAGCTCGAGCCTGAGCAAGTGATAAATTACGGCTGTTAACGCTATATTGTCGCTCGTCTATGGCTTTATCGTAACGAGGTAAAAATACAAATTGGCCATAAAATGGTGACTTAATATGTTTATTTGCAAAACGACAAAAATCTTCAACATGCTCAGCACCCTTAGGGCCAAGGCAACCGGGCTCAATGCGATACATTAAGCGAATTTTTTTGTCGTCATTTATTTGCATATAAAGCCTTTATCTAAAAAACAGTACGCGTACTATTTTTCCATCTTTAATTTGGTAACTCGAAATCAGTTCTGAGCGTTTATCAACTACCTTTTCGTCAGTTGAGCAGGTTTCTGATAGTTCGTGATCAATCACTATATCACCGTGCACTATGCGCTTAATGGGTGATGAGTGAATACACTTTAACTTTTTAAACATTAGCCCATAACGTTCTATTAGTTTTTCTTTACCTTTAAATAATAGCTCATTAGGGAAAATATAAAACTCAACATCTTCGGCATATACCCGCAGAAACTCTTCAATGTTACGCGCGTTATACGCTTTAACTAACTGCTCTACTACCGCAAGTGATTCGCGCGATTGCTTAGCTTTAGTTTGTTGCTTAACTGTCAGCGCTTCTTTTGCTTGCGTAACTGCTTTTTCAGCTTCGGCTACAGCCACTGCTTTTTCTATTTTATTTTTAGGCTTTTCAGTAGGTTTAATCTGCTCGTTACCCAATACCTTTGAATCGTCTGGTTTAGTCGCATCAATTGTTGGCTTTTTAAGCTCAGGTGCTTTGTATTCAAGCGTATTTACTTTGTCGTCAGCTTTGACTTGAGTTACTGATTGCTCATCTTCAACTTTTGGTTTTTCAACGTTTGCTTGAGCTTCAACTTGCTGCTCTTTTTGCTCAGGCTCGCTTTGTTCTGCGGCGTAAGTAATAAGCGCAACGGTGGTAATTAACGAGGCAAAAATAATAGATAACGGTTTCATAACTTTCCTAAAATGAACACTAAACACGTGTAATACCAATTACATTAAATAAGCGATCTATTATAGCGTCAAGAAAATAGCACAATAATAAGGCGAAAATTGTGACATATAGTTGTTCTATATGAATAATTTTTAACGCAGTTAGTGAGTTATTTAATGCGATAGAATGATCATATTTTTGATAATATTGGTATAAGGGTGCAACATAGCAAATTTTAACGTTATCGGGTAGTTAATACCACCACTGTAGCCTACCAGTACTGCTCTACAGTAATGTTACCGGGTGCTTTACGGCGGTTACGCGTAAAGTTTTTATCGAGAAGTAGCGCGGTGGTGTCTTTTACCATTTGTGGGTTTCCGCAAATCATAAATTGTGCATTACTAGGCTCAGGGTTTAATTTTACATGTTCAAACAAGCCGTTGCTCTCAATTGCGTTAGTAATCCGCCCACTTAAGCCTTGTAATGGCTCTTCTCTACTTACAACAGGAATATAGTTGAGTTGCTCGGGGTACACTCTTAATAACTCGTTAATAAGTGCCTGATAGCTTAAATCGTTATTAAAACGTACACCATGCACTAAGTTTATGCTTTTGTATTTTTTCCACACATCGGGCTGTTGCAATATTGATAAAAAAGGCCCTATGGCAGTGCCAGTACCTAACATCCAAAGCTGATCGCTTTGTGGTATTTCATCAAGGGTAAAAAAGCCAGTTGCGTGTTGTTCTATTAATACGGTTTCGCCAGGTTGTAATGTAGCTAAACGAGGAGAAAGCAAACCGTCAATAACGTTAATAAGGTAAAATTCAAGATCGGGGTTTTCAGGGGCGTTTACATATGAATAAGCCCGAGCAATACGCTTGTCGCCATCCATTATAGAAAGCTTTGTAAATTGCCCTGCTTTAAACGGCTCTACATTAGCATTAACGGTTAAGCTAAAGAGCGTTTCGCTCCACCATGTTACGCTTTTTACTGTTGCTTCAACCCAATTAGACATAGTTACCTCTTGGTTTAGCCATTAAAGTTTTAAATAACTCACTCCATAAACATTAGCATTAAGTGACAAAGACTTACAGGAGAATATGACTAGATTTAAAGCAGTGATGTATGCAGAATTTACCAATAAAATAATGTGAATAATTAGCTCTGCGATAAGAGCCATTAATTGCATAAGGAAAAGCGAAGCAGCAGTAACTAAGAAAAATAAAGTCAAAAAAACAGTGCTTTTTTATTTTATCACTCACTTTAAAAGCGATGCGTCTTATATCACCATTAGTGAATTATTTACTTGAAAAACTATTGCACTAGGAGAAGCCAAAGAGGAGCAAATGAGAAGAGCCAAGCCTGAAAACGAGTATTTTATCATTTACTTTAAAAGCGCTGCGTCTTATATCATCATTAGTGAATTATTTACTTGAAAAACTATTGCACTAGGAGAAGCCAAAGAAGAGTAAATGAGAAGAACCAAGCCAGAAACGAGTATTTTATCACTGACTCTAAAAGCGTAGCGTCTCTTAACCTCTTAGTGAATTATTTATTTAAGCCTTTATTAATTAATTTTATAGTTAAACTCAAATTCCACACATAAAAAAACGGTGCTAAATTTAGCACCGTTTTTATAAGCAATTAGAAAAAGTTTATGCTTTTTTCTCTTCACAACTTGCTAGGTATTCGTCAAACGTACCTTGGAAGTCGATTACTTTTTTATCTTTAATATCAATGATACGCGTAGCTAATGACGATACAAACTCACGGTCATGGCTTACAAAAATAAGCGTACCTTCAAAGTCTTTAAGCGCATTGTTAAGCGCTTCAATAGCTTCCATATCCATGTGGTTAGTTGGTTCGTCCATAACAAGCACGTTAACGTCTTGCATCATTAACTTACCAAATAACAGGCGGTTTTTTTCACCACCAGAACAGTTACGCGCTTTTTTGTTTGAATCGTCTGCTGTAAACAACAAACGGCCTAACATGCCACGAACCATTAAATCGTTGTGCTTAGCTGTACGCCATTGCGACATCCAATCAAACAACGTTAAATCGTTTTCAAAATCTTTAGTGCTGTCTTGCGGGCAATAACCAAAGGTCGCATTTTCAGACCATTTAATTTCGCCTTCATTACTTTTAAGCTCGTCTACTAAACAGCGTAAAAATGTAGTTTTACCCACACCATTTTCGCCAATTACAGCAAGCTTAGCGCCAGCTTCTAGTAGTAAGTCGCCACCAGTAAATAATGTTTCGCCATCAAAACCATGGCCAAGCTTATTAACTTCAAGCGCTTGACGATACATTTTTTTACCTTCGTCAAACGAAAGTGATGGGCTCATACGGCTTGAAGATTTAACTTCATCAAGCTTAATTTTATCCATTTTTTTAGCGCGCGAACTTGCTTGTTTAGCTTTAGAAGCGTTAGCACCAAAACGGTTAACAAAGTCTTGTAGCTCGTCAATTTCAGCACTCTTTTTAGCATTTTCAGCTAAAAGTTGCTCGCGTTGTAGGCCCGCAGCATCTAAAAACTTCTCGTAGTTACCAGGATAAATACGCAGCTCGCCGTAATCAATGTCGGCCATGTGTGTACATACCGAGTTTAAAAAGTGACGGTCATGCGAAATAATAATCATCGTACATTTACGTTTGTTAAGCTCGTTAGCAAGCCATGTAATTGTATGAATATCCAAGTTATTGGTAGGTTCATCCAGTAGCAAAATGTCAGGATTTGCAAATAACGCTTGTGCTAAAAGCACACGTAATTTCCAACCTGGTGCTACGTTTGCCATTAACCCGTAATGAAATTCTTTATCGATACCCGCTTCAAGCAAAATTTCTTCAGCGCGGCTTTCTGCCGTGTAACCGTCCATTTCAGCAAATACGCTTTCAAGATCGGCTACTTTCATTCCGTCGTCTTCGCTCATTTCTGGTAACGAGTAAATACGTTCGCGCTCTTGCTTTACTTTCCAAAGCTCCACGTCGCCCATAATTACCGCGTCTACAACGCTGTATTGCTCAAAAGCAAACTGGTCTTGGCTTAGGTTACCTAATTTCAACCCTGGAGTAATAGATACATTACCCGCACTTGGAACAAGCGCACCGCTTAAAATTTTCATGAAAGTCGACTTGCCGCAGCCGTTAGCGCCAATTAAACCGTAACGGTTACCGTTACCAAATTTAGCTGAAATGTTTTCAAACAACGGCTCTGCGCCAAACTGCATCGTAATATTTGCGGTGGAGATCAAAAAGGGTAATCCTAGATTAGTACTGACAGGAGTACGCTGCAGCAAAACGCCACAAACAAGAACCAGACAATAGGGTAAATTAGCTGGCGAATTATACAGATCAGCCACAACGAATGAAAGATAAAAGGCAGCTAATTTATAACCAAGCGAAAATAACGGCAATTCTCGATTTTAAGCCACTATTTTTAGCGTGAGCGGTGTTGCTTACTTACAGAGGGGAGCGTAAGCACCACCTACAGTAATATTAAAGAAGTGTTGCAGTCAAAGAGCTAAGTTATTACCCATGCTTTAATGCACAGGTTGATAAATTAACTTTATAGCGGCTGCATTTTTAGTAATTAATTGATTAACGGTTGCCAAGTCATCAAGTGTTAGCGACTCCTTACTTAGCATAAAATGTACGTTGTTAACGTTAATTGGTGTAATGGATTTTACCTGCGTAATTGAGGGGTGTTTTTTTACAAAGTACTGCGCAACAGCAGAGTCTTCAATAACATAGTCAATTCGTTTTTTATCTAGCATGCTAAATCGATTATTTGCTTGAGCAGTAAGCACGACCTGTGTTGAATACTTAGTTTTTAACTGTTCAAGCTCGTTACCAAAAAAGCTTCCTCGGTTAATACCAGCTGTAAACTCCTTACTAAAAAGCTCAGGTAAGCTTGTTACATCAGGCGAATCTTTATGTTTATAAAGATGTATAACTTCTTCGCGGTAGGGCAAACTAAAGTGCGCATATTGTGCGCGTTTTTTTGTGTAACTTGCCGCGTAGGTCATATCTACTCGGCCATTTTTAAGCTCAGCTTGAACACGCGAAAAACTCGGAAAATAAGTCCATTTAATACAAAATTTTGAATCTTTAAAAATAGCGTTTACAGCATCCACTTCTGTGCCTAAAAATGTATCACCTTGTTTAACAAGATAAGGCGGCCAATTGGTTTCGTTAGTGCCCATTACCAATGTTTTTGAACACGCAAGGGCATTAACGTGAGTAAATAGCAGTGTAGTAAATGTTAAAAATAAAGTTTTCATTACACTCCTAGTATTTAAACAGCGCTTTAAGTGCTGTTTTGTTTTTGTTTATATGCTCATTAATTACTGCAAGCTCAGTAACCGACACCGTTTTTTTGCTAAACATTAAATAAATATCGTCTTTATTTACATACTCAATGTTGGTTACTAATTTTATATTTGAGCCCTTTTGGCCAAAATAAGCACCCACTAACTCGTCTTCAATAGCAAAATCAATACGTTGTTTATTAAGCATTTCAAAGCGTTTACTGGTTGCACTGGTGTATTCAATCTGCTTTTTATGCGTTGTTTTATATTTTTCAAACTCTTCGCCGTAGTAGCTCCCAAAGTTAGCGCCTATGGTTAAACCTTGATTAAAAATATCATCCAAACTTTTAACTACATGCGTATTGTTTTTGTTTTCGTATAAGCGCATAACTTCAGTTCGGTAGTTATCACTAAAGTGCACATATTTAGCGCGCCCATCTGTATAACTTGCAGCCCATCCTAAATCAATACGGCCGTATTTAAGCTCAATAAAAGCCCGCTTAGAATTTGGTAGCAACTTAACTTCAAAACAAAAAGGGGAGTCAGCAAATATAATGTTAAGTGCATCAACCTCCGAGCCTTGCAGCTTACCGTTAATGCCCATTACATAAGGCGGCCAAAAAGCATCGTGCGATGCCACGCTAAAGGTTCTTTCACAAGCAAATACATTAAATGGAGCCGTAAACAGCAAACATAAAAATACGGTAATTAATTTATTCATTACGCCTCATAGTTATTATTTTTGCTCATTATTACAACAGTATAAACCAGCTTTTGTATTTTAGCGGCGCGGGTTTGTTTAAATTTGTAAATATTTCGTTAAAAATTCATTTTAGGATAAAACAACCAAACTAGCGTTGTTGGTAACCTTATCTATGGGTACACTAATAATAAATTTATACATAGCAGGGCACGTTATGTCGCCAACTAAAATTCGCAACAATGTTATAAAACTCAGTGAATTAAGCACTAAACAACCAAACTACTATTTTATACAAGGTTATTTAATGGGGTTAGGTGCATTACCTCAAATGCTCACCCCGAGTGAGTGGCAACCTGATTTATTTGGAGATATTAACTTTCAAAAAGAAAGCGAGCTAAAATACCTCGAAAGCTTAATGGCTCTGTATAACCAAAGCATGGATAAAGTAATTCAAAACGAATTAAAAATGCCAGCAAAATGCAGCCTATCCAAGCAAGACTATCGGGATTCGTTAAAGCCGAACATGCCCCTACCAAGTTACTGTAAAGGGGTTTTACAGGCGCTTAAAAATATAAATAAACGTATGCTTGATGCAGGGCAAAAACAGGCACTTAATAACTTAAGCAGTGTTTTAAAAGCATTTTCTAATGAAAAAGCAGCAGCCAAAGAATTTGGTGAATTTGCCCAATACAACGCCCAAGAATATAAACGTAATTATGTGTATTTTATGGCCGACGCTATTTTTGAACTTCGATTTAGTAACGACCTAACTTTAAGTGATGAAGATGAGGCACAATTTAACAACAACTTTTTAGACGAAGAATCAAATGAATTAGATGAGCTTGATGAATTACTTGAACTGGTACTTGCCGATACAGAACTAAAAGCACTTGAGCCAATGCAGATGCTTTTAGAAATGATGGAAGGGCTCATAACAAAGCAATTTATTAAAGACAACACAGGGCACTTTTGGGGCTTGCACGAAACCCGCCCTTATATGATGCTGCGCGCGCATCGCGCGCGAATACACGCACTGCACGGTTATACCCAAAAAGCACAGTCAGAACTCGAAGAGTTGTTAACGCTAAACCCAAACGACAATCAAGCAAACCGCTTTTTATTAATGAACTGCCTAATCATTGATAAACAATGGGACAAGTTGGATGCTCTATTGGCCGACTTTGATTTTCAAGAACTACATGCAACAGCAAGCCGTGCGCTAAGTGCTTTTGTAAAACATGGTGATTCAAAACCAGCTAACGAATATAAAAAAATGCTCCAGCAGCAAAATAAACACTTTAGCAAAATACTTACAGGGCAAGAAAAACTAAAAGAACAACAGCCGTCATATTTCAGCCCAGGCAGTAAAGAAGAAGTAGCTGTTTATCTTGATTCGTTAGGTAAGCAGGCGTGGATTTCGGTGCCTGCGAGTCTTTTTTGGCTAAGAAAAAAGTAACAAAAAACGTTTAGCGTGATTTATATCGCGCTAAACATAACGCAGATTCAATTTTGAAGTGCATAACCGCTTTTTGAGTTTTTTATTCAATAGTAGAAATCACGCTTGTTAAGCGTACAACATCAATGTCGCTTGTGTTCGTAAAGCGCCATACTTTAAATAATAAATTTCAAGTCCGTCAATAAACACATAACATTCAGAAGTCATCGTTAATAACCTGCACTTTATTGGTTTTACGTTGCCGTGCGTTGTAGCCACCTACATCGGCGGCTAATTCATTAACTTCATCCATGAGCGAGCCTTGTAATTGCAGCACGACTAAAGCTTCAAATAAAATATCGCTTTTAACTGTCTCGCCTTGCTCAAGTTTTTGCACAGTAGAGCGCGACACACCAATCATTTTTGCAAAGGTGCTTTGCGTGTAATGCAAAGTGCGGTGCTGGCGTATTAAATCCCCTAATCGCTGCGCCATTTTTAAAGCTTGTTCCGATCTCATTAATGAGTGCCTACTCGGTCATTAAGGTGTTAATGATTATTTTAGCGGTATTTGGCTTGTTTGCAAATAAAAGTGATGATTTAAAAGTTATTGGTAATTTGTTTGTGGGTATTTTAGAGCAGAAGTTTAGTGAGAGGCGAGCCCATGCCTAGTTAGCACAAAGGGTGGCAAGCGCCCCTTGGAATATGACAACACACTAGAGGAAGACAGAGAAGGTCGTGAGCTTTAGCTTTTTTAAATTCATTATTAAGCGGGTTTAAATTAATGATTAAGTACTTTATGGTATTATTAAACGCTCAGATTAAGGATTAATTAAATGATATATCTTGATTCAGCGGCTTCGTATCCACTACTTCCAGAAGTTAAAACATCTTTAATAGATGCATTCGATAATTGTTATGCAAACTCAGCCTCAGGTCACATTTTAGGTGAAGCGGCTTTGCAAAAAGTAGATAAAGTAAGAGAAGAACTTGCTGATATGATTGGTGCATATCCAAGTGAAATTATTTTTACTAGCGGTGCTACTGAGTCTAATAATATAGCCTTCAAGAGCATATTACTTAATAGCGATCATCCAAAAGACAAAAATCATATTATTATTAGTGCTATTGAGCATAAATGTATTTTTGCTATTTGCGAGTATTTAAAAGGCGAAGGCTTTGAAGTGTCCATTGTTTTGCCAAACAAAGAAGGAATTATTGAGCCTAAAAGCATAGTAAGCCTGATCAAACCATCTACAGCAGTTGTTTCTGTAATGCATGTCAATAATGAATTAGGAACGATTAATCCCATTTCCGAAATTGGTGAAATATGTTTTGAGCACAATATTCTTTTTCATAGTGATGCTGCGCAAAGCTTCGGGAAAACTGAGATTGATGTAGATGATCTGAATGTTGATATTATGTCGTTTTCAGCTCATAAAATCGGTGGTCCAAAAGGTATTGGAGCTGTCTATATTCGAGACTTGCGTAAACGCTCTCTAACACCTGTTATTCATGGTGCAGGGCAAGAGCAAGGAGTTAGAGGCGGAACAGTAGCAGCGCCGCTAATAGTCGGTTTTGGAACGGCAATAAATACATTTCCACACAGTTATCTAAGCTTTGTAGATAAAGGGATACGTAACTACTTGTTAAAGCAGCTTACTATTGCTGAAATCCCTTTTTCTATAAACGGTAATGAAAAAGCTTTACCGCATATGGTTTCTTTAACTTTACCTAAAACAAATGTAGGTATTTTGGTACGAGACAATGAAGAGCTCTTTTGTTTAGCTCAAGGCTCCGCTTGCTCTTCTAAAGAAATTGAAGCGTCACATGTTTTAACTGCATTAGGTCTGAGTCGTGAAGAAGCTGAATTTACTTTTCGCATAAGTTTTACGAACGAAATCACCACCGCAGATATTAATCTATTGATTTCAGCTATAAAAAAAGCGGCTATTTAGCCGCTTTCTTATTATTTATAGCATGTTACACAGGCTCCACCGCCTTCTGCTTCATCATAAATATCATCTAATTCATTGAATTCACATACACCGTTAAAGTCGCCTAACAGTGCATTGCGACGCTTTTTCTTGTTAAAGCGAGCAACTTTCTTCTCGTGATTTTCAATAATTCTTTTTTGTACTGCTGGGTCTTCTAATGTTTCTAATGGCTGGCCTTGACCCATCCAATAAAAGCGTTCACCTACAGTAGTATTGTTGTCATCGCCTTTTTCAAAAGCTTTGGCTTCTTCAAATAAATCAGGGTGCTTTTCCATAAGCTTAACCCATTCAATTTTTCTCTGATAAAAACAAAATGTACAACCAGAGCGAGAGCGCCATTTATAATATTCAGGCAGTTCTAAACCATTGCGTTGTAATATATTTTCGATGTCACTTCTTACTATGCCGTGTTCTCTAAAGGGAAAAACAGATTCAATTGGCTTTTCAATTGTCATATAGCCTACGCGTTCAGGCTCATCTGCTCTTATGCCAACATAGTTTTTTATTTTGTAACCATCTTTAATAAAGCTATCTAACCACTGTTCAAAAGGTTTTAGCTTCATTTGAACAGTACACCACCGATCTCTTTGAGAAGGTAAGTAATTACCATGCTCTTTTAAAAGATGAGCAAAGTCTTTTTCACCACGGCCTTCAATATTATTTAAAGAACGCGCGTTTAATCGATGAATATAACCAAGCTTTTCTTCAAGTTGATCAATAAACTCATTTGTTTCAGGTAACTCATAACCCGTATCGGTAAAGAAGTACTCTACGTCTAGTTCAGGATAAGTTTCTTTAACAAATAGAGCTAAAGCGCTACTGTCTTTACCGCCAGAGAGGCCTAAAACATGTTTAACTTTCTGTGTCATTTGGCACCTCTATTTGTGTTTGATCCATCAAATTAGTTAATAAGTTCGTAAGTGCAGCCAGTTGCTTTTCTTTTGGCATTTCGGCAATAGCTTGTTCAATGTTATTCACAGCTGCTTGAACGTCACCGTCAGCAGCTAAATCATGCTTAGTAAAGCTACTATATTCTTGATGATTACCATCGTTGTCTGTAGTTATAAAAGCAATGGGTTTCGATGAGCCTTTAGCCTGAAAATTGCTAAAAGATTCAATACGTCTAAATTGCACGCATAAATTTTGTAGTTCATCTAGTCCAGTACGCAAAAGTTTGTCTGTCCATTTAGGCTCAGGCACACCCGTTAATATATTAATTACAAACTCAAATTTAGATTTACCATCAATGAATTGTGACAAGCGATTTGCTAAATCTTTTACTTTAGGGCGTTTAGCTTCTTTTTCAACTATGTCGCAGCGAGCTTTTAAAACACTATTAAAATCTTCGCCTAACATGTTAATAATAATCTGCTTAAAGCCGTTGAGTAGCATTTCGTGCTGCGCGCTTAAATCTTCTATCGCAGTTTTAAGATATGCGCCTAGCTTTTCTTCAACTTCAGGGTCATCTTGTTTAAAGCCAAAAACAGCGGGTAAATCATCCAACACTAATTTATATGGATCATTTGCGGCGATCACTTTATTTCTAAAGTCTCTCGCTTGCTTAGTTAATCCACTTTCATTTGAGCTAGTAAAGCTTTCGCCACTTGTTTTCTTTACCCATGTAGGTAGTTTATGAACAATACCTACAATATGCTTAGCAATATTTAAAATGGCATCATCTTTTTTAGCTTCACCTAAAGTTGCTTTAGCGAGGTTATCCAATAAATGGCTTTGGATTTCTGATATTTTAAAGTACCTAACGCCTGCTTCAATCGGGTGTTTATATATTTTATTAACTAATTCTTCGTCAAGTTCAGGTATAAAAACAAACTGCTTTGTCGAATCCCAGTCATAAAAAGCAACTTGCCCTTCAAGCGCCTTTAATAATGCTAAACCATATATGCGACACAACCCTGCGGTTAAACCGAACGGTGGTAACATCCACATTTCATAAAGTTCAGCCATTGTTACATGTTTTGTAGCTGAGTTATTTTTTATGAACTCAAAACCGCTTTCAAATAATTCATGCATTTTGGGGTTAGCATTTATAGATTCTTTATTCCACTCACTCGGGAATAAGTAACCCTCAGGTGTTTCGCAGTGCCAACCTTTACTCTTCAAACAAGATAGGTAAAGACCCTTTTCTGGAGGGAATGATTTATCATCAAACCCAAGATCTTTTTTATCGCCGCTCTCAAACATTGCATTCATTAATTTTCGTATTGCACTGTTTGCACTGCCCGAAGGTTTAGAGCGATTAACTAACTCATTTATTACCGGAGGCGACTTACTAAATATGACTTCTGCAATATCAGACGCTATTTTTGTCACAGGAAGTAATGCTAACTTTTTGCCTAAGTATGACCAGCTAGCATTTTTATAAGCATTTTGTAGTTCAGTTTCTACATTTGATTGCGCAAACTTTATTCGGCTCTCAAGCTCATTCTTAGCAATTAAATCATGAGCAATTTTTTTCTCATCTTTTAATATTTTGCGAAGTGCTATCAACTCAATTGCAGCTGTTTTTAAATTACTAAAATCATTAAAAGTACCAATTACAACAAATGGCATTGTTTTAGCATTTTCTTTAAGTGTTTTGGCAACATCAGGATTTGTTGGTAGAACAAAAGATAAAAATGCTTCACCTGTTTTAGGTTTTGTTACAAACGACTCAAATACTTGAGCATCAAACTTATTTAAAAGTTTAGTTGTTGCCCAGCGCATGGTACCTGTTTTGTGGTAATGTGCTGTCGCTAAAATATTCTGTGGTGTCGCACATGCTTCAGTCCAATCAATACCTTCACTAACAACTTCAATCTGTTCACTAATAAGGTTATTAATATCTATATCGCTGCCCTGAAACACAAATAAAGCATCATGTTTCTGGCGATAAATAACAACAGTGCTTGCTTCTAATTCCGCAATCGCATCATTAACATCTTCAATTTTATAGCCTCGACATACAAAATATTCTTTTATGAAGTTTCGTTTTGCATGTAACTGATGATGAAAACCAAAAATAGTTAATAGCGCAATAAGCTTAGTAATAGCTATATGGAGCACGCCACCTTTTTGCTCTGCTCTATATATTGCATCAGAGCCTTCGAGCCATGCTTTACTGTCCTGCGAGGTAACAATTAGGTGATGTAAATTATGGTAAAGGTAATCCCAGTACATTTCTGGGCGATACAAAGCGAGCTCTTCATTAAACTCACTGTAGCTATTATTTAAAAACTCTCTAAAACCATGTTTTTCATGTGAGGCTAAAAAGCCAAATAAGCTACGCTCGTTCTGAGAAAAACGACGACGAGAAACAGGGCCAAGCAATAAGCTGACAATAGGATCTAATGGTAACGTTTTACTCAGTGCATTGACGTTTTTATTTTGATTAGCAAAAGCACCACTTACAGTATTAACTAAATTGGCATACTTTGATTCAATAGCATCAGCTATTTTAGGTGCTCTATAAATAGAATCACCCACGAGAGTTAAAGATTCATCAATTGATGGGTTGAAGCTCAAATCACGGTAGCGGCCTTGTACTTTGCTCCATTCTTTTTGAGTTTTAACATCTTTATTTTTAGCATAATCCGAAAAAGCTTGATGTAAAAACCCCATAAGCAACACAGGGCGTTTTGCTTGTTGTACAATATCAGCTAAAGATTGAAATAAATGTAAGTCTTTGTTCTCACGAGACTGGTAATCTAAAGCTTTACCCATTTCGTCAAGTAAAATTAAAACACCGTCTTCATTTTTACTGGGTTTCTGTAATAATTTTTTTATTTCAGCTAAGCATTTATCATCATCAAAATTAGCTATTTCTGTTTTATCAAAGTCTTCATCAAATGCATTAAGTAAGCTAACTAAAATACTGTTCGCTGGCGCTTCTAAACCACATACATGCTTAACTGTTTGCCAGCCATTTTTTAATGCAAAGCGTTTATCAAAATCAGTAATAATATTTTGACCATTATTCAGCTTTTGCAATGCATAGGTACGTTGCTCAACATCTATAGAAAGCAAGCATGATAAAAATAAGGCAACGGTTGATTTACCCGACCCATAAGGCCCAGTAATAGTAAAAGCGCGTTGAGTGCTATTTTCAAATTCACGGCTAATGGTATCAAGTACATTAATGGCTGTGCCATGCAATACAAATTCATCAATAAATGGAGAAAAATCAGTACTCTCAGTATCAATTCGTGTCGAACTTTTGTAGCGTTGATTTATTGTAATTAAAGTGTCTGACATATTATTTACCGTAGTACATATCTAAGTAATTGATAGCGTTGTTTTTTATATCATCTGATATACTTACTTGTCTCAATCCTAATGAATCAACCCAAGTTACGTGCTTATCAGTAAATTCTTGAGCCTCGTCTAACTTTTGACCTAAGCCCGATTCTGAAAGCCTAAAAATCCTTCCCGGAGAGCAAGGTTTTGTTAGAAGCGAGTCAAAATCGATAGTACCAACGTTTGAATCTTGAGTTTCGTTATTAAAAAATTCAAGTAACGCAAAAATAAATATCTCAACAGGTAATTCAGGGCGCTCAGATAGATTGCTTATATAGAATCCACCACCGTTATCTTGTAATAAGTTCAGCTCAGAAAGAGGTGAAGTAAAGTGATCTTCATCGACTTTAGTTATTTTTTTAGCAGTACTATTTTTTTGTTTTTTACTGTAAGTATTTAAAAAGCAGTCTACATCTTTTTTTAGAGTACTAGGATTACCAATTTCTGTTTTTACTAATCGTTTTGCATCGTCATAGCAATCATCGGTAAGTTTACTTTTCTCAAAATATTGAACATTAGAATAATTAAAAAAGTAACGATAAGCTGTAAGGCTTTCATTATTAAAATTTAACCAGAAGTGTAGTAACCAAATAGAACCAGGCATTTCTAAAAAAGGATCTTGTCCTTTTTTATCTAAAGCACCAAACAAGTATTTACCACTATCTGTCACATAATGACCATAATCACTTTGAGGACTTCTTTTTATTACGTTGCTTGATTCAGCCCAATACTGAATCGCTTTTACCATATTTTTACCAACACCTAATTCAACAACAGAATTGCGAATACTATCTTCGCTAGACGAAAAATTGCTTTTATTATTCAAGTGATTAATAGCTTTGAATAGCCATCCGTAGCGTAAGGGGAAGGTGTCGTGCCCTGTAAATTTAGCTTTCATGCTTAAAACTGCTCCTGGAGAAATTGTCCAACGCCGCACATATTATACGGATTATCAGCTGAGAGAAAGCTCTAATTTACAATTAACTGGTTATTTGTACAGTTGTTATTAATAAAAAATTTGCCTTTTGGGTTACAAATTTGTACCTTTATTTGTATTATACATTTTTACTTATCTAATACTTTGATTTAGCAATAAAAAGATTAGACTTCATATTGAAAGGGATATCAATGCTGGCAAAAATTCTATCAAACTTTTCTGAGGATGAGCTATTAAGCTTTCTTCCAAAAAATGTAATGTCTTTTGTACTCAATATTAATGCAGCTGAGAATCAAGTATCAGAGAGTAGTTCTTATAATAAAAATAAGCTAGCAGGTATTGTTGCAAGTGTTAAACAAGTTGATTTTATATTTGATTTGCAGCTCCGTAATAAATTAATTGAACGTTTATCAGCATTACAATTGGTTGATTTATTCCCAAGCTTTGAGCTTCAAGCCAAACAAATTAAACCCGAACATTACAATGCTGTTATAAGCTGGTCAGCAGAAAATCCTGACAAGTTTGCAGCTTTATTAGGGCTTTCTTCTTTATATGAAAGCCAGCTTGAACAAGATAATCTATTAGAGAGTATTACGTGTATTACTCCTGACTATGGGCTTTATCCCTACCAGCAAAATATAAGCAAACAAGTATTATACGACCTCCAACAACAAAAAAAACGCGTTCTAATTCACTTACCTACAGGTGCTGGTAAAACACGTACGGCAATGAATATTGCTGCTGAGCATTTAAGGCAATCTGAAAATAACTTAGTACTTTGGTTAGCCGATAGAGAAGAGCTTTGTTCGCAGGCTTATACCGAGTTTTCAAAAGCATGGAAGTCATTAGGTAATCGCTCTACTTCACTTTATGGCTTTTACTCAAGTTCAACTGAAAGTTTGAGTGGTATTGATTCTGGCTTTGTAGTTGCTGGCTTACATAAATTTCTAAGCCTACGTAAAAGTAACTCAAGGCAACTCCAACTTTTATATAGCAAGCTTGCTGAAAAAGTAACGTTAGTAATTTTTGATGAAGCTCACAAGGCTGTCGCGCCAAAGTTTCAAGAAGTTGTTCAAGATTTTATTGACGATGAATCATTCCACGCAGACCTGATCGGCTTAACTGCGACCCCTGGTAGAAGTTATTCTGAAGATGGTTTATCAGAAGAAGATGCTCGCTTAGCAAATTTTTTCTATAACAATAAAGTTTCTATGCAAATTTCAGGCTATTTATCACCAATAGATTACTTAGTTGAGAAGGGATATTTAGCAAAAGCTAATTTTAAGTCGTTAAATTATGATCATTCAGGTATTGCTGCATACGCTTTAAAAGATGCTGGCGGCGTTGAAACAATGAATGCACTTGCAAATAATATAGAACGTAATCAGCAAATATTAAAAACTATAATCGAAGAATGTAAACTTGGTTCTCAAATTATTGTTTTCGCATGTACTGTCGAGCATGGAATAAATTTAGCGACAGCACTTGCATACCAAGGTATCAAAGCAGCTTCTATTGATAGTAAAAATGATACAGCAGAGAGTCGAAGAGCAAAAATAGCACAATACAAAAATGGTAATTTACAAGTTTTAGTTAATTTTAACGTGCTAACTGCAGGGTTTGATGCCCCTAAAACAAATGTCACAGTCATCGCTAAGCCAATGAACTCATTAGTACAGTATTTACAAATGGCTGGCCGTGCTATGCGTGGTTATAAAAGTGGCGGTAATAAAGAGTGTAATATTTATACCGTAATGGACAACATACCCGAATTTCAAAGTATTAGCCTAGCATTTGGCTATTGGAATGATATGTGGGCAGAAAAGGAAACTAAAAAATGAGTAATAGATTTTTAAGTGCAGAAACCGTAATCGAATCTTTAAGAGATAATGGTTACAACAATACTGCCTATGCGCTTGCCGAGTTAATTGATAATAGCTTGCAAGCAACCGCTACTCGTGTAGAGGTCGGCTTTATAGAAGAACAACAAGAAGCCCGTAAAAATTTCACCGTTTCAGAAATCTCCCTTTGGGATAATGGTGTTGGTATGGACCTCGATACTTTGAGAGTTGCCATGCAGTTTGGTGGCGGTACGCACCGTAAAGATGCCGGTGGTATGGGTAAGTTTGGTATGGGTTTACCTAACTCATCTATTTCACAGTGTAAGCGTGTTGATGTGTGGAGCTGGCAAGCCGGCGGAGAGCCGCATCATACATATTTAGATGTTGATGAAATGAAAAGCGGCTCACTTGAAGACGTTCCAATGCCAACAGCAAAAGCAATTCCAGCAAAGTACGAGAAAGCTTTTTTCACCAAAAAACCAGAATCTGGCTCTTTAATTATTTGGTCTAAACTAGATCGCCTTAGTTGGAAAACCGGTAAGTCAATTTATCGCCACTGTGAACATTTAGTTGGGAGGATGTATCGTAATTTCATTAGCGATGAGAATATAAAAATAGACAGCATCACTTACCGTAAATCAGCGGATGACAGCCTCGATGTTTACGATAAAGAAACTTTTAAAGCTAATGATCCAATGTATCTTAAAAAGAATACTTCATTACCAGAGTTACCTGGTAGTTATAAAAATGAAGCCTTCTTTGAGGAAATGGATAAAGAAATAGTATCTATTGAATACATAGATGAAAACGGTGAACCTAAACGAGATGATGTAACCGTTACTACGTCAATGGTTAAGAAAAACATATCAAATCGAATTTTAAAAGATACTATCGGAAAATTAGGTGGTACTGCTTGGGGCAAACATTGTAGTAAAAATGTAGGCGTTTCAATTGTTCGTGCTAACAGAGAATTAGTTTTAAGAGATTCATTTCTAACTTCTGCTTTGAGAGAAAGTAAAGGGCGATTTATTGGTATAGAAGTGTCTTTCCCTCCAACATTAGATGCGGTGTTTGGAGTTACCAATAACAAACAAGATGCAATTAGATTAATTCCTTACGAGATGAAAAGCATCTTTACGCAAGCAGGCTTTGATTCTGAGCAAGAGTATTTAAGGGATTTAGAAGAAAACTCTGACTCCTTATTACAAGTGCTAAAAGTTGTTGCGGTTATAAAAAAGCATGTTTCTGCTTTAACAAAGGCCTTAGATACGATAAATGTAGAAGGCAAGGCAATCAAAGGCGAAGAACCAAAAACAACCTCAGAGGGTGCCGCATCTAAAGCAACACAAGGTTCGGCGCATCGTGAAACTCATGGCCATAAAACAAATGATGAATCATCAAAAGAGCTTAATAAAGACGATGTTGTAAAGCACCTTACTCAGCAGGGCGGAATGAGCAAAGAAGAAGCCGAAGAAAAGGCAGAACGCTTAATTCTTACAGGTAATCGCTTTTTAATCGAAGACGTTGCTCGTGATTCTGAAGCATTTTTTGATGTATCAACAAGTAAAGGTTTAACGTTAGTTTTATTCAATACAAATCATGTTTTTTATCAAAAACTTGTAAGTAAGCTTGGTGGTGATGAGCTCGAAATAATGCAAACTACTATCGCAGGTTTTGCACGAGTGATGAATGAAACAACAGATGAAAAACGTTTAAATTATCTAAATACTATTCGCCGGGAGTGGGGATTAGTAATTAGTGAATTTCTTCAAGGGCCTGAGGATGATGAGTTGGATGATTTTTGATGTCGAGTTTAATATCTAATACTGAGCTTACGCAACAATTAGAGATTCTTCTTCCAGATTGTGCTGATTTAATCATCATCTCAGCTTTTATGACCCAACCAGCCACGCGCTGGTTGGGCCATTTAATTACAGCTAATAAGCCCAAAGTTAAATTGGTAGGTCGTTTTACACCAAATGATTTTGTCAAAGGTGCAAGTGATTTAAATGCACTTCGTGATTGCATCAATAATGGCTACCAAGTAAAAGCATTAGCAAACCTACATGCAAAAATTTATCAAATTGATCACGATACTATTTTTAATGGTAGCGCTAATTTAACAGGTAAAGGGTTAGCTTTAGTTAATAATGGAAATTTAGAATCGTGTAGCAGAGTTAATGCCTGCGAACAGTCAAAAGCATTCATTAATAAGATTGTCGAATCTGCAACTGATCTAACTCTAAATACGCTTGATAAAATGCAAGCTTATTTAGATCAATTTGAAGATACAGATAAACCTGAACTTCCTGCAGTATGGCCTGAAGAAATCCTACCACAAGCAACAGAACTGTTTGTATCAGACTTCCCTTTAGGTAAACCAGGCGTTAGTTTGAATGAATATCAACTCAATCCTTCATTGCCTTTTGCGCAAATTGAAGATACTAAAAACGACTTAGTATTAGCTTCAAATTTGTTTAAGCAAACAAAGGCATACCGTTGGTTAAAAACAAAAATCACTGAAAATCAATCAGAAAGAGATTTAGGCTTTGGGCAAATATCAAGGTTGTTGCATGATGCTTTAGCAGACGACCCAGCGCCTTACCGGCAAGAAATAAAAGATCTTCAGGCGAATTTATATTCTTACCTAAAGCTCTATGCGAGCGATGAAGTAGAAGTTTATATGCCAGGTAGACGAAGTGAAGTTTTAAGAATTATAAGGAAAAAAAATGAACGAAGTTGAAAATATTTTCAGACCCTCGACTAAGAATATATTTACTTTATTCTCAGAAAATGGAGTCTTATTTCAGATCCCTTCTTACCAAAGAAATTATGCATGGTCAGATGCAGAATTAAAGAAGTTAATTCAGGATATTGCTATCGGGTATTCAAAAGAATATTTAGAGGGAACAGATCAAACTCTTTGTTTTTTAGGTAGCATTATTACAGTTAATATCAACGAGCAATTAGATGTTGTTTCGTGTCCTTTGAATATAGTTGACGGGCAACAACGGTTGACCAGTACTCTGCTTTTAATTTCCATAATAGATTCATTTTTAAAAGAAAGGTTTGAAGGTATTAAAGACAGTATTCCTCAGTCGCTATCAAATTGGTTGGAAGATGAGCTGAAAGAATTGCATAGGAATACTCGCAAAACATTATTTGAAGATAAAGACAGGGATAAAGCGGTATATGATTTGCTTCCAAAGATTACACGTGAATATGTAGATATACTAGGATTTAGAAAAAATAATTTTCAATATGAATCACCAGTTGCAAAGTACCTAAAAGCATATGCGAATTTTATATTTGAAAGTAGGAAGGTCTTCCAATATACACCAGAAAGCAATGATGAAAACCTCGGTTTAAAGAATGCTTTAAAGGTATTTAAAGCTTCTATTTCGGAGGACTCATTCTTAAGTGATTGTAATGTATCTATCGATAGGCTATTGAACGAAGATAAGTTTTATAGTTTAAGTGCATTTGATAAGAATGTTATTTCGGCCGATATAAGTAATGTTGCCGAAAGTTTATATTCTGATTTGTCTCAAATTATGAAGGTAATCTCATTCTCCAAGTTTTTATTTTTTAATGTAGTTATTACTGAAGTTAGAACCCATGAAAAGTATCAGTTTGATGCATTTGAGGCTTTAAATACTTCAGGGGTGCCTCTAACTGCGATAGATATTTTTAGAGCAAAAGTTTTAAGTGGTAAAGTGGCCGGAGCAGGAATTTCTTCTAATGACATCCAGAAGCTGGATAATATAGAAAAATATTCGCTTAGTATACCAGTGAAATCTAGAACTAAAGAAATAAGAGAGCTAGTATCTTCTTTTGTACTTTATCTCGATGGTATAATACCAAATGAACATTTAAGCTGGCAAAGAAATAAATTAATAGAACTCTATAGTGATGCATTTTCAAATAATCGAGTAAGCCATATCATTAGTGCATTAGAGGAAGTAACTTTATTTAGAAAGAATTTTTGGAATGAAAAAACGTTAGCTGTAATGCTAGATGAGTTGGATGAAAGAGATGAATTGCTGGCTTATTTTTATTATTTTAAGCAACTAAATAGCACTCTGTTAGTTCCTATTTTAACCAGAATATATAATGTATTTTATGGGAGTGAAAACGTTCTTTTTTGTCAATATATTAAAGCATTAGCTAGTTTTGTTTTATTATGGAGATTATCGCATTCAAATACCTCTGGTATAGATGATGCTCTACGAGGGTTGATGTCAGGAAACTTGGATAGAACTGCTTTTTCTAAGGGGTTATGCAATGACAATGAGATACTATCAATCGAAGATTTTAAATTTTATTTATTTAAGCAGCTAGAGAAGAAGAAAATATCTAATTTTAATGAGTGGAATAACAAATGTAGAGGCATTCAAATATACAATGTTAGTAAACCAACAGCTAGGTTTGCGTTATTATTAGCACACCATAAATCCAGCATACTAAATAAAGATACAGCTTCAATAAATAAAGAAAAAGTAAAACTCAGAGATGACAATAATTTACTTAATTTTAACTGTTTTAAAAGTCTTAGATATAAAACACTTGAGCATATAGCTCCCCAAAATTTAAAGGATGCTAAAGATTGGGATAGTAATATTTATTCCGGAGGTGACATTTTAGCTAATAGTTTGGGTAACTTAACCCTTTTACCCCAAGCTGAAAACGACGCTATAGGAAATAATGAGTGGGGAGTTAAAAAGTTATACTTAGAATGTTTTGTAGCTGGTAGTGAGAGTGAGGTTGATATAGCTATAAACATACTAAAAAAACAGGGCATAAACATCCGTAAACCTGTAGTACAAATGATGAATCAAAACCATTCATTAGGGATTTTAGTTACATCATTACTTTCTGTAGATAACTGGAATAAAGAAGTTATAGAAGGAAGGCAACAGAATATTTGTGAAATACTATGGATTGAATGTGCAGAGAAACTATCACTCAATTCAAGTGTTAATTTATGTGTAGATAATTAAGTTATTTTTCTAGGGTTTTAACTATCCTATAACCTTTTATTGTTAATTTTTTTTGTAAAAGTATTCTCAAGATATTATTAAAGGTAAAGCTAATACCTTTTTCTTGAAAGTTTTTCAAAAGGCGTTTATTAAACGCCTTTTGCTTTTTATAGTCTTCAAAAGTGTCATCAATATAGTCAATTTTATTGAGTAGTAACGGTCGTTTTTCTTCAATAATGTAATCAAAAAAATCAACATCTTGATCTGCCATTTTGATTTTAACTCGTTCTCTAAGTTGAGGGAGAGGGGAATCATAAAACCCTTCATAACCAAGCAACGTTACCTTGCCTGAATGTATGTGAATTTTAATAAGCTGAATATCATCAAGCTCACCATACATTTGTAGTGCTGCGTCTATATACACGCGAAGTACTATAGGTAGCAGGGTTATAAAATCCTTATGAAGCGTTAGAGAGTGTGGTAGCCCATTTTCAAAGTCGACTTTACTCGCGGGTAATATCTTCTCAGCTTCTAGGCACAGTGATTCAATTAATGCACTATCTGCTATTTGAAAAAGCAGCTCAGTGGCTTGGTGCTGCGCTATTTTGTAAGTGTCGAAGAATGCTTTTATGTCACGCTTTAAGTCTTCTGGCTGTTGTGCGTAAGGTTTACGCTTTTCAAACATAGCAAGTGCAAAGTAAAGAAGTAAATCTTCTCTACGCATTGTTTCGGCGGTCGTTAGCTCGTCTTCTTCAAACCATTTTAAAACAAGTTGCAGGGCTTTTTTATTTGAACCGATAACTTCTTTTATTTTGTCACTTTGCGCAAACTCTTTGTTTGCTGGGCAGCGGCCAAGCGTTAAGCATGTGAGCCAAAACGATTCAAAAAGTTGCTGATGTTGCGTAAATAAAATTCGCGCTTGTTCTTCATTAACAGGTTCTGGCGCTGTTAGGTGCAGCCATTTATAAGCACGTTTATAACGGTTTTGTAAAAAGTGTTGTTCAAGCTGTTTGTCTTTAAATATATAATAAATACCAGGTGCAACAGCAATGGCGTTTTCATCAACGCTCATTTCTATAAATGCTTTAAGCTCTGCTTGCGTGTAGTATTTTTGAAAGGTATTACGACTCGTAATTACGCCATCTTTATAAGGTTGAAACTGGCTTATCAGCGTTTCGTTTCCTAACATTGCCGACACAACTAGCAGCTTTTGTGAAAGTTCCCATGCACCAAGTAATGCTTCTATTCGCTCATCTCTGTCTTCTATTACATTAATAACAAAACCAATATTAACAATGTCAGAAATAACTTTATCAGCATCAGGGCGGTAGTTTAAATCCCAACCTAATGCATCTATTCCATGGGCTTCGAGTTCGCGCAAGTCGTCGCCTCTGCCGCACCCGTAATCAAATATTGAATAGTCGTCGCTCAAAAAGCCATTTTTAGCTAATGTTTTTAAAGGGGCTGAAAGCTCATGCCGTACAATAGCCGTTAAATGTCGATCTATTGTTTTATCATCATCAGGGCTTTGTACGGCAGAGTTTCGAAATAAACGACCATCAACTAGCTCATACCCTTTTTTAGCAATCAAGCGCTCCCACGAGCCTCTAAAGCCAATCATACGGGTATTATCGTATAAACCTGCCTGTTCTCCCTCTGCAGTTAAATCACAAAATAATTGGTAGTGTTTATTAGTTGGCGAAACCATGGTTTCTTTTCGGTGCAATATAGGTGGATTTTCGCTGTTATCGTACTTAGTGATTTTATGACTAAGCTTTGCTAGATCTACAGTTACGCTTTGTTTAAGCGCGGGGTATGAATCATCATAAAAAGTAGGGTAGCTTAACAGTGAAAGTCTAAAGTCACTTTTAAACAGCTTGATTAAGTCGAAATCGGACTCATCAATCTTTAAAGCTTGCGCAACAACTTTAATAAATTTAACTAAATCGGCAGGTGCATCTGCAAATGCATCTTTATGGAAATAGATTGCATCAGGTAGCTTTTTTGCTATTTTTACTTTTTTTACAAGCTGCTTAAATTGCTCTGCGTTCATAGTTTAATAATTTGCTAAATGTAGTGCCTGCACTTTACAGGGGCTTAATGTATCCAAACTATATAGTTCATCTTGTTGATTTACAATGCAAGGACACTCTGCAATATAAAAGTTGATACCATTTTCTGTTTTTATACTTCTTAAGTAAACGGGAACTATAGGCATAGATGAAGGAAGCTTTTGCAATAAGCTTAAACTAGGGTAAAGCAATTTGTGTTTTGCTAGCGAATCAAATTTATCGCCATGCTTTGCCTCAATTACAAATAAATGCTCTTTACCGTCCCGCTTAGCAACAAATACAGCATCGATTTCAACTTGGCCATTTATATGCTCAAGGACAACATCTTCGTTATCGAGTGGCTTAAATTTAAACGTGAATGTACTTTGCCCAGTTGCTGGGACTACTATAGTTTTGTCATCTTTTAAGTTAAGTGCTTCAGCCATTAGACCTGATGCTATAGCTAGATTAACAACGGAGGTTTCAGTAACTTTAGGCAGGAGCTGAAATGCAAATAAGCTTCTTATTGATACGTTCGGTAAAAATAGTTCAGGTTGTAATTGACCAAACAGCGCTTGGTCATTAAAAAAGAAATCGTTTATATCACTTGATTTTACAAGCGAAAAATAAGTTTGATTATCGCCTAAGCGAGAGCCAAGCCTAAGTACCATCGTATTATAATCTCGTAAAGTTTTTGGCAGCTTTTTTCTCGAATCTATAGATATTGATGCTGCTGTGTTTGCCTTTAAATTATTGGTACTTACATATTTTTGAAAGCTTTGTGCAGAAGATACGTTTTGCTTATTTGCCTGCATTTCTAGCACTATATTTTGAAATAGCATTTATTCGCCCTTGCTCTCAATAAAATAAAAAAATGCTCGCCCGCGCTTCTCAAACTTAAGCTCACCTCGCTCTCGGCGATGCATTAACTCACAGTCTGATATTTTTAAGAGCTTTATCGTTTCTTTGCTTGAAAACCACTCACCTTGTTGTTTTTGGTTAGCCATTTAAGTTACTCAAATTATGTCTAAATTTAATATACCTAACTCTAAGTACATCGACAAATTTAGCTTAAACGCGACAGCTAAGGCATCCCCCGTGATCACACCCGAAATTAAATTAATGATGAGTAATTAACAGCATGGATGCTGTTAAAAGCGTAGCTTGGCCATGGATGGCCTATCTACGCTGGTTACGTTCATATCATTAATTTAAATTGAGGAATTAGTGTGATCCTCGTGGCGCCGAGAGATTCCAAAGAGAAGTCGGCGGTTACTTCTCTTTGGTTGTCATCGCCAATGCGATATTTGTAAATTATTTTAAAAGCTACGCTTTTCGCGCGAGCAAGCTGAGCGCCTACAGGTGTTTAGGTGGGCTTTGTAGCGTGAGTTTGAATAATGCGACATGTACCTGTTTTTAAGGTATAAAGTAAACATTGTGATTATAGGAACTCATCATGGATGATTTATTAAACCAAGGTTTAAGCCTTTTATTTGTTATTGGTAGTGTCTATGTGTTAATTGGCGTTTTATTTTATAGGGTATGGTCTCACCAAAAAAATGCCAAGTTGCCAATAGACCGGAATAAATTAAAACGGGTTGCGGCGCAAACACTCAATGAGCAAGTGAATGAAAAAATAATCAGTATTATGGGATTTTTCTTCTTCGCCGTTTTAATCATTACAATGCCATTTGCTATAAAAGGCATTTCTGAAATGGTCGCAAGGGGTAAACCTAATTACATATTTATTATTCCAACGACGATATGTTTATTTTATATTGTTCGAAAGCTCTGGGTAGCAGCCAATCAATTAATAAAACTAAAACTGGGACGTGATGCAGAATTAGCAGTTGCTTCAGAGCTTATAGAATTACAGTCACACGGTTATCAGGTATTTCATGATATACAAGCAGATGGTTTTAATATCGATCACTTGGTTGTTGGGCCAAATGGGATATTTGCTATTGAAACCAAAGGCAGACATAAACGAATAAAAGACGATACAAATTACAAAGTTAAATTTGAAAATAACCATTTAGCATTTCCCTCTTGGTTTGAAAGCAAGCCGTTAGAGCAAGCTCAAAATCAAGCTAATTGGGTGAATAAATGGCTTTATGAATCAACCGGTTTTAATACTCCGGTTTTACCTGTTTTATGCTTTCCTGGTTGGTTTGTGGAGCTAAAGCAGAGACCAATCTTTCCAATCGTTTCTCATAAACAAATAGTTAAAACTATCCTTTCAATGCGACAAGTTAGCTTAAATCAAGAGCAGCAGCGTGCTATTTGCTATCAAGTGGTGCAGCGAGCCTTAAACGATAGTAAAGCAATTTAAAAGCTGCGCTTTTTGCGCGAGCAAGCTGGGCGCTTACAGGTCTTTAGCTTGGCTATTAAGCTCAAAATGTCATTAACTTTCCATAAGTGATTTATGTTTTACTTATGGGGTTGTATTTTATTTTACTTCCTATAAGTAAAGTAAAGTTTGCTTATAGGAAGTAAATATACGTTCAAACTTAAAAGTAAGTTATATTTGACTTTTGGGTAGGCTACCCTAAAATAAATTGTATAAGTAAACTATAGTTGACCTTTAATGAGTGAATTACCAGCAAAAAAAACACTTGGAAGAGTTGTTAAACGCACTGAAATGCCTGATCTATCAAAGCCGTTTTCGTCGGTGCGACTCGCTAAAGCGATTACTTCAAAGCGAACAGGCATGAAGCTTACGCTGGTTGATGTATCGCAAGCACTTAATATTTCAAAGCCTACGCTGATAAAAATAGAAAAAGGTGATGTGAATGTGCAGTTTTTTAATGTACTCAAAGTGATGGAATACTTGGGGTTGTCGTTTAGCCTTGTCAGTGATGACGAGTCGCACCACAATAACAAGGATGAGGTGAGCGATGAGCAGTGGTATTAAAAAAAATAGCTTAGATGTATTTATTGGGCATACGCAGAAGATAGGTGCGATAGCCCTTGATATAGGCTCTGAAAATGAAATTACATTTACCTATGAGCCTGAGTGGATTAATAAGGGTTTTGCTATTTCACCACACTTACCGCTCAATGGTAATTTTGACTCCCGTGATGTGCGTAATTATTTACAAAACTTATTACCCGAGGGCAAAGGTCTTGATGAGATTATAAGTAGTACTACTATCTCTAAAAATAATACGTTTGGTTTGATTAAAGTAATTGGCGAGGAAACGTCAGGCGCTTTGTCGTTTAGAGCAAGTAACAGTGCTTTAAAGCAAACATCTTTTCGTGAAGTAACTAATAATGAGCTAAGCCAAAAACTTAAACGCTTTGTACAAGTTGGCGAGTCAATTACTCATTGGGATGGCCGAACTCGGCTCTCTGTTGCTGGCGTTCAAGACAAACTAAACCTACTCGAAATCGATAGTAAATTAGGATTTGGTGAAGGGGAGCTATGTTCTAATAAAATTTTTAAATTTGAAACAGGTACCGCTCCTTTCATTGCAGTAAATGAACTTTTTACCATGCTTTTGGCAAAAGAGTCGGGGCTCAATGTTCCCCATGTTGAGTTGCGCACTTACGCAGATGTAAGAGTGTTTGTAATAGATCGCTTTGATAGGCGCGTTACACAAGATCAAAGCCGTGTATTACGTCGTCATATTATTGATGGTTGCCAAGCCACTAATTTACCTCCTTCTTATAAATATGAGCGTCAGCATGGTGATGATGGGGATGGGATTTATATTCGAGATGGCGTTTCTTTTGCTAAACTTTTTAATATTAAAACAACGAATGTGCAGGCGTATGAGGCTCAACTTATTCGTTGGATGACATTTAATATTTTAGTACGTAATTACGATGCTCATGGCAAAAACATTAGTTTTTTTGTTGGTAAAAATGGTTTAGAGCTTACGCCGTTTTACGACTTGGTAAATATAGAGGCTATTATTGAGCAGGGAAGCATTGACCGTGATATGGGCTATCTACAGCCCAAAATATCAAGGTGTTATGCTATGTCAGTGGGCGAGCATAATTCGCAAAGTGCAGGCAATTTTACTAATGAGATTACAGCTTACATGTTAGCTGATTTTGCTGATGAATTTGCTATTTCACTACCACGGATGCAACTACTTATGAGTCAAACCGTTGACACTGTATTAGCTGCAATTGATACGGCTAAAGTTTCTGCTGTTAAAAATAACTTGTCTACTGCTGAATTAGCACACATTGATTTGTGCATAAAAATAATTAATAAAGCTGCAAATAAGCTGAATGAGCAAATAATACAACTACCAAATATGGATGCATTTATTTAAATTTTAGAAAATAAATACACGCATTTTGAGTAAGTAATTCATATTTTGGTTGCCAGCATCAACGCGATATTTGCAAATTAAAATTAAAAGCGCGAGATAAATTCCGGCTTACAATTTAAAAGCCAAAGCGCGATATAAAATCGCACCTACGCTTTTGTTAAGAGTGGTGTTTACATTATTGTAGGTGAGGTTTTATACCTCGCTTATAAATGGATTGTTTTTACCATTGAAAAATGAATTATTGTTCTGTTTAACGCTTAAAAGTAATGAGGCAATTAGCTCTTCTATTCGCCTCATTGCATGAGGCAAATAAATAACATAGACTGAAGCTAATTACCTTTAGGACTAAAGACTATGTGGATATGGCAACAGCAAAACTGGCCAAACTTTACGTGGGATGCTGCGGCGCTTGCTCCTTTACTAAGGGAGCTTTCATATAATCAAGGTTTATTAGTAGGGCGTATGGGCGCGCAAAGTGCTCAACAAAAGCAGCAGGCCCTTGATACCTTACTAGCAAATATTATTCACTCCAGTGCGATTGAGGGTGAAAAGCTTAATGCATTTTCGGTTCGCTCTTCTCTTGCTAAAAAGCTCAATATTAATGAGCAACCTTACCCAACAACAGTGCAAAGCGATAATCTTGCAGAGATTATGCTTGATGCAATAAATAACACAGACTCACCGCTTAATTTAGAGCGAGTGCTTAATTGGCATCGCTTATTATTTGCAGGTGAGCAAAGCTTATTTACTAAAATTGAGGGCGGGCAATTGCGTGGTGACGAGCCAATGCAAGTGGTATCGGGGCGCTTAGATAAACCGGTATTACATTTTACGGCGCCTCCAAAAGAGTTAGTAAATAAAGAGCTGTCGCTATTTTTTAACTGGTTTAACAAAACGCAAAACGCTCCTCAAATAGACCCTTTTATTCGGGCAGCTATCGCACACTTATGGTTTGTAACAATACATCCACTTGAGGATGGTAATGGGCGTATTACACGCCTTATAACCGACCTGGCATTAGCGCAAGAACATGCTGAGTCAATTCGGTTTTACGCTATGTCGGTGGCTATTTTAGAAGACAGAAAAAGCTACTACGAGGTGCTTGAAGCCACTCAACGTGGAGATCTTTGTATTACCCAATGGATTAAGTGGTTTTTACGTACGCTTAATAATGCGATACACCATACGCTTAATAATATTGAGCAAACAATTTTTAAAACTAATTACTGGGCAAGTAAAGATCAAACAAAGTTAGGTGAGCAGCAAGTAAAAGTGCTTAATAAGTTACTTGATGGCCAATTTGAACAGGGTATTAGTGCGAGTCAGTATCAAAAGGTAGCTAAGGTTAGCCGTGCAACCGCAACACGCCATTTATCGGACTTGCAAACGCTTGGGTTTTTAACAAAAACCGCCGCAGGTGGGCGTAGTACACGTTACAAAATTGCCTAATGAGGCAATTACACATACTATTCGCCTCACTGTGTGAGGCGAATAGGTGTTTGAATTGTTGTAGGTGAGGTTTTATACCTCGCGGGTGCTTTTATAAAGCGAAAGCGCGATGTAAAATCGCACCTACCATTTAAAAGCTTCGCTTTTCGCGCGAGCAAGCTTTGCGCCTACAGGTGTTTAGGCGGGCTTTGCAGTGTTGATTGGGAGTTATGAGCCGTTACTAGAGGTCAAAGCGCGATGTAAAATCGCACCTACGGTTTTGTTGAGTGCGGTGGTTCGTGAGGTTTTGTACCTCGCGGGTGTTCTTATAAAGCCAAAGCGCGAGATAAACTCACGCCTACAATTTTAAATACTGTGCAACCTCTTATTCCAGCCGCGTTACTTTCACTTTTATTTTACCTGCATTAGCGCCGTAAAAGCGGCTTAGGTCGTTTGCGAATGGGCAAAACTCGCCTGATTTATCTATTTTAATATCGGCGCCGTTGGCTATTTCAAAAAGGTGGTCGTCGTTTTTATTAATAGCACCAATGAGTGAAAACCATTGTGCGCGAGGAAATCGTCTAAATGGTTCGAGTACGGCCATTGGGATTTCTTTTACGCCAAGTTGTACGTTGTCGCGGTTCCAGCCTAATGGCGTGCATTTTATGCCATCGTCAAACCAATATTGATTTGGGTATGGGGTAAAACGGTACGTAGCGCCTTGCTCTAGCATGAGGCCGGTTGCGTTGTATTGCTCAGAGGCAAATACCATTACATCTTGGCTTTGGTTAATGCTCAGCACACTCATGTTTTGATTAGCCAGTTCTATATGTTGGCTTAAACCAATAAAGCTAAGTGTGGTGTTGTCGTTATAGCTAATTTTGTAATGCAGTTTTTTAAGCGATTCTGGGCGGTAACTAGTTAGCTTATTAATGCGTTCGGCTACGCTATAGTGTACTAAAGGCTCAAGGTTGCTAGCTTCGTCATCAATTAATACATAGCACTCTCTATCTACTAATTTAAAAAACGGGTTAAACCAAAAGTAATTTTGTTGGTGACTTAATGCGAGTGGATCGGGCGTTACGGTTACGTCATCTTGTGCTACTAAGTTGCTATCGGGGAGTAGGGTTTCGTAATCTATGTCGTGGCTAGTGAGTAACGATATATTAAGCGGTTGTTCTATTAACCACTCAAGTGCGTAGCGCAAGCTAATATCGGCTAGGCCATCGCGGTAGTAACCGCCGCCAATGTCTGAATGCGCACCTGCAAACCATAGCTCGGTAATATTGTTTTGATGGTTCATGAGTGTGGGTTCAAAGGCGCGGCGTTTTTCGTCAAGGGCTACGCAGTGCAGCGCGTGAGTAATGTTGCTGGCAATGGTGTGGTTTTCAAAAATAACATGCTCTGCGCCACGTGTGGCTTTACTTACTTTTGACAAGCCAATAGAGGCGACGGTATCAAACACACATACATACACGTTGTTGCTTATTAAGGGTTCTAAACATTTAGCAAAACGTCTGGCAAGCGCAGCGCCTCGGCTAAAGCCCGTTAGCAGTATGGTATCGCCTAATTGATAGTGAGCTTTAAAGTCGCTTAACGCTTGATTTAAAATACTGGCTACGTCGTCACCACGAGGTGCAAGAGTTTGGTTTAAAATGCGTTTAAGGCGGCTGCCTTTAGTACCAATACCTTGATAATAAAAACTGAGTTGGTTAGCAAAAGGAGTAACGGGGGAGTCTTCTAATTTACCGCCAAGCAGCAAATGCAGTTTTAGAATATTTGTAATATTAGAGTCTTCTTTAAAATGATCTGAGCTAAATTGTTCTGCGTCACGGGGCTCGTTTCCTGTGCCGTCAAAGTTAAAAATTAGCGTTTTACCCGTCATAACCCAATTCCCTTAGTTGTTTTAAATACTCTACACAGACTATGTTAAAAATTAAAGACAGTGATAACGCTCACTGCCTTTAATTTAAATCGCCTTTAATGTAACTTCATTTTTGGGCGCACTACACGCAGTACTTTTTCGCTTATCCATAATGCAAAGGTTTTTGCGCTGCCATGTATGGCGCGTTGGTGCATACGGTATAAAGATATATACATAAAGCGGGCAATTTTACCTTCAATAAAAAAGGTATTGCTGGTTAGGTTACCCATTAAGTTACCCACGGTGCTGTAGCTCGATAAGTTAACTAGCGAGCCATGGTCGCTGTATTTAAAGCCGCGTAGTGGTTGCTGCTTTAATGTTGCGATGAGATTTTTTTCAACGCACAACGCCATTTGATGCGCCGATTGTGCGCGTGGTGGTACTTGCTTGCCGTCGGCTTGGGTAAATGCGCAGCAATCGCCTAATACAAAAATGCTTTCGTCAACGGTGCTTTGTAAAAACTCGTTTACTTGAATTTGGTTGCTACGAGTAAGCTCAAAAACACCTAAGTCTTTAATAAAATCAGGTGCTTTTACGCCTGCCGCCCACACCATAATATCGGCATCAATGTGTTCTTCATCTTTGGTGATAAAGCCTTGTGCGGTGCCTTCTTTTACTTGCGTTTGCTCGCGCACGTTTACGCCAAGCTTTAATAGCTCACGCTTGGCACTTACGGCAATACGCTCTGGTAATGCAGGTAAAATACGCGGGCCGGCTTCTATTAAATGAATATGCAAACGCTTAGACGACATATTTGTTAAACCATAAAGCTTTAATAGCTCAGATACATGGTAAAGCTCAGCTGAGAGTTCAACACCCGTAGCACCGCCGCCTACAATGGCAATATTAAGTGATTGCTGTTGGTTGTCGTCTTGATGAAGGCGCGTAAAGCTATCTAGTAATGAATGCTGAAAGCGCTCTGCTTGCTGGCTTGAGTCTAAAAAGTAGCAGTGCTCTTTTATACCAGGGGTATTAAAGTCGTTACTTACGCTACCAATGGCAATAACAAGGTGATCGTAACGTACTGTACGACCAGGTAAAATAGTGTGACCTAACTCATCGTTAAGTGGGGAGAGAGTAATTGTTTTATTGCTTTGGTCTATATTGCAAAAAGTACCAAGTTGAAAACGATAATGATGCTTTGCGGCATGTGCTGAATACACAACGCCATCTAAATCAGGGTCAATAGAGCCTGTCGCTACTTCGTGCAGTAACGGCTTCCATATGTGGGTACGGTTTTTGTCTATTAACAGTATATCTGCTTGTTTTTTTTTCCCTAGCTTATGCCCCAGTTGGGTTGCAAGTTCTAATCCGCCAGCACCACCGCCAATAACGACGATTTTAGGTATTGTAATACTCATAACGTTGCCCTTAAAAATAATATACCCAAGTGATCTGTATTTTTTATTAGTTTTTTAAGGTGACTTGGGTATCAATAAATTATTTTGGCAACAAGTAGTTACTACTCATTTTATGGGTGCCTAGTTTGCGCCTAAATAAAACCGATGTCAGCAATAAATAATGTTATTTGTTGTATACTTATACCCAAACCGTCTCAATATGCAGAATTCAGCGTTTCACAGGGGCTTAATATCAAGGCGTTACTTTGCAAGAATGGCAGCCCCCTTTTAAGAAGTAACAACGATGAGAGTAAGTGCCTGTGAAACGCCCAATGGGTTGGTTTAAAAGCGATTTATACTGCGTTATTGATTTTAACAATAGAACCACTATTATTTGCAATCAATGCCTTGCCTAAATCGCTTTTAACTCCAACTGAAACTCTCATCTTGAGATGGTTTGGGTATACATGCAAATATTTCATCTACACCGCATTTTTATAAGCATGACTATTGTTTAGCCATCAAAAGGACATTTATGACCACGCCACTAATTCAATCACTTGAGCAGCACTTTGGTTTTAGCCAATTTAGAACAGGGCAACAACAGACTATAGAGCAGCTTTTAAATGGTCAATCGTCGTTGGCTATATTTCCGACCGGCTCGGGTAAATCGTTGTGCTATCAATTAACTGCGTTGCATTTACCAAATTTAACCTTAGTGGTTTCGCCTTTGCTTGCATTGATGAAAGATCAAATTAGCTTTTTAAATAGCAAAGGTATTTACGCGGCAAGCCTTGATTCGAGCCAAGATCAAATGCAAAGCAGCACCGTAATGAATGATGTGCGAAATGGTAAAATTAAAGTACTAATGGTGTCGGTTGAGCGCTTTAAAAACGAGCGTTTTAGAGAGTTTATAAGCCAAGTGGCACTTTCGATGTTAGTGGTCGACGAAGCGCACTGTATATCAGAATGGGGCCATAACTTTAGACCCGACTACCTTAAATTGCCGCGTTACCGCGAAGAGCTTAATATTCCTTTAGTGTTGTTACTTACTGCAACGGCGACTAAAAAAGTAAAACGCGATATGGCAGAGCGCTTTGCTATTGCGCCTGAGTGCATTGTGCAAACGGGCTTTTACCGCGCTAATTTAGATTTAAGTGTGTTGAGCGTTAAAACCGCCGATAAAAACACCGAGCTTACCAACATAGTGCGTGCGCAAAGTGGCCCAGGTATTGTGTATGTAACGCTACAGCAAAGCGCTGAGCAAGTTGCTAATGCGCTAAGTGCTCAAGGTGTGCACGCGGTGGCGTATCATGCGGGGCTTGAAGATACGCTACGCTGGCAAATTCAAGATGACTTTATGGGCGGTAAAATTAACGTCGTAGTGGCAACCATAGCCTTTGGTATGGGCGTTGATAAATCGGATATTCGCTTTGTTATACATTACGATTTACCAAAATCGATAGAAAATTACAGCCAAGAAATTGGCCGAGCAGGGCGCGATGGCAATCCATCAAATTGTTACACGCTTGCTAACCTGGACGGCCTAAATACGGTTGAAAACTTTGTATATGGCGACACCCCTGAGCTTAGCGGTATTGAATACGTAATTAACGATATTCGCCAAAGCCACCAGCAATGGGAAATGCAAGAATACAGCTTATCGAGCGAAAGTAATATTAGGCAACTGGCACTTAAAACCTTACTTGTACAGCTTGAAATGCAAGGCGCTATAACGCCGCAATATGCTTACTACGCCGATTTTAAATATAAATTTTTGGTTGATAAAAACGAGCTACTTGGTCATTTTGATGAGCAACGCCAAGCATTTTTAACACAAATATTTAGCCATACCGATTTTAAAAAAATATGGGGCACGCTAAATTTTGACTCCCTTACACAAGCTGCGCAGGTTGATCGAAAACGCGTAGTGGCTGCTCTTGATTACCTAGCCGAAAAAAACCTAATAACGCTCGAAACCAAACGTATTACCCAAGTATACAAAGTGCATAGCGAGGTTATAAATAACCCAGAACTTGCCCAGCAACTACACGACTACTTTAGTGATAAAGAACAAGCCGAAATTAAACGTATTGCTGCACTGGTACGCTTTTTTGAGCTACAAAGTTGTTTAAGCTATAACTTAGCGCGCTATTTTGACGATCAAAATGCACCACAGCAATGTGGGCATTGTAGTGTGTGTAGAGGCCATGCGGTTAAGCTTGAATACTCTATAGAGCCTGCATATATTGACGAGCAACTTATTTATCAAAAGGTAGATGAGTTTTTAGCGCATATGGCAGATAAAGGTAATCATAATGTGGGTATTGAAACCCAATGCCGCTTTTTAGCGGGGATGAGTGTGCCGTTATTTGCGCGTAATAAAGTGCGCCAGCTGAGTGGTTTTGCACTGTGTGAGCAAATGCGTTACAGCGATATTAAAGCAAAACTACTAGCGCGTTAAATTAGTTACTGTATCCTAGTGGCTTATTCAAAAAAGTAAGCCACTATGCCTCATATTGTTATTCCCGTTGAAAATATTTCTACTACCCCAGAGCCCGTTACGTGTGCTAACTGCCAAGCCTGTTGTTGCCAATTAGAAGTGCGCATAGTAACCGACACCGGCGTGCCTTTTAACTACATTGAATACGATAAATGGGGCAGCGAAGTAATGAAGCGCGCTGACGACGGCTGGTGTCAAGCACTCGACCGTAATACGCTTATGTGCTCTATTTACGAAAACCGCCCATTAGTATGTCGCGAGTTTGAAATGGCGTCGGGTGAGTGTATTACCGAGCGCGATTTAGCGGGTATATAGTCCGCTATTATTAATGTACATAAACAACAAAGGGGCTTAAAAGCCCCTTTGTTTATTGCTTACTATAAAAATTAAACTTTAAAGTAGCTAATATACTTTTTAAGTGTGTTTGAAAGGTCAGCTAATGCAACAGCTTCTTGTGCGTTACTGTTAAGCGACATGCTGGTTTCTTTGGACATACTGGCAATTTCTTCTACGCCAGTACTAATTTGCGCCACGGTGGCTACTTGGTTTGATGTTGATTCAACAATTTCAAGCACGTTACTTAATGAATCGTTAGCTTGTTGCTGTATTTGATGCAGTAACTCGTTTGCTTCGTGAGTAAGCGTTAGGCCATTTTCTACTTGTGGTACTGTGGTTTCCATAGCTGTTACCGACGCTTGCGTGTTTTCTTGTACTTGCAAAATCATCTTTTCAATATCGCCTGTTGCGTCGCCAGTGCGCTGGGCAAGTTGTCTTACCTCGTCAGCAACAACAGCAAACCCTCGGCCTGTTTCGCCTGCTCTTGCAGCTTCTATTGCCGCATTTAGCGCAAGCAAGTTTGTTTGATCGGAAATACTGCGGATCACACTTAAAATATCGCCAATGTGTTTTACATGTTCTTGCAACACGTTTACTTGGGTAACTGTGGCTTTTACGGTTACTGAGATTTGCTCAATTTCGGCCGCTACTTTTTGCACTGCAATACTACCTTGCTGCGATAATTGCGCGGTTATTTTTGAGTTATCTTCTGTTTGCCTAACTGAGTCGGCTACAGCATGGATACTACGGCTCATTTCTTCTAGGCTGCTTACTGCCGAGTTTGTATAAGTTACTTGTGCGTCAGCGGCACTAAGTGCTTGCTGCGAGCCAGATGCTACGCTTGCAGAGTGTGTAGAAAGCTCTTCAGATGAGTTAATAATGCTATCTACAATGGTTTTTAATTTAGATTGCATCACCCCTACAGAAGCCATCATGCTATTTGGGCAACACGACTGTACATCACCTCTTAAGTCGCCTTGCGCAATAAGGGCAATTACTTCAGCGGCTTCTTGTGGTTCGCCACCTACTGAATTTCTGATCAGTTGGCTAATAACATACGCAACGCTTATACCTATTAAAAAGGCAAGTGCGGTGAGCGAAATCATCCAAATTTTAAACGAGCTGGCAATATCGAGAGTATCAATAGTGGTGGTTTGATTTGCTTGCTCTTGCAGGTTTATAAATTGGTTTATAACATTTAGCCACTGGGTAAACGCAGGGCGCGCATCGGTTAATAAAATGCGCTCAGCTTCGTTTAGGTTTCCTGCATTTTTAGCTTTTATTACACCTTGAATAAAAGGCTGAGTGCGCTGCTCTATTTGATTTATTTTATTAATCAGAGCGCGTTCTTCACTATTCATATTACCCATTAGCTCGGCCATAGATCGGCTTGACGTTTGGTAAAATGCGTTTAGCTCTTTTATGCTCTTTAACACGGAGCTTAAACTGCTTTGATCGGTAATTAGCACTACATCGCGCACGGCTATTGCTCTGTCGTGTACACTGCCTCTAAAGTTAATTGCGTAACGTTGCTTTACCGAATTTACGTCGGTCATGTGGGTAATGTTATTATTAATGAGGCTAACGCGCGAAATGCCAATAATGGTTAAAATAAGCATCATTGATAAAATTACGCCAAAGCCGGTCGTTAAACGCATGTTTATGGTCATGGTTGATCCCAAGTGTGAGTCAATACGCGCAAGAGCAGCTTGTATTATTAGTGATTATTCTAAAACAATAGCAGCATTATGCCTTATTAATTAAAGTTTTATTAGCAATAAGGGATTGTTTGTTAATTTAGTTTACAAGCGTAACTTTAATGGGGAGTGTTTTTCAGGCATTAAAAAAGGGGCTAAATGCCCCTTAGTGTTATATAAAAATATTATATAAAAGTTTAGTCGTACTTTGCTTCTAGCTCATTAGCTGTATGAAACTTCTCATGACTTTGTAATTGCTCGTCGTATTTAACGAGGTTTTTAAAGTGCGCTAATTGACCTGAGTTTTTAACTATTTCAACAATAAACGACATCATAAAGTCAGCGCCCGTTAGGGTATCGCCCACTAAATAACGTTTACCTTCAAGACGGTCGTTAAAGTAGCTAATTACTTTAGCTGTTTCAGCGTCGGCATAGCCTTCTAGAAACTGTGTTTTAGCGCCATCTTTTAGTACAAACATTTTAAGTAAAAGCGGTAAAATTGCTGAGCTTTCTGCAAAGTGGAGCCATTGTTGATAGTCAACATATTCAGCGGTATTTACTTTTGGAGCAAATTTACCGTTACCGTATTTAGTAATAAGGTAGTCGGTAATAGCGCCTGACTCAGCAATAATTAAACCGCCGTCTTCAATCACTGGTGACTTACCAAGTTGATGAATATGCTTTAGTTCGTCAGGGGCTAGGAAGGTGTCTTTGTTGCGCTGATAAGCGACAATTTCGTAGTCAACATTTAGCTCTTCTAAAAGCCAAATTACGCGTTTAGAACGTGATTTATTTAAATGGTGTAGTTTGATCATGTCAGTCCTTTTTTGGCTTGTAAGGACTTGGCCTTACAAGCCGTTTAAAATTAAAGTGGGTTATTAATTTTAACCACAGTTTTACCAAAGTTTTTACCGCATATCATATCGTTGAACGCGCCTACTGTATTTTCGATGCCTTCTACCATGTGCTCACGGTATTGAATTTTTCCGTCTTGTAGCCATTTTTGCATGTCTTGTGCAAACTCGCCATAACGGTCGCCGTAATCATCAAAAATGATAAAGCCTTGCATTTTAATACGCTTAGTAAGCAATTGACCCATTAGCATACCTAAACGGTCTGGGCCTTCTGGCAAGCTAGTTGCGTTATATTGCGATACTAAACCACACAATGGTACGCGCGCTGCGGTATTTAATAGTGGTAATACGGCGTCGAATACTTTACCGCCCACATTTTCGTAGTAAACATCAATGCCTTTATCGCAGGCTTTTTCTAACTGCTCTGCAAAGTCATCAGCTTTGTGATCAATACAGGCATCAAACCCTAGTTTTTCAACTGCGTGTGCACATTTTTCGCTACCACCAGCAACACCCACTACTTTACAGCCTTTAATTTTAGCTATTTGACCAACCGTTGCACCTACTGGGCCTGTTGCTGCTGCAACAACTACGGTTTCGCCTTCTTTAGGCTGGCCAATATCAAGTAAACCCATGTAAGCCGTAAAGCCAGGCATACCCATAATACCTAATGCGTATGAAGGGTTTGCAGGCTCTTTACCTAATTGCATTAAGCCTTCGCCATCGGTAATGGCGTAGTCTTGCCAACCTGTGTAGGCAAGGACCCACTCGCCTTCGCTAAATTTATCGTTTTTAGACTCTTCTACTTGGCACACTGTTGCGCCAACCATTACATCGCCAATATTAACTGGGTCAGCGTACGATTTAGCATCGCTCATACGACCACGCATATACGGGTCTAGCGATAGGTAAATAGTGCGTAGTAAAACTTCGCCGTCTTTTAATGCAGGAAGCTCTACCGTTTTTAATTTAAAGTTTTCATCTGTTGGAGCGCCATTAGGGCGTGATTCAAGAGTAAGTTGGCGACTAGTCGTAGACATAAAAGATCTCCTATTAATATAAATAAACTACTTACCGAATGTTTACGCTTTAAAAATCGTGTTCAGCTAAACAATAATGCGCGGCTAAGCAGTATGGATATGTACAATGCGTACCTTAATAAAGGAGTTTTGGGCGGGTGGTTGATAATTCAACCTTTGCAGAGTATTTATTCTAAATGGTTTATTTTAGCTTGCTAAAAATATGGCTATTGTAAAACACCCCGTTTTTATAAATGGCCTGTTTAAGCACAGCCTCTTGCTCAAAGCCGCTTTTAATAAGTGCTTTCATAGAGCCGGTATTACCAGCAAACACAGCGCCAAAAATTCTGTTTATGTGTGAGCTTGCAAGCGCTTCATTGCATATAAGTTCAATAGCGCGAGTAATAATGCCTTGCCCCCAATAGGCTTTATTTAGCCAATAACCAATTTCGCCACTGTGGCTGTATTCAAATTCGCCGGGAGTTACACCAATACAGCCCGCAAATTGCCCATTTACCTCAATGGCTTTAACTGTTGCATCAATTACGCCGTTTTTTGAGCCTTGGTTTATCCACCAATCAGCATCGGCTTGCGTATACGGAAACGGAATTTTTGACGATAAATAACGCGTTACCTGTTCATCATTTAAGGTATTAATAATAAAAGGCGCGTCTTGGGCTTTAAACTCTCTGAGGGTGATCATATTTTTTCATAAATTTTTAGTATGCACACTAACTTAACAATCATTTGAGAGTTAAACAATCAGAACCCAAATTAAACGGTTTACGGCTATTACTTTGTTTTAAAGTCCTCTAATATAAGCAAAATATTACACCTATTTTAGATGCCACTATGCACCCTCACATTAAAGCGCTTTATAACAGCGCCCAAAAACCAAGCCGTTTAATTATTGGTTTAATGAGCGGTACCTCGTTGGATGGGCTTGATGTTGCACTGTGTAAAGTAACGGGCGCGGGCTTAAATACACACATTGAGGTTTTAAATTTTACCACTGTTGATTACAACGACGATTATAAAACTAAAATAAAGCAGGTATTTGCTAAGCGAGAATGCGATTTAGAGCTTGTTACTTTACTGCACCCGTGGGTAGGTAAACTCCATGGCAATATGGTTAATCAGTGCTTAGCTAAGTGGAATATAAACCCAGCAAGTATTGATGTAATAGCAAGCCACGGGCAAACCATTTACCACTGCCCGCAGTCGCAGCATACCCACAAAAGCTTTACTAATGGCACCTTACAAATTGGCGATAGCGACCAAATAGCCGTTACTACGGGTATTACAACCATTGGTGACTTTAGGCAAAAACACATAGCCGCAGGAGGCGAGGGCGCACCGCTTGCTGTGTATGGCGATTATTTGTATTTTTCGAGCGCTGCTGAGAGTCGGATTTTGCTAAATATGGGCGGCATTGCTAACTTAACGTTTTTACCCAAAAATGGTGATGCAAACGGCGTGTTTAGCTCCGATATTGGCCCCGGTAATACCATTATGGATGCCTACGTACAGCAACATTTTACTGGGCTACATTATGACGATGGCGCAAAAATAGCAAAAGCAGGCAAGGTAAATACACCATTACTAAATGCATTATGTAATAACGCATTTTTTAAACTTCCAATGCCTAAAACCACAGGGCCTGAGATATTTAACTTAGCGTATTTAAACGCCGCACAGCAGCTTACAAATACTCACCATTTAAGCCATGAAAATGTAATGGCCACCTTAAATACCTTTACTGCAACCGTTATAGCAAATGCATTAAACGAGTGTGCAGAGCGCGTACAAAATTGTGTGGTGTATGCAAGTGGTGGCGGTATTCATAACCCGTTACTAATGGCGCAACTTACAGCACTTTGCCCACGCATTAATGCTTTTAAAAACACCGACGATTTAGGTATTAACCCCGACGCAAAAGAGGCTGTGTTATTTGCTATTTTAGCAAACGAATGCCTAGCAGGAGAGCAGCAACACCTAAGTAATACTGCACAAGGTATTGCGGGAGTTACTATGGGTAAAGTAAGTTTTGCAGACTAATAACTTGTCGCATCGCGTAATTTAAGTGCAGTCAGCACTAAAACAGCGATAAAAACGTAGAACCCATACTCGCAAAGTAGCTACGAACGCCCTGTGACTTGGTATGTTCAGTTTTTATTTGCTCAGGAATATAGCCTTGCTCAAATGCTTTAATGTACACATCGAGTTGCTGGCTTTCTTTTAAGGTCGTGTTTTTTCCGTGCAGCATCATTTGCACTACAAAACACTGGCTTTGTGTAATGTTATTTAAAGTTAGGTTTACAGTACCTGATTCAAGGTCTGCATTGCTCAGCGTTTTTTCAGTAAAATACTGCGCCCCACGCGCACTGGGCTGCGTTGCACTTAGTGAAATAACATCGCTCTCATTTGCGCCATCAGGCAACACACACTGCAGCGTAATGTTATGCGCAGCATTGGCTTTTAGCGATAGCTTTTCATATTCCATAGCGTGGCTCATCGCCGCAGACATAGAATCATCAAATGATTGCAGTGCAAATGTTAGTTGCACTAAGGGTGTACTCATCTTACTTAGTCTTCTTGAGTCTATTCATTTATCGGATAGAGATTATCGCGGATCAAAGTTACAGATTTATGACTAATTGCATTAATTAGTATAATTATTGAGTAGTTTGATCAAAGAGGATCTTTGTTGAAGTTTTATAATGCTAGAAGGTGATTCCAGGTGATATTTCTAAAGATACGTTCTTAAATGCGTTAAGTAATTTAGATATTCATTTATACCAGAATTTCATTGATGGCTTGAGTGTATTAAAAATTATAAATTCAATAACAATTAGTGAGCCTATTGCGCATTCATTATATTTTAAAGTTTTTAATACGACAAAAAAGCAGATACCTAATTAGCATCTGCTTTTTAATTTTTAACGAAGAATATTTAGTTAAGCTTGAGGTTTAATTAAGTACTTTTCGCCTGTTGCTTGTTTAGAATAAGCCGCGATTGATTGTAAATGTAACACCTCAGCTAATGACACTTCGTGCGTGTAGTTGCTCGCAAATGTAGTGGTAATTTCATCAGCAACGCGTTTGCGCATTTTCATTACTGTATCTGTGCCTAATTTACCTAAAGCATTAAATAACAAGAACCCGTTTACAGCCCAAGCAAAGCCAAAGTTACGGTTTAATGTAATAGGGCCGCGGTCTAGTGCGCCATAAATGTACACTTGTTTAAATGTATCAGAGCCATAAATTGTGTGCTCTTTCATATCGCGCGCAGCTGCAACTTCCATACAGTTAAGTATGTCACTTGTTAGTTGGCCGCCACCAATAGGGTCAAACGCTATAGTTGCACCGGTTTCGATTATTGCAGCTGTTAGGTCAGCAAGAAAAGTGTCGCTGCTTGAGTTAACAATATATTTTGCACCCATATCGCGCAGTAATTTTTCTTGTTCTGGTTTGCGAACAATATTAATTAAATCAACGCCATCGGCAATACAAATACGGTTTAGCATTTGGCCAAGGTTAGAGGCCGCTGCGGCGTGGATAATAGCTTTATGGCCTTCAGCGCGCATGGTTTCTACCATTGCTAGTGCGGTAAGTGGATTAACAAAAGATGATGCACCTTCTTTAGCAGTAGTCCCTTCTTTTAGCTCTAGGCAACTTTGTACATTGGCACATATAAATTGACGATACGTACCGCCGCCAATTACTGCAACGGTTTTACCCATTAATGCTTGTGCGGCTGGTGATGAGCCTGCTGCCACTACGATGCCTGCGCCTTCATTACCTACAGGTGTTGCTTTTCCAACACGGGTTTTAAGTGATGGCATAAATTGAGCTGGAACATCGGCAGTAATTACCGGGTCTTCATCAGTACCCGATTGCTTTGCAGTAGACATATCAGCTGCGCTGAATAAAACGCCTAAGTCTGATGGATTTAATGGTGCAGCTTCAATGCGAATAACCACTTCATCGGCATTCGGCTTTGGCATCTCGATGTTTTTTAAGGCAAGTGTTAGTTTATTGTCTTCGCTGATAGTTGAAGTAAGTTGGATATTTTTATCTGTCATAGGTGTCTCCTGCAAAGAATTAAATTTGTTAAGCCAATCACATTATTGTATTGGCGATACTGAGTTAGTAATTGAAATTTAGAATAGATTACTTTTATAGCTACGCGTTATTTAGCGTTTGCTGCTTGAATTTGCGCTTTTACTTTTTGCATAAATTCAGCCATATTTGATTGGCGATCGGCCTCTATGCTTTGGGCAATGGCTAATTGGCTCATTGATTCGTTCCACTCTTTCATACCGGGTACTTGTGCAAGTACATCCCAATCAAGCTGGCTTGAGCCAAAGGCGCTAACAATGGTGTTTACGTAATAAACGTAAATGTCTGCCATTGTAAATTGCTCGCCTGCAATCCAAGGTGAAAACTTACACACGCTACTCAAAGCGGTTACGCCACGCGTTAATACTTGGCGTACTTCGGCTTTAGTTGTGTCGGTTACTTCAGCGCCTGAAAATACATAAGGGATGAACCGTCTGCTTGGCAGTTCAAAATAAAGCTCTGCCATTTTCATAATTTGACGTACAACTGCGCGCTCACCTGCATTTTCAGGATATAGCGGGGTTTGTGGGTACGACTCTTCTATAAAGTCGCAAATAACACTCGACTCTGAAATATTAAGGCCGTTAGCTGTTGTGATTGCAGGCACTTTGCCTGCAGGGCTTATTGCTAGTAACTCTTCACTACCGCCGTAAACAAGGTGTTCTGTAAATGGCAATTGTTTGTGTAAAAGTACATGTTTAACTAGGTTGTAATAGTTGCTAGCAGCAAAACCGTGCAAAGTAATCATAAGTCAGCTTTCCATCATTAAGTGAAGGTGTTTAATTGCCAAAAAATGCAATTTAAGTCCCTGTCTTTAGGTTGAGTACATTATTACTTGTTTTAATTTGCTTATATATAGGGGAAAATGCGAATCACTTTTGTCTTTAAGACAATAAAGCATTTTATGTAATGGAGAAGCGACTTGGATCAACTAAAAGCCATACGGTATTTTATTAAGGTGGTTGAAACGGGCAGTTTTACCAAAGCCGCCAAAGCATTTGATGTGCCGCCCTCGTCGTTGTCGAGGCGAGTTGCTGATTTAGAAAAAAGCCTAGGGGCGACGCTTTTAAAGCGTTCGACCCGCATAGTTAAATTGACCGAAGTTGGGCAAATTTACTATAACGATGTTCAGCAGATATTAAATCAGCTAGAGCAAAGCCACGAAGCTGTGCGCAGTTATCAAACAACACCCATGGGGCGATTATGTATAAGCTCAATGGTGAGTTTTGGTGACAAAATATTACTGCCACTGCTTGATGAATTTAGCGGGCTATACCCCGAAATTATATTAGATGTTAGCTTAAGTGATGAGCTGTCGACACTCGGGCGTGACGATGTTGATATTGCTATTCGCGGTGGCTATGCGCCAAATGAGCGCGTGTTGGCAATAAAACTGATGGATAACGGCTTTATTCCTGTTGCGTCACCGAGTTATTTACAAAAATACGGTGTACCTACTAATGTTATGGAATTAAAGGGCCACAGTGGCCTTTATTTTAAAACGCCAGCGGGGCCAACTCCGTGGTTATGTAAAGTGGATGAGCAATGGCACGACGTTTCTGGGCCTGCGGTCGCTATTTCAAATAACGGATCGTGGCTGGCTAAAAAAGCATGTAATGGTGAGGGCATTTTAATGTCAACTCGGTGGGCGCTCGACTCATACCTTGAGTCTGGCCAGTTACAAGAGCTTAAATTTGAGCATGAGTTAGCGATAAGCCAAAATGCGACCATGGCGGTTTATTTGTTGTATCAAAAGCAGCGCTATTTAGTACCAAAGGTAAAAGCGGCGGTCGACTTTTTAGTACAAAGAATAAAAGAAACAAATGAAAGTGGTAAGCGAACAGAATAGCCCTTAAGAGTCAGGCGTGTTGTAAATAAATAGAGTGGTGAATTGTCGGATGGCGCTGTACTTATCCGACCTACGCTTATCCGATTTGGATTTATCCGGTTTAGATTTACGTCATTTATGTTTATTTAATTTATTAATGGGTTGTTTGTATAAATAATAGGTAAAAAACGTCTCCTTAAGCTAAAGCTTTTAATGCTGTGACCGATAAATTACTTAACAGGGTTTAGCGATTAAGGATAATCATGGTTAATAATGCACTTGGCAGCCAGTCTAATTTAAGCACTTTACTTGCCCAATCAGTTAATAACGCTAACCAAACCTCTGTGAGTCCTTCGCTACTAACCGGTAGCGACCTTCAAGCTATTAATGATTTACAAACTAACGCCCCCAAAATATCCGATGAATTATTAAGCCAGCTAAATAACGAAACTCTTGATGAAGCACTAGCCAGTAATCAAAAAGTAGAGGACGTTTTAAAGCAGCAACTTACCTCGTTATTTACTATTTCAAGCACGCTTAACTATAAACTCTCCGATGAAGAACTTGCCCTGCGCACCGTAATAAGCTCTCAGCATGAGGGGTTATTAAAAAACGAAAACAGTACCCAATTAATTGAGCGATTAAATACGTCAGTTAAAAATATTCAGGGTGCTTATGCTAATACCAGCGATATTTTATCGAGTTTAGGTCAGCTTGGGCATGAGCAAAAAACGTTTTTAGCCTCAAGCCAGCAACGTGTTGAGCGCTCACTGAATCCATACATGGAAAGCCTTAATCGCGCAAAATACGAGGATGACGATAACTACCTGTTTGAGCTCTCGGTAAAAACTAAAGAAGGCGATGTTATAAACATTACCTTTAACTCATCGCAAGGTTATGATGAAAAAACAGGTGAAGCGATAGATGGCTTTGGCATAAGTTACGAAGTTAATGGCAATTTATCTGAGGCTGAACATGCGGCTTTAACGCAGGTTATGGCGGGTGTTGGCGAAATGGCCGATGAGTTTTTTAAAGTGAGTGAAAATTCATTCAATCCTCTTATAGTCCCAAATCAAACAGACATGAGCTTAGATTTTTTAGCGGGCTTTAATAGTGAACAGTTAGCCGGTTTTAATGTGTCGTTTTCGACAACGCAAAATGATGCGCTTGATACTGCCCAGAATACGCTTGATTTAAGTTACTCCATTGATGAAGCATCAAACCAGCAAGCACTTGTGTTTAAAGCAGTAGGTGGGCAAAACGACATTGATTTTGCACTCGATATGTCAACCATTGGCGCTAAAGACGCGCAGCAAATGCAGCAGTATTTAGCGTCGCTAGATCAAAGCTTAGAAGATAGCCGAGTAAACAGTACCGAAGACGATAAAGAGTCGGCATTTGGGCGCAACGGCGATGAGGCAATGCAGCAAGGTTTTGCATTGTTTAAAGGCGCTTTTGCGAGCATGTCGTCGGCTGCTGAGCGTTATAGCAATTTGGAGTCACTTGCAGAACAGCACTTTAATGACGGGCGCGCCATGGTTGCCGATTTGGTTGATAACATGATTACAAACGATGCCCGTTACCAAGGGCTTAATAATAAAGTGCCAAATACATTGGGTGCGGGGATTTCTAAGCTCGCTGATTTTGATGCTACATTTTCTTATGCGCTGGATAACGGCGATTATCAACCTAAAAGTACAATTGAGCTAAGCCAAGCGACTGAACAAGCCCAATTAGGGGAGCTTAGCGGTGTAACGCAAAGTAAAAATGTAAGCAGCCACTTTGATTATCAATACAGTCGCCCTGATTATTACGACAAAGAAGAGAGTTATAACGTAAACACCGCCGTTAAAAATAAAGAGCTTGTGGGGCTTGATCAGTCTCACGAGGTTGATGTTGATACAAAAATGTTTGAGTTTAATCCGCAAACTAATCAATACGAGCTGCAAATGGCGATGCAAGAGCAAACCATTAGCAAAAGTGACATTCGCTTAATTGATGATATTTGGCTTGAAGAAAACGAAAACAGCTACAACATGAATAAAAAAGAGCGTGTTGAGAGCGACGAAAAACAAGATGAGTTTAAAAAAACAAGCAGCCATTCTCATAATAAACTAGTTACCTTGATTGGTGATTTAGACAAGCTAGCTGAGAATAAAGACGTAAGGCGAGAATATTTAACTAACTTATCGCAAGTAAACTTTTTTATGGATAAAAAGTAACGCCTGAGAGTTATTCACTCCACGCTCAATATTGGGTATAGTCGTTTAATACCTAAATTAATACCTAAATTAATACCTAAATTAAGAGCAACCTTATGTTTAAACAATTAATTTTACTGTGCGCTTTAAGCATGCCGCTTGTAAGCTGCGCTGCTGATGCACCGTTTTCGGGCGGAATTTCCACTGATGTACTGCTAAGCGACTACGACAAGTTTAACGAACAATACAAAGCGTTTACGCCAACAGCACAAGACATTGCCCTAATGCAAAAGCTAGAAGGCAAAGAGCTAATAGTATTATTTGGTACATGGTGCCACGACAGTGAGCGCGAAGTACCAAAACTCATTAAGTTAATTGATGCATCGAAAGTACAACTTGCAAGCATTGACTATGTGGCGGTGGGTTACAACAAGCAAGACGATGGAGGCATTGCAGAAGCTAACGATTTACAATACACACCTACGTTTATAGTAAAAGACGATGGTAAAGAGTTAGTACGCGTAATTGAAAAGCCAACGGGTACATTGGCACAAGATTTAACGCAGGGTTTGTAAATAGAGCTTGTTCGTATTTGGGGTTAACGATTTAGCAAATAGGTTTATAAGTTAGCAGGTGTGCTGCTATGAGTAGCCCATGAATACTTTAATGTGTAAGGCCAAAATTTTCCCCCTTTGGCTGAGCCAAAATAGGAATTCAGCTATGGTTTGCATATCAATTAAAACAAATAAAAAACTAATTAATCTACAAGCTCGTTATGGTGTTTCTTAATATGTCTAAGGATCTACGTAAAAATTTGATTTCTGCGATTCTTAGCCCTTTAATTGTATTACCAGTCCTTGGTTTTTGTTATTTTTATGCGGGTATAGAAAATTATACTTCTCTTAGTTCATTAATTTCAGGTGTTGGTTTTGGTGTATCAATAGGTATGGGAAGTTTATTTTATTTCTATCCTTTAATGTTCATTTACGGATTACCTATTAGCTTATTACTCCAAAAGTTAAATTTATTTAAATTACCTGTAGTTTTAATCTTAAGTATACTTCCAGTTTTTTTACTTAGTCTTTTTAGTGAATTTAATCGTGCAACATTGGTTCTTCATTTATTAGTACTTTCAATGGGTTTAACTAGTTGGCTTATATATAATAAATTAAGGTAACACCACAACAAGCGATTAATGTTACACAACCATTTTCTTACTCGACTTACAGCTCAGATCAAACATTATTCACTAAATAGGCTTTTTTCGAATGCTTGTGCGGCATGTGAAGAGGGTCTGTCTTTATAGTGTAATTGGTATAATGGTCTTGATAACTCGACGTTATTTGGCTGTTCTAGCCGTGTTAATTTACCTAGCTGTACTAAATCCTCAGTGACTACATTAGGCAATAAAGCAACGCCCATGCCTTGAGTGACGGCCCTTGCTATTGCTTCGTTACTCCCGAGTTGCATACTGTTTTTTGCTGTAATGCCATGTTGCTGTAGTAATTTAACCGAGACCTCTAAAGTGCCCGAGCCTGGTTCGCGCAGTAGCCAAAACTGTTTGTTTAACCATGGTTTTAAGTCTTTCGTGGGCTTAAAGTTACTGGGTATAACGATACTCATTAAATCGTTTTGCCAGTGCTTACTTATAATATGTGGCTCGGTTGGTGTGCCTTCAACCAGTGCTAAATCGATAGTGCATTCTAGTAGGGCGTGCTCAATTTGCGCGGTATTGGCAACTTGTACTTCTACTTTTATATGGGGGTACTGCGCGCAAAAATTGGCTAAATAGGGCGGTAGCCAATAGCTGGCAATGGTTGTACTGGTGCCTATAACGAGTGTGCCGCGCTTAAGCCCTGTGCGTGATTTAATATCTTCAATGGCTGCCTTTTCAATAGCAAAAATACTACGAGCATGATCATACAAGGCTTGGCCGCCCTCGCTTAAGGTAAGTTTTTTGCCTTTAGATGCACGCTCTATAAGTTGTATATTTAGCTGATACTCAAGCTCTTTTAAAGCTTTAGACACAGCTGGTTGGCTTATAAAAAGCGCCTCAGCTGCTGCTGAAAAATTGCCTAATTTAGCAACCGTATAAAACACCCGAAGTGCATGCAAGTTCATTGTGCCTCTCAAATCACATAACCTTAAGTTATCGAATCATGATTTTAATGTATTGGAGTTATATTTTGCGCTTTCTTAAAATGAAGTCAATTAATCACGATGACTTTATTAAGGGATGACTATGCTTAGTGCAATTAAAGATATGCCACAGCTTTTTAGTATTAATACTAAGCAGTATACCAACTCGCGTTGGTGGCTAGGAATACTATTGGTTATTGTTTTAGCGGGTGTTGCTGTTGCGCTGAGTAAGTTGCCGGTAATGCAAAGTGCCCAGTTTAGCTCTTTAACTATTGGTATAGTGCTTGGCATTATTGTGGGTAACAGTGTGTTTTCGCGTATTGCTACGCAAACCGATATAGGTGTTGATTACGCTAAAAGTATTTTACTCAAAGCGGGTATTATTTTATTTGGTTTTAGAATTACCTTTGCACAGGTAGCAGGCGTTGGCTGGAGTGGGTTATTAACCGATATTGTTATGCTCAGCGGTACGTTTATATTAGCAATACAGCTTGGTAAGCGAGTATTTAAGCTTGATGATCAAACAGTAATATTAATTGGCGCAGGTAGCTCTATTTGTGGCGCAGCAGCTGTAATGGCAACCGAGCCTGTAATAAAAGCGCAGGCGCATAAAGTATCAGTAGCGGTGGCAACGGTGGTGGTGTTTGGCACGTTAAGTATGTTTGCCTACCCAATCATGTTTGATTACATGGGACTGAGTGAGCACGCATACGGTATTTTTGTAGGCTCAACCATTCATGAAGTAGCGCAAGTGGTTGCAGCGGGTACAGCCGTAAGCGCCAATGCTGCTGATACCGCCGTTATAGAAAAAATGCTACGCGTGATGATGCTTGCGCCATTTTTAGTGGGCTTATCGTTTTGGCAAAGTAAAAAGCATGCTAAAACAAACAATAACGTGCATGGCGGCGAGCAAAAAGCAGGTATTACGATCCCTTGGTTTGCGGTGTTATTTATTGTGGCAAGTGGTGTACATTCGCTATCAGTTATTCCTCAAGTGGCTACAAGCGCAGTTGTTTGGTTTGATAATATATTACTCACCATTGCGATGGTGGCTTTAGGTTTACGCACACATGTTGGCGCTATTCGCCAAGCTGGTATAAAACCGCTGTTATTAGCAGGCTGTTTATTTTTGTTTTTAACCTTGGGTGGTTACGCTATTAATATGGGTATTGCTGAACTATTTTAAATTTTGTATGAATAACCTGAATTCTGGTTAAGAGATTTAAAAACGCTATAAATAATAACGATATTTAAGCTTGTTTCTCTCTGGCTAGAAATTTTTGTTGAAAACAAGGCGAACTTACGCGTCAATAGCTGGCCTATTGCAAGTAAATTCAACGCAGTTAGCGCTAAAAATAGCTGCTTGAGATAGATTTATTATCCAGAACTCAGGTTAACTAGATTGGCGGCTTAAATTGGCCAATCAACTTCGTTTACATTATCCAGTTGCGTGCTGGAATTTTCATTGCCTTGCCATTTATTAGTGTAAACAGCGTGCGGGTCAAACTGTAACGTTTGTTTTTCAATATTAAAGTGCCTACCGCCACGCGGATCTACGCCTACACCTGCTATGTATTGCCAGTTACCCCAGTTTGCTGCTACATCGTAATCAATCAATTGTTGTTCAAAATAAGCCGCACCATAGCGCCAATCAAGGCTAAGTTCATTAACTAAACAACTTGCTGCAACTTGCCTTGCTCTATTTGATATATAACCGGTCGCATTAAGCTCATTCATAATGGCATTGACTAATGGGTAAGGTGTTGAGCCATTACGCCACGCAGCAAATCGGTTTGGCATAAACGTAGTAAGGGGTTTTGTTTGCTTTTGACCTTTAAAACTAAATAGGTTTTTACCTGCTTTAAGTGCATGCCATTTAAAATATTCTCGCCATAGCAATTCAAATTTAATCCAGTAGGTAGACTCGTTTGTTATTTGGTTATGTTCGTACTGTTCAACGGCTTTATAAACTTGCCGCGCACTTACACAGCCAAAAGCAAGCCAGGTACTAAATTTTGTGGTGTTATTAAAGCCATCAAGCTCGTTTCGAGTTGTTTTATAAGTACTTGGTAGCAAGCCTGAAAAGTATTGCTTTAAATGTGTTTGCGCACTTTTAAGCCCGCCATGCATTACTGCGTTGTTATAATTAGTATGCTCATTAAGCTCAATTGGGTTTGCAGCACATAATGTTATAGGCTGAGGAAGTAAACCTTTAGGCAGAGTTGAGGTTGTTATAGGTATGTTCATCGCCTCTACCTTTTTTTTAAATGGAGTAAAGCTTTTAGGCAGCTCGTTTAAATCAAAAGGGAGGTCGCTTTGTTTAAATAAGGTGTCCTGTTGAGTTGTTTTAAATATGACGTGTGGGCAATGTGCTTTTAGTCGCGCAAGTTGGCGCTGCTCGTATGTTCCAACATGTTCACTGCACACCACTTCGTCAATGTGTTGCTCAGCTATGCGCTGCTTCAAAACACTAACAGGTTCACCCTCAAGTACGTGCAGTGTTTGCCCGCGTTCAATAAGTGCTTGTTGCAGCTCAAATAAGCTTTGCATTAAAAACTGTTGTTTATGCACTCCATATGGCTTTTGTTGGTAGTTATTATTTTTAAACCAATGCGGATTTATTACAAATACAATATCGAGCGCACATTGCTCAGTAGCAAGTTCGCTTAAAATAGGGTTGTCGTCTATTCGTAAATCGTTTTGTAGCCAATATAAAATACGTTTGCTCATAGGTTTGCTCAGGTTTTAAAACTCTAAAGTGGTACGAAGCAAAAGCGGGTGAGGATTAATTTTCGCTTGTATTTAATTAAGAAAGGATGAGCAAGTACTACTTGCTCATATAGGCTTACTTAAAAGATTGAGTTGCTTGGCGTATGTTTTCAGATATATAGGCAATTAAATAAACAAAAACAGTTAGTGGTAAACCAAGTATAAATAAGGCAATTTTGTACTTATTAGCAATAGTTGATTTAGGTAATGTGATTGCAAAGCAAACGCTAATGGCTAACCAAAAGAAAGCTAAAAGTGGTGATATGTTTGATTGAGAGTTAGCTAAATCACAAGTGCCAAATGAAATACTGGCAATAGATGCGTTACCTATTTCTATACACTCGTTGCTGTTGATAAGGCTTAATGTAATTACTGTTATGATTAATACTAGTAATAGAGGTAATAAGTGTTTCATATTTTCTTCCTTAATTGTTTAATTTGAAATGGGTGATGTACACCGCAGTAATAAATTAAAACGTCAGGTAAAAAATAACGATAATAAAGCTGATAGTTAGTTATTACAAAGTTATAACCATGACATAAGTATGGTTATAACTTTTATAAATACTTATTAATCAGTTGCTTGTGTTTTTACTTCAGCAATTAGTTGGTATCCGCGCTTCATTATAGATTTTATATATTTGGGGTTTTTTGTGTCGTTATCGCCAAGGGCCACACGCAGTTTGCTAATAACTCGCCTTACTGCAGTGTCGGTTACAATTTGATTTTCCCATACGTTATTATGTAACTCTTCAAGGCTAACAATTCTTGGTTGTTGCTCTATTAAATAGCTAAGTACTTGCATGCATTTGGGCTCTAATGTGTAGTGGGCATCCTCTTTAATTAAAGACTGCTGCATACCGTCAAAAGTGTACTCGCCAATTATTAGCTGATTCACTCTAGTTTTTTTAATGACGGATTTTGCATAATCAGGGTTAAGTTGGGTTTTATTTTCTGTCGTATTTAAGTGTTTTTTATAAAGCCGAGATACCATCATTCCAGCTAAATTCATTAAAAGAACTAACGGGCTGAGTGGGAATGCACAGAGAAAAAGTAAATATTTAAAACCTATGTGTATATTTGGTTTATTAAGGGTCTGCCCAAATAACACATTTAAAAGCATCCATATAATAAAATAGTAAGTGAGCACAATAGAATCCGTGTGCTCACCACAAACGCCATATTTTACGCCCTCTATGTAGTTTGATGCGTCTAAACAAAAAGCATTTGCTTGGCTGCTAAATAAAATGAGTGATATAAAAATAAGTAGGTGTTTCATTAAAAAGTCCATTTAGAAAGAGGCGGCAAATAATACCGCCTCCTTGAATGTTAAATAGCCGATTTTTGTTTTGCTATCCAATCGTTTATTACGTCTTCTAGCACTTCCATAGGCAGCGAGCCTTGGCCGATTACGGTGTCGTGAAAGCTGCGAATATCAAACTTAGCCCCTAGTTCTTTTTCAGCTTTTGCGCGCAGTTCGCGTATTTTTATTTCGCCCATTTTGTATGAAAGCGCTTGGCCTGGCCATGAAATATAACGATCTATTTGATCCTCCACCGCGCTTTGTGGCAAAGCAGTGTGATCTGCCAAATAGTCAATAGCCTTTTGGCGGCTCCAACCAAATGCATGAATACCGGTATCAACAACAAGCCTCACTGCACGCCACATTTCGTAACCTAAACGACCAAAGTCGCTGTATGGGTCTTGATAAAAGCCGGCTTCTTTACCTAAACGTTCGGTGTAAAGTGCCCAACCTTCGCCAAATGCTGAGTGGCTAAGTGTGCGTCTAAACTGGGGTACGTCTAACTCCATTGCAATGGCGTTTTGTAAATGGTGCCCTGGTATTGCCTCGTGAAGGCTAAGTGCTTCTAAATTATATAATGGCTGTAGTTTAGGTGTTGAGGCTAAAAAGTAAGTGCCAGGGGAGCGGTTATCAGCAGGAGGCATATAAAACGCGCCGCGACTCGCTGAGCCTTTTATTGTAAAGGTGTTACGCGGTAAATGATAAAAGTAGGTTGGTAACTTGCCATACATTTTTTGCGTAATAAAGGCTGTTTTTTCAAGTAAGTCTTGCGCGTCTGTTGCGTAAAATTGCTCGTCGGTTGCTAAAAATTCTAAAAAATCGCTGTAAGTGCCATCAAAGCCTACTTTATCAATAATGTTTTGCATTTGCGTTTTTATACGCGCCACTTCTTTTAAGCCAAGTTCGTGTATTTGCTTTGGTGTGGTATTGGTTGTAGTGTAGTAATTAACTGCATATTTGTAATACTCAAGCCCGCCTTTAACGCTTGAAATACCCGGCTCTGTTCTACAGTTAGGCATGTAATCGTTTTCAAAAAAGTCGTAAAAGTGTTGATAAGCCGGAACTACTTTTGAGCTAATTAAGGCTTTTGCTTTGTTTTGGTATGTGGTCTTTTGCTCTGCTGTAAACGTATTTGGTATACGTGTAAAGGGCTCGTATAAGGCGCTGTTTTCAGGTTGCTTAACTATATGAGCGTTAATGCTCTGGCTGTAATTTTCAAATGTTTTGCAGTAGTGCGTATACCCTAGTTCAATCCCTTCCTTCATCAAGTTAATGTTTTCTTGATTAAAGCGAGGGTAGTCGGCAAGGCTTACTAAAAATGCGTTGTAATCATCGGTTGTTAAAAATGCCATATTAGCTGGTGCTTCTGCAAAGTAAGTATGCCAGCCACTTAAAAAATTTACCTGAAAATACTTATCTTGAAAAAGGTAGCTTTTCTGCTCTGTTTCTCGCTCATATTTAAATAATCGGTAGTTCATTAGTTGCGAGCTGCTCAGCGTTTTAGAGTCTATTTTATTTAAGCTTTTTAATACGCTGTTATTATATGCTTGGCGCTTTGCAATGGCTTGCTCGGTCCAATTTGGTAATGTACCACTGGGTTTCCAACCATCAGGGTCGGTACGAAAAAATATTTTTTCGGCTTTTGCATTTTGCCAATGGTTATCAAGAATGGTTTTTAAATCTGCATTACTATCGGCTGCGCTCGGCAGTGAAGCTACAGCTAAGCAAATAGCTAAAATTGTTTTTTTAAACATATAATTCTCATTTTTAGCGCGTTAATTTTTATTAGTTTACGCACATGTGTCATTTTTGTTTCTAAGATAATAACAAGTTAACTTTACTAATGCGCTTAATTTTATAACCTGTATCTGTTGGTTTTACTTTTTGATTGAACAAATTTCACCGCTGAAGTGAGTGGGGCACTAGTTTATTGTTTTATCAGCGTTTAGAATGATTAAAACTAATTACAATAAAAGACCGTCATGTTTAATAAAGTAATAGCGCTGATTGATGAAGCTAATAACCAAGATCCAAATACTGAGCAGCACAATGGAGAAAGTTTACCAAAAGAGTATTTATACTCACAGCGTATGAGCGAAATGCTAACTCGCTTTAAACCTGATGCCGATGAACTTATGCAAGTTGGAGTGCGTGCGCAACATATTCAACGTTGGAAATCGCCACGTAGTGATTTTGAAATGAATAAGCAGGGTTATCATCAATGGCGCAGTGCACTTTATATATTTCATGCGTCACTAGTTGTTGAATTAATGAAACAAGCTGGGTTTAACGATACAGACCAAAACCGTGTTTATAATGCAGTTGCTAAAAAAGATATTAAGCGCAATCCAGATAGCCAATTAGTAGAAGATGTAGCGAGTTTGGTGTTTATTGAACACTACATGCTTGGGTTTGCCAGTGCAAAACCAGATTACAATGAAGAAAAATGGATTGGTATTATTCGCCGTACATGGCAAAAAATGTCAGATGAAGCGCATGAGTTTGTACTTGCAGGTAATATTAAATTGCCAACGCCACTTGTTGGGCTTATTCATAAAGCGCTTGAATAAAGTAGTGTAAGCTAGGTATTAAAATAAAAAGGATTTTTAGAATGTTATGCCCACGTACAAATGCCTCTCTTGAGCCATTATTAATTGGCGGTATTACTGTTTACACTTCAGTGCAAGGCGGCGTATTTTTTGATAACAGCCAAATTTTTAAGTTTAGCTCGCCAGCGTTAAAGCATGGTCAGGTATTACTTAAACATTTAAGTAATTATATTGAAGGTGAGGGCGATGTCTCAATGCGAGTAAATTGTCCTAAATGCCCAAGTATTGTGATGATGCGCCGGTATTTTTCACCGCTTAAAGTGGTTGAAATAGACGAATGCCCAGGTTGTGCAGGCATATGGCTTGATAGCGGTGAACTGGCAAAAATACACGAAAACCATTTAACACCTAAAGAGCGAAAGCTATTAGCTCATGAAATGGCCACCAATCATGGCTTTATAACTATTAAATCACCTACTTCTAGGTTTACGCCAACTAATAAAAATAAAAGTGCACATGAAACCACCGTTGAGAACTTGGTGCGCTTAGCTTTACTTGGTTTGTAACTCTTAATAACATATTAAAACAAAAACGGCGTACTAAAAAGTACGCCGTTTTTATTGTAATAAACTAACTCTTGAAAAGTTTATTTATTACGGTTTTCTTTAGCAAATGCACGTATTTTACGCTTTTGCGACAGTGTTACTTTATTAACACGACCAGCAAATGGGTTTTCACCTTCTCTAAATTCGATTTTGATAGGTGTGCCCATAATTTTAAGCGCTTTACGGTAGTAGTTCATCAGGTAGCGTTTATAACTATCTGGTAAATCTTTAACTTGGTTACCGTGAATAACAATACGTGGTGGGTTATAACCACCGGCATGCGCATATTTGAGCTTAACACGACGACCACGAACAAGTGGCGGCTGGTGATCGGCTTGAGCCATGTCCATAATACGACGTAACATTGCAGTACTTATACGTTTAGTCGCTGATTCATACGCTTCGTCAACAGACTCGAATAAATGACCAACACCTGTACCGTGTAGTGCAGATATAAAGTGTAGGCGTGCAAAGTCAATAAAGCCTAAACGGCGATCGAGCTCTGATTTAATACGATCTTTAACGTAATCGTCTAAGCCATCCCATTTGTTCACTGCAATTACCAATGAACGACCTGAGTTAAGAGCAAAGCCTAATAAGCTTAAATCTTGATCTGAAATACCATCGCGAGCATCAACAATCAATAACACAACGTTACAATCTTCGATTGCTTGAAGCGTTTTAATGACAGAGAACTTTTCAACTACGTCGCTTACTTTTTTACGCTTACGAACACCTGCGGTGTCAATTAACACATACTCTTTTTCATTTCGAGTCATCGGAATGTAGATAGAGTCACGTGTTGTACCTGGCATGTCGTATACAATTACGCGATCTTCACCCAGTATACGGTTTGTAAGCGTTGACTTACCAACGTTAGGACGACCAATAATCGCAAGCTTTACAGGTTTGTCTGCAAATGCCTGGTGATCGGTATCGCTGTCTTCATCTTCTTCGTAAAGATTAATAAGCTCTTCGTCATCGCCTGTTACGTCTTCGTCTTGTGCAGCTAATTCAGCGATAAGCGGCTGAAGTGTTTGCTCAAGTAATAACGTAATACCACGGCCATGCGATGCAGCAATATGATGAATTTCACCTAATGATAATTGGTAAAATTCAGCACAGTTTGAATCTGCATCAATACCATCGGTTTTATTGGCAACAACAAAACACTTTTTATCTTGTTTACGCAAGTGATTAGCAATTGCTTGGTCAGCTACGGTCATACCTACACGAGCATCTACTAAAAACAGAACAATGTCAGCTTCTTCAATAGCTAGCAGAGATTGATCTGCCATTTCGATTTCGATGCCTTCTTCTGAGCCATCAATACCGCCCGTGTCTACCACGATAAATTCATAGCCATCGTAACTAGCTTGGCCATATTTTCTATCTCGTGTTAAACCTGGAAAATCGGCTACGAGTGCATCACGAGTACGTGTTAAACGGTTAAATAATGTGGATTTGCCCACATTGGGTCGCCCAACTAGAGCGATCACGGGAAGCATAAACTACCTCTTTAAAAAACAACAAAAGGCTTCGCAGTGCGAAGCCTTAAAAAAACCATATGACTATTAGTAACTTAGTTTGGTATTTTTACCATACTAACTTCACCATCACGGGTGTATAAAATTAGCTTATCGTCGGCAACAACTGGCTCAACAAAAAAGCCCGAGCTGTCAAAGTCTTCACGAGATACTAGCTCGCCAGTTTCTTTATTTAGCCAATGTAGGTTACCTTCTTGGTCGCCTAAAGCTAAGTGGCTACCTGCAACTGCAGGGCCTGTTAGGTACCAACCGCGTAGAGCGGGTTGGCTCCAACGTTCAATACCTGAATTTTTATCTAATGCGTAAATAACACCATCGCTATCTACTAAATAAATTGTTTGTGCATCCATCGCAATTTCGCGGTAGCTGCTGTACTCGCGTTTCCATACAACATTGCCAGAGCGAATATCTACAGCGGCTAAGTTGCCGTTGTAAGCTATAGCGTAAGCGTACGGACCGCTAATAAGTGGTTGAGTGTCTACGTCAACTAGGCGTTCAAATTCTGATGCGCCTTTAGCAACCGCAATTTCTGCGCTCCATGCTGAGTAACCACTGTCTGAAATTAATACGCTTAGCTTGCCTGTTTCAAGGCCTACTAATACACCACCGTTAGCAACGGTTGGCGAGCTTTGTCCGCGTAATGTTAGTGGTGGAACTTCTTGTTCAAAGCTCCAACGCTCTTCGCCTGTATCTGGGTGAAGTGCTAACAATTTACCAGAGCCTAAATTTACAAATATTAAGCCATCGCCTGCTGTTGGTTTAGACAGAGATTCGCCTGGTACGTTTTTACGCCAAACTTCTTCACCAGTTTCGCGATCAAGAGCAATAATAAAGCCGTGTTCAGAACCAATATAAATTTTACCATAGGCTTGCAAAATACCACCTGATAATTTTGCATTACCGTTGTCAGCCCAAGGCCAAAACGATAAATCTTGGCGTACATCGGTTTCCCATTTTGTATCGCCATTATCAAGCGAAAGCGCTTCTACTTGGCCTTCGCGGCTAGCAACATACACAGTATCTTTGTAAACTGCGGGTGTTAAACGAGAAAAATAATGCTCTACGCCATCACCTACAGATTCTTGCCAAACAACGTCAGTTTCAAATTGGTTTACAATTTCAGGAAGTACTAGTTCATCTTCATCATCACTTGATGAACAACCCATCAATGTTGCCATACATAGGGCAAGGGCTGCTGTTGTAAATTTTTTCATGCCTAAAACCTTATGCCGCTGGGCTAGTTACTGCTAGGTCATCTAACTTAATTTGTAATAGTGGGTTACTTGTTAATCCACCCGCATCTATTGCTGCTTGGTATGCAGTACGTGCTTGATCTTTATTACCTTGCTCAGTGTAAATATCGCCTTTAAGCTCGGCCACGTTTGCATTGAACGCTTCAGGTAATGGTGCATTTAATGTTGTTAATGCATCGTCATATTTAGTTTGCGCAATTTGAACACGTGCTAAACGTGTAATCGCAATTGCTTTTAATTCTTTATTTGGCGTATTAGACACAACCCAGCTTAGCTTTTCGCTTGCTACGTCTAGTTTTTTCGCTTCTACTGCGTCTTTTGCAGCAACGAATGCAGCAAGTGTTGCGTAGTTTGTGTCTTTATTTTCGCTAATAAACGCATCAGCTGAAGATAATACATCGTCGCTTTCAACAAGCGCTGTATATGAATCTGATGCTTTTTCAGCGGTAGTAATTTGGTTTTGGTTATATGCTTTCCAGCCATATAAGCCACCTAGGCCAACAAGTATACCTAGCGCAAGTGAAATGCCGTTTTCACGGAAAAAGCGTTTAATGGCTTCTGCTTGTTGTTCTTCTGTTGAATAAATATCCATTCTTACCTCTAATGTTCGCTTAGCCGTTAATAAGCTCAGCTAATAGCGCTTTAGCTTGTTCTAATTCTAATGTGACTTGTTCTTTACGCTCGCGTAAATACTTGATGGTCACAACGCCTTTTTCTAATTCATCTTCACCAATAATCACTGCAACAAGTGCATCGCTTTTATCAGCACGTTTTAATTGTTTTTTAAAGTTGCCGCCGCCCGCATGTACCATAACGCGTAAACCCGATACGTCTTTACGTAGTTGCGCTGCAATTGCAGGAGCTTGAATGCTTGCTTTGTCGCCCATTGCTGCTAAATATACATCAGCATTACGACGAATGTCACCTACACACTCAAGTGCTTGTAGTAATAATACTAAGCGCTCTAGACCCATTGCAAAACCAACTGCTGGCGTTGCTTTGCCGCCAAGTTGTTCAACTAAGCCATCGTAACGTCCGCCAGCACATACAGTGCCTTGTGCACCTAAACTGTCGGTTACCCATTCAAATACAGTGCGGTTGTAGTAGTCTAAACCACGTACTAACTTTTCATTAACCGTATATGAGACGCCAGCAGCGTCTAAACGTTCACATAAATTTGCAAAATGTTCTTTTGATTCAGCATCTAAATTTTCAGACAATTTAGGCGCATCAGTTAAAATTGCTTGTACGTCTGGGTTTTTGCTATCAAGTACGCGTAATGGGTTTGAATACATACGACGTTTTGAGTCTTCATCAAGCACATCAATGTGTTGCTCAAGGTAGGCTACTAACGCATCACGGTAATCTGCACGCGCTTCGTTAGATCCTAAAGAATTTAGCTCTAAACGAACGTGGTCAGTAATACCAAAGGCTTCCCATAGTTGCGCTGTTAATAAAATAACTTCTGCGTCTATATCTGCTGTAGCAATACCAAATGTTTCTAAACCAAATTGGTGAAACTGACGGTAACGACCTTTTTGCGGACGCTCGTGACGAAACATTGGACCCATGTACCAAAGGCGTTGTTCTTGATTATATAGTAAGCCATTTTGGTTGCCAGCACGTACGCATACTGCGGTGCCTTCTGGGCGAAGTGTTAATAAGTCGCCATTGCGATCGGCAAAGGTGTACATTTCTTTTTCTACTATATCGGTAACTTCACCAATAGAGCGTTTAAATAAGTCGGTTGATTCTACAATAGGAAAACGAATTTCTTGATAACCGAACGATGCTACTGTCTCGCGTAAAATGTTTTCTACTTTCTGCCAAACTTGTGTATCGCCCGGCAGACAATCGTTCATACCGCGAACTGCCTGAATTTGTTTTGCCACTGATAAATCCTAAATGCTGTTTTTTTGTGTAATGAAAAATGCTTACACAACAAGAATGCTAAAAATTGACCCGCCATTATAGCGTTTTAGCTATAAAGGTAAACGCCAAACACCGCTGTTTGGCGCTTTATGCGGTATTTATTCGACTATTTTTATGTCAATCGGTGTTTGGTTCTGCTTTTTCTCTATAAAGTCGCGTACATAACCTTCAAGCTGGTCAACAATGTTGTTGTTATCAATGCGCGCCTTTTGGCGTTCGCCATTTATATACAAACCAGAACGACGATTTGCACCGGCAAGCCCTATATCACTCACAAGCGCTTCACCTGGTCCATTAACAACACAGCCAATTACCGAAACCGATACCGGTTCAATAATATCCTCTAAACGCTCTTCAAGTTGGTTCATGGTGCTTACTACATCAAACTCTTGGCGTGAGCAGCTAGGGCAGGCAATAAAGTTAATTCCACGCGAACGAATGCGCAATGAATTTAAGATATCAAAGCCGACTTTAATTTCTTGAACAGGATCGGCAGCAAGTGATACACGCAGGGTATCGCCAATACCTTCGGCTAATAACATACCTAAACCTACTGCAGATTTAACAGAGCCTGAGCGCATGCCGCCCGCTTCGGTAATACCTAAATGCAGTGGTTGGTCTATTTCTTTAGCGAGTAAGCGATATGCACCTACAGCTAAAAATACGTCAGACGCTTTTACTGATATTTTAAATTGGTCAAAATCAAGGCGGCGCAATATATCTACATGGCGCATTGCTGATTCTAATAAGGCTTCTGGTGTTGGTTCGCCGTATTTTTCTTGTAAGTCGCGCTCTAGTGAACCGCCATTTACACCAATACGAATAGGAATGTTGTGCTCGCGTGCTGAGTCTACTACGGCTCTAATACGCTCTTCACTACCTATATTACCCGGGTTTATACGCAGGCAATCTACACCGTATTTTGCTACTTTTAAGGCAATACGATAATCAAAATGAATATCGGCAACTAGCGGAATCGTTACTTGCTCTTTTATACTTTTAAACGCTTCGGCTGCATCCATTGTTGGTACTGATACACGGACTATGTCGGCACCTGCATCTTGTATTGCCTGTATTTGTGCAACAGTTGCATCAACATCCATGGTGTCGGTGTTGGTCATTGATTGCACTGCAATAGGGGCACCATCACCAATAGGGACGTTACCTACATTGATTCGGGTGGATTTTCTGCGTTTAATTGGAGATTCTGAAAACATAGCGACTACTCTGCTAGTGGTAATGTAAATTTGGCTAAACGGTTTTGAGGAAATGCAGAAACATCTACAGGTTCACCGTTTAAAGTAATGTCTACAGCGTCATGCTTACCAAGCACAACTGAAAAAGGAGGCGTACCGCTTACGGTCATAATGTAGCCTGCTTTTTTAACGCCGAATGCTATTTTTTCGCCTTCGCCGTCGTAAATTTCAACCCAACTTTCGCCATTAAAGTTCATGACAATTGTACTGCTAGCATCTTCTTGACTTGCGCTGTTAGAAGCAATAGGAGCCGTTTCTTTAACTATTTCTGGGCTTGTTGATGTTTCACTAGACGTGCTTTGTGATTCTAATAATGATTCATCGTCAATTTCGGCTTGTTGCTGTTGCTCTGAAATACTGGGTTGAGCGGCTTGGCGCTCGCTCATTTTTGAGTTGGCAACGTTTATGTTACTCGTTTGCTCTTCAATAGGTGTCGCGTTTTGCCAAAACCATAAAGCAGATGAGCCAATAACAATCGCTAAAATTAAATAGCTAAAAAACATTAAACGACTGTCGTTTGCTTCTTTTTCTGTACGGCGTGAAAAACTCTGCATATTAGCGGGTTTAGCCGGCTCTGGTGGGGCTGGCATCATTGCTAAAATAGGTGCGCTATCTACTTTTAATTCACGGCAATAGTTTTTTATATAGCCTTTAACAAAAGTAATAGGGCCGAGTAATGTAAATTCATCATTTTCAAGGCGTTTAATTTGAAGTTCAGACAGCTTTAACGGTGCAGCAATAGTCGCTATGCTAACGTTCGCTTGTTCTCTGTGATTTTTTAATATCTGGCCTACAGTTGGCTGTTCGCTCTGTGTTTGCGTATTTTCTTCATTCATAATGTGTATGAGTCTGGATCCACTAGTAAAAGTTTGTGCCCTGGTTTTAGTGCTATATCAGGACTTAATTTATTCCATCGCATTAATTCATCAATTAATACATGCCGCTGGGTAGCTATATCGTAAAGGGAATCACCAGCTTTAATTTCGTAATAAATATTTGGATCGTTTAGGTATATTTTACTTCCATTCATTACCCGATCCGACTCTTTTAGACCATTCCATTGCAGGAGCTTTTGTAGTTTAACATTGTATCGCACCGAAATGCTAAATAGGTTTTCGCCAACAGCAATTACGTGAAATGGCACGCGTAAAGGCGATACTTTAGGGTTAAGCATTGGGAGCTCTGTTTTTTGTACTGCTTCGTAACTTTTAAATTCAATATCTGCATCATTTTGATAGCTGCTATTTTCAAATACAGTTGTATTTTTAGTCGCTTCGTAGAATACCACGTCACTACTATTTTTTTGAGCGGTAACTGCAGGAACTGAATTACTATAGTTACTAGTTTGCTGCGAATTAAACTGGCCTGTTTTAGGTGCGCCAAACGAAATTATTGTAACTTCGTCATCAGCTTTAGTTGGTTGCTTTGCTGCTATAGCTTCTTTTTGAGGTTCGTAAACGGGCTTAGCTTTTTTAGGTGCAGCTACTACGGAATCTGCAGAGTCGTGCTCAGTAGTAAGTGCAAGCATAACAGCCGATGTATCGGTAGGGTTGCTTGGCGCTACGACTTTAGGAACTTCTTCTTTTTGAGTTGTTATTTGTTTTGCTATTACGGCTGTTTCATCGGCTTGCTTACTGACCGTGTTTTGTACCGCCTTAGCTTGCTTTTCTCTTACTATAACTGGATTTACATCTTGGTTATTTGCTATTGCGATCTTTTTATCTGTTTTTTGCTCGTCGTTTGTTACCAAGCTTGTTGAACCGTCTTGTGGTGAACGTTTCTTTCTGATTACTTTTATTTTTGGTTTTGAACTAACGTGCGCGCCGCTTTCGTCATTTTTTAGTTCTTTTAACTGCGCTTTACGGTATTTTTCTCGCAGTATTTCAAACTCATTAAAACGTGTTCTTTTCTCTTTTAATGCATAGGCTTCGTTACTGCTAGAGTAAGTTTGTAAAATAGTGCTGGAAATTTTTTCAGCCTCTTCTATTCTGCCCATTCTGTTTTTTACAAGGTAGCTAAGCATTAATGCGCGAGAAGATACTCGACCTGTGCTTTCGTAGCGTTTTAAAAGTTCACTGGCTTTGTATAAGTCACTTTTTGCGTAATACAGCGCTGCTAAACTAATTAACGTAGATGTACGCTGAGAGCTGTGATTAAGTGCCTGTTGAAAGTAACTTTCTGCATTTTCAAAATCATCAAATTCAATAGCACACAAGGCTAAATTTTCGTAACTTTCGGCAACGCGAATATAGCTTGGTACTTCAATGGCTTTTAAAAATTGATCAGTTGCACGATCGTATTCATCAATGCCACATAAAAACACACCGTAGTTATTAAGGGTATTAGGGTCGTCAGGCTTTATTTCGAGTGCTTTTTGGTAGGCTTTATCAGCTAGCGGGTTTTCGCCTACTTGTTGATAGTAATAAGCAAGAGAGTAATGTACTTCAGGTAGGTCAGGAGCGAATGCAGCTGCACGTTCTAAATTGTATTTGGCTTGAGAGTTATTACCCGTTTTTAAATACTGTAAGGCTAAAGCAATTCGTGTTCGTGCTGCGCCAGTATTATTAATTTTATTTTCGACGACGGGCTTATTACTGCCGTTATAACTACTTTCGCTAACACAGCCACTTAAGGCAAGTGTTGATAGTGTTATAGCAAGTATAGATCGCATTACCTTATCTCTTTATTTTTAGTCCATGGCGCCTATCTTACCTAAAACCTTTAGTCTTGCATCATTTATTTAAAAATAAACAACTTAACCACCCTACATGACTAATTCACATAGGGTGGCTACAGATTATGCTTGGTGGATATTAACGCTAATTGCGTTATCGTCACGCATTTTCTTTTTAGCTAAACGTTTAGTACGGTCAACTACGTCACCTACTAACTGTCCGCAAGCAGCGTCAATATCGTCACCGCGAGTACGACGAACAATACAGGTAACGCCTGCTGCTTGTAATACTTTTGAAAAACGGTCAATACGGCTATTGCTTGAGCGCGTGTATTCATTACCCGGGAATGGGTTAAACGGAATAAGGTTTACCTTACAAGGTGTGCCTTTTAACGTTTGCACTAATGCATGCGCCTGATCGGTGCTGTCGTTAATACCGTTAAGCATAACGTATTCAACCGTTACATCTTTATTTGCTTTTGAGCCATCGATATAACGACGACACGAGGCTAAAAATTCTTCAATAGGGTACTTTTTATTAACTGGCACTAAAATGTCACGCAGTGCGTTATCGGGTGCGTGAAGTGAAATAGCCAGTGCTACGTCAATTTTCTCTTTTAGTAAATCAAGAGCAGGTACAACGCCTGAAGTACTTAATGTTACGCGGCGCTTAGATAAACCAAAGCCCCAATCGTCCATCATTAGTTCCATTGCTGGCACTACGTTTTTAAGATTAAGTAAAGGCTCGCCCATACCCATCATTACAACGTTAGTTACTGGGCGCTTTTCGCTATGACCATCAAGGCCTATATCTTTAGCTACACGCCAAACTTGACCAATAATTTCAGATACTTTTAAGTTACGGTTAAAGCCTTGTTGAGCAGTAGAACAAAAAGTACATTCAAGAGCACAACCCACTTGTGATGATACACATAACGTAGCGCGCTCTTTTTCAGGGATCCAAACGGCTTCTACTTCTTGGCCGCCTTCCAGAATAAGTGCGTACTTAATAGTACCGTCGCTTGCTTGTTGGCGCACAGTGATTTCCGGCGCTACAATTTCGCACTCAGCTTTAAGTTTTTCTTTAAGCTTTTTGTTTACGTTGCTCATATCGTCGAAGTTATCTACGCCAAAATGATAAATCCATTTCATCACCTGGTCACTACGAAACGGCTTTTCACCGAACGATGCAAATAGCTCGCGCATTGCTTCTCGGTTTAAATCTAATAAGTTAATCTTTTTTTGCTCGGTCATGAAACAACCTCAATCGGTGACGGTGGAGATAAAATTTACGAGGACGAATTGTACACAATTCACTCACTTTAATCATTAAGTAAAACATCATGAGTTTCTGATTAATACTTTACGTAATGACTAAAAAAGGGCCCGAAAGCCCTTTTCAATATGTTAACGAATTCGAATTAACGAGTACGTGAACAAAGCTCTTCGTCAGCGAAGAAGTACGCGATTTCGCGAGCAGCAGATTCAACAGCGTCAGAACCGTGAACAGCATTTTCGTCGATGCTATCAGCGTAGTCTGCACGTAAAGTACCAGCTAGTGCTTCAGCAGGGTTAGTAGCACCCATGATTTCACGGTTTTTAAGAACAGCGTTTTCGCCTTCAAGAACTGTAACCATTACTGGACCAGATGTCATGAAAGATACTAAAGCACCGAAGAAAGGACGTTCGCTATGTTCAGCGTAGAAACCTTCAGCTTTCTCTTGTGAAAGGTGAACCATTTTAGCTGCAACGATTTTAAGGCCAGCAGATTCGAAACGGTTGTAGATAGCGCCAATGTGGTTTTTAGCAACTGCATCAGGTTTTACGATTGAAAAAGTACGTTCTAAAGCCATCTTTATGCTCCAATAATTTTAAGTAAAAGTGTGAATATTAACGGGCGCGAATTATACGCGTTTTAAGTGAAAAATCCTAATTTTATTAAAAACCAGTTTGGTTGCCGTTTTGTGATGTAGGTACATGCCGGTTTTAAATAAAGCTTTGTAAGACACCAATTAAGAATCCTAAAGCGGGCATTTAGAACTTTAATTCAAAGTCTTAATTGTTTTAATTAGTTCTTGTTCTCTTTTTTGTAGCTCTTTTATGGCTTGTTTCTTACAGGGATTGTAAGGATAGTTTTTATTTAATGTCAGGTTCAAGTTTGTAGCTGCAGTGTGTAGTTCTTTTAAACTTGAGTGCAATAAGTTTGATTGAATTGCCTTTTCTTTTAACCTCCTAACTTTCCATTTTATGGCCAATCTAGTAAACATAATAAAGTATTTTGGATTTTCTTGTTGCGAATATATTATGTAAGGTTGAAATGAGTCATACATGTTTATGATGGTTGAACCGTATGCTCGGTATAAGAGTTTTTCATCAAAAGTTTTGGCTAAAATACCATTTGCTACACTTTCCCACTCGTTTAGTAATAAGTCTAGATTGTCTGAAAGTTGAATGTATTTGCTTATAGGTAGCTTTTTTGCTGTTCTCAGCTCCTTGGTGGCACGGAAAGCTTTGACTATTTTTTTATTGTGCTTATAAGATGCCTCAAAATCCAAAGAGTTCTTCTCTCTTGAGATATGTTTTTGAAGCGTGAAGCCTAATATAGCAACTATTGAGGCGATTATAGAAGCTATAATCGGAGCGGGTATTGTGAATATATATGTTAGTAGAATTAAGGAAGCTAGGGCAAATGAAAATATATAAAAAGGCCTGACCATCAGCTACAGTTGCTCCGTTTAAGGCAAAATAAGAGGCTAAGCCTCTTATTTTTAATCGCTATGTGGGATTTAAGTCCACTTCTCTTCTTCAGGGTTATGTTTTGAAATTAACATTTTAACTCTCCTATAGTTACCGAATACTGTTGTCTACAGTTGGTAATAAGCGCAAGTATGGCTAATAAATTAGTTGAAATCAACCATTACTAGAAAAGACCGGCAGGTATTTTTAAGAAGGTCTAACGATTAGTTCAGTAGGCAACCTATCCTTTTTTCTATCTTGAAAAAATGGACAATATTGACTTTGATCAAAATAGTTAATAAAAAGCCTCTTATAATGCCGCGCTTGTAAATTAATTAATCATGCAACCGACTTATACTCGGTTCGATGTATGGAGCGCACATGCCAACTGTTTCTTCTTTAACTTCTTTTATACCTGAACTGTTATGCCCCGCAGGCAGTTTAAAAAACATGCGCTACGCGTTTGCTTATGGCGCAGATGCGGTTTATGCGGGGCAGCCTCGTTATAGTTTGCGTGTGCGTAATAATGAGTTTGACCTAGACACTCTGCAAGTCGGCATTAGTGAAGCCCATGCGCAAAATAAAAAGTTTTATGTGGTGTCTAATATTGCGCCGCATAATGCCAAAGTTAAATCGTATTTACGTGATATAGAACCTGTTATTGCGATGCAGCCCGATGCGCTGATTATGTCAGACCCTGGTTTGATTATGCTTGTTCGTGAAAAGTGGCCTGCCATGCCAATTCACTTATCGGTACAAGCAAATGCGGTAAATTACGCGAGTGTACAATTTTGGGCAAAGCAGGGAATTGAACGCGTTATTTTATCGCGGGAGCTGTCGCTCGAAGAAATAACTGAAATACGCACACTCTGCCCAGACACCCAACTTGAAGTGTTTGTACATGGCGCACTGTGTATGGCGTATTCGGGGCGTTGTTTACTCTCTGGTTATATAAACAAGCGCGATCCAAATCAAGGCACATGTACTAATGCATGTCGCTGGGATTACGATGTAAAGCCTGGTGTTGAGAACGAAACTGGCGAAATGGTGCATAAAATTGACCCCAAACAGGTGATTCCTACTCTGGGTGAAGGCGCGCCAAGTAACGATGTATTTATGCTAGAGGAACAAGGTCGCCCTGGTGAGTATATGCCTGCGTTTGAGGATGAACACGGCACGTATATTATGAACTCAAAAGATTTACGCGCAGTGCAATACGTAGAGCAGTTAACAAAAATGGGGGTACATAGTTTAAAAATAGAAGGGCGTACTAAGTCATTTTATTATGTAGCGCGCACAGCACAAGTTTATCGCAAAGCAATAGACGACGCAGCTGCGGGTAAACCATTTGATACTAACTTATTTAAAACGCTTGAGAATTTAGCGCATCGTGGTTATACCGAAGGCTTTTTAAAACGCCACGCTCATCAAGATTATCAAAACTATGAGTACGGTCATTCTGTATCAACTAAACAGCAATTTGTGGGTGAAGTACTTGGGCGCTGCGAAAATGGATTAGTTGAAATAGACGTTAAAAATAAATTTTGTACAGGCCACTCTTTAGAGCTTATGACACCACAAGGTAACTTTACTTTTAAGCTTGAATATATGGAAAACAAAAAGGGCGAAAGTATTAGCGATGCTAAAGGCTCCGGTCACATTGTAAAAATACTGCTAAATGAAGCAATTAACTTAGCGCACGCTATTTTAATGCGTAATCTTGATGAGCATCAAGATACTCGTAATCCATTTAAACAAGCTGTTTAGCTACAGCTGAATATAGTTTTTTCAAAAAACTCGGGGTTATAAAACCCCGAGTTTACGACTTTATTTAAAATAATATTAATTATTTTTCAAGTTGCTTTAGCTTATCTCTTCGCTCTTTACGTTTTTGTTTTAATGTTTTGCTTGCATGTTTTTTAGGTTTTTCTTTACTCATTACAAATAACTCCAATTAAATATATAAAATTAATAAATAAAAATTGAAATAATTTACTCTATATTTCCTCCTTAATATTAATGGCTATTATTTCCCAAAGGTGGGATTCCCCAGCTTCTTTATATTCAATAATATGATTTATTTTATGCCCTAAAAGAGCGACCCCAAGAGGAGAGTGAAATGATACGTCATTAATAAAGTGCCTTCGTTGGTTTGGAGGCACTAAAGTTATACGGCGCTTAAAACCGGTGGTTATATTTTTAATAACCACCGTGCTATTAATTTGTACATGCGGATTGAATTTTGACCAAGGCCGCTGTGAATACTCGACTTCTTGTAGTAAATACGCAAGCTTCAGCGGTTGTAATAGTACCGCTGCGTCTGTGAAGTCATTTTTAGACAGGAAAGGTTTTTTACGCTCGAACAGAAAAGAAAGCACGGACTAATCCCCACAAAAACTAAATCGAATTTAAATATATAAAGGTACAGTGTAACTGCCGAGTGTAAGGGTTACACTCGGCTTAAATTCCGAAGGTGGTATTTGTTTTTAGCAGGTATGTGATTAAATTAAACATATTATCCTCTTTGTTTAAATCAATCATATTGAGTTTAAAAATAAAGTCAATTGAGTTTTAGGTTAAAAATATATTGTCGATAAAATGACAGTTTAAAACTGTTTTTTATGTTTTTATAAATTCGTTTTTTTCACTAAATTGTTGTTATTTCTGTGTGTTAGTTGCTCACTATGTGATTAAGTTAAGCGACTAAATAGTTAAGTGCTATTTATGGGATCTATAGTGCCACTTATGGCTATTTATAATATTTATAGATTAAATATACTGGTGTTGTTGTTTATTAAAGTGTAATTGTGTGACTAGTATTTTATTATGTGAAGCTTAAGCTGCTTATTTTATAGAGTAGAAGCTAGGTATCGGGTAACGCTTTTGTAGTGGCTACGTGTTTTACAGCTGAACCTTTATGTAATAGTCATTGCATTCAACAATGTTAAATAACCACTTTTTATTCGGGTTTATCAAAGTAAATTATAAAGGGTCTCATTTATATGTGGATAATTTTTGCATTACTCGCAACCGTTTTTTTTGGTGCGCGAGGAATAATGTACCAATGGACGTCACAAAAAAAGATTAATCGTAATCTATTATTATTCGGTGTTTTTTTTGTGGGATTTATAATTAGTGCGCTAGGTACTGTGGTGTTTGAGCACACATGGTACGGCTGGGCTGATATTACGGTTGGGCTCGCTTTAGGTTTTGGATCTTTTGCGGCTAATGGGTTTTTGCACAAAGGGTTTTCGGTTGGGAAAGCGTCTTTAATTAGCATCTTGTCGGGGTTAACGCCTTTATTTGTACTTTTATTTGCCTTTTTATTATGGCAAGAAACCTTAACTGTTATTCAATTAATCGGCTTTTTTATTATTTTTGGCGGCCTTTATATTATTCGCTACTCCAGCGATATCTCATTAAGTAATTTACAAGGCGCGCAATGGGGATTACTCGCGGCACTGTCCTTTGCATTTAATGATTTAATGGGTAAGCAATCAACGCTTCTTGAGGCGGATACGTTTGCAACTTTAACGTCTATGTTTGGTTTTGGTAGCTTTCTTTTTGCCGTTAGTTGGTTAGTAAAGCGTAAAAAAATGCTAGCAGAGCAAGGCTCTTCTCAAGCGTATTGGTCTGCCGGTAAAACATTTTCATGCGGGTTACTTATTGGTTTAACTAATGTGGCTGGCATGGTTGCAATAATATCGGCTTTTGCTATTGGTAATACAGGGCTCGTTTCGGCAATTTCAGGTATGAATATTTTAATTATTTTGCTGTACTCACGCATCATTCTAAAAGAGTCTTTTACACGCCAAGAAGTTATAGGATTAACAACGGCATTTTTAGGTGTAATTGTACTAAGGCTTAGTTTTTAAAAGACGAATTAGCTTAATTACTTTGCTGTGAAAAGCCTACACTGCTACATTTTAGTAAAGTGTTGCAGTGTATACTCTATAAGTAATCGCACTCGATAAGGGATTTGTTTTCTGTCGCGATAAAGCATAGAAAATGGCTGCCCTTTGCTTTGCCAATCAGGAAGAATACGTTTAATCTTTCCGGCTTTAATAAGTGGTAATGCTATATAATCAGGGATGTAACTAATACCCACACCGAACTCAACGGCTTGTTTCATCATTTGAATTTCATCAACTTCTAATCGAACATGTTTGTTTGGATTAAAACTGTACTCTTCACTCGTTTGCTGATTTTTTAATTGCCACGGTACCAACCCAACGCACGTAACTTTTGGTTGCTCTTCTAATTGCTCAGGATGAGTGATGGATTGATAATCATAGTCTAAATGAGTACATAATATATTGTGAGTAAGCTTAAGCTCCCTAATAACCCAATTATCAATGGCAGGATTTCTTACTCTAAACGCTATATCAATCCCTTCTTTTTCAATATCAATAAGGTTATTTGAAAAGCGTAAATCTAGTTGAATATCGGGATACTGCAGTAAAAAATCACAAAAAATAGCACTTAAAAAATGTTTACCCATGTAAATGGGTGCACAGATCCTAATTTTCCCTTTAGGTTGGTCTTTCTCATCACAAAGTGCTTGCTCTATACACTCTACTTCATCGAACAGTTTACGATAGCGATCGTAATATAACTCGCCAGTATGCGTTAGTGTTACCCGATGAGCATCTCGATTTAGTAACGTTAATTGCAGAGCTTGCTCTAATAAACGTATTCTACGGCTCAAAGTTGATAGTGACATATCAAGGCTTATTGATGCTTTTTTAAAGCTACCTAGTTTTACTATGGTGCAAAAGTAACGTAAATCATCGAGAGAATAACTAGCTGCCATCAGAACTACTTTATTGTTTAGGATGTAGACAATATTAACAGCGGCACTTTAAAATTTCATTAGAGAAGCCAGAAGTTTTTATTGATAAAGATCAACAAAGAAAAAGTCAATAAAATGCATAATTTAACGCTGTTAATCATATAATTTAAAATAAAGCAGTAAATGCTCTATTTTTCTTCAGTTCTTGTTTTATATGAATTTTAATTAACGAGGCTAAAAAATGCCTCTACTCATAAATAACAAATGCATTAACTGCGATATGTGTGACCCAGAGTGCCCTAATGAGGCTATTTATATGGGCGCTAAAATATACCAAATAGATGCTAGTAAATGTACTGAGTGTGTAGGGCATTATGATAAACCTACTTGCGTGAGTGTTTGCCCTATTGACTGCATAAAGCCCGATCCGAATAAGCGTGAAACCTTGGACGAACTAGCAGAAAAATTTGTGCGGTTAACTGGCAAATAACTGGTCAGGTATTTTGCTAAGCCGCTTTTACTATTGGCTAAAAACACTATCTACATTACTTATTTAACTTGTAGTTAAAGTCCGCTGTCATACATTTTTAGTTTCAATCAAATCTTATTACCTTCATTAATTATAAACTATATTGTGTTACCTTAAGGCTTTATAAACTCAAGTATTAATCTAAGTTTTAGATTGCATTCTATAGGAGTCTATTTTGGATATAGGTATTAACGCTATTCAGGCTGTATCTTCAAAACAAGCCATATTTATTAATGATGAGTGCCGAGTATTTGTAATTGGCGATCTTGATGGTGATTTACCTGCCTTAAAAAACGCACTTAATAACGTAAATTTTAACCCTGAAAGAGATACTTTGTTTTGCCTAGGCGATTTTGTTGATCGCGGGGATAAAACATATGACTTATTTACATACTTACAAGCCATTAGGGCATGTATGATATTAGGTAATCATGAGCATTTAATGTTGGAATCATTATTAAGTAATGATAAAGCGGCTTTTAAATTATGGACTGACAATGGTGGCAATTGGCACAAGTCGGTATCGAGTGAAAAGCTCAATGTTATGTGCGATGAGTTACTAACTAAACCTCTTTCAATAGTACTTGAATATCGCGGTTATAAAGTTGGGTTGTCTCATACATTTGCACAATCGTGGGATTGGGAAAATTATCCTGATGATAAATCGGTGATTGTGCAATCTCTATTGTGGGATCGCGAAGTAGTTAAACAAAATAAGGTAGTTAAAAGTCATGGAGTCGACTTTTCAATACATGGACATAACTCAACTAAAGCACCTTTCTGGGTGGGTAATAGCTATCATATAGATACCAATTATTATGGTGGAAAGCCTACACTCTTAGAACTCTCTGATGTTATTAATAAATTAGAGAAGTAGTATAAAGTTCGTTGGTTGTTGACCTCATATAAGTTAATTTTCAGTAAAGTACTTTTTTTGCACAATACTAAGGATGCTAAGCGTGGATATGTGCTTTAAACAAATGATCAGAAAATTATAACTATATAAATACTGAATAGCTGCAGTACAAACTTTTTTGGGGCGATTTCTACTTTTTACAGAGATTAAATTATCCCCAGTTTGAAAAATTTAACCATTAAAGAATAGCAGTTCTTTAATGGTTAAATTTTACTGAAGGAGCTATGTAGATTTTAAATTACGCAGTAAATAGCTGTTTATTTTGTGTAAGTAAATATACAAGCTCCGTTATAACCCATAGATCATCTATATTATTCTGCTATAGCTACTTTCTCAGTCCAAGCTTCTGGCATGTTAAGTGCGCCAACCGCTTTTACCATACAGCGAATTTCTTTCCCAGATTCTTCACTCGTAATATCGTAGGTATTAGTTGCGGTGTATGTTAACGGATAACCATCAGCAAACCAATAATAACGAATATCTGTAATATCTTGTAAATTAGCTTGGCAGGTTATGGTGCCACCAACTACTTTTTCTCCTGTAATAATTGGTTTACTGATAAAGGATTTTGGGATTTTTATTATGTTTGATGTTTTTTGTAGTACTTCAATAGAGTCTATGGTGAAGCTTTCTTGATCGCTCGTCGGATTGCCATCGTAAGATCTGAGCGCATAGTCAAGTTGCAAATCAAGCCTTTCAAGATAAGTTGGTGCGGTTGGTACACGACCAACTTCAACCCACTTATCATTCCCTGCTTCATCTTTAATAGTCACATTTATATAAGTCATGTCATTATCAATAACAAATTCCCAGGTGTGGTATTGCCCATCCCAAAATTCAAGACCACCTTCAATTTTGCTTTTTTGCTCCGTCAGTTCTCCCCAATATGCTTTGTAACTTTTATAACTAGAGTCATCTTTTGCAAATATGTTTGGTACATGAGCATAGTGGTAATGAGAAGAAAGCCCGTTCAACCAAGCTCCATTTTTCCCATCGAATTCAAACCAATCTACTTCGATGCGGTTTGCTGTTCGCCAAAACAAAAAATCAGGATTATAAGACCAAAATGCTGGAAATAACCCCCCAGGCAAATCATTTTTGTTTATTTTAGGAAGCATACTACGAATTCGAAAAATTTTTGGCCCAGTCCAAGTATATCCATGTCCAAGATCATTCACGCTATAAAAAGCACTCGCTTTCCATCTTTCGTTTTGTTTTCGTAGCAAAAGAGATTGTTTTTTTTCATCTTCATCATGGGGATAAACATTAAATGTTTCACTAGGAGGCATCAGCTGAGCACTCGCGCCAACTGCCGGATTAAACCCAGGGGCAGACCAAAGGTCAGATTCACCACTAAAACTCGCTTTTACTCGATTATTACGAAAGTCATCATAAAATACTCTTTCAAAGTCGTCTGTAGGTACACGTTCCCCACCACCATTAATGCGTACTTCAGAGCTATTAATAGAGCTCCCCCAAGCCGTCCATTCTTTTTCATTATGAATATAACGATAAGGGAAGTCTTCAGCATCCATTACAGGTCTAATATTTTTATATGGATGCTTGTTTGGCAGATCAATTGAAGATTTTCCATTACTAAATAACGCTTTATTAGTACTAAGACGATAAGCAGCCCAGCCAGTCATTTTTTGAACCATAGCTTCTGATGGTTCAGTTAAACCAAATACTAATGAATCATATGCCCAAGCCATATTACCAATATCTTTATCGCCAATGTATGAGGAAGTATTACTAATCCACTCGCCTGAAAAGCGATCTGGTTGGACTGTTTCACTAGATATTAATGTACCATTTACGGAGGCGAACATCTGACCATAGCGGATCCCGGCAACAATAACATTCCATGTTTTACCATCTGCGACCACGCCATTTTTAGTGGTCATAATTCGTTTATCAAGACCATTATTATTTAGACCGACATACTGAATACTTAGACCGTTTGTTTTGTTATACCAGATTTTAGGAGATGACTTATTTGAACCTTTACCATGGTTAATATCTAATAAAACCGTTTCAGAATTATTACCTGTATTAGCATCGATCCTAAAAGTAAAAAGCATCCATCTGTAATTCCATCTAGCATCGCGCTGACCAGGCATTATTAAATATTGCCCAGAATTCTCCGTAAATTCAATACCATTATTTTTTCTTGTTTTGGCTGGTTGAAGGGAGAGATTTGCTTGTGTTGCATTAGCTATAATAGTTCCGCGAGAAGAATGATTTATTACATTACCTATTACAGTGTCTTCTTGAAAATAAGCAGACATAAGCCACTCAGGAAAAAGGTTTAAAGCCCAAGGAACTTTGGTTGTGCTATCAATTGCGCGTTTGGGAATACGCAGCGATAATGGGAGTCGACCAGTGGTTTGCTCTAGTACTGTTACCTTACCATCATCATTAGTGTCGTAATTAGCGTTGATTTCTGGGTATTTTCCCCCAAGAAAATCAAGTAACAATTTACGTTCGTAGTCATCATATAAGCCATTGTCATCTAGATCAAAGTTAGATTTTGCACTGTGGGCGTTGCTGTCATTGATAAACCAAATAATAAAACATACAGCAATGATTAATTTAATATTACTTTTCATAAATAAGCTCCTATTCAAGGTTAATTTATTAGGAATATTCATCCAAGCGAGTATTAAAATACAAAATATTGAATAAACAACGATATATAAACCAGTTATATTTAGTGGTGTTTTAGCATATGACTGGATTTAGACGATAATTAAAAGTAAATATCTCCCTCTGTCATAAACCAATTCTTTAGGGTTGCGTTAATTTTTTTTATAGTTATAAAGTTCTTTAAATAATTTTAGTCTATATTCTTTGAAAATCTACCTAATACACCTTAAAAATAAATATTAGCTTAGGTATTAAAGGTGCTGTCTACATGAGCTTTTTATTCACTGTTGCCTGAAAGCAGCTCATCTAATTTTAAGCTCTCGTTAATAAAAGATTAAGTTTGGTTGTATAAAATTAGCAAAATTTTTTTCTTTGCGTCAATTTGATTGCTGCAGAATGATTAACTAACTTGCTTGAATCAACATAAGCAGCTTTAAACGGAATAGCACTTCCTATGACAGCACTTAGCTATAATAATAACTCAGTACACGCTTCGTCTAAACTTTCAAAATCAATATTGTGTCTTTCTATTTTATCGGCGATAGGTTGCGCCAATGCATTTAGTGCAGAAATAACCGAGGAAGCAAAAATAAAAAAAGATATAGAAGTAATAGAAGTACGTGGTATCCGTTCAAGCATGGCCGAAAACTTAGATGTAAAACGTATGTCAGGCTCTGTGGTTGATGCAATTACCGCTGAAGATATTGGAAAATTCCCTGATAAAAACGTTGCCGACTCTCTTCAGCGTGTACCTGGTGTGGTAATTGAGCGTGATGGCGGAGAAGGTTCATCAGTCAGTATTCGTGGTTTATCGTCAGAACTTACTTTTACACAGCTTAATGGTAATTTTATTGCGTCTTCTCCAGGGGAGCCTTCGCGTTCGTTTGATTATGCTTTGTTACCGTCTTCAATGATTGAAAGTGTTGAGGTTTATAAATCGCCAGAGGCAAGCTTAGATGAAGGAGGGGTTGGTGGTACTGTATTAATGCACAGCCGAAAGCCTTTGAGTATGGATGCAAACTCAGGTGTATTTAATGTAGAGAGTACTTACGCTGATGTTACAAAAGAGTACGAACCGCAGTTTACGGGTTTATATTCATGGAAAAACGACGACGAAGACTTTGGTGTATTAGTTGGCTATACGTATCAGGAACGAACAAACAGGACACTTTCGGGAGGAACTGATGCAAATGTATGGCGCTATACTGGCGGTGGACAACCTACAGATATAAACGGTAACGCAGTTAATAACAATAATGGTTGGGATACTATTAATGATGCAAACGGCAACAGTTACGATGGCGTTTGGTTTCCACAAGTTGTGCGAGGCTCAGTTCTTAACGAAAAACGTGAGCGCGAAGGAATTCAAGTTAGTACACAGTGGCGACCAACAAATCGTTTAGAGCTTGGATTTAATTACTTTGGCTTTACACTTGGGCAAGACAGAACTGAATCTGTGATTGATATACCTGAGTGGTCTTTAAATTCTGATTTTTTAACTGATGTAAATTTTGATGAGTCGGGAACTATTGTTACTGGTATGCAATACAATGCGATGGCAAGCGGTATTGAGAGTGATATGCAGTTTCCGTGGATGCGCGGCAGTTATGTACGTGAAGAATCCACCTCCGATACCTTTGATTTTAATTTAACTTATGAAGGCGATAATTTTAAAGCGCGTTTTGTCGTGGGTAATACAAAATCAGAAGGGGGGCCGGAAGAAAGCTGGGAAGCTGCATATAAAAGCTCAAACGCGGGCGAAAACGCCACTGCTATTCAAAATGCTGCTCAAATGGCAGGCTGGTCACTCAACCAAAATAATGTGTCACTTAATATTGACCCAAATACACTAGCTAACTTGCAAAATGGAATTGGAGGCGGTCGTGATGCGGGCTCTTCAAACTCAAGTTTTGTACGCAGTGAGTTAGAAGAAGATTATTACCAAGCTGATGTGGATTTTTATGTTGATTGGGGCTTTTTAAAAACAATTAGAACCGGTGTTAAATACCGTAACTCCACGCTTCATCGTGAAACTGGCAATACATTCTTTTTAGATCCTAATTTTGATATTGCTGCGGGCGAAGCAAGCGAGCAAGGTATTACGCGTTTTGACAGCTACCAATGGAATGGTGGAATGCCATTAGCTCAAAATGTATTTACTAGTGAGAGTAATATAGTAGGGGGTTTTGATATAAACCAAATGCCAAGTATCGACTGGGATAAATATCGCGATATGGTTACTACTAGCTATGTACCTTATACACGTATTGAAGATAACTTTGTTTACGACATTGAAGAAAAAATATCTGCTTTTTATATTCAAGGCGATTTTGAGTTTAGTGAAGTAAGAGGTAATTTGGGCGTGCGTGTTGTGCAAACAAAAACACTTACTTCATCTACTGACTTATATACCTACCAATTAGATCACACAAATGACGAAACAGGCGAGCCAGTAACTGGTGACGCACGCTTTGTAGAAGACTATCAATTAGTCACTCAGCAAAACAAAGACACTCAAATACTACCAAGCTTTAATATAGCGTGGGATGCAACTGACGATTTAGTTATTCGTGGGGCAATAGCAAAAGTAATGTCTCGTCCTGATTACAGCGACTTAGGTGCGCAGCAGCGTATTACGTTCGTATCGGATGAATGGGCAAATGATAGAGCTGCATTTAATGAACAGCCAGGTTTTAGCGGCAGTGGTGGTAATAAAAACTTGAAGCCATTTGAATCGGTGCAGGCTGACTTATCTATTGAGTATTATTATGCAAAGGGTTCTGCGGTTGGATTGGCACTTTTTCATAAGAAAGTAGATAACTTTGTTGTGCCACTGGTAATTGATGTAGAGCAAAACTTTGCCGGTAAAAATAATATAGTAGATGCAGGAACCATTAATATAGCTCCGTACAGTACTGTAGGTAATGGTACCGATGCAGTATCTAAAGGCGCGGAAGTATTTGTCCAGCATGCGTTTGTTAATGGTTTTGGTTTTTATGCAAACTACACCTATAACAAAACCAATAAAGCAGATGTAACAGTAAATGGTGAAGAGTTTGGTCAGTCGGCATTAATAGGCAGTGCAAAGTATCAGTACAACACCTCTGTTTATTATGAAGGTGACGCTTTTAATGTGCGCGCTTCATATAACAAACGAGGGGAGACAGTATTAGGCATTAATAGTGGGTTAAATGTATATCAAGATCCATACGAACAGGTTGATGTTAATGCATCGGTTAATTTGTATGAAGGGCTAAGCTTAACAGCTGCTGTTATTAATTTAACTAAGTCGGAATCGGTAACGCGTTTAGGTGATGATACAGATGCACGGTTACTTAATTCAAGCTATTCAGGGCGACGCTATTACGCAGGCTTTAATTATAGTTTTTAATTAACTGCATACGTAATACTTTATTAAACGCCAACTAAAAAATGTAGTTGGCTTAGCCTAACAGCACCTAATATTGTAGTTTTATCTATGCACGTAGTTTAACTGCTCATATGTTGGTTGTTTAATAGGCAGAAAAAGCTCTGCAGCCCTTTATTTGTATAGCTTTCATACTAAATTCATTTAATTGTCAAAAAGCTGAAATAAAACATTGACCCCCGCTCGAATCTCCCTATAATGCGACCCCACTGAGACAGGATATGGCGACGCGCAGCGGACAACGCATAGCGAGGCACGAACTACTCAGAGAGTTAAATAAAACTTCGGTTTTAAATTGTCGAAAGAAAGTTTAAAACTAAGTGTTGACTCGAAAAATAAAGGGTGTATTATTCGCACCCCTTGAGACGCTAAAGCGACTCAAAACGTTCTTTAACAATATAAAGCAATCATCTGTGTGGGCACTCGTACAGATTGAGTTCTAACAGCCAACCTACTTAGGTAGCGAGGCAAACAAATT
>NZ_JADYWP010000019.1:0-16434 GCF_015864765.1 Pseudoalteromonas sp. NZS11 | reverse complement strand
TCAGCAAGCTTGTGACGCATCATGACTGTGAAATGGGATACATGACAATTAAATAAAGGCATCAATTTTGATGTTTAGACATTAGCTCGTCTTGACTTCAAGGGAGCGTCCATATATGTCACTGTAATTCACGCTGGAGCAAAACTAACTGTTTTTTGTCCTTATTGGATCGTCTTGTTAGGTGGTTTCGCCTGTTCCATCAACCATCAATTGGATTAATGATACAGGACTTTGACCGTGGTGCATTACTCTAAGAAATATACCATCCATTAGAACAACTTCCGTTTCACCGTTGCCAATAAAAATTGCTTTACCTTTATGTTTATAAGGCCTGTTACCAGTTTTATCTAAACGTCCACGTTCTTTATTAGTGGCAAAACGAACAGACAAGCCAACTTTTTCACATTCTTTAAGCAAGGATTCTATACATATCGCCATACACACTTGCTTACGCCCAAAAAGCACATCAAATTTATGATTGTCTGGCAAGTTCCGACTGAAAACAGGTAAAGCAAGAGGATTGCGCATGCTATCAATTAATAAGGTTCTCGGACATTCAGGAGTTCCACCTGAATTATCAAACCAAGAATTGAATATTATATGCCCGCCTATACGCATCTCTTCTGAGGCATAGACTCCCAGAAAAACGCAGTTATCTATGACATCGATCGCCCACCCTTTTTTGTCCGCTTCATTTAATGTATTTACTAGTCGCTCATCCCAGTTTTCGATTTCAAAAAACGGTTCGGGTATATTTACTGTTTCTTTTGTATCTGGATCGACGCCCTGACCGGTAGACATAACAGCTGACACATGTGACATCCTACTCGCTTGCCTATACATCCTTTGGAGCTGTTTAACAGCTTTATCACCTTCTTTTTGAGCAAAATAATACAAAGATCTATCACATTGCGATTCCATATAAAACTTCATGAAATCACCAATTTTGGCATTCATTGCACCTTCTTTTACCTCAGCTATCGTGATTCCTTTTTTAGGATCACATATTAATAAATCACCGACTTGTATAAATGATGTTAAATCCGAAATTAGTGATATTGAGCTAGGACTTTTTTCGTCATTATCTTTTGCAGCGAAAACTACTGAATCGAAATTACAATTATATAAATCAGGTTGTTTGGTGGATTTAAAAAATCTTCTCGCATGGCATAGTTGATGTCCTAATAGTTGCCAAGCGATTGCATCAGCAATTCCCCTAAGTAAAAGTTCTTTTGAGAAATCAAATTTATCCTTGCTTTGAACAATCGACACAATTTCATCTTGAGCAGATTTCATTCCTTTGTTTGCGGAGTTATAGAAATCATCCTTAAGTTTTTTGTTGTTTTGTAAGTCATCGACGGTGTTTATTTCATTCCAAAGATGTTCAGACCCTTTACAAGCTTTGGCATATAGATTTTTAGTTAATTCTTCATATTCCGGAGGAAATGATTTAAAGCGAAGTGTTTCAACTACGTCATATTTAACTTTACGATTTTTTTTACCCAAAGTTTCACTCCGAAATTTTATGTGAACAAGACATCACAACCACCTAACGCCGCAAATAAACGGCTAAAAATAGTTGGCTATAATTTGTGAGGCACGAACAAAGCCAACTGTTTTTTGTCCGCCTTTTTTAATTTGCCTTGTTATACACAAATTACACTCCGTTGTTAACTTCTCTCGGAGGTGGCGGTGGAGGTATAACCATTTTGGGTTGTGTTGCATTCAACAACTCTTTTAAATTCAACTGTACCTGCTCTCCACACATAACCATACCTTTTTTGTCTTTTGTCGTGGAGTAACTAAGGGTTATAGTTAGAGCATCTAGTTTTTCAGGTTTAACTTGAAAAATAACTGAGTAGTATCCTTTGTACCCAAAAGCTTCTGAGAAATTTAAACTTGCAACTACAGCGTCTTTAACTCCTAAATAAAACGACGTCAAATAGTACCCTTTAGACATTTCAGGAACAAATACCTGATAACCTATTAGGTTTACGAAATTATAATCTTGCTCCATTTTAGCGAATGGTTCTATTTTAACTGTTTCATCTTTTCCACAAGCTAATAATGAATTAGCCCATAAGAAGCACAGAACAAGAATAACTCTCATAACTTTCCTTTGTGTATAACAATTTAGTCTACGACATTTGTCGCCTAAAAACCGACAAATGTCTTTATATTACAATGACTTTATCCTAGCTATAAAATAAACACCTGTAAACACAAAGCTAGCTTCGCCTTACCTTTTCTAAATGTAGCAAAACCCCAAAACGAGGGAGATCAGTAATATCAGACAAATCGTTGTTTAATTATACAGCTTGATTATTAGTTAAAAGGTTATATTTTAAATATCTGTGTTTAAGCCAATAACGCGTACACTCCATAACCCTTAAACTTGTAACTCGTTATTACTTATAAAATTAGTTAAAAATCGCAATCTACTTTTATTGAATCCTGTGTATTTTTACTTCATATTAAATACTCTTATTTCTCACTTACATACCTAGAGCGCTGCATGAATGGGTTATGGATCTTAAACCGCGTTAACACCCTAAGATGAATCGACATATTTAATAGCCTTAAAACGAAGAGGCTCAGCAGTTTTAAAATTTGCAATTAATAGCTGATTTTACTAGTTATCCACCTCATAGCGTGTTGTTATATATATTAGAACGGTAACTCCTCACCATTAAAACTATAAAGTTTTCCCGTATTATCAATAGATAAATTCAGAATAACGTTTATAACTCCAAGAGCCGAATCTACAACATTTTCACTTGCTGTAGAGCCACCCATATCGGTTTGAACCCAACCGGGGTGAACAGCTACCACAGCCACATTATCATTAACAAGTTCTTGTGATAAGTTCACTACTAGCATATTGGCAGCGGCTTTAGACATTCGATAACCATACCAATCCACACTTTGTTCTAGCGACAAAGATCCCATAGCAGAAGAAATAACGGCTATCTTACATAAGCGTTTTTTATTTATTAAAGGTAAAAAGCAATGAGTTAAATATAGTGGTCCAAGTGAATTCACCTTAAAACACATTTCAGCATTAGCGTAATTAATAGTATGGATACTTGTGTTTTCTCGATCCAAATATCCCGCATTATTTACTATTAAATCTAATTTAATATTTTCCTCATTAAGTTTACTTGCCAACGTCTTAATTTTTTCAGGGCAAGTGATATCCATTAATTCAATAGACAATTTATTTGGAAACTTACCTTTCAATGAAACTAAACCAACCGCCGTTTCTAGATTTCTACAGGTAGCAATTACTGTCCATCCATTTATAAGGTATTGTCTGGCTAATTCGAAACCGATTCCCCTATTAGCACCCGTTATTAATACAACTAAGTTACTCATTGTTTATACCTATAAATCTTACAATTTAGTCTACGTCATTTGTCGCCTAAAAATGACAAATGTTCTTATATTACAATGGTTTTACCCTAGCTATAAAATAAGTATTTGTAAACAGTTAGTTCAGTCTCAACTTTTCTAAATGTAGCAAAAATCCAAAATGGTGGAGGTCAGTAATATCAGGCAAATTGCTGTTTAGTTGCACAGCTTGATTATTAGTTAAAAGATTATATTTTAAATACCTGTGTTTAAACTAATAACGCGTTCACCCTTAAACTTGTAGCTCGTTATTACTTATAAAATTAGTTAAAAATCACAACCTACTCCTATTGAATCCTCTGTATTTTTACTTCATATTAAATATTCTTATTTCTCACTTATTATGCTGTTATGTCATTTTTAAAATTTAGCCATGCACTTATTTTTACCCTTGCGAGTACCCTGTCGCTTACATGCCATGCAGCGCTTGATAAAAACGAGCGTGAAATAGTAAAACAGGTCGATAAAAATATTCCCCAAGCATTGCAAGAAATAGAGCAAGCCGTAAATATTAATAGCGGGTCGCTCAATATTGAAGGTGTAAAAAAAGTAGGCGCGCTGACAAGCGAGCAGCTTAAAGCCATTGGTTTTAAAGTAGAATGGCTGGATGGCAGTGCGTTTAACCGCGCAGGGCATGTATTAGCAACCCATGAGAGTAATGATCCCGATGCAATAAAAATACTGATGATCGGCCATCTAGATACGGTATTTGCCAAAAACGATAACTTTACTACCTACAAACAACTTGATGCCGATACAGCCAGTGGCCCAGGTGTTGCCGATATGAAAGGCGGTAACACGATAATAATTACCGCTCTTAAAAGCTTGCAAGCCCTTAACTTACTCGAAAATGTAAGCATAAAAGTCTTACTGACTGGTGATGAAGAAAGCAGCGGTCGCCCGCTTAGCTTATCTAAACAAGCTATTGTTGATGCAGCAATTTGGGCTGACGTAGCGCTTGGCTATGAAAATGGCGATAACAATATAAAAACTGCTATGGCGGCGCGCCGTGGTTATACCGGTTGGACGCTAAATGTAACGGCAAATGCAGCGCATTCGTCACAAATATTTAGCGAAAGCGTTGGATATGGCGCTATTTACGAAGCATCACGCATTTTAAATGATTTTAGAGAGCAACTTGCCACGCAACCTAATTTAACATTTAACCCAGGGCTTATTGTGGGCGGTACCAATGCCGACTACGACAGTGCTAATTCCTCAGCAACGGCATTTGGTAAAAGTAATGTAATAGCACAAACCGTGCATGTTGCAGGTGATTTACGCGCACTTTCGCCAAAGCAGGTAGAAAGCGCTAAAAGGGTTATGCTACAAATTGTGGCTAAAAACTTAGATGGCAGTAAAGCAGAGCTTATTTTTGAAGACGGTTACCCGCCAATGGCATTAACTGATGGCAATAAAAAGCTATTAGAATTATACAGCGACGCAAGCCACGACTTAGGCTTCAACAAAGTAGTAGCCGCCAATCCACGCAATGCAGGTGCGGCTGATATTTCGTTTGCGGCAAATCATGTTGATATGGCACTTGATGGTTTAGGTTTGATGGGCAGCGGCGCGCACACTAAAAACGAAACAGCCGATTTAACCAGCCTTGATAAAAACATTAAAAAAACTGCATTACTCATTTATAGATTAGGAAAACTGTAATAGTAAATGTATTTTAAAGATGAGCGTAGGCCTAATAATCACCGTCCTACGCTTGTACTTACTTTTAAGACATTATTTTAAACAATAATTCTCGCACTGTGGCTGGTTCAAACGGTTTATCACAAATAGCATCAACTCCCGCTTGAGCTATATTTGCTAGGTGCGTTTCGTTTGCCTCTGAGCTCACCATTAAAATAGGGATATGTGAGTAACTATTTGAGCCTCTAACGGTTTCTGTTAGTTCTCGTCCGTCCATTTCTGGCATATTGTAGTCGGTTACAATTAAGTCAAACGATTGGTTGTTTAAGTGCTCAATAGCTTCTTTACCGTTTACAGCTTCTACCGGGGCAGGTATTCCCATACCCGCAAGTACGCGTATTATGTGTTTACGCGCAAAGCGGCTATCATCTACAACCAGCACTCTTAGTAATGTTACGTCAAAATGATCAAGTTCTACTTCTTCTTCGCTTATAATATCTAAAGTTGCTTTAAGAGCGCGGGTAATGGCTTTTGCGCTGAAAGGCTTAGGCAAAATAGCAAGCACACCTGATTGGCGTAATTGCTCAAGGTATTTTTTATTACGCTCGCTCGATATAAGCATAAAAGGTTGATGCTCGGTGATAGGGTTTGATCTTATTTCTTGCAATAGTGAGTCGGCTGTCCCGTCAGATAAATACATAGAGCTTATAACTAGATCAGGGTGATAACTTGCTAATAAGCTAAGCGCTTGTGTTTGTGTAGATGCAGTTTCAACTTGTTTTACACCACTTTCTAAAAGCGATTTTATTATTATTTTTTGCTGAACCTCTGAAGGCTCTACAAGTAAAATGGACAAGTTTGCTATTGCAGTTAAGTCGCTCATTCAGATCTCTTTAGTATTGTTATAATCAGGATAATAATAACATTTTTGACTCGTTAATATTATATAAAGAGATTGTAATATTTAAGAAAACATTATCAATCCCTTTAAAATATAGCACTTCTTAATTAGATTGAATGTAATCTAATGCATTCATTTTTTTATATGTGACGTTAGCGTGCAAAATATGTGCAGGCTCAGGGTCAACCACTTCAACAGGAATGTCGTAATTTCGGGCTATTTCAATTGCCATTTGCGTAATATTAACGCTAAACGAGGTGCCCATAAATACAATTTTATCGGCGTTGAGCATACGCTGTTGTGCTTCTGTTATTCTGTAAAGCTCGGTGTAGTACTCGTCAAATAATAAAACAAAGGGTTTAAAGGAGTGATTAAGCTCAGGTGCTTGGTTTTGAATATTAAATAGCTCAAAAAGAGACTCTTGCAGGCGGCTTTCTTCTACACTATCCCACGGGGTGGCAAGTGGCGTGACTGGCTCACCTTGCTCATGAAATAAGGTCATTTGATCAAGCCTGCCATGAATAGCAATGTAATTTTTATTACCCGCTTTGCCATCAAGCCCATCTATGTTTTGAGTAATTAGGTTTTTGTCACTTAGCCAATGGTGTACGTCGTTTGGGCCATGGTTGCGATACGCTGCAAAGCGATGGTAATACCATGCTAAAAACTCTTTAGGGGCATTTTGGTACATTGCGCGCGTTGCCATTTCCATAGGCGTATAATTTTTACTGCCTATGGTCCAGTAACCATCCTCCCCTCTAAAGGTGGGAATACCACTGGCTGCGCTGACTCCCGCCCCGGTAATGTAAAGGGTGTTCACTTTGGCGCCTCGTAACCGAGTACGTTAGCGCTTACTTGCTGACTGTTATCAATACCGCCAATTCGATATAAAACACCGCTGTGCTCAAGTAAACCACGATGATCCATGCTCTTTACTTCAACTGGGGATAAAATCTGCCATTCGTTTTTTTCGATACTAAAGCGCCAAACATGATCACTTGCTGATGCAGGTTTGCCGTCGTAGCCTATTGCGCTGTAGTTATATGGGTTATTAGAGCCTGCCATCATATAAATATTGCCATTATAGCTGGTAGCTGCCATTCGATAGTGAGCGGTGCCCGTTGGATGAGGCAACGTACGCCAATCTATTTTTTGTGGATTAGTTGAATCTATTGTGCCTTTTAAACACTGTGCTACACCTGCAAACGAGCGACGCGAATCAGGATTAGCTTGTGTTTTAACGCCATCACAAATAACAATGGTATTATCGCTAATTGCAGCAGCTTGGCCAAATACGGGCTCACCTAAAAATGGCGAGGCTTGTTGCCATGTATTATTTTGCGTGTCGTACACTTGCACTAAGTTTACGTTGCCATCGTTATGCCAACCGCTAATTAGATAAATGTAACGCGCTTTGTAGCTCAGCGCGACGCTATCGTCTACGGGTACTGGCATGCTCGCAAGATGAGTGTAGGTATCTTTTATTACGTCGTACTTATATACGTCGGGGCTTGAAACTTCAGTATGATCCTCTGCTACCGTATAGCCGCCAAACACATAGGCGTACTCGCCTAAACCGACTGCGGTGCTTGCTAAGCGCCCTTTTAGTGGCAAGCTTGAAGGCACACCAGTTTTAGATTGCCACTGTGAATCGCCAACTTTAAGCGCCCACACTTTGTTATGCACTGACGAATGCTGTTTATCGCGCCCCAGCCCCATAAAGCTTAAAAAATAGGTTTGGTTTTGTACTGTAACTTTAGCCACAGCATTATTAGCAACTGGCTCTGGTAAAGCGGGAAGGCTTGCTAACGCAAGAGAAAAAAGAAGGCTCATAAGGCAAATAATTTAATAAGAATTAATACGCTCAGATTAAATTATTTTAACCTTGTGAGCCAGTATTGTTATATCTAAATAATCAAACGCTTTTGATTAGTAACCATATTAGTAGGCAATACTAATATGATTATTAACGTGCGCCGCATTTTGCGCTTCATCAACCATTGCAGTTGCATAATCAGTGACCGATACCTTGCTTTCGCCTGCATCATTAGTAAAAAATGTATTACTGCCGATACGGTAATCGCCTTCATTATCACCTGGATATAATTTGTGGACAGTTTATTTATGACGTAATTATCAGCAAACGGTAGTGCGTGCTTTCATCGACTTTTTAGCGCAGCACTGTCAAACCGATATAAAAAAATATGTCGGCAAGTAAGGCATTGTAGTTAAGGGCGCTGTGACTATTGTTTAAGCTAAGGTGATAGTTCAGCTTAGTTATTGAGGTAAATAGGTTACGTTATCTAAGCCTTGTTGTTTGTTTTTGTACATAGCTTCATCAGCATACTTTATGAGTTCGTGATCTGTTTGGCCGTGCTCGGGGTAATTTGCAATTCCTATACTGGGTGAAATATTTAGTAGTACGTCATCTAACTTAAAGACGGCTTTAAACTCAGTGAGGACTTTATTTTTGATTCTGACGGTTTCGTGGCTAGAACTTAAGTTATCTAAAATAATTAAAAATTCGTCTCCGCCTAAACGCCCTACTGTGTCGTAATGCCTAACCGACGCTGAAAGCCTTTTTGCTATAGCGCATAAAAGCTTATCGCCAATTTCATGTCCGTGAGTATCGTTTACTGCTTTAAAGCCATTTATGTCTATAAACAGCAAAGAAAAAAACGTGTTGTTTCTGGTTGCACTAATAATTACTTTTTCTAATCGATTCATCAATAATGATCGATTTGGTAGGCCAGTTAACACATCGTGCCGTGCCATATAATGGAGTCGATCTTCCATTACTTTACGTTCAGTTATATCGTGCGCGACAGCAATTCTTACTTGATGTTGCTCTGACCAACGAACAGACCATAATATATGAACTACTTGACCATCTTTTCTCATCCAACGGTTTTCAAAGCGAGGGTTCACCGTTTCGCCAGACAATAGCGATGTTACGGCATTATGCGTTTTATAATGATCACCTTCGTAAACATAGTTAATCATTTTTTTGCCTACAACTTCGTCGGCCGTATAACCAAAAATTTGCTCAAATGCTGCGCTTACAAAAACAAATGTGCCTTGTTTATCTACCACACAAACGGCATCAAGCATTAAATCGAGTACTTCTTCTACATTAATTAATTCATTTTTTTCCATACTTTGGTGCCTTCAAAGCAAAACCAAGCGAATTTAAGTATTCTATATACCTTTAATAAAAGCAAAGGTAATTGAAACTACAATAATAGTTAATACAAAGTTAGATTAATCGTGCACGTATAATTAATATCGCCCTTGTAAAAGCATGAAATGCAAAGTTAAATAATCAATAAGCGCAAAATACTTTGAAGTCCTTCAAAAATAGACTAAATTTTAAATAGTATATAATCATATAACTCTCAGTAACTTCTATTTTTTGACTCTTTAATAAATGTAATTGTATAAAATGTATCTACTTTATTTTTTAAATTTTACTGTTTTATTGGCCGAAGTTAAATTTTTTAACTACTACAAAATTAGTTGTTTTGATTTAATCGCATTTATACTTTTACGCTGTTAATGTATGTTAATATTGTGTGATATCACATGTATTACAAAAACAGTAATTGTTTTTGATTTTTTGATTGCGCAGGAGACTTTTGGGTGAAAATATCACAACGTTTATTTTGGCCATTACTTTTTGTGTGCCCTCTTGTAACGGCTGAGCCGTTTGAAGATGAAGACCTCGATCTTGATGCTTTAATGGGTATGGATGTGCAAGCGACTTCTGCGATGAAAAGAGCACAATCAGCATTTGATACCGCTTCATCTATTTATGTATTAAGTAAAGAACAAATTACTAAATCTGGTGCTACATCAGTACCTGAAGCACTAAAAATGGTGCCGGGTTTAATTGTCCGTCAGCTCGATAACAATCAATGGGCTATTTCCTCAAGAGGCATTGCCTCTCGCTTTTCAAGCAAATTATTGGTTATGATTGACGGACAAAGCTTATATACCCCAAAGTTTGCCGCTGTTTATTGGGAAACACTCAACGTTCCTTTGTACGATATTGAACGTATTGAAGTTATACGCGGACAAGGCGGATTACTTTGGGGAAGTAACGCAAATAATGGCGTTATTAATATCATTACTAAAAATAGTATTGATACTCGCGGTGGATACGCAAGTGTAACAACTGGTAATCAAATAAATGTTGATGCAAATCTTCGCTACGGTGGTGATATAAGTAACATAGGCAGCTACCGAGTGTATGGTCATTTAAAAGATGCTAATGGATCAAAAAAAGGGATCTCACTCGATCCTAACGACACAACTAAGCAAAATTCTTTAGGTTTTAGAGCTGACTTTACCCCTAATGATGAGTGGTCAGCACTACTCCAGGGTGATGTAACTCATTCCACACTTGGCCAAAACTACCGAGGTGTTGTCGATGAAACCAACGAAAACATTTCATTTTCAGATGATTTAAAGCGAACAGACACGCGCATAATGGCGCGCCTTGAAAACAGAATGTCGCCAGATGCCAATCAAATGCTACAAATTTCTTGGCTTAAACAAAATGGCTCTCAAAATTATATTAAAGAAGACTTTGAATCGATAGATATTGATTATCAAATGAACTTTATATATCAATCTCTACAGTTAGATTGGGGGTTGAACTACCGATACAATTCTATATCTTTCGCAGAAAGTGTATTTTTAGATAGCGATAAAAACTTTGATAGCCTCAAACAATATGGTGCACTTGTTCAAGCTCAATATAATGTGACTCCTGACACTCTCGACTTTATTATTGGTACTAAGCTTGATCATAACGATTTAACTGGCTGGGAAAATCAACCGTCAGCAAGGCTTATATACAAGCCAGTAGATAACCATCTTACTTGGGGTGCTATATCGCGAAGTGTACGTACACCAACATTGATTGAATTTAACGACAACTTTAAAGTTAATGGTACAGAAATTAAAGATCTTACCGGTTTAAGCTCTGGCTTTGGACAAATAGACGACTATCGAATTGCAACCTACCTAAATGGTAACGACAAAGTTAAATCTGAAAACTATCTATCTTATGAATTAGGCTACCGTTTTACTGCTAACGATTGGTCATTGGATCTTTCTACTTATTATACCGATGCTAATAACGTAGCGGTTATTGATATGAATACGCATGCTGAACAATTCACTCCTATACTTGAATTATTTCTAGCAGGGAGAATCCCAGAAGTATTTCAAGCACTAACAATGACTCGTATAGATTTAGACTTTGCATCTGTAGCAAACACAACCACTAAAGGGTTCGACTTAGTAATATCATGGCAACCAATTGATAATCTCAATACTGAGTTTGGTTACAGTTACACCGACTATAACTACGATTTACCTCCTAGAGTAGAGCCCGCTATCGGGTATGACTCTAAAAACAGGCAGTTATTTGCAAAAGCCGATTATACATTCTCAACTGACCATAACGTATTTGCGACATTACGAGCAGTAAACTCAAATGCATATAATACTGATAATTACACAACGTTAGATGTTAGTTGGAATTGGCAGGCTACTCCTGTGTGGTCTACTGCAGTTTCGGGTAAAAACCTATTTTCAGGTTCACATATTGAGTACAGTAATACGCGCGAAACCTATACATTACCAAACTATATTGATGAATGTATTACGTTTACAATTTCAGCAAATTTCTAAGCTAATTAGATGATTAAATTAAGAAGTCTAATTCACAGAAGCTTGATAGCCTTGGTACTTTTAAGTACCAGCGTTGACGCTGTTGAAAAAGAATACATGCTAAAAGCAGGCTTCTTGTATAACTTTGCACGTTTTGGACACTGGGATTCTCATTTAGAACCCCTTGATCAATTTACTATTTGTAGCCCTGATAAATACTTTATTGATGTGGCTAACACCGCTCTAAAAAATCGCACTATAAAAAAATTACCTTTACATAATAAATTAGTCACTATTGATGAAGTCACTACATCTGCGTGTAACATGCTATTTATCACCTCAGATACATTTGCTCAGTGGCAAAACATAACTCCTTTAGATCTAAAAAATATTATGGTCATTGGTGAAACAGACTCATTTATTGAAAATGGCGGCCATATCAGATTCTTTCTTTCCAGTGGTAAAATTCGCTTTGAAATTGCACCACAACAGCTTAAAGATGCAGGCATTACTATGAGTTCAAAAGTACTACGACTTGCACGCGTTGTAGATAGGTAATGCAATGAAAAAACTATTTGCATTAAATACAATGAGCAAAAAATTATTATTCATCTTAATGAGTGTCGCACTTGTATCAACCGCTACAGTAACCATTGTATTTAGTGCTTATGAAATCACCAGCGCTCAAGAAGAACAAATAGAAAGCCTGGGGTCGCTGTCTAAAATGCTTTCACCCAATATAACTACTGCACTTATGTTTAATGACATAGATGCAGTACAAGAGCTTATAGACCCAATACTTATACGCTCAGATGTTATTAGTATAATGGTAACGAGTATGACTGGTGAACAACTTGTTATTGCTCAAGCCGAAAATGAAGAAATAGAACAAAGCATTGAGGTTAATACCCCCCTTCAGCTCGATATGCATGATTATGGCGTATTAAAAATACGCGCTAACAACAGTTACATTCAAGATAGAATCACTTTTTACTTTAAATTTATAATGATTTTGATGGTCTTTACCTTTGCTATCAGCCTCATTTTATCCCTTTTGCTAAGGCGCCGCTTTTTAAACCCTATTTTATATTTAGCACAAACAGCAAATAAAATAACAACGTCACATGATTATAGCTTACGCGCTAAACAACTATCACAAGATGAAGTAGGACAATTAACCTCTTGTTTTAACGATATGCTATACAACATTGAGCAAAGAGAAAGTTCATTAGAAAACCAAGTTAGGCTTCGTACTAATGAACTTGAAAATGCAAATATTCAGTTGCAACAATATGCTTACCAAGACGGGTTAACCGATTTACCAAATAGACGGTATTTTTACGAGAAACTACAAAGCTTAATAAGTGTTGAAGGAATGAAATTCGCACTTATATTTATAGATTTAGATGGTTTTAAAGAAGTAAACGACAGCCTTGGGCATGACTACGGTGATTTATTATTACACCAGGTAGCAACGAGGCTGCAAAGCTGTATAACAACAAAAGATACAGTAGCACGCTTAGGTGGAGACGAATTTACATTAATTTTAGAGGGTGTAAATAGCCCAGATGAAGCATCAAAAATTGCCGAAGCTGTAAAAAGTAGTTTAATGCAGAGCATTAAAATAAAAAAAGAAACAGTCTATGTTACCGCAAGCATAGGTTTAACGTTTTTCCCTGCTGATGGTTTAACAGTAGAAGAGCTCGTTAGACGTGCTGATCAAGCGATGTATTTATCTAAAAATAAAGGGCGGAATCGCTATGAGTTTTTCTCCTATGCTATCGAAGAAAAAGCCACAGAAAAGCGTCGCCTGATAGAAGAGATACGCACTGCAATTGTTAAAAACCAATTTGAATTATATTACCAACCTATATTTTCAATTGATGGGAAATCAGTACCAAAAGCTGAAGCCCTTATTCGTTGGAACCACCCTGAACGAGGCCTAATAGGCCCCAATGAATTTATACCTGTCGCTGAAAAAAACGGATTAATAAACGACATCGGCCAATGGGTAAAATCTCAAGCAATTCAAGATACCGTCCAATTCAATGTTTTAAGTGAAAAGACAATTCAAGTCAGTGTAAATACATCACCTCTTGAAATTGACCGCGCTGGTTGCTGGGTGGATGAATGGATTGTTGCAAGTAAAAAGTACCAACTACCCGCCAACACTATTTTAATTGAAGTCACTGAAAATACCTTAATGGATCCAGATTCGTCAATACAGCGACAATTAAAACGCTTAAGCACTATTAATATAGACATAGCGATTGACGACTTTGGTGTTGGTTATTCTTCTTTGGCGTATTTACAGCGCTTAGATATAGACATTTTAAAAATAGATCGCTCATTTATAAGCGATATTGAATCAAACGATAATAGTATTGCTCTCGTTAAGGCTATTATCACTATGGCTCACAACCTAGATGTAATGGTGGTAGCGGAAGGTGTTGAAACACAAAAACAGTATGACCTATTAAAGCTGCTTGCTTGCGATTATATTCAAGGCTACATTTTTTCAAAGGCAATTACTAAACAAGAGTTTATGAAAAAGTATATAAAACAAAAAGAAGTGATCTAATTTATGTCTATCGTGCTAGATTTTAGCAAGCCAACACAGAACACTTCTTTACTCTTGCGTTAAAAATTCATGTATTTAAAGCTTAATCCCAAGCTATAACCAGCGAGGGACTAGTTGTTTATACTCTTTATATTGTGTAGAAAAACGATGAGCTAAATGAGCCTCCTCAACTAACGTTTGTCGATATATAGCTGTAAAACCTATAACTAAACAGATCAAACTAAATATACTAGGTAAGGCTAAAAAGAAACCCACCTGTGCAGCTACAACACCTAAATACATCGGATTCCTAGAGTATTCATATAATCCTGATGTTTTAAGCTCATGTGGTCCCTTAGGATCAATTCCTGAACGCCAAAGTGCTGCCATATGAAAATGTACAAACATCGTCAAAATAAAACCTGCACTCAATAAAATATCGCCAAATAATACACCTGGCCAGCCATTGAGAATTGGGAATAGCCCAAGGTAGCTATCTAACTCAGGTACAAACACTCTAATTACACATATAAACCAAATAGCAGCTCTGAAAAACTTAAAAACCATATGGTTCCACCAACTAGTACAAAACTTATCTCCGGGATAAATAACGCCTGATGGTGTGTCTCGATTTTTATAAATAATTCTAAATGTATAAAAGCCCGCAACAAAAGTATAAAAAATAGCTAAGTAAATACGTGTAAATTCAACTAGCGAAGTAGAGTCATCTAAAAATGTTTCATAGGGCATCTAGTTACAGCTCACAATCATTATTGGTAGTAATTTTAAAACAACTAACTCAATAAATTTTAGTTATAAGGTCATGAAATTATATTAGTATTCATTGCCTTCATAAACAAGTTAAGTCAGAGGTTTGTTAACGAGTAATCATTAACTAATACCATTAATTTAAAATAACTTTGATTTATGAGGATCTCATACTTTTTATATAATACCAATCTGCTTATATATTTGAATTGATATTATTCACTCATATTTTTACATTCTATATATGCAAAAAAACGACTATTTCGGTTAGGACTTTCTTTAATTTGAAGCTTTGTACAGTGCAATAGTGCCCTCAGCGTTAGGACGTCACAGTGAAATACTGCACTCGCATTGGCGATGCCACTTTAACTAGTTAAATTAAGTAGATTATTCACTGAGAGACGCTTCGCTCTAGAGAAATACCTGTATCACTTTTCTAAAAATGTAAAAAGCCGACTCTTTTTGAAACGGGCTCTCTAAAATGTGAAGCTTGTGTAATGTCATGGTGCACAGCGGTAGAAAGTCACGTAGCAAATGCTGCTGTATTGGCCGACTGAGATATTGAGGGGTTTTGTTGTGATTTTAGCGTCGGGAGTCGCTACGCTCGCCCTACGTGATGGATGTTGATGTGAGTGTGTGTTAATTGCGCACATTTCACTTTTCTACAGACGTAAAAAAGCCTGAATCTCTAGATTCGGGCGCTCTACAATGTGAAGCTTGTGTAATGTCATAGTGCCCACAGCGGTGGAGGGTCACGTAGCAAATGCTATTGTATTGGCCGACTGAGATATTGAGGCTTTTTGTTGTGATTTTAGCGTCGGGAGTCGCAGCACTCGGCCGCCCTACGTGATAGGTGTTGATGTGAAAGTGTGTTAATTGTGCGTATTTTACTTTTCTGCAAACGTAAAAAAGCCCGAATCGTTAGATTCGGGCTTTCTACAATTTGAAGCCTGGTAATGTCGTAGTGCCCACAGCGGTGGAGAGCCACAGTGAAATGCTACACTATCATCGGTCGAAGCTTTGGTTTCACTACTGAGTTCGGCATGAGCCTTTGGCTATTTACTAAATCCCAGATAGCAAAAAACCCGTCACATTGCTGTAACGGGTTTCTACAATTTGAAGCCTGGTAATGTCCTACTTTCACATAGCAAATGCTACACTATCATCGGCGCTGTTTCGTTTCACTACTGAGTTCGGCATGGAATCAGGTGGGTCCAAAACGCTATTGTCACCAAGCAAATTTGGGCGTTAATCCGTATCGCTACGCACTAACTAAATTTGGAAAATATCTGATAATATTTTTTAAGTCTTTCTAAGTAATATCTACTTTAGTCATATTAACTTCTGTCAAAACTGTCGCATAAAACGCGTTTGGCGTTGTATGGTTAAGCCTCACGGGTAATTAGTACAAGTTAGCTTAATGGCTCACACCACTTCCACATCTTGCCTATCAACGTTGTAGTCTTCAACG
>NZ_JADYWP010000018.1:0-16780 GCF_015864765.1 Pseudoalteromonas sp. NZS11 | reverse complement strand
TTTTTAGGATACATATTATGTCTACTACAACTACTGGTTCAGTAAAATGGTTTAACGAAGCAAAAGGTTTTGGTTTTATCGAGCAAGAATCTGGCGCAGACGTGTTCGCACATTTTAGCGCAATCTCTGGCGACGGTTTTAAAACTTTAGCTGAAGGCCAACGTGTACAGTTTACTGTTACTCAAGGTCAAAAAGGCCCACAAGCTGAGAACATTGTTAGCATCTAATTGCTAAACAATTTAGTGGGTTAGAGATAACCCATTAATATATTTACCTTTATAATTATTTAGTCGAATATCTTCAAAACCTCCTCTGTAAATATTTTCCAAGCGCAATCTCATTTGTATACACAACTCATTAATTAGTACATTTTTAAACACATTTACTACTATCTCTCTTGAGCGAAAGCTTTGTATTGCCTACAATAGCGCATACTTCATTCAATATAGAATATGACCATGAACGACACTACCGCAAAACCTGCTTTACCAGATCGCCTTTCTATTAATCCACGTAGCCCACATCATGTGGAAGAAGTTTTTGAACACGATATTGGTATCACGTTCAACGGCAAAGAGCGTTTTGATGTTGAAGAATACTGCATCAGCGAAGGTTGGATAAAGTTTGCATCTCCAAAAGGCCTTGATCGTCGCGGACAACCACTTTTACTTACAAGAAAAGGCACTGTTGAAGCCTTTTATAAGTAAGCTAATACTACTTACTAAAAAAGCGACACTATATTGGGTAGTCGCTTTTTTTGTGCTTGTTAAAAATCATTTAATTATATTAATTTTCGCTTTACCCAGCACCCAATCTAAGCCTTGGATTGCTGTTGTTGGAAATGCGGTTGCATGATTAGCGCCGTCAATAACAACACTTTTTAATTCTATATTGTCACTTTTAAGCGCATTAATTTTTTGCGTTAGCTGCTTAGCACCTTCAACCATATTTTGCCCTTCGCCGAAAGCTGGCGTTTCCATAGATCCAACTGATATATATACCCTTATAGGCAATTTTGGCTTATTCACTTTTAAGGCTAATAGTGCATTGTTATCAAACCAAACCGATGGGCTGCCAATAATATAATTGCTAAATAAATCGGGTGTCGTTAATAAAATAGTCGCGCCAAATAAACCGCCTAACGAATGCCCCATGTAGGTTCTTTGTAAGTTACTGGCCCGATAGTTTTTTTCAATAAAAGGGAAAACTGTACTTTGTAAAAACTGAATATGCCCTTTGGCATTACCTGTTTGCTTTTTCCAATCTTTTGCAAAGGTAGGCGTGTAATCTCTAATTCGGCTGTTAGAGCCAGCGGACCCTTTTTCATAGCCAATTGCTACAATAATAGCCTGTTGCATTTTTCCACTATTCATAGGGAATCGTGTAGCCCCAGCAACGATGGGAAAGGTATACGGTGCATCGGTTACATAAATAACTGGATACGTTTTATTAGGCTGCTTTTGGTATGATTTAGGAAGCTGAATATACACAGGATACGCCCGCTCGCTAACGGGCTCAATGAGCTCAACCACGTTACTTCGGGGTATTGAATAAGGGGTATTTGCGCTTAATTTAAAACATATTAAGGCGCTTAAAAGCAAAAGAGATTTTAAAATAAGAGGCACTGTATTAGTTAACCTAAGCTAAAAATAAATTAAGTACCTACTTTAAAGTACTTTTAGCGAATATTTAAGCTATCCAAAAAACAAAGTTTAAATAAAAGATAAAGTGCCAGTATAGCTTTCGTTTAAACCACCAGCACTTATAGCATTAAACCACTTGATCTGGCTCACTGCCTGAACACGGGCAGTTGTCGTCATTCTGTTTAAGACATTGCTGATAATTAAACCAATGGGCTACAGCAATAAACGCTGAGCCTATTAAGGTTAGCGCTTTTTCGAGCACTTCATGGCCTAGCAATACGGCAAATATCATAAAAGCTAAGCCTGTTACACCAGACACCATATAACGTGTACGTTTATGTTTTTTACAGCCTAAACTCAATGCCAACAAACTGGTTGGCATTACCGCCGCAAGAATCCATAAATGAAATTGCTCACTATCTATTTGCATTACAGCAAAGCTTGGTAATAACGCTAAAATAACCGGGGTTGCAAAACAATGCACTGTGCACATTACCGATAACCCTATTGCCATACGATCCATAACACTTTGACTCGACTTCATTATTTCCTCTACTAAATCAGTGTCTCCACTCAAAAACGTTACTTTTAAGGAGACATTTTAATAACATCAGTTAATTGCTGTTGATATATTATAACATTACTCGCATAATTGATATAATATAACATCTAACAAGGTAGTCAAATGAAACGTAGATCACAATTAGCTGTTCTCATAGCAGCTTTATTGCCGGCTAGTGTGCTTGCATCCACAATAGAAGGCGTTGTTTTAAACAACAAAGGTAAAGTAGTTACCAATGCAACGGTAGAAGTTGAAGGCTCAGATCTTAAAGTAACCACCGATGAAAACGGTAAATTTGTTATAACAGAACTAAAAAATGGCTTAAAAGAGCTTCACGTTGTAGCCCCTGGTTATGCGCATCTTCATCGCGATATAACAATAACTAATGATGAAAACCAATCGGTTACTTTTAATTTAAAGCGCTCGCCTATCGAAGTTATTGATATTGAAGCGACCCCTATTCATATGTCGACAATGGAATCTGCATCGCCTGTTAGTGTTTTATCTGGCGAACAACTAAGACGACAACAAGCTGCAACCCTTGGTGACAGCCTTGAAAAACTCCCAGGCGTTAATACAAATTTTCACGGTAAAGTAGCCAGCACACCTATTATTCGTGGTTTAAGCGGCCCTCGCGTACTTATTACTCAAAATGGCCTTGATGTTAGTGATGTTTCGCGCGTTGGCCCCGATCACTCTGTTGCATCGGAGGCGTCTACCGCACAACAAATTGAAGTATTACGCGGCCCTGCAACGCTGTTTTATGGCAGTGGCGCAATTGGTGGTGTGGTTAATGTAGTAGATAACCGCGTACCTACCGACAGCACCACGCGTGGTGAATGGAACCTAGAACATAACTCGGTAGATAACCAAAAAGTGGCCTCGTTTAATGCCACAACAGGCATAGACTCGGTGGCTTTTTACGCCGATGCATTTTGGCGTGAGGCCGATGACTACGGGGTACCTGTAGCTGCCGATATAGATAGCGACGGTGAAGAGCATCGTGGTGACTATAAAGTTGAAAACAGTAATGAAGAGTCTGACGGTTTTACTGTTGGCGCTAGCTATTTAATGGATAACGGCTTTATTGGCTTAGCAGTAGAGCAATTTAATCGTCAATACGGTATTCCTGGTCATACGCACGGCGAGGAAGAAGAGGAAGAACACAACGACGAAGAAGAAAGCGTATTTGCTGATTTAGAGCAAACTAAAGTGCAATTATTAGGTGAGTACAACCTAGATAATAAATGGCTAAACAAAATAAATCTGCGCGTTGGCCATACCGACTACGAACACGCTGAAATTGAGAGCGGCGCTGTTGGCACTACCTTTAAAAACGAAACCAACGAATTACGCATAGACCTACTGCATAACCAATTTAACGAATGGAATGGCGGTATTAGCTTTCATTACAAGCAAAGCGATGTTGAAGCACAAGGTGAAGAGGCCTTTACTCCTCCATCAGAGACCGAAAGCTTTGCTGTAGCGTTAATGGAAGAAAGGCACTTTGGGAATTTTTTAGTGCAGTTAGGTGGGCGCATAGAGCGTGTAACAATTGAAGCAGGCGACGTATTACTGCCAAATATTGACGCTCACGCACACGATGAAGCAGAAGAAGCCGACGAGCATGATCATGACCACGAAGAAAGCGCAGAAACCACTCGCGTATTTGATGTAGAGCATGAATTTACGCCAGTCAGTTTATCGGCAGGGGTAGTATGGGATTTTACATCTAACTATAACTTAGGGCTTTCGGTATCGCGCTCTGAACGTGCACCTTCTGCCTCTGAGTTGTTATCGTTTGGGCCGCATATTGGCACTGGCACTTACGAAGTAGGCGCACTATTTGATTTAGATGAAGATGGCCATTTGGGTTTATCTGAACAAGCAATTGATCTGGAAACAGCCAATAATATCGATTTAACCCTACGTAAAACTCAAGGCGATGTTGGCTTTATTTTAAATGCCTTTTACAACCAAGTAGATAACTATTATTACCAAATAGACACCGGTTTATACGCACAAAGTGGACACGACCATGGCGATGAAGGCGTTGACGAACACGACCATTCATCAGAGCTACCAGTTTATTTATTTAAAACAGATGATGTAGTTTTACATGGTTTTGAAGCGCAAATTGCGTGGCAATTAACAGATGAGTTTAAGCTAGATGTATTCTCTGACTACGTTCGTGCACGCCTTAAAGACGGCGGCGATTTACCCCGTACACCACCGCTTCGTTTTGGCAGCGAGCTAAGCTATCAAACAGATAAACTCAGTGCGCATATTCATGTAACTCGCTATCAAAAGCAAGACCGCACAGCCCCACAAGAAACAGCCACAGACGGTTACACCTTAGTTGATGCGAGCATCTCTTACGACCTTTCAGTGTTAAACCAAGATATGTCTGTGTACCTACGAGGCACTAACTTAACAGATACAGAAGCTCGCGTGCACAGCTCGTTTGTAAAGGATATAGCGCCACGTCCAGGACGTAGTTTTGCGCTAGGTATTCGCGGTTATTTTTAAGCGTTAAAAAATTATAATTAAAGGAAATAAACATGAAAAAACTATATCAATTAAAGCTTATTGCACTCGCTATTAGCGCTACATTTATTACGGCCTGTGGCGATGCAGAAACCAACATTGTGGAAAAAGATCCTATTGTTGTAGAAGACGAGCACAATCATGACGATGATCACGACCATGACGACGGCTATACCATAGACTCACTTGGCAGACTTGCCGTTCTGGCAGGTGACAGTAACGAAGCTAGCTTTTTTGATTTAGACAACAACGAATTACTTGATACATTTACACTAAACAATGACTCAAACACGTTATCTGCATCACCAGGCTTTCGTTATGCTGTTATTGCTAGTCGTACTCAAGATTACCTAGGGTTTATAGACGGCGGTATGTGGCGCGAAGATCACGCAGAGCACTTGCATGATTATGAGCAAGGCCCTGCGTTTAGCAGCTACGAGCTAACAAGTGGTAGTCGCCCTACACACTTAATAACTCACGACGGGCAATTAGCAATATTTTACGATGGCGATGCAGAAACCGGTACGCCTGCCTCAGTAGAAGTGCTAACCGATAACGATATTACCAATACAACAGCTATACTTACTGGCATTAACTACGAAATTAACATGCATGGTGTAGCTGAGCCTCGCGGCGAGCATTTACTCTCAACCATTCGCCGCGACGATGCAAGTAATACATCTAATGCCAAAGTACTTCCCGATCAAGTGGGTGTTTATCATCTTAACGATGGTAATTACGAACTAGAGCAAACGTTTGAAATAACCTGCCCCGATTTACACGGCGCAGCACAAAATCACGATTATGTTGTATTTGGTTGTGGTGATGGTGTATTGATTGCCCATCAGCAAGGTGATGTATACAGCGCTCAAAAAGTTGTAAATATAGATGCCGTAGGCGATCAGCGCATTGGTACTTTGTACGGCCATAAAAGCAATGACACAATTTTTGGTATTGCCGCAGGGCATGATGGCAGTGGTTCAGTACTGCTTAGCATTCATCCTGAAAATGCCGAAATGGAAGAAGTAGAATGGCAACTTGCTGATGGCGCAAGTGCTGTTTCTTATTCTTTTTCAGCCAGTGGTGAACACTTTTTAATACTCGACAGCCTAGGCTTTTTAAATGTACTTACTGCGCATGAACATGACGGTGAAATGCACTGGGAACTCGCAGGCCAAGTAGATATTACTCAAGCAGACGTAACCACAATGCCCGAAGGAATGAGCTTTAGTATGACAGTGGCGCAAAGTGGTCAGTTTGCTTATATTGCCGACCCAATTGCTCAACACATAGTGCAAGTGCACCTTGAAGATCTAGAAATTGAAAGTGAGCTAGAGTTAACTTTTCCACCTGCAAGCATTACCTGGTTAGGGATTGCACAAGAAATAGAAGATGAAGATCACGACCATTAATTTAAAACTAACGTTTTAAGTTAAAGCCACAAAACAAAAAACCCGTAATTAGGTTTACCAATTACGGGTTTTTTACAGCTACTTAAATCATTGAAGCTAATTTAACTAAAATAAACTATGCGTGGTTTACTTTAGCGCAGTCTGGTGCTGACAAATTATAATTTGCCAAACAGTTTGACAAAATATAATTTGCCAACTAGTCTAACAATATATAATTTGCCAACTAGTCTAACAATATATAATTTGTCAGGAGGTGCACATGAAAAACATTGTTGGTCAGGCTGCAAGAAGTTCAAACTTTTGGAATAGACCTTATGTACTAGAAGACATTTGGGAAGCAATAGACAATGGTAGTCATATTCTCCTTTGCGCCCCTCGCCGTGTAGGTAAAACATCAATAATGTATAAAATAGTTGATGAACCTAAAGCAAATTATATCCCCATTTATATTGATACAGAGTCTGCTGATTCTGAAGCCGAATTTTGGTCGAAAGTTTTTAATGCGCTAATGGAAGAAGATTTTATTGCAAGCCTAAAAGCAAAAGCTAAAAACTTCATGGATAAAATTAGAGGCATAGAAATAGAATCTATAACTATGGATGGCGTTAAGTTTGGTGATGGCAAAACACTAGATCACAAACAGGCGTTTTATAGACTAATTAAAGATTTAGATCATGATAAAAAGCTCATTATTATGATTGATGAGTTTGCTCAAACTATTGAAAACATAATAAAGTACGAAGAATCTAAAAACGCTATTAGCTTACTAAAAGCCCATAGAGAATTAAGGCAAGATCAGAAGTTTTCACAAAAAGTAACTTTTATCTATGCGGGTTCAATAGGCTTAGAAAGCGTAGTATCAAAAATTGACGCAATTAAACACATTAACGATTTGAACAATATAAAAGTCCCGCCTTTAACTTTCCCCGAGGCAGAACAGTTTACTATCGCATTATTTGAAAATGCAGAGATTAAAATCAATAAAGCTGATATTGATTATTTACTTAATACCATACATTGGCTGATCCCGTTTTATATCCAGCTCATTACGCAAGAAATTAAAAAAATATACCGAAGAGAGCAAAAACTTGACCAAACTGTTATTGATCAAGCAATTCATAATGCACTAGATAATCGCAATCACTTTGAGAGCTGGCAAAGTAAACTAAAAACCGCATTAGGCAATAATGAGTATTTATTTAGTAAAGAAGTACTGAACGATATTTCGAACGAAAAAGAGATTAGCTTACTCGATATCATGAATATTGCCAGTAAACATAGCTTAATCGACAGTGAAGCAAAAGATTGTCTGCATTCATTAATATACGATGGCTACATTAATAACAACGACGACAATAAAACCTATCAATTTAACTCTCCAATCTTAAGAATGTGGTGGAACAAAAATGTCGCAAACTAATTACTCACGCTATAAATACACGCCCGATGAAATTGATGAAAAAGAATTTTTAGCTAAGTTTGTTGTGCGCAATCATGATTTTGACGATGTTTTTGATGACATTAAAAGCAGTGATTACACAGTTCCTGGCCAACACTTTATAATTGTTGGCCAGCGAGGTCAGGGGAAAACAACCCTATTAAGAAAAATAAAACTCGCAGTACAAACTGAGCCAACGTTAGCCGACTTTCTAATTCCAATAAAATTTTCAGAAGAGCAATATCAAATTCGTTCGCTCAGCCGCTTATGGGAAGAAATTGCTGATTACTTACAATGCACAGCTGAAGATGACTTTGCTTGTATACATGATGATATGGAAAGCCACTTTGACGATGCTGATTACGAACTAAAAAGCTTTTCATATCTGGAGAAAGCTGTAAAAGCTAAAAATAAAAAGCTATTACTATTAATAGACAACATCGACGAGCTATTAGGTAAGTTAAAAGAAAAAGAGCAACGCAGGCTCAGAGAAATTCTCCTCACATCGCCAACACTCAAAATCGTTGGTGGCTCAACCAAAATGCTAGAGCAGCATTTTGACTACGGAAAACCGTTTTACGAATTTTTCAAAATAATTAAACTCATCGGCTTAAATAAACAAGAGTGTTTTGATTTCCTAGCCAGTATGGGCGATGAACAACAAAAGAAAAAAATAGCTCTCATCATTAAAAACACGTCTGAACGCATCGAAACTTTACGCCGTTTAACCGGTGGTGTACCAAGAACAATAGTGATGCTATTCGATATTTTTGTAGATGATGGCGGCAATGCATTTGATGACTTATTAAAAATACTCGATGATGCCACCCCTTTATATAAACACCGTATGGACGACCTGCCTGATACTTTGCAAGATATAACGCACACTATAGCGATGAATTGGGATGGCATAAGCACTAAAGAAATAGCTAAAAAAACTCGCTTAGAAAGTAAAACGGTATCGGCCCAGCTTAAGCAACTCGAAACTAAATATGGCATCGTAGAATCTATTTCCATTGGTAAAAATAAAATTTATAAAATTGAGGAACGATTTTTTAACATTTGGTACTTAATGCGCTTTGGCCGCAAAAAAGATCGTCAAAAAGTCGAGTGGTTAGTTAACTTTCTAACGTCGTGGTGCAACCCTGCAGATCTTGAGCATAGAGCTAAGGATTTCATGACCGCTATTCGCAGCGGAAAAATGCAAGAGTCCTACGTTTACCATATGTGTGAAGCGCTCAGCTATGCTGGTTTAGATATAAACACTGAGCATGAAATGAAGGAAAGCACCAAAGCCTATTTAACCTCAAAAAATTCTCGTTTCGTAAATGACCTTTCAGCCTCAGATAGAGAAATTATAACAGAAGCCCTTCAATTAGCTGATGAAAATGAGATTGATGTAGCAATAAGACTACTCATTAATTCACAAAAAAATAGCGCTAAAATTTTATTTTGTATAGGTCTTCTGTACCGCACAAACGAAAGCTTTAAAGAGGCCGAATACTATTTTTTACAGTCTCTCAAACGCGGAGGTAATGATGCACTTCTTAGTTTAGGGATCCTGTACCACAGGGAAAAGTGTTTTAAAGAGGCTGAGAAGTACTATCTTAAAGCTTCTGAAAGTGGTGTAACTAAATCATTTATCCATTTAGGCCACTTATATTACGACCAAAACCAGCTCACTAAAGCTGAAATTTATTATTTAAAAGCCAGTGATAGTAGTGACAATGACGCACTATTCTATTTAGGCCACTTATACGCTAAGCAAGCTCAATTTGAAAAGGCTGAAAATTACTATCAACTAGCAATAAAACTTGGAGATAACAATGCATTTCTAGATTTAGGGGCCCTATATTGCCAGCAAGGACTATTTGAAAAAGCGAAAGACCATTACCAAACAGCGTATAAAAAAGGAAATTATTCCGTCTTAATTAACCTAGGTAATGTATATTTCGAACAAGACCAATTTGATGAAGCTAAGAACTACTATTTAAAGGCACTTGAAAATAATGACAATATGGCATTACTTAGTCTTGGCCAAGTATATTACATTCAAGGGTTATTTGATAAAGCTGAAAGCTATTACTTAAAAGCCATTAATGCTGGTATATCTAGTGCTCAGGAATGTTTAGTTTGGCTATACTTCGAACAAAATCATGATTTAAGTAAGGCATTACAATTAGTTAAAACTGATTATGAACAGGATCCTAACTTTTCTAATACTTACGCCTACGCCGTTATTCTGCTTTGGACTGAACATTTATCACAAAGCGGTAAGTTATTTTTACAATGGCTAGATATGGATGGAGAGCACAGAGATTATGACATTACGCTTTACTTAACGCTGCTTATGGCCAAAAAACAGTTTTATAAAACAAAAGAGCTACTAGAACTGCCTGAACACGCCTTAAAAGATAAATGCAAACCAATCTGGTATGCCTTAATGACGCTGATGCAGGATGACTTCCCTCATGAACTCACTAAAATGGGTGGTGAGTTACAAGAGAGTGTTGATGAGGTTTTACAGCAAGTGGCTAAGTTTGAGGAAAAATACGCTCTGGATTAAGTATTGTTCTTAGTTGTACAATCTCAATGAAAAAGACGCAGTTGCGTCTTTTTTCGTTTTTTATATCGCTATTAAAAGTAGCTTTACTTACGGCGCCAGCCACTCCATACATCATCTATATCATCGGCTTTGTTTTTGTTCTTTTTCTTGCCGGTACCTTCTGGTTTTGCCATTGGCTTTTCATTTTTAAGCGCAAGGGCCGCATCAAGGTTTGCTTGGTTAACGGCAAAGCCTGTTACTTCCTCACGTTCAAGGCGTAGTTTGTTTTTCTTCTCGATTACTTTAAAGTGATGCAAATCTTCATAATCAACCAATGAAAGCGCTAAGCCTACTTCACCAGCACGGCCGCTTCGGCCAATACGGTGCATGTAATCAGCAGGGCTGCGTGGTAGATTAAAGTTTATTACCACTGGCAGCTTTTCAATATCTAAACCACGTGCAGCAATATCGGTTGCGATAAGTACTTCGATTTCGCCCGCTTTAAACTTTTCTATTACACGAGTTCGCTCACTTTGGCCTTTATCGCCATGAAATACTTGTGCATTAACACCGCGTTTTTCAAGTTTGCTGGCTAAGTGCTCACAATCTTTTTTGGCGTTCACAAAAATCAGCGCTTGGCGCCATTTATGGGTTTTAATTAAATGCGCTAAAACCGTGGTTTTTTCACCTTTATTAACCGTAAAAACACGTTGTACTAACGTGCTTTCGTCTTTGTTTTGTACTTGTATTTCAACTGGGTCGTTTAAAAGCTCTTGCGTTAATAGCTTAACTTGCTCAGGGAAAGTTGCTGAAAACAACATGGTTTGTTTTTTAGCAGGCATTAACGCTAAAAGATCAGCTAGCTCTTCGGTAAAGCCAAGGCTTAGCATACGGTCGGCTTCATCAAGCACAAGCGTAGTTACATTATCGAGCTTAATCGCATTGCTTGAGATTAAATCAAGTAAGCGACCAGGTGTTGCCACAATAATATCGGCGCCGCCGCGCAGTGCCTGCATTTGTGTATTAACCGATACACCACCAAACACCGCAACTGTTTTAATTGCACCATTAAAGTTAGCAGAATACGATTTAACGCTATCGGCCACTTGCGTAGCAAGCTCACGCGTCGGTACTAAAATAAGCCCCGTTACAAAATTACCTTTGCTGGCAGTATTTTTAGCGCCCTGCTCAAGGAAAGCTTTTTGCAACATAGGTAATGCAAACGTTGCTGTTTTACCTGAACCCGTGTTTGCCCCTGCAATTAGGTCACTACCCGCAAGCACACTAGGTATAGCCTTAGCTTGAATAGGTGTAGGCTGGGTATATTCCAAATCGGTTAATCGAGCTAATAGCTCTGGAATAAGGCCAAGTTCGGAAAAAGTGCTAGGGCTTGTGGCTGAGGTCATATTTATTACGGGCTTATTGCTAAAAAAGTAGCCTGTAATTTTAGCGTATTTAGCGCTTATTAAGTAGAGATTAGTGATTTAAATATCAGTGGCGTGTTGTAAAGGTAACTGTAAGCTCAGGCTAGCCCCGCGCATTGTCCTTTTATATTACTGGGTTTTATTTAACTGTGTTTGTAATCTACTTTTAGTCTCTTTTAAGGTATCTAAATAGGGGTATGTGGTATCTACGACATTTAAAGCAGCCTCTATTTTAATAAGTGCCTGTTGTATATTACCCTGTAATTCATAGCCATAACCTAACCCCCATAGTGCATCAACAGATTGTGAGTGATGCTTAACATTATGCTTAAATACTGCCACAGCCCGCTCATATTGCTGCATATTTACTAGGTTGTAACCAAGTTGCCTAACAGCCGCCTCTGGAGGTGTTATTTGCTCCCCCCATTGCTGAGATAACTTTTTATAATAAACATCAATAGATTCTATATCATCGCTTAAAGCACTCATGGGCATTTGTTTGGGTAAAAATAAATGATGGTAAGCATTAAAGGCCCCAGCGGCAGATGTTAAGTTATGCGATACATTTTCAAATGCGTCACTGAAAAAGCGTAAATTTGGCAAGCTATTAGATTGTAAAGCTTGCTGCAGCTCATTATATCGCTCACGCATTAAGCCAGTTTCTTCGCCAATATTTATATAAACATAGTTATTCAGGTCTTTTGATTTATTGATAAACGACTTAGTCGCTTTTACCGGTGCGCCATAGTTCCACCAAACGGCAGGGCTGTAAGCAATATGCGCTTGGAAAAGCTCAGGGTTAGCTTGCATAGTATAAAGTGCAAACACGCCTGCTGCTGAGCCCCCAGCAATCACATTAAAGTTATGCGTACGATAGCTTTTATTAATCAAGGGCATAAGCTCTTGCTCAATAAATGCTAAAAACTTTGCTGCGCCTCCGCCTTCACCTACCGGGCCTTGTGGCTCTTTATTAACTGTGGGGTATAAATCTCTTAAGCGATTAATGTTTTCAATAGCGACAATAATAACCTCAGGCGCACGATTATTATTTTGCAGTCGATCCATTACAGCACTTATAAGCGGTATGTTACCCGCACCATCTAGGCGATAAATTACAGGATAAACTTTGTTTGGATTAGCTTGGTAACTCTTTGGAAGCTGGACTACAACGGTACGTAGCTCATTTAAAATTGCAGAATTGATAGTATGTGTTTGTTGCGTATAGCTAATGGTTTGCTGTTTTAAATCAGGCTCAGCTAGTGTGTTATTAGAATAAAATATAAATAAACTACATATAAAAACAGCGGTTAATAAACGCATGACTAATCCTTTATAAAATAGTGTGTTATTTAATCTAACAGGCTTTGAGGTACAAAAAAAGGCGCATTGAGCGCCTTTTTATCTTTAACAGGTAATTACCAACCTATTGATTTTACTCAACCGTAACCGATTTAGCTAAGTTACGTGGTTGGTCAACGTCAGTGCCTTTAATTACCGCTACGTAGTACGACAGTAGCTGCAATGGCAAGGTGTAAACAATTGGCGCAATAATGTCGTCAGTGTGGTTTACGTTGATTACACGCATTGTGTCGTCTGACTCAAAGTGTGAATCTTTATCTGCGAATACGTAAATAATGCCGCCACGTGCGCGTACTTCTTCTACGTTTGATTTAAGTTTTTCTAGCAATTCGTTATTTGGTGCTACAACAATAATTGGCATGTCGGCATCAATAAGTGCTAATGGGCCGTGTTTTAGCTCGCCCGCTGCGTAAGCTTCTGCGTGAATGTACGAAATCTCTTTAAGTTTAAGCGCACCTTCCATTGCAATTGGGTATTGCGAGCCACGACCTAAAAACAATGAGTGGTGCTTATCAGCAAACTCTTCTGCAAGATCTGCAATACCATCAGCGAGTAATAATGTTTCTTCTAACTTAGCTGGAAGTACTTTAATTGCATTTACAATTGCGCTTTGATCAAGGCCTTTTTCCTGAGCTATAGACGCAGTAAGCATTAACAAACCAACTAACTGCGTTGTGAATGCTTTAGTAGATGCCACGCCTATTTCAGCGCCTGCTTTAGTCATAAAGGCAAGGTCTGATTCGCGTACAAGCGATGAACCAGGTACGTTACAAATAGTCATTGAGGCCATGTAACCTTGCTCTTTAGCTAGGCGTAATGCAGCTAGCGTATCGGCAGTTTCACCCGATTGAGAAATAGTAACAAGTAAGCTATTTTCATGAACAAACGACTGACGGTATCTAAATTCAGAAGCTATTTCTACATTACAGCTAACACCCGCAAACTGCTCAAGCCAGTAACGTGCAACCATACCTGAATGATAAGACGTACCACAGGCAATAATTTGCACATGTTTTACATCTTTAAATATTTGCTGAGCGCTTTCGCCAAAGGCATCAATTGCTACACGGTCGTCGTTTAAACGCCCTTCAAGAGTATTACGTACAGCAAGTGGCTGCTCGTAAATTTCTTTTAGCATGTAGTGACGGTAATCGCCTTTGCCTGATGCATCTTGCGTAATGTTTGATTCAATCACTTCACGCTCAACTGCGTTACCGTCTGCATCAAAAATTTCTACTGTGTCACGTGTAATACGTGCTACGTCGCCTTCTTCTAAAAAGATGAAGCTACGAGTAACAGGTAGTAATGCTAACTGATCAGACGCAATAAAGTTTTCGCCAAGGCCTAAACCAATAACAAGAGGACTACCTGAGCGCGCTACAATGATTTCGTTATCGTTGTCTTTATCAAATACAACAGTACCAAAAGCGCCTTCAAACTGTTTAACAGCTGCTTGTACTGATGCAAGTAACGTTGTGTGTTGTTTACGAAGTTGGTGAATTAAATGCACCATTACTTCTGTATCAGTGTCTGATAAGAATTCGTAACCATCTGCTTTAAGTGCTGTACGTAGACTCACGTGGTTTTCAATAATACCATTGTGCACAAGTGCTAACTGGTTGTTTGATACATGTGGGTGTGCATTTGCTTCTGTAACGCTACCATGTGTTGCCCAGCGCGTATGTGCAATACCTGTATGACCGCTAACACCTGCTTTTTCTAGAGCTGCTTCTACGTTAACTACTTTACCCACTGCTTTAACAGTATTAAGTGTGTTGCCATCAAGCAATGCTACGCCTGCTGAGTCATAACCACGGTATTCTAGGCGCTTAAGGCCTTCAACTAAAATTTTGTTTACTGGACGTTCTGCAACTGCCCCAACTATTCCACACATAGTGTCTCCATTAATTTTTAAAATACTTGCTACTGAGTAGCTATTGTATAATCTCTGCACAAATTAGTTTTACACCACACGCCTCAATTGCTTTGCGCTTATCGTCTGCTAAGCCATCGTCGGTTATTAATGTGGTTACTATTTTCCACGGTAATTCTAAATTTGGTATTTTTCGGCCAATCTTATCTGATTCAACCATTACAATTACTTCACGAGCGGCTTTTGCCATAACTTGGCTTAAACCAACTAGCTCATTAAAGGTAGTAGTACCGCGCTTTACATCTATGCCGTCAGCGCCAATAAATAGCTGATCAAAGTCGTAAGAACATAATACATTTTCAGCAACTTGCCCCTGAAATGACTCAGAATGTGGATCCCACGTTCCGCCGGTCATTAAAAGTGTCGGCTCGTTCTCGAGTGCTAATAAACGACTCGCTACTTTAATAGCGTTGGTCATAACAACTAGCCCACGCTTATCAGCAAGCTCAGGGATCATAGCTGCCGTAGTGCGTCCGCTATCAATAATAATGCGGTTATGATCTTTTATAAGTTTTGCTGCTGCTTTTGCTATTGCGACTTTGCGCTTTGAATCTACTTCATCGCTAACAATTTCTTTAGGTAGTGCAATAGCACCACCGTAGCGGCGAAGTAATAAGCCACTTTTTTCAAGCGAGGTTAAATCTTTTCGAATGGTTACTTCAGATGTTTGAAACTGCTGTGCTAACTTTTCAACGGCTACTTCACCTAATTCATTAACTTGAACCAGTATATTGTGACGACGCTGCTGTGTGTTTCGTTTAGTCATAAAGATCGTGAATTAAGTTTCATTTCGAAAGTTATGCGATTTTAAACGAAACAACTTAAATGGCAAGTGAACGAGCAAAAAAAACACAGTTTTATTCTAATAATAATAAAACTAAAAGTACGGTAAGCTATAACTAATTAAGTTATAAAGATAAATACAATGCAGTCATTTAACAGTATCAGTAAAGAATACTTAGCACAGCGAAAGCAAGCAGGTGAAACCTGCCGTTTATTTAATAAGAGCCCAAGTAAAGGCAACTTAAAACGTATCAAAGAGTTATTTTTAAAGTCGGGTGATGGTGTAATTATAGAATCAGGTTTTCATTGCGATTACGGCAATCAAATAGTTATTGGTGATCGTACTTTTATGAATATTAATTGCACACTTCTCGACTCGCCATTAGCCAATCACTCAATCACCATAGGTGATGACTGCTTAATAGGCCCGAACGTTCAGCTTTTAGCTGTGTCACATGCTACTAATCCAGCAGAAAGGCTTAATAAGGAAAACTTTGCAGCACCTATCGCGTTAGGCAATAACGTATGGGTTGGCGCAGGTGCTATTATTTTAGCGGGTGTGAGTATTGGTGAAAATAGTGTTGTGGGTGCGGGTGCTGTGGTTACTAAAAATGTAATGCCTAATACTGTAGTAGCGGGTAACCCAGCTCGTGAAATAAGAACACTGTAGCTATTCTCGATGTGATNAGCGGGTAACCCAGCTCGTGAAATAAGAACACTGTAGCTATTCTCGATGTGATTTTAGCGTCGGGAGTCGCAGCGCTCGCCCAACCTACGTGCTAGGTGTTGATGTGAGTGTGTGTTAATTGCGCGCATTTCACTTTTCTGCAGACGTAAAAAAGCCCGAATCGTTAGATTCGGCTTTCTACAATTTGAAGCCTGGTGATGTCGTAGTGCCCACAGCGGTGGAGAGTCACGTAGCAAATGCTACTGTATTGGCCGACTGAGTTATTGAGGGATTTTGTTGTGATTCTAGCGTCGGGAGTCGCTATGCTCGCCCGCCCTACGTGATGGGTGTTGATGTGAGTGTGTGTTAATTGCGCGCATTTCACTTTTCTGCAGACGTAAAAAAGCCCGAATCGTTAGATTCGGGCTTTCTACAATTTGAAGCCTGGTAATGTCCTACTTTCACAT
>NZ_JADYWP010000017.1:0-26605 GCF_015864765.1 Pseudoalteromonas sp. NZS11 | reverse complement strand
TTTGCTTGGTGACAATAGCGTTTTGGACCCACCTGACTCCATGCCGAACTCAGTAGTGAAACGAAACAGCGCCGATGATAGTGTAGCATTTGCTATGTGAAAGTAGGACATTACCAGGCTTAAAATTGTAGAAAGCCCGAATCTAACGATTCGGGCTTTTTTACGTCTGCAGAAAAGTGAAATGCGCGCAATTAACACACACTCACATCAACACGCATCACGTAGGGCGGGTGAGCATAGCGACTCCCGACGCTAGAATCACAACAAAAACCCTCAATACCCCATTCGGCCAATAAAGTAGCATTTACTACGTGACTCTCCACCGCTGTGGGTATCGTGACATTACGCAGGCTTCACATTGTAAAGAGCCTTGCTTTAACTATTCAGTAGCCTATTAGACATTCCCATTAGGTATATAGCCTTATTTACAGACACTAGTAAGCAATTAATTGGGTGGCACTATTGTGCGCTAAGTTTACCTAAGTGATTTACCGCATTACATCTGTAACTAACTGTAGTTTTAGCGCGTGCAGAATAAATACACATACCTGATAATTATACTAATCGGCAATAATACCTAATCAATTTAGTGGATTGAACTTGACACTAATTGCGTTAGAAATTTCTGATATACGATTGCATGGATACAGAAGGTTGAGCAACTTAGGAGTAATTGACGAGAACAACGAAATAAAGAAATTTTTGTCCTCAAATAGATCATTTAATTAGGTAGATTGGCGTAAAGTTTATTTTATATTCTATTGGTGCTAACTAACCATCTATATACGCCAATAAAGAACAATGCAGCAGGTCCAAAGCCACTCAGCACCCAAATGACTTTTAAAATGTTACCGCCAATGCTGCCGTCATGTCGAGGGTGTATCCAGTTTTTTATTTTACTAGCCGTACTTTGCTTATCTATATTAAACACGCTCTCTAACTTTCCTGTAAGTGCATTAACTTCTATATAGCTATGTGGGAAGCGATACGAAGGATCGTCTACAGTTTGAAATCTAAATCTGTAAATAGCATTTAAGTTTGAGGGTGTTTCAATCCAAGCTAAACGCGCACTCGGTAATGCTTTTTGTGCTATTAGTATTGCTTGCGATAAAGGAATATTGAATTGTTTACAAGGCTGTATTTGTGTTTTTGGCGGGGAGTTTATATCGTCAACTAGGGCTATTAATATAGGACCTGTCTGCTTTGGAATAGCGAGCATAACACCTGTAACAGTTAAAGCTAGTAGCGGTATGCAGAAGGTTAAACCAATTAGTTTATGCCAGTCGTATAGCAAACCTATTTTAGAGCTACGAGATTTAAATTTTAGTGCCTTTACCCACTGCCCAGGCTTTGGAAACCAAGCAAAGAATCCAGAGATAAAAAGAACTATTGAGGCTATGCCTATATAGCCAACAACGAGAGTGCCCGTTCCTCCTGTTAGTAATGAAAAATGTAAGTTGTACATCCAAGTTACTAAGTATTTTCCCCAATAGTTTTTACGTATTACTTTATCACTACTGCTAGATAGCCATACCATTAAGGGAGCAAAGCCTTGCTCTTTTGTTTCTATTGGATTGTAGTATCGCGCGGGAATTACTGAGTTTATACCTGTGTTTTCTAATCGCCATGGCCCTTGCTTTGAAGGGAAATTGGCTCTTAGCGTATTATATGCTTGATCCCAATTAGGTGGTTTTGTATTAGTGGTAGTGTCATTAATTGGATTTAACAGTGAGTCTATTTGTGGGTAATAAACTAATACGGAGCCAGAAAGGCTAATAATAGCAAGTAAAACACCTACCGATAGACCTAAGTATAAATGTAACCGCCTGAATGTTTTTCGCCATGAAAGCTTTAGTGTCATTAATTAAATAGTCGTAATGAGTAATGCAGGTTTATTGGGCATTAAAGAATGATTAATTACGCGGTATATTATATGGTTTTTTGATATGAGTTGTGCGGCATTTTGTCGCACTTATTAAATTAGGTATTTAGAAAGTAAAACGCCAGCTCTTGGCTGGCGTTAAAGTACAAGCTTGAAGCTTATTTAAGCTTTAGGTCCTGCATTTTTTATATCGTCTGATACGTCATACTTAGCAAAGTTTTCAGTGAAGTCTGCGGCAAGTTTTGCTGCATATTCATTGTACTTAGCTTTATCTTCCCACGTATTAATAGGATTAAGTAAGTTAGTATCTACATCTGGAACTGCTACCGGTACATCTAGGTTTAAAACATCAATGTGCTGAGTTTCAACACCCGCTAATTTACCAGATACGATTGCATCAATTACTGCACGAGTAGTTGGGATATCAAAACGTTTACCTGTGCCGTAAGGACCGCCAGTCCAACCTGTATTCACAAGGTACACTTTAGCGCCAAACTCGCGTACACGCTTCATAAGAAGTTCAGCGTAAACACCAGCAGGACGTGGGAAGAATGGCGCGCCAAAACATGTCGAAAATGTTGATTCAATATCGCTAGTTGAACCAATCTCAGTAGAACCAACTTTTGCTGTGTATCCACTTAAAAAGTGAAAAGCAGCAGCTTCTTCGCTAAGTATAGAGACGGGTGGTAATACACCGCTTACATCACAAGTTAAAAATACAACAGCCTTAGGTTCGCCTGCGCGGTTTTCTACTTTACGTTTTTCAACGTGTTCAAGTGGATATGCTGCACGGCTATTTTGAGTAAGGCTAGTATCGTTAAAATCTGGAACGCCTTTTTCATCTAACACTACATTTTCTAAAATAGTGCCAAAGCGGATAGCATTCCAAATTACAGGTTCATTCTTTTGTGACAGGTCGATACATTTAGCATAACAACCGCCTTCAATATTAAACACGCTTCCAGGTGCCCAGCCGTGCTCGTCATCACCAATTAAAAAGCGAGTAGGGTCTGCTGAAAGTGTTGTTTTACCTGTACCAGATAAACCGAAGAATAATGCTGTATCGCCTGCTTCACCAACATTAGCAGAACAGTGCATTGGTAATACACCTTTTGCTGGTAGTAGAAAATTTTGTACAGAAAACATCGATTTTTTCATTTCACCGGCGTAACGCATACCTGCTAGTAATACTTTACGCTGTGCAAAGTTAATAATGACGGTGCCATCGCTATTTGTGCCATCACGTTCTGGCTCACATACAAACGAAGGAACGTTCATTACTTGCCATTGTGGTAAGTTTGAAGCGTTATAGTTTTGCGGTTCGATAAACATGTTTTTGGCAAAAATATGGTGCCACGCTGTTTCTGTAGTTACAACTACAGGTAGATAATGCTCAGGGTCTGCGCCAACTTCTAGGTGAGAGGTGAAGTGGTCATTACTTTGAACATGTGATTCTACGCGAGCCCATAATGCGTCAAATTTGTCTGCATCAAATGGACGATTAACGTTGCCCCATTGAATATCATCTTGAGTTGTTGTTTCTTGTACAATAAAACGATCTTTTGGTGAACGACCAGTTCGTTTTCCTGTAATTGCAACAAAAGCACCATTTGCGGCTAAAGTACCTTCGCCACGGCGGATCGCATGCTCGACAAGTTCAGCTGCGGTTAAATCGACAAAACGTGTAGCGCCTGTAGTCATGTTTATACCTAACTATGTGTGAGAGTTTGAACGGATAGCTCTGGGGTTATCAGTGCCCTTAAACTGAAATTATAGTAACAGAAGGTTTTAAGATATTCGAGCCCGTAAAGCCTCTAAAAACACATATATTTAAGAAAAAACATGAATAATTTCAATGATACCGGTGTCATGAAATTAGCAGAAAAGATGACACCGGTATCATCTTTTTATAATATAAAACCGCATATTTTGCGGCTTTAATTACTATATATAGATGAAGCTGAACATTTAGTTGAAAATGCTTTTTATATCTTGTTCGTTAAAAACATACTCTTTTAAACAGTAATGACAGTTAATATTAACAGACCCTTTTTCGGTTACGTCTTTAAGTAGTTCTTCTTGTCCAATATTAACAAGTGCAGTAATTGTTTTATCACGACTACAACCGCATTTGAATTTAATCGCTTGAGGCTCAAATACACGAGGGTTATCTTCGTGGTAAAGACGTGTAAGGACTGTATTTGCATCAAGATGTAACAACTCTTCATCTTTAATGGTGTTACTTAATGCTTCTAAGTGCGCAAAGTCTTCAATTGATTTTTGTTTATCAACTGGGAGTACTTGTAAAAATAGACCACATGCTTTTGCGCTACCTTCAGTTGTGTCGGTTGCAAACCAAAGACGTGTCTTTAATTGCTCTGATTGCTCAAAGTAACTTTCTATACATTCACTCAGAGTATCGTGCTCTAAGGGCACTATACCTTGGTAACGTTCACCCTTACTTGGTGTAATAGTGATCACCATATAGCCTTGGCCAATAAGCTCTTTTACAGTTGTACCCGTAATTTCGCTTTGCAGGCGTGCAATACCACGCATGTTTTGTTTGTCATCACCATTTATAACAGCATATTTGACAGGGCCATCACCTTGAAGCTGTACTGCAATTTCACCTTCAAACTTTAAAGTTGCGGTTAGTAAACAGGTTGCAACAAGTAGCTCACCTAGTAATGCTTTAACAGGGGCTGGGTAATTGTGGTCGGCAATCATTTCATTATAAGCATTCTCGATTTGTACGAGTTCGCCACGAACATCTAGTTCGTTGAATAAATAACGGTGAAGTAAATCTTGTTGCATGAGTGGCTATACCTAACTTGATTTCATTTTTAAAAGTTCGCGTCTTTGCTTTTTATCTGGTTTTTTATCCGGATGAGGAGCAAAAAAACTGTTATTTTTGCGTGCGATGCTGTTTTCTTCGCGTTTAGCAATACTTGCATCAGATTCTTGATACATGGTCTGTGCAATGGGGGCGCTTTGACGTTTTTCAAGCACTGTGAGTATAGTTATCAGTTTTTCATCTACACCCTGAGCAAGTTTTACTTTTGCACCAACATCTACTATTTTGCTCGCTTTTGTACGTTGGCCATTATAATGTACTTTGCCGCCTTGCACCATTTCACGTGCAACAGCACGAGTTTTATAAAATCGTGCAGCCCATAACCATTTATCTAATCGAACTTTTAACTCATCTGCATGGTCTGAGTTGGTATTAGCATTACTTTTTTTACTCATAAGGCATTTCCCCACGTTTTTATAGCTTAAAATTTATCATGAAATCATCGTAGGATGAAGGTATTACAACAGCCGTTTACTTTTTGTACTACTATGTAAAGTTAATTTAATCTGTTTACAAAGTTTAATATTAGTGTGCTTGTTGAAAGAAAAATGAAAGGGTACTATGGGTACGCGCTAACGCAGTAAATTAAAATAAGAACACTATTTATGGAACAGCAAATCCAACAACTAAAACAATTTTTAACGCGGTTACCGCATGCTAAATTAAGTGCATTAGTGACACTGTTAGTTGTTGTTTATCTTGCATTTTTATTATCAAAACTTGTTTGGCTTTTGTGGCCAAAACCACCAGTAACTCTACTTACCCCTACTCATTATGCTAACCAGTCATCTGGTGCGAGTAACAACTCAGCGCAGCATATTATTGAGCAATTTTTATTTGGTAAAAAAACTGTAACAAACAACAATAATACTGCAAAGCAATCGCAGGTAATAAATAATGCGCCAGAAACGCGCTTAAGTATCAATTTAACCGGTATTGTAGCGGTTAATAACGATGACAAAGCAGGTATCGCAATTATTGAATCACAAGGTAAGCAAGTAAGCTATCTTGTTGACGAAGTAGTATCGGGTACGCGTGCTGAAGTTGCACAAATATTGCCGGATCGTATTATTTTGAGTGTTAATGGACGCTTTGAAACATTAATGCTTGATGGACTCGATTTTAATAAAACGGTGTCTATGCCAGTACTCGCTGCGCGTGATGATGCTGAAATGGGTCCGCAAAAATTAGAACCAAGTGATCTACAAATAGATGCCACTGCAGATCCGGACGTTAAAGAAGCAATTATAGAAACACGTGAAGAGTTACTCGAAGAGCCGGGCAAGCTATTTGACTATATACGTGTTTCACAAGCCATGAATGATGGTGAGCTAATTGGATATCGCTTAAGTCCAGGTAAAGAGCCTGAGCTGTTTAAGCAAATGGGTTTAAAAAATAACGATTTAGCCATTTCTATAAATGGCTATCAATTAACAGATTTAAAACAGGCTATGTCAGCTATTAATGAGCTGCGTAATAGTACAGATGCCAATATCACTATAGAACGTGATGGTGAACAAATTGATGTGCAATTTAGTCTGCAATAATTTAGCTTTGGAGTTTTAATACGATGGTTCAGGTGCTACACCTCAAAAAAATTAAAAAAGGGTTAGCTAAGTACGCAGCACTTTTTTTGGCGGCAAGTATTTCTTTGTCTGTTTCTGCTGTTGAATATGCTGCTAACTTTAAAGGAACTGATATCAACGAGTTCATTAATATTGTTGGTAAAAACCTTAATAAAACAGTCATTATTGACCCTAACGTGCGCGGAAAGGTAAATGTTCGCAGTTATGAGTTAATGGACGAAGCACTTTATTATCAGTTCTTCTTAAATGTATTGGAAGTTTATGGCTACTCAGCTGTTGAAATGGACAATGGCATAATTAAGGTAGAAAAAAGTTCAGACGCTAAAAAATCAAATGTGCCACTTATTGACGAAGGTAGTGAAGCTAGCGGCGACATGATGATTACGCGTGTTGTACGTGTTAAAAATGTAAGTGTGCAGGAGCTTGGTCCTCTAGTTCGTCAATTTAGCGATCAAAAAGATGGTGGCCACGTTGCTAACTTTAATGCGGCTAACGTAATGATGCTAACAGGTCATGCTGCATCGGTTAATCGCTTAGTTGAGATTATTCGCTCTGTTGATCAAGCGGGTGACAAACGTGTAGACATTGTTAAGCTTAAATATGCGACGGCAGATGATGTTGTCTCTGTAGTAGACAATATTTATAAAGACAGCGGTAAAGGCAGCGTACCTGAATTTTTAATTCCAAAAGTTGTGGCTGATGGCCGAACTAATAGCGTTATTGTAAGTGGTGAAGGCCAAGCACGTACACGTGCTATTGAGCTTATTAAGCGCTTAGATGGTGAGCTAGAAAGCCAAGGTAACACCAAGGTGTTTTACCTAAATTATGCTAAAGCTGAAGATTTAGTCAAAGTATTGCAAGGTGTTAGTAAGTCACTTGTTGAAGATGCACAAGGCGGTACTACTAAAACTCGTAGCAGAAGCAATAATGAAAGCAGTATAGAGTCTCACCCAGACTCAAACTCATTAATTATCACCGCACAGCCAGACACAATGCGATCATTAGAATCAGTAATTGAACGCCTTGATATTCGCCGTGCCCAAGTACTGGTTGAAGCTATTATTATTGAAGTAATGGAAGGCGACGGGGTTAACTTAGGGCTGCAGTGGATTTCTGAGCAGGGTGGTATGCTGCAGTTTAACAACGGCACTACGGTTCCCGTGGGCTCGTTAGCTGTTGCTGCAGAGCAAGCACAAGATACAACGGTAACTAAGACTATCATTGGTACAGAGTCAGGAAACGTTACCAGTTATGATGAAACGACTGAGGGTGACTATGATGCGCTTGCTTCATTGCTAAGTGGCATTAATGGTTTAGCGCTGGGCGTTGTTAAAAATGATTGGGGCGCAATTATTCAGGCTGTTGCCACTGATACAAATTCAAATATTTTGGCTACCCCTTCTATTACTACAATGGATAACGAAGAAGCCTCTATTTTAGTCGGTCAAGAAGTACCTATTATTACAGGCTCACAAACAGGCAGTAACAATGCTAACCCATTTCAAACAGTTGAGCGTCAAGAAGTCGGTATTAAGCTGGTAGTTACGCCACAGATTAATGATGGTTCAGCAGTACAGCTTACTATTGAGCAAGAAGTATCGAGCGTAAGTGGTGCAACTGCGGTTGATATTTCAGTAAATAAGCGTTCAATTAAAACAACTGTTATGGCCGATGATGGCGGTATGGTTGTACTTGGCGGTTTAATTGACGAAGACGTACAAGAAAGTGTTTCTAAGGTGCCGTTATTAGGCGATATCCCTATTTTAGGACACCTGTTTAGATCAACAAATACAACGCGTCGTAAGCGTAATCTTATTGTATTTATTCGCCCAACCATTATTCGTGATGGTGTAAGCATGAATAAGTTAAGCTTTAATAAATATAACTTTATTCGTGGTGAGCAGTTTAAACAAAAAGAAGACGGTATTGAGTTAATGCCAATGACTGATACGCCTATTTTACCTGAGTGGAATGACGAATTAGTACTACCCCCTACGTATGAAGAGTCTCTGCGTAAACAAAATGCACAAGAGCGTAAAGATGACTAATGCGATTCAAGAGATAAACCAAGATGTGGTTCATCCTAAAACGCATAATCAGGATGAGCTATTAACGAGTGATGTGTTAGTTGAGTTACCAGCAAAGCGTTTGCCGTTTTCCTATGCAAGACGTGCAGGTGTGTTGCTTGGTAAAAACAAAGATCACCGTATAGTTTACTACCGTGGTGAGCTAGACGTGGAAGTACTATTAGAAGTACGCCGTATCGCAGGCCATGGTTTTACACTTGAGCAATTGGCTGATGATAAATTTGAGCTATTGCTTGAAGCATCATACCAACGTGATAGCTCTGAAACACAACAAATGATGGAAGATATTGGCAACGAGGTTGATTTATTCTCACTTGCTGATGAACTTCCGCAAACTGAAGATTTACTGGCTGGTGACGATGATGCGCCAATAATCAAGCTTATTAACGCCATGCTAAGTGAAGCGATTAAAGAAGGGGCTTCTGATATTCATATCGAAACCTTCGAACAAGAGCTTGTTATTCGTTTTAGGGTCGATGGCGTGCTTAAAGAAGTACTTAAGCCTAATCGTAAACTTGCATCGTTACTTGTGTCTCGTATTAAAGTAATGGCTAAGCTTGATATAGCCGAAAAACGCATTCCACAAGATGGCCGTATTAGCTTACGTATTGCCGGGCGTGCAGTTGATGTGCGTGTGTCTACAATGCCATCGAGCTTTGGTGAGCGTGTAGTACTGCGTTTACTTGATAAAAACAACGCGCGTTTAAACCTTGAAGATTTAGGTATGACCGCAGATAACCGTGCATTGTTTTCAGATTTAATTAGTAAACCCCACGGCATTATTTTAGTAACAGGGCCAACGGGCTCTGGTAAAAGTACCACTCTATATGCTGGTATGAGCCAAATTAACTCACGCGATCGCAATATTCTTACCGTTGAAGATCCGATAGAGTACGAAATTCCAGGCATTGGGCAAACACAAGTTAATGCAAAAGTTGATATGACATTTGCACGTGGTTTACGTGCAATATTACGCCAAGATCCTGATGTAGTAATGGTGGGTGAAATACGCGACCTTGAAACTGCGCAAATTGGTGTTCAAGCGTCACTTACCGGCCACCTTGTTATGTCTACTCTGCATACTAATACCGCATCGGGTGCAATTACACGTATGGAAGATATGGGTGTTGAACCATTCTTACTTTCATCGTCGTTACTCGGTGTATTGTCGCAACGCTTAGTACGTACATTGTGTAATACCTGTAAAGAAGGTCATACGGCTGATGAGCATGAATGCCAGCTGTTAGGGGTTCCTTTTGAAAGCCAACCGACAATCTATCGAGCAGTAGGGTGTGAAGAGTGTAACTTTAATGGCTATCGTGGTCGAACGGGTATTCACGAGTTACTTGTAGTTGATGAAACAATACGCGAAATGATTCACAACGGTAAAGGCGAGCAAAGCGTAGAGAAATACATTCGTAAGCGCAGCCCAAGTATTCGCCAAGATGGTTGTAGCCGTGTACTTGTAGGTAAAACAACACTTGAAGAAGTATTGCGTGTTACCCGTGAGGAAGGTTAACTATGGCGGCGTTTGAATACCGTGCCTTAGATGGCCGAGGTAAAGAAAAAAAAGGCATTTTAGAAGCCGATACAGCTAAACAAATTCGCCAAACTTTACGTGATCAAAAACTTACGCCGCTTGAAGTTGTCCCTGCGGCGCAAAGTGATAAACAAGTCAAAGGCGAAAAAGCCCCTTTACTCGGTGGCTTTTTTAAGCCGACAATTTCAACCTCAGACTTAGCATTAATTACAAGGCAATTAGCAACACTTATTCAATCGGCACTTCCTGTTGAAGGCGCTGTTATGGCGGTTGCTGAGCAATGCGAAAAGCCGCGTTTAAAGCGGATGCTTATGTCGGTACGCTCAAAAGTAGTCGAAGGTTACACCCTTGCCGATGGTCTTAGTGAGTTTCCTCATGTTTTTGACGACTTATATCGTGCAATGGTAGCCGCAGGCGAAAAGTCGGGTCACCTTGACCAAGTACTTAATCGTTTAGCCGACTATACCGAGCAGCGCCAACATATGCGTAGCCAAATAACTCAGGCTATGGTTTACCCTATTATTTTAGTGGTATTTGCAATTGGTATTGTGTCGGTATTGCTTGGTACTGTAGTACCAAAAATATTAAAAACGTTTGAAAAAACGAAACAAGTACTTCCTTGGACAACCGAATGGGTTATGGCAGGCAGCCATTTTGTGCAAAATTATTGGTTTATTAGTTTAATAGCTATTACAGCTATAGCCATTGGTATTAAGCATGCACTTAAGCAGCCTAAAATACGTTTTTGGTGGGATGACCGAGTGCTACATATGCCAGGTATAGGTAAAGTGGCTCGTGGTATTAACACCGCACGTTTTGCACGTACTTTAAGTATTTTATCGTCAAGCTCGGTACCATTACTTGAAGGAATGCGTATCTCGGGCGGCGTATTAATTAACGAAAAAATTAAAAAAGCGGTTGCAGATGCATCCGACAGAGTGAGTGAGGGTGCAAGCTTAAGAGCTGCACTTCAGCAAACTAAGTTGTTTCCACCAATGATGCTGCATATGATAGCAAGTGGTGAAAAATCAGGTGAACTAGAGCAAATGTTAGAGCGTGCTGCAAATAACCAAGATCGCGAATTTGAGAGCATGGTTAATGTGTCGCTTAAACTACTAGAGCCTGCGATGATCGCCTCAATGGCGGTTATTGTATTATTTATAGTAATGGCAATATTGCAGCCAATAATGGCGATGAATAAAGCTGTTGGACTTTAAGTTAGAATAAACTTTTAAATATATTAATGGTTTTACCTAAACCATTTTTACTTAATGTTTTTAGAATAATGAGGTAATTACGTGAATAAACAATCAGGTTTTTCTTTACTAGAAGTGATGGTGGTACTGGTTATCATCGGAATGATTATGTCAATTGTTGCACCTAACATTATGGGTCAGCAAGAAGAGGCTGCTATCGATAAAGCGCATCTAGATATTCAACAATTAGAAGATGCAATGAGCTTATACAAGCTTAAAAATAAGAGCTACCCAAGCACAGAGCAAGGTCTTGAAGCGCTAGTTACTCAAACAAGCATTGAACCGGTTCCAAAACGTTTCCCTGACGGTGGTTTTATTAATGAATTACCAGAAGATCCATGGGGTAATCTATATCAGCTAATTAGCCCAGGTGAAATTGGCAAGTTTGATATTTTTTCTATGGGCCCAGATGGTGAAGTAGGTACTGATGACGATATCGGTAACTGGGACGAAGAAAAACAATAATGTTTAAGTACACTGCTTTGTATGAACATGTTAATGCTAGAGGCTTGCTATGAAAGCAAGCCTTAAGCAGCGCCATGCAAAAAGCAGAGGCTTCAGTTTAATAGAAATTTTAGTGGTATTAGTGATCATCGCTTTTGCTACAAAAATGGTGGTATATAGCTTAGAAGGCGGTGCTGAGGAAGAGTTAGATACTCAAGCATTAAGGCTGCATACCACCATTAACATGGCATCGGAATTTGCCATTTTAAACCAAGTTGAATTGGGCTTATTAGTAGAAGAAAATACGTTAGAGTATTTAGTTTTCGATGGTGAAAAGTGGATTACCTTTGACCGTGAAGACCTTTTTAAACCAATAGAGTTAGATGAAAGATTAAAGCTCACTCTTAACTTAGAAGATTTAGCGTGGGCGCAAGATAACCTCTTAGAGCAATCTAACTGGCGCGAACTTATGAGTGGCGGCGATGAAGACAGCTTACTTGAGCTTAAAAAGTTGAAAATCCCACAAGTACTTATTTTGTCATCAGGTGAGGTAAGCGCGTTTCAACTTATATTAGAGTTAAAAGAGCAAAGCGAGCCTGTGTATTACATTGAAGGTGAATTTGCTGCACCAGTAAACTTTCGCCGAGAGCCAGAATAATGAAGCGCACTAAAGGGTTTACCTTATTAGAGGTATTAGTGGCATTAAGTATTTGTGCCATGGCGGGTATAGCTGCAATGCAAGCAACAAGCGAGCACATACACCACTTAACGACTATTGAAGAGCAAACCTATGCATCTTGGGTCGCCGAAAACGTTATTATTGAACAGCGTACTAAAGGCGAACAATGGCAAGGCAAAAATAACCTTAAAGGCAGCGAAGTAATGGGCGGTGTTGAATGGTTTTGGCAGCAAGAAGTAACAGCCACTGCTGACAAAAGCTTTGTTAAGTTAACCATAAATGTTTTTACGGATGAAAAATATGAGCATTCGGCATATGAGTTATCAACGTATCTAAATAAAGGCAAAAAGTAAGTGAAGCAGCGCGGGTTTACATTACTTGAAGTTATGGTAGCACTGGGTATTTTAGCTTTTGTTATTATTGCTACTCATCAAATATTAGAGACGACAACAAGAGCAAAAGATGCCTCCGATGAAAAAATTGCTGAGTTAAATGGGTTGCGAACAACATTTAGGTTAATGGATCAAGATTTTAGCCAAATGACTAAACGTGCAGTACGAAACGAATCTGGTGATGTTCAAGAACAATATTTACTTGCTGGTCGTTACGTTTTAGAAAGCCAATACGATGGTATTGCGTTTGTACGAGATGGCTGGATAAATCCAATTAATTTATTGCCACGTTCAGAACTACAAGCCGTTGGTTATAGAGTGATAGACGATAACCTTGAGCGTGTTTATCGGGTTTATGTTGATCAGCTTGATAATATGGAACCGCGAGTTCAACGTGTACTAGAAAATGTTGAAGAGCTTAAGTTTGAGTTTTTGGATGATAAAAACGAATGGCAAGAACAGTGGGAAATTAAAGCTCTCCCTAAAGCGGTTGCTGTTACTTTGCAACAAATAGAAGCAGAGCCAATTCGTCGTGTATTTTTAGTTCCTGGGCAAGGCAAAGTTGTTGCTACACAAAGTACGGATGTGAATAATGGTTAAGCAGCAATCATCGCGCGGCGCAGCACTTGTTATTGTTTTGTTTATTGTGGCATTAGCGGCTATTTTAGCAGTAGAAATGAGTGCTAATTTAATGGTTCAAGTGCAAAAAAGTACTAATTTGCAAGGTCATCAGCAAGCTAAATGGTACGCTTACGGTGCAGAAGAGCTTGCTATTAAAGGGCTAATACAAAGTAAAAAAGATGATGCTGATAAAACAACACTTGATCAAGTTTGGGCAACTCAAGGTGATGCTTCATACCCTGTTGATAACGGCACGTTAAGTGGCAAAATTACTGATTTACAAGCATGTCTAAATTTAAATGCTTTAGCCATAGCGCCAGAAGAAAATAGCGCAAGTAAAACAAACCCTGCACATAAAGCACTATTTGCATTACTTGAAAACATTGAAGATTTACCTGCTGATGAATCAGAAGAGACAATGGCAGATAGCGTATTTGATTGGCTTGACGAGGACAGTATTACATATCGCTCAGGCGCAGAAGAAGACGAGTATTTATCACGAGATTTTCCGTATATGACAGCCAATAGTTTATTTGCATCAGCATCGGAATTACGCTTGGTTAAGGGCTTCAACCCATTAGTGATGGAAAAAGTACTGCCATATGTATGTGTAATACCAGGCAGTACGCTTTTATCTATTAACGTAAATACATTAATCCCAGAGCAAGCACTTATACTCAGTGCCTTAATAGAAAGCTTGAGCTTATCTGGTGCAGAGGCTGTGATAGGTGCAAGACCGCAAACTGGCTTTGACACCATCGATGAATTTTTTGAACAGGTGAAGCAACAAGGCGGTACTAATACCGACTCAGTCAAAAGTTTATTTAGTATTAAAAGCGAATATTTTAAATTACAAACGCAGGCAAATTTTGTCGACCTGCGTTTTTCGATGACCACATTACTGCACGCTAAAGACGGTGACGTAACGATACTGGCGCGAAAATTTGGAGGCGTACAGTGACAGAAATACTGTTGATCCGCACGGGTCAAACCGAGCAAGAATTGCTTAATTGGTTGATTTACTCACCACAAGAACAAGAAATAATAGCCAGTGGCGAGTTACCAAATGCAGAGCATTTAAGTGAGCTAAGCGAAAAAGCACTTACCCGAGAAGTGGTCGTGTTGTTACCAAGTGATCAAGTGCAATTAAAAACGGTCGCTTTGCCAACAAAATGGAATCGCAAGCTTGAGCAAGCATTGCCATACATGCTTGAAGAAGATATAGCATGTGACGTAGATGAACTGTTTATAGCAGTAGCGCAGCCGACAATGCTTGGTGAGCAACATGCAATTCGTGTCGCAATGACAGACCGTGAATGGTTTGAACAATGGCTCGCATTATTTGTAGAGCATAATCTATCAGTATACAGAATATTACCCGATGCTTTGTTGTTACCGCTTGCAGATGATGGCGCAGTCACCGCTATCGAGCTCAATAACCAATGGTTATTTAAGCAAGGGCAATGGCATATTGGTGCGGTTGAATCTAGTTGGTTAAATGGCTACTTAACAGCCATGGGTAATCCTGATATTAAGCATTTTAGCCCAGCTAGTCAGTTTCCAGAAAGCGTTAACTTACAAGCGCAAACAAGTGAGTACGACTTACCTCTAGCATTATTTGCAAAGCAGTTAGATAGCGTTAATTTTAACTTACGCCAAGGTATGTATCAGCTTAAAAAGCAAAGCGCCTTATGGTGGGGTTACTGGAAAGGCGCCGCAATTATAGCAAGTGTTGCATTGGTTTCTACGATTACAATAAAAGCTATTGAGTTACACCAACTTAATACACAAGTAGAATTAGCTAAAGCTCAAGTAGTCGACAGATACCAAAAAGCATTTCCAGGAACTAAAGTTCGCCCCAATCTAATTAAAAGCCAAATTAAAGGCGCGTTAGATAAAGTGCAAGGCTCAAGTGAGTCGGGCTTTTTAGACTTAACGACTAATTTGGTTGATGTATTTTCGCAAGTTAGCGAATTTACACCTGAAACACTTCGTTATGACAAACGTCGCAATGAGCTGCGCATTCGTGCACGCGCTAAAGACTTCCAAACTTTTGGTAAAGTAAAAATCATACTTGAAAAACAAGGTTTAACTGTTGAGCAAGGGTCTTTAAATAATGACGGTGATTATGTCGTTGGTGAAATTAAACTGCGAGGTGCAGTATGAAAAAGCAGTTAATGCAACAATGGCGCTCGCTTAAAGAGCAAGAACAACAATTGGTAATGGTCGCTGGTGGCGTGTTTATTATTTTTGTTTTAGTAATGGGAATATTTCGACCATTAAATAATGCGATAGAAAAGGCACAGCAATCTCAAATTAAACAACAAGAGCTATTAGCTTGGGTTGATGACAGTATTGTTAAACTAAAGGCTGCGGGTAACACCAGTGTTGCTAGCAATGCAAACTTAAGCCAAATTGTTAATTCTACACGTGGGCGCCATCAAATAAGTATTAGTAAAATGCAGCCAAGTAGTGATTCGCTACGTTTGACGCTCGACTCTGTAGAATTTAATCAGTTAATAGAGTGGTTAGATGAGTTAGTGAATCAGCATGGCTTAAAAATTGAAAACTTAGATTTGAGCCGCGATGATAAATCAGGCTATGTGCGTGTAAGCCGTTTAGTATTAGAGAATTAATTAATGAAAAAAATAATAACGTTATCGGCTGTCTTTTTAATTAGTTTTATTGTGTTTTGTATTATTAAATTACCAGCACATATTGCACTAGATATAGCAAAACCGTACTTTCCAAAGCAATTAGAAGTAGGCCAAACTGTAGGCACTGTTTGGCAAGGTCAAATGATGCAAGTTCGTTTTGATGGTGAACAGTTAAATAATGTGCGCTGGGACATTGCTGGCTGGAAGTTATTTACAGGCAAGCTAAATGCGAATGTGAAGTTTGGTAATGCACGAGAGCGTAGTGATATCTCGGGTTATGCTGATGTAAGTTATGGGCTTTTTAATCAAGAAGTTAAAGTGACTGACGGCCTAGTGCGCTCAACAGTAGAGCGTGCAATGCAGCGCGTGCAGCTTCCCCTACCTGTAACCGCTAAAGGACGTGTAATTTTAGAACTTGATGAATACAGCTCAGGTGCACCTTATTGTGATTCACTAAAAGGTGAAATAGCGAGCCCTAATATTGACGTGCAAGGCTTAAATGGGTGGTTTAATATTGGCCCTCTGGCTGGTAAGTTAAGCTGTAAGTCGGGCGATATTGCTATATTAATTGACCCTGATAATACGCTTGGCCTTGAGGCAGATGCTACACTTAAAGCTAATTTCGACTTTAGTGTGGCAGGTTATGTAAAACCAGATGCTAGCTTACCTAAAGATGTACATGATGCGGTTAAATTTTTAGGCCGTCCAGATAGCCAAGGTCGTTACCCGCTCAACTTTTAATGTTTGAATATAAAGAGTTTTAATGCAAATACCCCAATTTACTGAGCTGCACGCAAAGCAGCTCAGCACATTTTTAAATACCCAATCTCAAGCAATGACCCTTCAACAAAGCCAAGGCTATTTATTTGGCGTTATTTGTTCGCCCAATCCATTAGATGTGCATGAGTGGCTTGAGCAGATATTACCAAATACAGCTAATGATTTAGATGAAGAAGTACTTTTCTTGTTTATGGCGCTATATCATAAAATTAGTGAGCAAGTATTTGAAACAGGATACAAATTACCTAACACATTTGATGCTGAGTTTTGTAAGTCATGGAGTAAAGGTTTCTTAGTTGCAACCAAAGCTTACGCAGAGCCTTTGTTAAATGCACCGCAATTAGACACTGACTTTAAACAAGCATTAGAAAGTGCGTTAAGTACATTAAGCTTTTTTGCACTTGACCAGCTAGCAATAGCTCAGATTGCCAAACAAAATAACATGACTATAGAAGCCTTGCGTCAGTACCAATATGAATCAATGGGTGACTTTGCATTAGGGTTTGCTGAACTAATTGAAGTGGTCGCAATTAATAGCGGTTTGATAACCGACGAGAGTTGGGAAGAGTAATTATTAATACCAGGCGCTTAGTTTAATCTAAGTGCCTAGCTCTAATATAATATCCGTGCAGCCTTGTTTGCACTTTACTACGCCTTTACCAGGTTCACTGGTGGCTAAATTAAGTGTTAAAACCCCATTACACTTCTCACACTTTAACGTTTTGCCTTGTGCCAATTGCTTGAGCATATTGCGTTGTTTATGAAATGAGTCGCTTGCTTTTTTATTTAATCCTGAAAAATCCACTACTTTGCTCGCTTTTGCTCTAATGCTTCAGTCACTATTTTACATACTGTATTTAAACGATCGCCATAAAAATAAAGGTTTAAGTCACGTTCACGACAATAGCGTAGGTGAAATAACTGAACAGAGTCATCTGTTGTAAACGTTTTTTCTACGTACTCACCCTCAGATTCAGACAATTTAAGTTGAGTGCTGATTCTATTTTTAGCCATATTTGCAGCAGGGCTTCTGTTAACCTTACTTGCATCACTTAAAAAACCAATGCCTTCACCTAATAACCTTTCGCGAGGTTCTTTTATAAGCGGATGATCGATTGTAAAAAAGGCAAGGATCACAACTACCAAAATAATAAATTTTTTCATGGATACGTAAACCTTGATCTAAGTAGGGTTGAATTACCATGCAGTGTAATAAACTGCATTTTAAAAGCAAGTAACTGGGATGAATAAATTATTAGCGATCTATGCCAGTAATTTTAACCAACATTGTTATAATGGTTAACAGCAGTCAGATATTTCTGAAATATCTGAAAGTATTCGAGAAGGCAATTTATTAAAGTAAATCTGCCTAGCAAGTAACTTGCTAGCTTTAAGTATAGAGTACTTGAGTATTGCTGGATTTTTATTTCCAAGCGGCGTTGAGGAACTTCGATGGACAAGCAAATTAAAGTAAAGAATATCCCTGTAGAGGTGAAAATCCAAAAACCGGATTTAAGCCGTCAAGATGATAGGTTCAATCCCCGAAATCGTATTTATGTGCGTGCCGTAAAAGGCCTACATCAATTACTTAGGCAGCGCATTGGCTTTTTAGGCCTACTTGCGTTTATGTTACTTCCTTGGATTAATTTTAACGGCCAGCAAGCAGTACTGTTTGATCTAATTGGTCAAAAATACAATATTTTTGGTTTAACGCTATGGCCTCAAGATTTTACCATATTAGCGTTTATTTTTATGCTGGCAGCATTTGCGCTGTTTTTAGTGACCACCTTCTATGGACGGGTGTGGTGTGGCTACACATGTCCGCAAACTGTTTGGACCTTTATTTTTATTTGGTTTGAAGAAAAGCTTGAAGGCACAGCTAATCAGCGTAAAAAACTCGATCAAAGACCCATGAATTTTGATAAGTTTTGGCGTAAAACGGCAAAGCATACTAGTTGGGTATTGTTTTCGTTATATACCGCTATTTCTTTTGTGGGTTACTTTACGCCAATCAGAGAGTTACTTCCTGATTTTGTAACGTTTAACGTGGGTGGTTATGCACTAGTCAGTATTATTTTCTTTGCTGCGTGTACCTATGGTAATGCCGGTTGGATGCGAGAAATTATGTGTTTACACATTTGCCCTTACTCTCGTTTTCAATCAGCTATGTTTGATAAAGATACATACACTGTAACGTACGACGAAAGCCGTGGTGAAAGCCGTGGTCCTCGTTCACGTAAAGTAGATCATGAAGATTTAGAGCTAGGCGACTGTATAGACTGTAACTTGTGTGTTCAAGTGTGCCCAACAGGTATTGATATTAGAAATGGGTTACAAGCTGAGTGTATTAACTGTGGTGCATGTATTGATGCGTGTGATGGCGTAATGGATAAAATGGAATACCCGCGTGGGCTTATTTCATATACGACAGAGCGAAACCTCGAAACCCCAGAAAATAAAACGAATCCACTACGAGCTAAAATCATTGGTTACACGGTCATACTTGTTGTGCTTACGGGAGCACTTGTAGCTAATATAGCGCTGCGTAAAACAATGGACTTTGATATCATTCGTGATCGAAATCAATTATATCGTGTCGATTTTGATGGTTTAGTAGAGAACACCTATACATTAAAGGTAATTAATAAAGCGCAGTACGAGCAAACCTTTAATATTAAAGTGCAAGGGTTAGATAACTTTAAGTATATTGGTAAGCAGTCATTTACTGTGCAGGCAGGGCAATCTCATAATGTGCCATTGTCGCTTGTAATGGACCCTTATGATTTGAAGGTGTCGATGACAGAGTTTAACTTTGTGCTTTCACCGGTAGATGAGCCGGATGAGACAATATCGCAGTCGAGTAACTTTTTTAAAGCGCGATAATCACAACCTACCTTAAATAGGTAAGTTGATATAGCAATTAACAAAAGCGGGTATATAACCCGCTTTTTATTTTATATAAGAAGAGTATGAGTAAATTTAGTTTTATTGACTTAACACCTGACCTAATACTCGATGCAATAGAAAGCGTAGGTGTGTACGCCGAATCTGGTTTGTTGGCACTCAATAGCTATGAAAACAGAGTGTACCAATTTAAAGCCGATGATGGCCTGCGTTACGTAGTGAAGTTTTATCGCCCAGAGCGCTGGAGTAAAGAGCAAATTCAAGAAGAGCATGATTTTGCATTTGAACTGGCAGAAGCGGAAGTGCCTGTTGTTGCCCCTATTTTATATAATGGGAAAAGCTTGTTTGAACACGAAGGTTATTTGTTTGTGTTGTTTCCAAGTGTCGGCGGGCGTTTATTTGAGGTTGATAACTTAGATCAACTTGATGTAATGGGGCGTTTAATTGGCCGTATGCACCAAGTAGCTAAAACAAAGCCTTTTACTTATAGGCCAACAGTTACCTGCGAGGAGTATTTACATACAGCCAAAGTTCATCTTCAAAAAAGTAACTTAGTGCCTATGGGAATAAATACTGCCTTTTATACTATTTTAGATTTAGTGATAGAGCAGGCGCAAAAACAGTATAAAGATGTGCAAAGTATTCGCTTACATGGTGACTGCCACGTTGGTAATATTTTGTGGGCAGGTGATGCGCTCATGTTTGTTGATTTAGATGACAGCCGCCAAGGTCCTGCAATCCAAGATTTATGGATGATGCTCAGTGGCGATAGAGCGACGCAACTGTTACAGTTAGACACCCTTGTGAATGCGTATGAAGAGTTTTGTGATTTTGATCACTCTCAACTCAAATTAATTGAACCGCTGCGAGCGATGCGTATTATCCATTATATGGGATGGGTAGCTAAACGATGGAGCGATCCTGCCTTTGTGCGGAACTTTACATGGTTTGCTGATGACAAATACTGGGAGCAACAAATTTTAGCACTGAAGGAGCAACTTGCAGCACTGCAAGAAGCACCGTTAAAGTTATTGCCGTAATATTTTATTTAAAGACAAGTACAACGAGATACAAATGCTTAAAAAATTAAAACTGAGTTTATTACTTTTATGTTTACCATTTGCAGCACTTGCTGCACAGTTTGAAGTTGATAATCAATACACTGTTATTGATGTAGACAAAAGTACATCACCACAAGTAACCGAATTTTTCTCATTTTACTGTCCACATTGTTTTAAGTTTGAACCAGTAGCAAAAGCAATTGAACAAGGCCTGCCAGAAGGCGCTGAGTTTATTAAAAACCACGTGAACTTTTTAGGTGGCGTGTCGCCACAAGCACAAAGTAATTTAAGCTTTGCCTACTTAATTGCTAAGCAGCATGGTCAGGCGCAGAGTATTAGCGATCAAATTTTTAAAAGTATTCATGTTCAGCGTGCTCCTTTAACTGAAATGAAAGACGTTAAAAAATTACTTGAAGTAAACGGTATTGATAGCGCAACGTTTGATCAAGAAATTGCAAGCATGCCAGTTATTTCGGCTGAGCAAGCAATGCAAAACAAACAAAATAAATATTCAAAATTAGGCGCACTTACAGGTGTACCTACTTTTATTGTTAACGATAAATATAAAATAAACCTCAACACCATCAAAAATCAAAAAGAACTTGATGAGTTAGTAGCGTTTTTATTAGCACTATAAATTTCGGAGCATAATAATGATTAAATTAGTTAAAGCAGGTTTGCTTGCAGTACTACTTCCTATGGCGGCAACAAGCTTTGCAGCAACGTATGAAGAAGGCGTGCATTACGACGTTGTTTCTGAGCGTGCAACTAAAAAGCCAGAAATCAAAGAGTTTTTCTCATTTTACTGCCCTGCATGTAATAACATGGAAGCACTAATTGGTGAGTTTAAGCCTAAGCTTGATAAAAACGTTAAATTTAAAAAAAGCCATGTTGATTTTGTAGGTGTACGCGACCCAGAAAACCAACAGATGATGAGCCAAGCACTCGCTACTGCAGAAGTACTTCCGCAAAAAGATAAAATTGTCTCTGCAATTTTTAATCATATCCATACAAAACGCGCTAAATTTAATGAGCTTGCAGATGTAAAAGATATATTTGTAGCGCAGGGCGTTGATGGCGATAAGTTTGATAAGCTGTTTAAAAGCTTTTCGGTACGTACGCTAAGCTCTAAAATGAAACGTGATCAAGACTACTTTAAAGAAAAAGGCGCACTACGTGGCGTACCTACATTTATTGTAAATGGTAAGTATAAATTAAACCTAGGTCGTGAGTCGGGTATTACTGAGCCAGAAGATATCAGCAAACTGATTAATTACTTAGCTAACAAGTAAATTTAGCTAAAACAAAAAAAGCTCCTTAAGGAGCTTTTTTGCTTTATAAGGATATAGCGATGGAAAAAATATTAGTATCGAGTTGTTTGCTAGGGCAGCCTGTTCGCTACGATGGTAGAGGACACGCAATTTTGCATCCACAGCTTAATTTGTGGCAAAAACAAAATAGATTAATTGTGTTTTGTCCTGAGGTCGCTGGTGGGCTTCCTACTCCTAGAGCTCCTGCTGAAATAATACAGGGGAGTGTAGTTACTAATTTAGGAGAAGATGTAACAGAACAGTTTCAAACTGGAGCTAATATAGCGCTAGAACTCTGTAAAAAGAATCAAGTTCGTTTTGCTCTACTTAAAGAATCGAGCCCTTCTTGCGGACGAAATACAATATATGATGGAAAGCATCGCGGAGTAAAAATCGAAGGGCTAGGTTTAACTACAGCATTATTAATAAAAAATGGTATTCAAGTATTTAGCGAAGAGCAAATACCAGCACTTATAAAAGTACTGGCACTTTAATTTTGGCTGGTTATTTGCGCTGCAAGAAAACACCCGACTCAATGTGATGTGTATATGGGAACTGATCAAATATAGCAAAGCGCTTAACGTTGTGCGTACGTGTTAGGTGATCAAGGTCACGCTCAAGGGTTTCAGGATTACACGATATATAAATTATGTTTTCGTAGTTAGCCACTAAGTCACACGTTAATTCATCCATGCCCGCGCGCGGTGGATCAACTAATATGGTTTGGCAGTCATAGCTTTTAAGGTCAATACCGTCTAAACGAGAGAAAGTACGCTCGCCATTCATTGCTTGAGTAAACTCTTCACTCGACATACGAATAATATCTAGGTTCTCTACGTTGTTTTTAGCAATATTGTATTGAGCAGAATGAACAGATGATTTTGATATTTCTGTTGCTAATACTTTATTAAAACAGCCCGCTAACGCAATTGAAAAGTTACCGTTACCGCAATACAGTTCTAATAAATCATTTTTAAGTGGTTTACATAAATCTTGCGCCCACTCCAGCATATTAATATTTACTTTTGCATTAGGCTGAGTAAAGCTATTTTCTACTTGTTGATAAATAAGCTCTTGACCATTAACTGTTAAACGCTCAGTTACAAAGTCATCACCCAGCACTTCTTTTTGTTTGCGAGCACGGCCGATAAAGTCAATTTTGTATTTACTGCTTAGTTTTTCTTTAAGCGCTTTAATTTCACTTAACCATTCATCATCAAGTGGTTTGTGATAAAGCAAGCTTACTAAAATTTCACCGCTTAGCGTGGATAGGTAATCGATTTGAAATAACTTACGACGTAATATTTCACAAGGCTTAAGATGCTCAATCATCACCTGCATTATTTCACCAACTAGAGGCGCTGCTGGATCAAATGTATCAACACGGATTTTTTCTTTTGTTTGTTGATCAAACATAATGTGAAACAGATCGTCACCGTCGTGCCATACTCTAAATTCAGCACGTTGGCGGTAGTTAGTTGGCTCTGAGCTAAATACTTCTAGTTGCTCCACACCAAAACGTTGGAATTGTGCACTAATACGCTGCTCTTTTTCACTTAACTGCGTTTGGTACTGTGTGGTATCTATTTTAATAACTGCCATTAACGCTACTACCTTATCTAAGATCTGTTTATCGGCGCTATTGTAGGGAGCGCTACGTATTTGTCTAGTTTTGGCTAGCATTTATGCTGTTTTATTGCACATTGTACTTTAGTTTTTATTGTTATAGCCGATAATAAATTACGCACGCTTAGGAGACGAATCATGAAAATAGGTAACTATGGCTTTATGCCAAACAACAACATCAATAAATTCAATAATAAAGCTGATATACAGCAACCTACAATTACGTCTCCTCAAGATAGCTATCAACAACGAGGCCGAGAGTTGGCCGCAAAGGTACTTGGCGATAAAATGGCTGAGCAGCTTGGATTGCCTATCGCAGAAAAAAAAGCAGATAAACCACTATTTGATTTTAATGAAATAGTAAAAAACGTACTCGATTTTGTAAGTAGTGCTGTTAATAAAGCAAAAGCTAACGGCGCTGATGACGAAAAGCTCAAAGATATGTTAGGCGACGCGCGCAAAGGAGTCCAAATAGGGATTGACGACGCTGTTGATGAACTCAAAGGTACAGGCGTATTTAATGATGACATGGAAGAGGGGATTAATAAGTCCAAAGAGGGAATTTACAATGGGCTCGATAAGTTTGAAGAGTCGTTATTTAACCCACAACCTGCCAGCGTAAATATAAGCCAGGCTCAATATGTCAGTATGACGAGTAATGCAGAGTATAAATTTACCACCGCAGAAGGTGACGAGGTAAGTATTAGCTTTGCAGATGCATTTGAATCTCAGTCGGCAAGTGGCTATCAGCAAAACAATAATGGCGAGTCGTTTGCAAGCTCATCATCGCAATCTCGACAGGTATCATTTTCGATGTCGGTTAATGGTGACTTAAATGAGCAAGAGCAAGAAGCTATTAATGTAATGATGGAAGACTTACAAGATTTAAGTAAAACCTTTTTTGGTGGTGATTTAGATGAAGCATTTGAACAAGCGCAAGAGCTGAGTTTAGACAGCGATCAGCTGGTGGCTTTTTCTATGGATTTACGCCAAACAAAAACAATAGCAACAGTTAAAAGCTATGAAGAATATAGACCAGCACCAGAAAAACAAGTAGCGGAGGGTTTAGCTCCTTTTAATGATGACCTTAAAAATGCTTTTGAAAAAGCGGGTGAGCTTGGATTACAAAATCAGCTAGCTGGCATTCTCCAATGGTTAAATCAAGATCAGGAGCAAATAGATAAGTTAGTAGATTACACAAAGTCTATGTTCGAAAACCTTAATCAGTTAAATTCGGCAGCCGACAGGCTTACTGATTTAGAAACCACGCAAAGTTAAACTACTTTCTTTTATAAATACCTCATGGCAAACTGCCGTTCTTAAAGTAAAGTGGGAACGGTAGTTTGTCAGCGCATATAATGGTCTTTGATTCAGGTATTGGTGGAACTACTGTACTTGAGCATATAAAGCAAAGTATCCCCAATGCTCAGTACAGTTATTTTATGGATAATGCATTACTACCTTATGGTGCTCAATCTCAAAAAACCATCATTAACCGATTATGCTCACTTATTCATTTCATCAAAGCTAATACGCTTAATGTTGATTTAATTGTAATAGCGTGTAATACCGCTTCTACATCTGCACTTAGCGCTGTTCGCCAAATGACAGATATTCCTATAGTAGGTGTTGTGCCAGCAATAAAGCCTGCGGCAGAGTTAACACGTTCAAATCATATTGGCTTATTAGCCACACCGGCAACGGTCGCCAGTTCATACACTAAAACATTAATTACTGAGCATGCACGTAATGTAACCGTTAATCTATATAGCAGTGTGGAGTTAGTAACTTTAGCTGAGCAATACTTTTTTACAGAGTCTTTGGATACAAACAAGTTGCATCAAGTGCTTGATGACCTACATATAGATAAAACTATAGATGTACTTGTATTAGGATGTACGCACTTTCCAATATTAGCAGAGCCTATTAGTCAGTATTTTGAAGGGAATGTAAAATTACTTGATTCAGGTGTAGCGATAGCAAACAGAGTCAACTACTTACTTAACCAACTTAACTTGTGTGTGAATAAACTAACAGACATAAAAAAGCCGCTGCAATATTATGCAACGGCTGATGTGTTTAGCAATAAGCTAGCGGTAAAGCTAGTTACACTGACTGATCCGTCTCAGTACGTAGAGCATTAGAATCATCTTCTTGTTTTTGTTTTGCTTCACGTACCTTTAAAGTACGTTGTTGGAACTCGCTATCGTTCAAGTTAGCAATTGCATTGTCTGCATCAGCTTGCGCCATTTCAACAAAACCAAAGCCACGACGCTTGCCAGTATTCTTATCCTTTAATAAACGAACATTGAATACTTTGCCTTGTTCTTCAAATAATGCACGAACCACACCTTCGTTCGCACGATAAGGAAGGTTACCAACATAAAGCGTTTTTGTTTTAACTTCAGCTTCTTCAGTCACATCAGATGACATTGCAGCAATAGCAATCGCACCTATTAATAAACCAGCACCAAATAGTAATGCAGGGTTTAAAGCTAAGCCGCCTAAAGCGAACTCAACAACAACAAAACCAACTACAGCAAGAATAACAGAGAAGATAAAAGATTTTTGATCGGGTAATTTCATTTTAGATCTACCAATAAACAGGAAATAAACATTAATTTAACATTGTGAACTTGCTATCTTAACGTCTAAATCAAACATAGCAATGATATTTGTATTAAATAATAAATAAGAGCACAAAAAAGCATCATCTTAGGAAGGTTTTCATATGGTTTTACATGGTTTTGTTCTATTTTTGTTCGAACAGTAAAAAGATCTAAAAAAAGGGTTGATCTGTTTTCGGATCTCCCTATAATGCGACCCCACTGAGACGGGAAACGCCAACGCATAGCGAGGCACGAACAACTCAGAGAGTTAAATAAAACTTCGGTTTTAAATCTTCCAAAAGAAAGTTTAAAACTAA
>NZ_JADYWP010000016.1:0-27746 GCF_015864765.1 Pseudoalteromonas sp. NZS11 | reverse complement strand
GAGCAACTTAATAATCGTCCGAGGAAGACACTTGGATTTGAAACGCCTGCAAAATTGATGCAGGATCACTTGGCGGCTAAAGCCGCCTAAACGTTATGCACTTCAGATTTGAATCCGCGTATTTTAATTTTTAGATTTTACGAAAAAACACGGTTTTCGGCATACACTCGATTATCTATCCGTAACTTAGAAATTCAACACTTAGCAGAAACCGATAAGTTAACTGGGCTTTATAACAGGCAAAAGTTTGATTTTGAATTATCACAGTTAATTGCTAAAAACGACGTTTTTAAAACCCCGCATTGCTTACTTATTTGCGATATAGACCACTTCAAGAATATAAACGATACCTACGGGCATTTAGTTGGCGATAACGTACTCACTGAATTTTCTAAAATATTAAAAATGCGTATGGGAAATGATGCACTTATTGCGCGATGGGGTGGAGAAGAATTCACTATTATTTTATCGAACACCTCTTTAAATGATAGCGCTAAAAAAGCTGATGACCTGAGAAAATATATTGCCGAAAACACCATTACAAATATAGCATTTACTATAAGTATTGGGTTAGCAACGATACAAAAAGACGATACAGTGCTAAAACTATTGGAGCGGGCTGATACAGCGCTATATAAGGCTAAAAATAATGGACGCAATAAAGTATGTGTTAGCGATAACGATTCAACCGTTATCGCTCAATCAACTTACTTAAATGGGTCTATAGCCTAAGCTTAAGCGTACTGCCCACAAGCAAATCCACAGCTCCAAGCATACTGGAAATTGTAGCCCCCTAACCAACCCGTTACGTCAGTTACTTCGCCTATAAAGTATAGGCCTTTAGCTTTTTTAGCTTCAAAGGTTTTTGAGCTCAACTCGTCGGTATCTACACCCCCCAAAGTTACCTCAGCAGTACGATAGCCCTCGGTCCCATTAGGCTTTATTTGCCACGCATGAATATAATTTACCAGCTCATCTATTTGAGCATGTGTAAGCTGATTAATATTACAATCTGGTATCGCTTTGCTTTCGTGCAGTATTTCTATAAAGCGTTTAGGTAAAATAGTCGCAAGGCTGTTTTTTAACGACTTTTGGGCTTGTGTTTCACGCCAATCAGCAAGTTGCTGCCTTAAATCAATTTCAGGTAATAGGTTTATAGTTACAGCCTGCCCTGCTCGCCAAAATGAGCTTATTTGCAATATTGCAGGGCCCGATAACCCTCGGTGAGTAAAGAGGATATTTTCTTTAAATACAGTGCCGTCTTCGCTTGAAACTTCACAAGGGATACTAATTCCCGAGAGCCCTTCAAAACGCTCTTTATCGTGCTGGTGCAAAGTAAATGGTACAAGTGCTGCCATAGTTGGTAACACGCTTAAGCCAAACTGCTCTGCAATTTTATAGCCTATTGGTGTAGCCCCTAGTTTTGGCATAGTTAAGCCACCTGATGCTATAACTAACGACTCACAGGTTAAGGTTTCTTGCTCTGTGGTAACGCTATAGCCGGTTTCGGTTTTTGATACGCTGATCACTTCACTGCGTAGCTTTATATTTACTCCGGCCCACTCACATTCGGTTAGTAAAATATCAACAATGTCTTGTGCATTGTTATCGCAAAAAAGCTGGCCTAGTGTTTTATGGTGATACGCCAAGCCATGTCTGTCCACCAGCTCAATAAAGTCATGCTGTGTATAACGACTTAAGCATGATTTAACAAAATGAGAGTTTGTGCATAAGTAGTTATCCGGGGTTGCATTTTCATTTGTAAAATTGCAACGCCCACCACCACTTATTAAAATTTTACGACCTGGTTTTTTCCCCATATCAAGTACTGTAACGCTTCGGCCACGGTATCCAGCTTGCGCTGCACACATTAATCCTGCTGCTCCCGCACCTATTACAATTACATCTACTTGGGTCATTTATTTATCTCATTAAAAAATTTGCTCGATTATAGCAAAGTTTAATAGCTAACAACGCAGCATTTGAATTATTAGTAATAACACAACAAAAACGCATCAGTAATAAGTAGGGAATAATTACCCTCACGATAAAACAACCCTTTATACTTATTTTTAATTTATATGACAAATACTAAACAACGAGTAAACCGCTAAAAACCTGGGTTATAACTAAATGAAAGAGGTACATAATAAATTGATATTTTAACATGGTTAACAGATCGTTTACTTTTGTTCCCGCATCGTGATCTTATATCACGAAATAATAAATAAAAATCTAGGGATAATTATGACAACTAGTAAAACTTTTAAAAGATGCGCAATTGCAATTACAGTTAGTACGCTTTTTGCAGCAACATCTGGCATGGCTCAATCAGTTTCAAGTTCAATGGCTGAAACATCGGCTAAACTACAAAGCCAAGGCAGTTTCGAAACTCAGTTCATTATTAAATATAAAAATAATAACGAAATGGCAAGCCTCTCAACTGCAGACGCAAGCCTGTCTAGCATGAAAAAGCGCGCACAAAGCTTTGTCAAAAACTTCGCTTCTAAAAAAGGCAAAGTAAAAGCAAAATATATTCGTGCAATGGCACTTAATAACCACCACGTAATGCGTGCTGATAAAAAATTAAGTACAGCAGAAGCCCAAGAGTTTATGCAAGAAATGGTTGATTCTGGCAATGTTGAATACATTGAAGTGGATCAAATGTTAAAGCCGTTTTCAACTCCTAACGACCCTCGCTTTGATGACCAATGGCACTACTACGAGCAAGCCGGTGGTTTAAACTTACCTACTGCATGGGATACCGCAACGGGTAGCGGTGTAGTTGTAGCTGTACTAGATACGGGTTACCGCCCACATGCCGATTTAAATGCTAACATTTTACCGGGTTACGATATGATCTCTAACCTATCGGTAGCTAACGATGGCGGTGGTCGCGATAGCGATGCACGTGATCCTGGTGATGCTGTTGCTGCGAATGAATGTGGTACTAACGGTGCACAAAACTCTAGCTGGCACGGCACGCACGTAGCCGGCACAGTTGCTGCGGTAACCAATAACGGCGAAGGCGTTGCAGGCGTAGCTTATAACGCAAAAGTAGTGCCTGTTCGTGTACTTGGTAAGTGTGGTGGTTTAACCTCAGATATTGCAGACGGTATTATTTGGGCATCTGGCGGAAGTGTTTCAGGCATTCCTGCTAACTCAAACCCTGCAGATGTAATAAACATGAGTTTAGGCGGCAGCGGTTCATGTAGCTCGACAACTCAAAATGCAATTAACACAGCACGCAGTAACGGCACTGTGGTAGTTATTGCTGCAGGTAACGATAACGATAACTCGGCAAACTACAACCCAGGTAACTGTAATGGTGTAGTAAACGTAGCCTCAGTAGGTCGTAATGGCGGCCGAGCTTATTACTCAAACTACGGTAGCAATATTGATGTTGCAGCACCGGGTGGCGCGCAAAGCTTTGCAAACGACTCTGAAGGTGTTCTATCAACTTACAATTCAGGTTCGTCTACACCTTCAAGCGACAGCTACGGTTATTCGCAAGGTACATCAATGGCTGCGCCTCACGTAGCAGGTGTTGCGGCACTTATTAAGCAAGCAAAACCAGATGCAACGCCTGACGAAATAGAAAGTATTTTAAAATCAACAACCCGTTCGTTCCCTGCTACATGTACTAGCTGTGGTACGGGTATTGTTGATGCAGCCGCAGCTGTTGCAGCTGCAAGTGGCGGCACTACTCCGCCTACAGGCGGTGATAGCGAGCTTATTAATGGTAAAGCTAAAACAGGTTTAAGTGGGGCTGCAAATGCACAAGCGTTTTACACTATGACCGTACCAAGCGGTGCAACTAACGTAACATTCACTATGAGTGGTGGTACTGGTGATGCTGATTTATACGTACGTGCGGGCAGTAAACCTACAACTACTACCTATGACTGTCGCCCTTATAAAGGCGGTAATAGCGAAGAGTGTTCTATTGATAACCCTACTGCGGGAACTTACCACGTAATGCTTAACGGCTACTCTGCGTATTCAGCTGTGAGCTTGGTAGGTAATATTACTGGTGGTTCATCGTCTGGTGGCGGTACAGGCACTCCACAAGCTGGCGGCGGCACTATAAGCGATGTGACAGCCAATACCGGTCAGTGGAAACATTACACGTTAGATGTACCTGCAGGAATGAGTACGTTTGCAGTAACAACGTCGGGTGGAAGTGGCGATGCAGACTTATTTGTAAAATATGGCAGCCAACCAACAACCACTACGTACGATTGTCGCCCTTATAAAAATGGCAACGCAGAAACATGTACATTTACCAATCCACAAGCAGGTACTTGGCACTTGAGCGTTAACGCTTATAGCACTTTCTCTGGTTTAACACTTAGCGGACAATACCAACCGTAATTTAAAATTTGAGCCGTAAATAAAAAACCGATGTTGTTTCCAACATCGGTTTTTAAATAGTAAGTAGCTGATTAATTAAAGCTAAAACCTACACTTTATTACTGTTATAGCTTCTCTAGTACTGATTCTGCACGGCTTACAACAAACTCTTTGTCTTGCTCTACAAATAAACCAGTTACTACTTCATTTTCAATAACCATAGCGTAACGCGTTGAGCGTAAACCACCAAAACTAGCGGTATCTTTATCAAGCCCTAACGATTTAGTGAAACTTCCATCGCCATCAGCAAGCATGGTAATTTCTTGCGCGTTTTGCGAGTCGCCCCATGCTTTCATAACGAATGCATCATTAACAGATACACAGTAAATAGCATCAACACCTTTTGCTTTAATTTTATCAGCAAGGGAAATAAATTCAGGTAAATGGGCATTTGAACACGTTGGTGTAAACGCACCAGGTACTGCAAATAACACGACTTTTTTACCTTCAAACAACTCTTTATTTGTAAGAGATTGCATACCGTCGTCAGTTAATTGCGTTAACGTAACTGCTGGTAATTCTTGGCCTGGCTCAATCATGGTAATTCCTTGAAAAAATTAATACAGAATAAGTAATAATCGTACTACGTAGCCTACTTCTATGTATAAAAAGTAAGGCTAACTTAGTAGCTCAAAACAGCCTACCATAGAACGAAGAATACGCGCTGTATTAAGGTAAATTCAAATCGTTTATAAAACTTGAAAAATCATTACCTAGCTTTTCATCTCGTAGACTGTACTCAACAATTGCTTTTAAGTAGCCTAACTTATCTCCACAATCGTGAGAACGACCACTCATATGAAATGCTTCTACGGTTTCTTGTGCCATTAATGCGTCAATAGAATCTGTAAGTTGTATTTCACCGCCAGCACCTACAGACGTTTTTGCGAGTAGAGGCCAAATATTCTTACTCAGTACATATCGCCCTACAACAGCAAGATTTGAAGGTGCTAAATCTGCATCAGGTTTTTCAACCATTGCTTTAATTGCAGCACTTTTACCTGGCATTAACTCAACACCGTTTATATCAGCAATACCATATTTACTAACGTCTTCTTTAGCTACCGGCTCAAGCATTATTTGGCTTGCTTGAGTTTCTTTAAAGCGTTTAATCATAGCCGCTAAGTTTTCAGTTTTTTGGTCCGCTGTATAAGCATCAAGTATCACATCTGGCAGGAGCACTACAAAGTTATCGTCACCAACTATTGGCTTAGCACACAAAATAGCATGCCCTAGCCCTTTAGCTTCACCTTGGCGTACACTCATAATGGTGACATCAGGCGGACAAATAGAGCGAATCTCATCTAATAAAGCACGTTTAACACGTTTTTCAAGAGTAGCTTCTAGCTCGTAACTTGTATCAAAATGGTTTTCGATTGCATTTTTAGAGCTGTGTGTAACTAATACAATATCTTTAATACCGGCAGATACACATTCGCTGACAATATATTGAATTAGAGGTTTATCAACTATAGGGAGCATTTCTTTTGGAATAGCTTTTGTCATAGGGAGCATTCTCGTCCCTAAGCCTGCTACTGGAATTACAGCTTTCATATCTATCCTTAGTGATTAAGTTTGTAAATAAACTAGCAGATACAAAATAGATACCAGCTGAATAAAGTTACCTCTTTTGAAGAAGTAAATTTGAAGCTGCTTTTAAAATGAAGACTCTACACTTTGGGAATATAAAATAGATAGGTAAATAGTGAACTTATTAATGATTTTGTTGGGGGGGTGAGATTACATTAGCTAAATAAAAAAGCCTGAGATTGTTATTAATAACAACTTCAGACTAATCAATATTTAACAATACCTTACTGAAGGTAGAGTTATAAAACCTTTTTATAATTAAAGACCAGCGCGATCTTTAATCACTGCAATAAGTGGTGAGCTAGCAAAGTTGCCTTCAGCCCAAGCAATATCAGCACCATCTGTTAACGCACTTTTTGATAAGTTTTTAACTATATACTCACCAGTATCCACTGCATTACTAGCAACAGCATGGCGTAATAAGTTATTACCATTACATTGTACTGCATCATAAATATTACGAATTTTTACACGAGAGCTTTTAAGCTTGCTGCGTAATCGGTTTTTATCGTCTGCCGCAATATATTCACAAATAGATACTGCTAATTGATCTTCAGCATTTGCAGGTGCTGTATACGAAAAAGAACTTACAGCGACAACAGCAGTAAGTGCAACTAGCTTTGGTAATTTAAACATGACAAACCCTTTATAATACTTTGTTCTTATATAGACTATCAAATATTATATCAATCTATCAAAAATTACGCAATAATGTTAATGTACTTTATACAAAGTTACGAATTTATAACTAGATTTGTTTTTTTCATCAGGGAGGTTTTCTTGCTCTTCTTTCACGTCCCAATTAGCAACTTTATTGTAATCAGGAAACTGTGTATCGCCTTTAATATCTAAATCAATAAAGGTTAAATACAAGCGTTCTGCTTTTGGTAAAAATTGCTCATAAATATTACCGCCACCAATAATCATTACTTCTTCAACAGCACAAACTAGTTCTAGTGCGGCCTCTGGTGTAGTTACCACTTCAATACCCTCTGCAGTATATTCGCTGTTTCGAGTAATAATAATATTACGACGCCCAGGTAAAGGACGGCCTATTGACTCAAAAGTTTTACGACCCATGATCACAGGTTTACCCGTAGTTACTTTTTTAAAATGCTGAAGATCCGCAGGTAAATGCCATGGCATTTTATTATCTAGGCCAATTACACGGTTATTTGCCATTGCTGCAATCATTGAAATTATCATAATAAACACCTAGTACTTTATTCTTAAACAAAGAAAAAGGAGCATAAGCTCCTTTTTAATAAATTCTATTTAATTAACGCTCGTAGACAACTTCTACGTCGTAATCATCTTCATCCCAGTCGTCCCAATCATCATCATTGCCTTTACCTTTAGTGGCTTTTTCATGATAGGTATCCCACTTGAATTCAACTTCTTCATCTTCAACTTGTACAAACTTCTCTTTAGGCATGCTATCAAGTAGTGTCATTATGTTGTGGATTAAAGGTTGAGTATTAAGTTTATTAATTGCTGAAATGTGATAAATATTTTCAGTTTCGCCCAGCTCTTCTGCAATCGCTTCGCATAGCGCTTTTGCTTCATCTTCTGGTAATAAATCTATTTTATTAAACACTAACCAGCGTGGTTTTTCAGCTAATTTAGGACTGTATTGGTGTAGCTCGTTAATAATCGAGAATGCATTATCAACAGGGTTTGAACCATCTACCGGCATTACATCAATAATGTGCAATAACACACGACAACGCTCTAAATGCTTCAAGAAGCGAATACCTAGGCCTGCACCATCAGATGCACCTTCAATTAGACCCGGAATATCGGCTATAACAAATGATTTATTTGCTTCAGGACGTACTACACCTAAATTAGGAATAAGCGTCGTGAATGGATAATCAGCTACTTTTGGTCTTGCTGCAGATACACTACGGATAAACGTAGATTTACCTGCATTTGGTAATCCTAGTAAGCCTACATCAGCTAATAATAGTAACTCTAACTTTAAGTTACGTACTTCACCGGGTGTGCCCAATGTTTTTTGACGAGGTGCTCGGTTAGTACTTGATTTAAAACGTGCATTCCCCAAGCCGTGGAAACCACCTTTTGCAACCAAAATTCGTTGACCATCTTGAGTTAAGTCACCAAGTCCCTCTTGGGTATCAACATCCATGATGCGCGTGCCTACAGGCACCATAACAAATAAGTCATCGGCTTTTCGGCCTGTACAGTTACGGCTACGACCGTTAGTACCACGTTCAGCTCTATGAAAGCGCTCAAACTGATAATCAATTAGGGTATTTAAGTTTTCATCAGCTTGTAGATAAACACTACCACCGTCTCCACCGTCACCGCCGTCTGGTCCACCATCTGGAACATATTTTTCACGACGGAAAGACACGATGCCGCTGCCACCGTCTCCAGCTTCTGCGCGAATTTCTACTTCATCTACAAACTTCATGATTACTCACTTTAGGGATTGGCTTGTTTAATAACTCTATTATATACCCAAGCCAACACAAATGCAGGCTTGGGTATATATTTTGACTGACTACAAAACAAAAAACCCCGCAAAGGCGGGGTTTTTAACTACCTTACTGATTACTCAGTTACGATAGTTACGTATTTACGGTTTAAAGGACCTTTTTGTTCAAACTGAACTTTACCATCTGCTTTTGCGAAGATAGTGTGGTCTTTACCGATACCTACGTTAGTACCAGGGTGGAAACGAGTTCCACGCTGACGAACAATGATGCTACCCGCTAGAACTGATTCGCCACCAAAACGCTTAACACCTAGGCGTTTGCTTTCTGAATCGCGACCGTTACGAGTACTACCAGCTGCTTTTTTATGTGCCATTTCTAAGTACCTCTAATTAAGCGCTAATGCTAGTGATTTTAACTTCAGTGAACCATTGACGATGGCCCATTTGCTTACGAGAATGCTTACGGCGTCTAAATTTAACAACCTTAATCTTCTCACCGCGACCATGTGAAACAACCTCAGCTGTTATCTTGCCACCGTTTACGAACGGTACACCGATCTCGATTTTCTCACCATCAGCAACTAAAAGTACTGAATCAAATTCTACTGCCGCACCAGTTTCAACGTCTAATTTTTCAAGACGAATCGTTTGACCTTCAGTCACACGATGCTGTTTACCACCACTTTGGAAAACCGCGTACATAATTAACTCCGTCTGTGCACCCTCAAATCGGCGCAACTAAAATATTCTTCGATAGGGCGCGAAGTTTACGCTAACGCGAAATAACTAGCAAGCCTATTTTGTAATTAAAATGAATAAAAAGTAGCTGCTTTGAGAGCAATTCAATATTTACCCCATTTTATATTAATTAGCCCTTTTGCCAAGCGCTTTTTAACTCTTAGTCGAAATAAATTAATGTACTCAAATATGACCCTCACAGCTTAATATCTAAGCACACCATAAACTGTATATTGATTATCAATTAATCAGTTATCTTGGCTAATTCAGTCTAAATTAAGTACTTTAATAGTGTTTTTTCAATCAATCGTCACAAAATATCGAGCTAGTGCATTTTTTGTTGTACAATCTGCGCCGTTCACACATAAAAATTGGCTCGGAGATCAATGGATATAAAAGCTATCCAGGCGTTAATCGAAAGCGATATGAATGACGTCAATCAACTTATACATGCGCAAATGCGCTCAGATGTGGCGTTAGTTAATCAGCTTGGTTTATATATAGTTAGCAGTGGCGGCAAACGCGTTCGTCCAATGCTCGCGATTTTAGCAGCCAAAGCGCTCGGTTATCAGGGTAAAGATCACATAACACTTGCAACAATTGTTGAGTTTATTCATACAGCAACGCTATTGCATGATGATGTTGTAGATGAATCAAACTTACGACGTGGCACACCTACGGCAAATGCTGAATTTGGTAATGCTGCTAGCGTATTGGTTGGTGACTTTATTTACACTCGTTCATTTCAGCTTATGGTTGGTCTTGGAAAAATGCAGGTTATGCAAGTACTTGCCGATGCAACAAACATTATTGCTGAAGGTGAAGTATTGCAGTTAATGAACTGCAACGACCCAGATACGACCGAAGCCAGTTATATGCAGGTTATTTACTCTAAAACAGCTAAGTTGTTTGAAGCAGCGACAGGCCTTGCTGCCATTATTACTGAGCAAGACCAGACTACTCTCGATGCACTAAACCTATATGGTATGCATTTAGGTACTGCGTTTCAGCTAGTAGATGATGTACTCGATTACAATGCAGATGCTGAGCAGTTGGGTAAAAACATTGGTGATGATTTAGCTGAAGGCAAACCAACGCTTCCACTTATTTATGCTATGCAACATGGTAGCGAGCAGCAAACGCAGCTTATTCGTGATGCAATAGAGCACAGTAATGGTATGGAGCATTTAGAAGAAATTTTATCGGCACTAAAGCAAACTAATGCGCTTGAATTTACAATGCAAAAAGCAGAGCTTGAAGCTGACAAAGCTATTGCCTGTTTAGACTTTTTAGCTGAGTCTGACTATAAGCAAGCACTCATAAGCCTTGCCCGTATTGCGGTTGACCGCGACCACTAGTTTTAACTAGTTACACAGTGTGAAATTAATTCTGAGCAATAAAAAAGCCTGCAAATGCAGGCTTTTTTGTTATTCTACTTTGGCTATTACGCCATGAAATCAACACCTTCTTTGATGTCTTTTTTCAGTGTTTCAAGCATGTCATTTTTTGCTTTTGTTTCAAATGCGCTTAGTTCGCCGTAAGAAAGAATTTCTTCTACGCCGTTTTTACCTAAACGTACTGGATGTGCAAAGTACTCTGCATCGCCATTTTCAACAGCAACGTAAGCGTAATCTACAACTTCTTCACCCTGTAGGCCTTTAACTAAAGACATACAAAAACGAGCTGCAGCAGCACCCATAGATAGCGTAGCTGAACCACCGCCTGCTTTAGCATTTACAACTTCAGTACCCGCATTTTGGATACGTGGAGTAAGTGCAGCAACTTCTTCATCAGTGAAAGAAACACCTTCAACTTGAGAAAGTAGAGGAAGAATAGTTGTGCCTGAGTGACCACCAATTACTGGTACTTTCACAGTTGCTACGTCTACGCCTTTAAGTTCAGCAACAAATGCTTCTGAACGAATAACGTCAAGCGTAGTAATACCGAATACGCGTTTAGCGTCGTAAGTACCTGCTTTTTTGAATACTTCAGCAACGATTGGAACTGTGCCATTTACTGGGTTAGTAATAATACCTACTAACGCTTTAGGACAGCTAGCAACAATGCCTTCTGCTAAAGTTTTGATGATACCAGCATTTACATTAAATAAATCAGCACGATCCATACCTGGTTTACGTGGCATACCCGCTGGGATAAGAACGATGTCAGAGCCTTCAAGCGCTTTGTTTAATTCGTCTGCGCCAAAGCCTGCTACTTTAACATCTGTTGGGATGTGAGAAAGGTCAACCGCAACACCTGGTACTACTGGTGCAACATCATAAAGTGATAATTCAGAGCCAGCTGGTAAGCCTGTTTTTAATAATAAAGACAACGCTTGGCCGATACCGCCTGCAGCACCTAATACAGCAACTTTCATTGGAATTCTCCGTAATTTGAGGTAGGAAACATTTGTGGCTCTTAAGATAATGAAATTAGCGACTAAAAACAAATTTATCCTGTCTATTTCAAGTATATTTTCGACCATAGTCGTAAACTTTTGTGATTTAACGCATCAAACTGGCAAGTTAACTAAACAACTGCTGCATAATTATTCATTTTTGTGTAGAATTTGCGGCATAAATAACAAAAACGAATAAAGACTATGCAACCACAAGATAAACAAGAAGCACTGGTAAAAGCATTTAAATCACTATTAAAAGAAGAAAATTTTGGCTCTCAAGGCGAAATAGTTGATGCATTAAAAGATCAAGGCTTTGACAATATAAGCCAAAGTAAAGTATCGCGCATGTTAAGTAAATTTGGTGCTGTACGCACACGTAACGCCAAACAAGAAATGGTTTACTGCTTACCTGCTGAAATGGGTGTACCTACGGCTAAAAGCCCATTACGCCAATTAGTAATCGACATTATGCACAACGAAATGATGATCATTATTCGTACCAGTCCAGGCGCCGCTCAGCTTATTGCTCGTTTATTAGATTCATTAGGTAAAGCAGATGGCGTACTAGGAACAATTGCAGGCGACGATACTATTTTTATCGCTCCTGCTAAAATATCTGAAATAGATGTAACACTTGAACGTGTTCGCATTTTATTTGATACGGTTTAATAGCAAACTAAATTTGTTTTAAAAACCCGACTGAAGGCGCAAAGAAAGCAGAACCCATATCGGCTTGAGTAAAATCAAGCCAGTGGTCGTAACAATCCCCTTCCCCTAAACGACTATTAAGTACTTTTTCAAATGCGGTGCCCGTACAAGCGCATGTAATTGATAACATTCCCTGCTCATACACATCGCCATAAGGCATGCTCTGATTTAATAATAGCGGTTGTCCATCTTCGTCTTTTAGTTCGCTACGTAAAGCATGACTGGTTTCAATCGCAGGGATAATTAGTGTGTTATCAAGGCGCGTACGCCCCATTATTTGTTCTTGCTCGCTCAATGATAAATGCTGCCACATAGTTAAGTCATGCTTATAACGCTGTACATGAATATAACTCCCCTGATCTTCAAAATTACCAGGGTTACTAATTAAAGCCGTAGCGCGCTTTTTTCTTCCATGAGCTGTATCGCCACCATAAATAAAACCATTAAAATCACGACCATCTAAAAAGCGAAAATTACGAATTTGCTCCACCAGCTCAACATCGGGAGCAAATAGTTTTAAAATTTGCAGCGCAAATAAATGGTTAACGTCTTCACGGTCAGAGCGAATTTGCACAAATAAATCGCACGGTTGTACGCTCATTTGATGATCGCTATGGTTTATATTAGGAAAGCTCTGTAATTCGCTTGGGATGTATTCAGGGAGGATATGCGGCCAATATTGCGCACCAATAGCAACCATACAAGAGAGCATTGATTCTGAAAATTGATCGCTAAACTCTTCTTCAATAGCGCTTACTTGTTTTAACTTTGCGCGAAGTGATTCATCTTGACCATCAAACACATTAAAAAATAAGTGCAAACCGTGTAAGTTTGCTTCAGCACAAATCCCTGATTGCGCTTGCGCCATTGTTATTCCTTAGTTTTACAGATAAAAACACAGCGAATAACAAATTAATTACGATTCGAAAAAATTCACCGTGTGAGGTTTTATTTTTATTATAACCTGTTCATTATTTTCAAATGACTGGCCATATTGTGCAGCAACTTCAATTTCTTGTTCATCAATAACAAGTGAATAAACATACGCCGAACCAATAAAGCGACGACTTATGATTGTAGCTCGCTTGCTGAGTTTGTCACTTTGGTTATCTGCCACTAATTCTATTTGATGAGGGCGCACATATATAAGCCCTACGCTTACGTTTTGCTTACTCTCAATATAAGATTCGACTAAACCAAATGGTGTTTTGTATTCAGTTGCTGTTAATACTTCTGCGCTCAAGTATATGCCTTGACCCAGAAACTCTGCAACCTCCTTTGAACATGGAGCTGCAAAAAGCTGCTCAGGCGTGCCTTGTTGCTCAATTTTACCGCGATGCATAATGGCAAGTGTATCTGAAAAGGCAAACGCCTCTTCTTTTGAGTGTGTAACAAACACAGCAGATACTTGGGTTGCCTTAATAATTCGACGTATATCGGCAATTAATTCAAAGCGTACTTGCGTATCAATATTTGAAAAGGGCTCATCAAGTAGCAATAAACTAGGCTTATAAGCTAATGCACGAGCAATAGCTACACGCTGCTGTTGACCACCCGATAACTGATGCGGGAACCTGTCAGCACAGCCAATTAAATGCACGAGCTTAAGCATTTCATCAACGCGTTGCTGCTTTTGAGCTTTACTCATTTTACTAAGCCCAAATGCGATATTATTTGCTACCGTTAAATGCGGAAACAACGCATAGTCTTGAAACATCATGCCGATGTTACGGTGCTCAGGCGAGACAAACGATTGCTCATCACTCACTAATTTACCGTCTATAAAAATAGACCCTTGCTTAGCTTCAATTAAACCTGCAATCGCTTTTAACGTGGTCGTTTTGCCGCACCCACTCGCTCCGAGTAGGCAAACAATTTCATCTTTACCCACCGTTAAATCTAAATCGTGAATAACCTTTGTGCCGTTATAGTGATAGCTCACTCCTTGTAAAATTAAACTACTCATTTAACTACGCTGCTCCATAGAACGATTAATAAAATACAAAGGAATAAACCCAACAATAACAATAAATAATGCCGATATTGAAGCAAGCTCTAACTGCTCGTCACTCACATACTGAAATACATGAGTAGCTAAGCTTTCAAAATTAAACGGTCTGAGCAATAGCGCAGCTGGCAGCTCTTTCATGCACTCAATAAATACCAATAACGCAGCAGTAAGCAATCCTCTTCGCAGTAAAGGTAGGTGCACTAAACGCAGTGTTTGTCCTTGGCTTTTACCCATTGATTGGCTTGCCATATCAAGTGATGGGCTAATACGTAAAAAACTCGACTCAATTGCTCCGTGTGCAATGGCGTAAAACCTAACAATATAAGCAATAATAATAGTAAGAATGCTACCTGTAAGCAGCAAGCCAATATCTAAATTATACGGCTCGAGCGCTGTGTTAATGGTGTTCTCTAATAACGTAAGCGGTAATAAAACCGCAATAGCGAGTACTGTGCCAGGCAGCGCATAGCCTGTGCTTGCTAAACGCCCAGGAATAAGCGGATACGTTTGCTTTGCCACACGCTGATAAAAAACCACAAAAATACTCAACGTAATCGTTATTAGGCTCACAACCCCAGCCACTTTTAAACTTTGCCAAGCGTAACTAAAAAACTCTACATTCCATGCTTTATCAAAGTAGGTAATGGCGTAATTTATAAGTACTGCAATAGGGATCACAAACGCGATAAGTAAAATAAAGCTGCAAAATGCCGTTGCGAGCCAAGCTGACTTTCCTTTTAATACATAGAGAGATTCGCTATTTACACTTGATTGGCGCTCAAATACCGCTTGGTTACGACGACTAAAGCGCTCTGCCATTAATGCTAAAAATAACAGTAATAACATCACACCCGATATTTTAGCTGCCGCTGTAAGTGAGTAATAACCAAACCACGTATCGTATACGGCAGTCGTTAATGTACTTACGGCAAAATAACTCACTGTTGCAAAGTCAGCCATGGTTTCCATACTTATAAGCGCAAGAGCCGCCACAATAGCCCCACGAGAGAGCACTAAGCTTACTTTAAAAAAGCTTTGCCAAGGAGATAATCCCATTAACTGGCTAGCTTGTACTAATTTGAATGACTGCTCGCGAAGAGCCGTTTTAAAAATCAAAAATAAATACGGATAAAGCACCAAGGCAATCATAACGATGGCCCCGGGTAATGTACGTATATCAAAAAACCAATAGTCATTAGGCGATTGCCAGCCAAACCATTCTCTCAGCGCTATTTGCACCGGGCCCGCATAATCTAATAAATCAGTGTATACATAGGCAATAATATAGGTGGGCATAGCAAGGGGCAGCATAAGTGCCCATTCAAACTGTTTTTTACCCGGGAAACTACAGTAAGCCGTTAGCCATCCAAGTGGCAAAGCTATGGCGCAGCTAAGGACGCAAACACCTAAAACAAGCAATACGGTATTGGTTATGTAATCCCAAAGCACGGTATCCCACAGGTGAGAAAACACCTCAGAGCTACCTTGTAGAGATTCAAAAAGAAGAAAAAACAACGGGGCCGATAGAATTAAGCCAGTCGACCACGCAAAGAGCTGCCATTTAGACAGCTTAAATTTATTAGTCATTAAAGATCGAACTTCACCTCATCAATTAGCTTAAGCGCTAACGGACGATATTTACTAATCTCATCAAGTGGCAAGCTGTCTTCTTTAAAACTCCCCCAAGAGGCAACCAAACTTGATAGTTCAACACCCGACTTAACTGGATACTCCATATTTAATGAGGCATACATGTTTTGTGCTTTGCTGTCGGTCATATATTCTATGAGCTTTAATGCATTTTCAGGGTTTTTAGCATATTTGGTAATAACCGCACCCGAAACATTTATGTGTGAGCCACGATTAGTTTGATTCGGAAAGTTAATATTTACGGCCTCTGCCCAACCTTTTTGTTCTTTATCTTCTAGCATTTTACCAAGGTAGTAACTATTACCTAATGCCAAGTTACATAAACCTTCTTTAACGGCTTTAACTTGAGCACGATCGTTACCTTGAGGTTTACGTGCTAAATTAGCCTTAACACCTTCAAGCCACTCTTTGGTTTGCGCTTCACCATGGTGTGCAATCATAGAAGCCACTAAACCTAAGTTATATGGATGCTTGCCAGAACGCGTACAAATTTGTCCTTTGTATTTAGGATCTGCTAAATCTTCATAAGTGAGCTTAGGTAACGCACCAATTCGCTCTTTTGATGAATACACATTACGCACTCGCTTAGTAAGCGCGACCCATTGGCCATCACCGTCACGAAAAGCTGCAGGCACGTTATTATTTACACTGTCACTTTTTATAGTTTGTGTTAATTTTAAATCTTCTAATTGAATAAGAGCACTAAAATTAGAGGTTAATACTAAATCGGCTTTACTGTGTTTACCTTCACGTTTAACACGCTCAATTAACCCTTTTTTAGCAAAAACAACATTGGTTTTTATTCCCGTTTGTTTTGTAAAATCGTCTAAAATTGGCTGAATCAAAAACGGCTGACGAAAAGAATATATATTAACAACGTCACTTGCAAAGGCTGGTGCCGATGCTGCTAACCCTAAAACAAGTGTAAATACTGTCTTCATTATTTCACCTAAATAATTGTTATTATCATCGAATTCTACCGCGCTCATTCAAAAAGTGCACACTTTAAATAAATGTAAATATGTAAATAACGCCCAAAAAGGAAATGCAGTGTAAGAGATGTCTCACGGATGTGACAGCTAATGAGTAAAAATCAAGATAAAAAACACACAAAAACAACCTAACAACATGTATTAATTGAACTTTTACATTATTACTATTGCATAAATACTAATTGAACGTAGTTTTATCCCTATTTTAGTTGCTCTATTGCACTATAATTTACGCATCAACCAAGCAATGACGCTTATTGAGTAAAAGGAAATGGACTGCTTACTCAACCAACCAATGATTAGGTTACCAGGACAACACGGATTTTAGGACAGGCTCAGGATGAGTATCACAACGCAATGTTGTAAAAAGGACAGCGTCAGGAAGATGCGAAAAGGATAACAACACGGCTAAGTTGTTTAACAGGATGTTTAAGGAATAAATGGACAGGCCTTTTAAGGCAACACAAGGGATTGGTTAAAATAGGGATACACTAGGAAGTGTAATTAAGGATTTGGTAATAGTATTTACCCTACAGGATGTTTAGGAATTTAAGGATACAGGCCCGGATTGGTCTACATTACATAGAACTAAAAAGTAATATAGTAATAAACATGGATTAGTAAAAATTGGAGTTGATTAAGTTCAATTGCAGGATGCAGAAAATTAGAAGATTCCGCAAGCGCGCCTAGAGATAGAGCGCGCTTTTCTTTGCCTAAAATTTGGGTTTAGTAAAGCTCTAAGCAACTACCACTAACTTTTGCAGGGTAATACTGCATCCCAGCTAATCAATATTAATACCTTCAAATACTTTATTAATATTTTAAATTTCGCTAAGTTTTTCATTAATTGCGCCGATAACTAAGTAACGCAAGGATCATAAATACTCAATGGATATGAATTTTAAAACGCCGCAAAGCAATACCTTTTTATGTAAAGTATCAGACGCAAGTACAGCAAAACCAATTGGTGTTTTTAGTGCCCAAACTCCCAACGAAAATCCGTATAAAGCTTTATTTAGCCCCAAAGGTTATAACTTTTTAAATATGCCAATGAGTGAGTTTAAAAACATACTTAACGTAATTATCCAGTTAGAAAGCGATATTTCTATTAGTAAATGGGGTGAGGGTTCTCGACCTGATGAATTTAGTTATCAGCTTAATAGAATAGCAAACGCTATCGCGACTACTCACTTTAAGGGAAAAACCGATATTAGCTGTTACTTTTTAAAGCGAGTCGAAGAGGCTAAGGATATGATTGGTGAGGACTGCACCTCGTTTATTCAGGCTCACAATAGCGTAAGCCAATTATATAATACGGTTTTACAATTAACATCTGAAGAAGGCTTCAGAGCAATTCAAAATAAAGCACTTGCTCACTTAAAAGAGCAGCAAGCTTTCGCTTAACTGCGTAAAACTACTCTTCTAGCAGTCGGCCTTTATTGCGCTTACCAAGCAAATACGCATCACGAAACTTAATAAAATGCTGTTCTAATTTAGAAGATGCATCCATTTCTCCCGCAAGCGCTAGCACCATAATAGCCACTTCAGCAGTGCCTAGTTGATGCGCATGAGGGGCAACACGTAATCGGTAATCAGATAGTTTATCAGCAGTAACAGAAAGTACAGGCAAGTTATCTAAGTATGGGCTTTTGCGAATCATTTTTTTAGCTTCACGCCAGGTACCATCTAAAAATATAAATAGCGGTTTTTTACCCTCTTCAATACTTATTTCGGTAATGGCCCTGCCCTCTTCTACATCTTCAGCAGGGAATACTACCATTGGCTGATATTGTGAATCGCTTATCAAAGCTAAAAGAGCGGGGTTAGGGTCTGTTCTATCCCATCTAAATGCGTGGTTATCTGGCACTATTTCAGCAATTAAGCGCCCAGTATTAGAAGGTTTAAAACTTTCATTGTGATACATTAATAAGCACACAGCTGCTTTACAATCTGCATGCTCAACACCTTTACAAATACAGTAGTGCTTAGCTATTAAGCATTGCTCACAGCGATCTAATTTACCGCCTCGAGCATTAAACTCTCGACGGGATTCACTTATTTGTTGAGCGCGTAATGCTAAAACTGAGTTTTTCACTGTATTTACCTTCAATTAATTAAGCGCGCATTGTAGCTATATTTGGTGATAATAGATATGTAAGGGCTGTGAGATGGATATTCTAGCGCTCAGGTTAGGCATCAACAAAGTAATAAAAACCCGTATGCGGAGTTTACCTCGCGCAAGTTTTTAATTTAACAAGCGCCCCCGTAGTCGCGAGTTTACCTCGCGCAATTTTTTGAATTTAAAAAACGCGGCATAAAGCCGCACCTACGCATAATTAAAACACTGTAATTTAAAACCTGCTCTTTCACCCATAAAAAAACCCAAGCCAGGCTTGGGTTTTCAAACAAATGCTAAAAAGTTAAATTACTTCTTTTTAACTGCTTTTTTGTTTGGTAAGTCAGTGATCGAACCTTCAAAAATTTCAGCTGCAAGGCCGATTGATTCATTCAATGTAGGGTGAGCATGAATAGTAAGCGCTAAGTCTTCACCATCAGCACCCATTTCAATACCTAAACCGATTTCGCCAAGCATTTCGCCCGCGTTAATACCGATCATAGCACCACCGATTATACGGCCACTTTCTTTATCAAAAATAAGTTTAGTAGAACCTTCAGTACGAGATGATGCAATAGCACGACCAGAAGCTGCCCACGGGAATACCGCAGTTTCAATTTTTAGGCCTTGCTCTTTTGCTTCTTTCTCAGTAACACCTACCCAAGCGATTTCTGGGTCAGTATACGCAATCGAAGGAATACATTTAGGGTCGAAGAAATGCTTCTGACCAGAAATAACTTCTGCAGCAACATGACCTTCATGAACCGCTTTATGCGCAAGCATAGGCTGGCCAACTAAGTCACCAATTGCAAAAATATGGCTTACGTTAGTACGTAATTGCTTATCAACATTAATAAAGCCACGCTCATCAACGTTTACGCCCGCTTTTTCAGCATCAAGTAAGTTACCGTTTGGAGTACGGCCAACTGCAACAAGCACTTTGTCGTAACGTACAGGTTCTGCTGGTGCGTTTTTACCTTCAAACGTTACGTATAAGCCATCTTTTTTAGCTTCAACACCAACAACTTTAGTTGAAAGCATTACGTTGAATTTTTTGCTTACGTATTTTTGGTAAATTTTGATAATGTCTTTATCAGCTGCTGGAACTAATTGGTCAGCAAATTCTACAACATCAATTGCAGAACCTAGTGCACGGTAAACCGTACCCATTTCAAGACCGATAATACCACCACCAAGTACAAGTAGTTTTTCTGGTACATCTTTAAGCTCTAGCGCGCCAGTTGAATCAATTACACGGTCATCTTGTGGGATGAAAGGTAAGTTAACTGGTTTAGAACCTGCTGCAATAATCGCGTTATCAAACGTGATAGTTGTAGAGTCTTTCTCGCCTTCAACTACTAAAGTATTGCTGCCAGTGAATTTACCGTAACCAGATACAACTTTCACTTTACGCATTTTAGCCATGCCCTCTAGTCCACCAGTTAACTGGCCAACTACAGAATCTTTCCAAGTACGAACTTGGTCAAGATCGATCTTTGGTGCGCCAAAAGTAACACCATGAGATGACATTTCAGCTGCATCATCAATCACTTTAGCTACGTGTAAAAGTGCTTTTGAAGGAATACAACCAACATTAAGACATACGCCGCCTAATGTTTCACGAGATTCTACCAATGTAACTTCTAAGCCCAAGTCAGCAGCGCGGAATGCCGCAGAGTAACCACCAGGACCACCGCCTAGTACAACAACTTGAGTTTTTAATTCGTTGCTCATGCTATTACCTTAATTGTTTGAACGGGACACTGCCCTAAAGTTTAACTGCCATGTTTCTGCAAGGCAGAAAGTGAGAGCAGATCACAAATTTGTGCAAAGATTGTATCATTGCAAATGGTAAAAATCCCAGCTAAAAACAACTGGCTGGGATTTGATTCTATTCATTGTCCAGCGATTACATCACCAATTGGCGAATATCGCTCATGTAACTTGCAAGAGTCACAGTAAAGCGTGCAGCTAAGGCTCCGTCAATAACCCTATGGTCGTATGACATAGACAGCGGAACCATTAGTTTTGGTTCAAACTCTTTGCCATTCCATTTAGGTTTCATTTCAGATTTAGACACACCTAAAATAGCCACTTCTGGTGCATTAACAATCGGCGTAAATGCCGTACCGCCAATACCGCCAAGGCTAGAAATAGTAAAACAACCACCTTGCATATCAGACGATGTAAGCTTCCCGTCACGTGCTTTAACAGATACTTCCATTAATTCGCGTGATAGTTCAATAATGCCTTTTTTATCAACATCTTTAAACACTGGTACAACTAAACCGTTTGGCGTATCAACTGCAACACCAATGTTAATGTACTTTTTAAGGATTAAGCTTTCGCCGTCTGAAGAAAGCGATGAGTTGAATTTTGGAAATTCAGCAAGTGCTTTCGCAGCTGCTTTCATTACAAACACAAGTGGCGTGATTTTAACACCCAGCTTTTTCTTCTCGCTAAGCACATTTTGCTCTTTACGGAATACTTCAAGGCTTGTGATATCAGCTTCGTCAAACTGTGTAACATGTGGGATTTGCACCCAGTTACGGTGTAAGTTTTTGCCTGATAGCTTTTGAATACGAGACAGCTTTTGCTCTTCAATTTCGCCAAACTTAGCAAAATCAACTTTAGGCCATGGAATAAGACCAAGCTCGCTACCACCAGCGCTACTACCTGCAGATAATTGACCCGACTCAACTTGCTTAACTAGGTTTTTAACATAGTTTTGCACGTCTTCTTTAACTATACGGGCTTTGCGACCAGTGCCTTTAACGTTAGCTAGGTTAATACCAAACTCACGCGCTAAACGGCGAACAACAGGTGATGCATGAGCATACGCGCTGTTTTCTGTGAAGCTTTCATTACTTGCTTTTGCTGGTGCCGCTTGAGCCGGTGCCGACTCAGTTTTAGCCGCAGCTGCAGGTGCTGATTTTTCAGCTGGTGCAGGTGCTGCTACTGGCGCGCTGCCTGCAACTTCAAATACAAAAATTAATGAGCCAGTCGATACTTTATCGCCAGCGGCTACTTTAATTTCTTTAACTGTACCTGCAAATGGAGCTGGTACTTCCATTGCAGCTTTGTCGCCTTCAACGTTTAAGATTGATTGATCTTCTTCAACCGTATCGCCAACTGCAACCATAATTTCAGTTACTTCAACTTCATCGCCACCAATATCAGGTACATTAACTTCTTTAGTACTTGGTGCTGCATTTGCTGTTGAGCTAGCTGCAGGCGCTTCTACAGGAGCCGACTCTTTAGCCGGTGCTGCAGATTCACTTCCTGCTACTTCAAAAACAAACACTAATGAGCCTGTTTTAACTGTATCGCCAGCGGCGACTTTAATTTCTTTAACTATACCGGCAAATGGAGCGGGAACTTCCATTGCTGCCTTGTCGCCTTCCACGTTTAAGATAGATTGCTCTTCTGAAACGGTGTCGCCAACAGCAACCATGATTTCAGTTACTTCAACTTCATCATCGCCAATGTCTGGTACGGTTACTTCTTTAGTTGAAGAACCTGTAGAAGCAGCAGGTGCTGCCTCTTCAGATTTAGCTGGAGCAGCGGCTGATGCTTTTTCTTCACCAGTGCTTTCACTCTCGCCTTCAAACAAAAATACTAAAGAGCCAGTTGTAACGGTGTCGCCAACGTTTACTTTAATCTCTTTCACTGTACCCGCTTGCGAAGCAGGTATTTCCATTGATGCTTTGTCGCCTTCAACATTAAGTAATGATTGGTCAACATCTACTTTGTCGCCAACGCTTACTAATATTTCGGTTACTTCTACTTCGTCGTCACCAATATCTGGTACTTTAATTTCAATACTCATTGCAAACCTCTTATGCGTACAGTGGGTTAAGTTTGTTAGTGTCGATGTTGAACTTTTTAAGTGCTTCAACAACTACTGACTTCTCAACTTCACCGCGTTTAGCAAGTTCAGATAACGTAGCAACAACAACGTAGCCCGCGTTAACTTCAAAGTGACGACGTAGGTTTTCACGGCTATCAGAACGACCGTAACCATCTGTACCTAACACTTTGTAGTTGCTGCTTGGAATGAATGAACGCGCTTGTTCTGCGTAGTTTTTCATGTAATCCGTTGCTGCAACAGTCACAGAGTCGTTTAATACGCTTGTGATGAATGCTGTTTTTTGCTCGCCTTCAGGGTTAAGCATATTGAAACGTTCAACATCTTGACCTTCACGCGTTAATTCGTTGAAAGACGTAACAGAGAACACGTCAGACGCAATGCCATACTCTTCGCTTAGAATCGTAGCGGCTTTACGTACTTCAGTCATAATAGTACCTGAGCTTAATAGCTGTACGTTGGCTTTTTTACCTTCGTAACTTTCAAGCTTGTAAATACCCTTACGAATACCTTCTTCAGCGCCTTCTGGCATAGCTGGCTGATGGTAGTTTTCGTTCATAAGCGTTAGGTAGTAGTAAATATTTTCTTGGTCATCACCGTACATACGACGAATACCGTCTTGTACAATAACAGCTACTTCAAACGCGTAAGTTGGGTCATAAGAAATACAGTTAGGAACCGTATTAGCAAGAATATGACTGTGACCATCTTCGTGTTGCAAGCCTTCACCATTTAACGTTGTACGACCCGCAGTAGCACCTAATAAGAAACCACGTGCTTGTTGATCGCCCGCCATCCATGCCATGTCACCAACGCGTTGGAAACCAAACATAGAGTAGTAAATGTAGAATGGGATCATTGGTAAATCGTTAGTGCTGTATGAAGTTGCAGCAGCAACCCATGACGACATTGCACCTAACTCATTAATACCTTCTTGAAGCACTTGCCCTGATACAGTTTCTTTGTAGTAAGAAACAATATCACGATCCTGTGGCGTATAGTTTTGGCCATGCGGATTGTAAATACCGATTTGACGGAATAAACCTTCCATACCAAATGTACGCGCTTCATCGGCAATAATTGGTACAATGTTTTTACCAATGCCTTTATCTTTTAATAAGATATTAAGTGCACGAACAAAACCCATAGTGGTTGAAATATCACGTTTTTGTTCTTCAAGTAGCGGCTTAAACGCGTCTACTTCTGGCAACGTAAGTTTTTCACTAAAACGTGGAATACGCTTAGGTGTATAACCTTTAAGTGCATCACGACGAGCATGTAGGTATTTATACTCAGGTGAACCTTCTTCAAGCTCTAAATAAGGTAGTTCTGCAAGTTGCTCTTCAGATACTAAATCATCAAGACCAAGGCGTGAACGTAAATGCGCAACATGCGACATGTCCATTTTTTTCACTTGGTGCGCAATGTTTTTACCTTCAGCTGCTTCACCCATGCCGTAACCTTTTACAGTTTTAGCAAGAATTACAGTTGGACGGCCTTTAGTGTCTTCTGCTTTTTTAAATGCAGCAAATAATTTTGATGACTCATGACCACCACGCTTAAGCGCGAAAATTTCGTCATCTGTCATGTCAGCAACAAGTGCTGCTGTTTCTGGGTAACGACCAAAGAAGTTTTCACGTACGTACGCGCCATCTTTCGCTTTATATGTTTGGTAATCGCCATCAACAGTTTCGTTCATTAACTGTAGTAATTTACCCGTTGTGTCTTTAGCTAGAAGAATATCCCAACCGCTGCCCCACACTAGTTTAATTACGTTCCAGCCAGCGCCTTTAAACAAGCCTTCTAGCTCTTGAATAATTTTACCGTTACCCATAACTGGGCCGTCTAAACGCTGTAAGTTACAGTTAACTAAGTAACAAAGGTTATCTAGTTTTTCACGTGCAGCAAAAGAAATAGCGCCACGTGATTCTGGCTCATCCATTTCACCGTCACCTAAAAACGCGTATACACGTTGGTTTTTAGTGTCTTTTAAGCCACGACCATCTAAGTATTTTAAGAAGCGTGCTTGGTAAATAGACGAAATAGGACCTAAGCCCATTGATACAGTAGGGAACTGCCAAAATTCAGGCATTAACTTAGGGTGTGGGTACGATGGTAAGCCTTCGCCATCAACTTCTTGGCGGAAGTTATCTAGTTGTGCAGCCGATAAACGACCTTCAACAAATGCACGCGCGTAAATACCTGGAGAAATATGACCTTGGTAATAAACTAAGTCACCACCGTCTACATCATTTGGTGCTTTAAAAAAGTGGTTAAAACACACTTCATAAAATGCAGCAGATGATTGGTAAGACGCCATATGGCCGCCTAAGTCGAGATCTTTTTTAGATGCACGTAGAACGATCATAATCGCGTTCCAACGTATAATTGAACGAATACGACGCTCAAGATTTACATCACCCGGGTAAGCAGGTTCTTGATCTACAGGAATAGTATTAACGTAGTTCGTGGTAATACCCGTTGGCATATCAACGCCGTCTAAACGGGCTTGCTCTAATACTTGCTCAAGTAAAAACTGAGCTCGTTCAACACCTTCTTCGCGCACAACTGATTCAAGAGCTTGTAACCACTCTTGTGTTTCTAGCGCGTCTACGTCAATTTTATTGACTTCAGACATATGGAGGTTTCCTTATGTTTAAAATACGAATATTGTTAATTTAATATCACAGCTACTTAATTTGTGTGTTCAAAGTAGTTATGTACTAACTTAATTTTGTTTAGTGCGTCTTAAACTACGTTCAATTCGCGAATGTTCTTTGCCGGCTTCAAGTAGTGCTTCTTCGATAAATGCTAAGTGCGCATTACTTGCTAAACGGGCTTGTTCTGGATTACCGTCAATAACGGCATCCATTAATAAACGCCTGTGTTGGGCTAATTGACTGCTAATATCTGACTTTTTTAATAAAACAGTTAAATTTTGCAATACATTTTGCTCAAGCAGCGCTTTCATGCCTCTTACTAAATGCAGTAACACCACATTATGCGAAGCTTCTGCCACGCTAAAGTGAAATGCATTAATTGCTTTTGCTTTTTGCTGTAAATCATCATTAACTAGGGCAATTTTATCAAAGCTTTCTTTCACTTTGCTAAAATCGTTGCTGGTCCCGCGCAGTGCCGCGTAGTAAGCAGCAATCCCTTCTAATGCATGACGAAATTCAAGTAAATCAAACTGCGACTCAGGGTGTTTACTAATCAAATCAAAAAGTGGATCAGTAAGCCCTTCTTCGAGCTGATTTTTTACAAACGTGCCGCCACCCTGGCGACGCGTAACTAAACCTTTCGCTTCTAATTTTTGAATTGCCTCACGCAGTGACGGGCGAGACACTTCAAATTGCTTTGCTAGTTCACGCTCTGGTGGCAACTTTTCACCTGGTGCTAACGAGCCTTCAAGAATCATGTTCTCGAGTTGCTGTAAAATAACATCAGATAACTTTGCTGCTTTGATCTTTAAAGACATGAATCAACGTCCGCGTTGTATAAATACCAAGAGCCCATAAAGCGGGGCTTTGAGTAGTATGATTTACCCAAAAGGTAAATTGGTCATACCAAAAATTTTCAATACGGTATCAAAAACCTTATTAGCTGTCAATTTACAGGTAGCTTGAGCAATTAAAGTAGCGTAACGCATTTTGAACGAAGATTAAACAATGCGCAATTTACAAAAATTGTTATAACGTTAATAGGATGAAAACAATTGGTCTGACCAGAAAAATAGAGTGTTAACTCTAGTTGAATTTATTAAAGAAATTAATAACAGGATAAAAGTACCAAAGAAATAGCTGCAATTTACACACGATCAGTCAACTAAATATAAAACATAATGCGCGCTATAAAATTTCGATCACGCAATATCGTAGCAGCGGGTTTACCCCGCGACTATTGTGCAAGTAATTACCTAAACGTAAAACACAATGCGCGATATAAAATCGCGACTACGCAAATTTATAAAAATTGCATATGCTTTAAATTCGTGGGTCTGTGATTACTAAAATACGGGTATGTTATGCATCGTTCATATTTATTACGAAAGGGAAGAGTATCAAAAGCAAACCACTATTATGCTATTACACTGGTTTGTCATGAGCGAAACAACCTATTCACAAGCTTAATAATTAATAGAGCTATTATCAATGAAATGAGGGGGTTAGAAAGAGAGAAACTGATTAAATCAAATACTTTCGTGATAATGCCAAACCATATTCATTGGTTATTACAATTATCCGATAGCGCAACATTAAGTGAGGTAATTAGAAGCTTCAAAGGACGCTCAGCCACGGTGTATAGACAATTTGGCAGACAAAAGCTTTGGCAAAAAGGGTTTTATGATCACTTAATAAGAAATACCGAAGACTTAAATAGCTGTGCTAGATACATAGTCGCAAACCCTTTGCGTGCAAATTTAATAGAAAATATTGCAGACTACCCATATTGGGATAGTATTTATCTAAACTCGCAGCAGCGGGTTTACCCCGCGACATTTGGCAACTAATCTCCCAACCGAAAAACACAATGCGCGATATAAAATCGCGACTATGCAATATCGTAGCAGCGGGTTTACCCCGCGACATTTGGCAATTAATCTCCCAACCGAAAAATACGATGCGCGATATAAAATCGCGACTACGCAATATCGTAGCAGCGGGTTTACCCCGCGATATTTGGCAACTAATCTCCCAACCGAAAAATACGATGCGCGATATAAAATCGCGACTACGCAATCGTAGCAGCGGGTTTACCCCGCGACATTTGGCAACTAATCTCCCAACCGAAAAACACA
>NZ_JADYWP010000015.1:0-57811 GCF_015864765.1 Pseudoalteromonas sp. NZS11 | reverse complement strand
TCGACAGCTCAATGAATTCTGAATTTATTTTAATATCTTTCGATATTGAATTGACTGTGCCGAATAATTACCGAAATAACTATTCTGTTGGTCACTCAGTTTTCAATTGAGACTCTAATTTTTTTGCCTCGCTACCTAAGTAGGTTGGCTGTTAGAACTCAATCTGTACGAGTGCCCACACAGATGATTGCTTTATATTTTTAAAGAACGTTTTGAGTCGCTTTAGCGCCTCAAGGGATGCGAATAATACACCCTTTATTTTTTGAGTCAACACTTATTTTTAAACTTTCTTTTGGAAGATTTAAAACCGAAGTTTTATTTAACTCTCTGAGTAGTTCGTGCCTCGCTATGCGTTGGCGTTTCCTGTCTCAGTGGGGTCGCATTATAGGGAGATTCGAGCGGGGGTCAATGTTTTATTTCAGCTTTTTGACAATTAAATGAATTTAGTATGAAAGCTATACAAATAAAGGGCTGTAGGATACTTTTAGTTTAAAAAACACTCATAATTTATGTATCAATTGATGATGTATTAGTAAGGTTTAAACTAAGCTGTATGTTAAACAAACAACACACAGCTTTATTTAAAATTAAATATTTATTTAGATGCTATTTCCCATACGGCAATAGAGCCTGATATTTCATTTCCAACAATTAAGAGTGGATTTCCTGTTGCACTTTGCTCTGCTGAAACGAATACCATTCCTTCAGGTGCCAAATCGCCTGTAATATTCGCTCCTTTAATTAAGCCTCTATTATAGAAGTAGTCTTCAAACTGCACATTATATGGATTGGTAATGTCGTAAGCCATAATCCCACCCATACGCTCAAGCCCTATAAAAGCAAATGTACGATCGTCAATTTTACCAATAGTCAGCGCTTCAGGCTCTGCGCCTTTATCATCTGAACGTGAGTCACCTTTGTTTTCATCTTCATTATTGTTAAATGATTCACCATGCACAGATGCTGTTATACGTGCTATATCGTCACCTGAATCAAAAACCACCAGCCCATTGCTATCCCAAATAGTAAAAGAACGTGCACCATAAGCATAAAGCGATTCGTATTGTCCGTCGTTATTGGTATCGCCTTTTATTGTTGTTACTTTTAAGCGACCAATATCATCATCGTCATTATTTAAGTAATCAAAATTAGCAGCAAGCGTTAAGTCTTCAACGCGGCTTTCATCTATATAAGCTAAGCAGCCATCGTCTTTATCGTAATCAAGCCCGCCCTTTGCTATACAGTCTGCTTCATCAGCTGTATCAAAAAAGTATTCTCTTGCGTCACCTTCGTTGGCAGTGACTATAAAGTTAGCGCCTTTCCAACTAAAGCTTGAAATAGTATCGGGCTGGTACATACCATAGAGCCCTGGGTATGATTTAAAATTCACGCCGCCGTCTTTATCTGAGGCATCAAGTTGTAAGCTTGACCAATTTTTAAAGCCTAAGCCCTTTAGCTCAAGACTGTTGTCTTGTAGGTTAACTATTGCAAGTGCATTGTTTTCTTGAATAGATACATAAGCATATTTGTTATCTTTAGAAATGCTAACGTACTCGGGCTCTAAATCCATAGCTACGGTGGTATTTATTAGATTACCGTTAATAGTACGACCATTTGGGTTTGCAAAAACTCCCCCTTGCGCTTCTAGTTCGGTTTGTTTGTTGTTATAGGCTTTAAAATCAATATTTATTGCTGTATCGGCTATTACATTATTTGTTATATCGATAATACTAATAGAACCTTCAGGATCTACGCTGTAGTCGCCACTTGGTTCACCTTCGTTAGCAACCACTGCCTTTGCACCATCATGGGTGAACGTCACCATGTCTGGTAAAAATCCGACTGTAACATTTTTAATAAATACAGGTGAGTCGCCGCTTATATCGTAAAAAGCAATTTGACCTGCATCACCCGTGCTTTCAGCAGCCATTGCCACTGCAAGTAGATTGTTATTTTCATCAATAGCAATGCTGTTTGCATCGCCTTGGGTAAACTCGTTTAAAGGCAACGTAATAACGGATGTTAAATTTGTGCCGTTTATAACCCCTTCGTTATCTTTAACGAGTGCGGCAGTATCAAAGGTGTCTGCGGGTAAAATATTAATAACAGCGTCATCACCTGAACTGTTAATAGCGTAAATCCATTTTTTAGATGCTTGATATGCAACTATTTCAGCTGCACCTTCTGGGCTTTGTGCATTTAATACACCTCTACCCACAAGGTTAATATTTAATGCTGAATTGGCATTTATACCATTTAACCCATTAGTCCCACCTGTGCCTTGTTCTCCCTGTAATCCTTGAGAGCCGTTTTGACCATCGTCACCATCAAGTGAGCAACCAGTAAGAACAGATATAAGTGACAGCGCAATAATTGATTTTTTAAACATGTAATTTTCCTTAGTATTGTATTTGCTAAATATCAACACACAGGCATGACAAGATTATGGCAGTTTTAATACAGCCCCTTAGCCTAAGTAATTAGCTTATACGCTAGCGGAGTTATTAAAATTAAAGCGGCCGTATAGCCAATCGTTTTTACAGTCGGGGAATAATTTCGTTTAATTGCAACCCCTAGCAAAGGTCTAAGTACATCAATACGTGTAATACCCCATGTAATAACACCGCAAAAAGACCAAGTCCCTGTAATAATGATGAATGGTTCAGCAACAGGCCCTAAACTTAAAGGCTGTAGTAAAAAACACAAAACAATCAAAATGCTTTGATGCAATAAATAAAAGGGAAACACCCATACATTGAGCTGTTTTAAATAGTAAGTATTAAAATTTAAAAATCGACGAGCGAGCGCAAGTACAAAAAATACACCTACAACACGTTGAATATTGTAGCTACCGATTAAAATAAAATGAGGAAGAGTAAACACCTTCTGATAACTTAATATTATAAGTACAAACAAAACCGCAAAACTCAAAGCTAGTAATACCAAGTTTTTATTTAAGCAGTTCCAAAAGTAAGTGTTTTTAGCAAGTATGTATCCTGCGAGTAGCAGTATTAAGCCGTTAGTCTCTCTGATTGAATCGCCAGTTAAGTAATGGCTTGTAAATAGTGTGGCAATAGTGAGCAAGGTAATTAAAAACCCAAATGACATACCCCCCTTAACAAATGTTTTTAAAGGCGCAATAAAGGGCAAGCGTGCAAAAAGAGTTAAAACAATAATGATCAGCATAAATTGCCACAACGAACGCAAATACCATAAGTGATTTACATCCACATTCGGCCACACTCCAGACTGATAATTAATAAAAAGCGTATTGTTCGTCTCTATAAAAGCTAAATAAAATTGCCAATAGCTAATATCAATAACACCTTGCTGTGACATTTCTGCAAACAGCTGTAAAGGCACTATTAACCATAACCCCACCAGCAAGGGTAATAGTAAAAAAATAGAGCGGTATAAGGTGAAATGTAACCAAGACTTAAAGCTGCGTACTTTATCAATCATAAAACGCAGTGCTACGCCCGATATAAACCAAATGAGCAACATGCGCCAAGGTGAAAACACCAACATTAAATATTCAACATACTGTGATGTATAATTACCTTTAAAATGAAATCCCCAGTTTTCGCTATACAACATGCCAATGTGATAAAAAATTAGCGACGCAAATGCGATTACCCTAAGCCAATCAAGATAATATTTACGCGAATTAACTAATGAAGGTTGTTGTACTTGAGTGCTCATGCTTTTACTACTTTATATATGTTATGCGTTATTCATACCTAAAGCTCTCGCTAAAACTATCTATAAGTGCTTATATTACAAGCAATAGTGATAAAAGGTGGTATACAGGGATAAGCGTGCCACGTCAGCAATAAGCATACATTTATGAACCTACAGCACTTTCAACGTTTTCAAAGCATTTACGCATCAGTATTACTGTGTGCTTACGTATTAATTAATAATACAGTAAACGCTACAACCCAAATAATGGAAGCCCAAAGAGAAGGGGCTTTAACTTTTTTAATGTGGGAGCCATTTGTTTGGGAGTATTCAAGTGCCTTGAGTACTTTGCTTATATTCCCTATTTTAATTTGGTTTTTAAGACACTTATCTTTTAATTGGCAAAATATTACGGCTTCATTAGGTATGTACTTTGGTGCCTCTATTATATTTAGCGTGTTACACGTTGGTATTATGGTAGGGGTTCGTAAATTCATATATTTGTTGAATGATGGGTCTTACAACTTTGGACTTAGCTGGTTTGAGCTTATTTATGAATACCAGAAAGACGCTATAAGCTTTGTGTTTTTCATCGTACTTATCAAAGTATATCAATATGTGGTGCAGCAGTTACTAGGTGAAGCCTCTTCAATTGAAGAAAGTGAGCAGCAAACAACATCGACCATAAACCGCCTATTAGTTAAAAAGCTCGGAAAAGAATTCATTATAAAAATAGAGGATGTTGATTGGCTTGAATCGTCGGGTAATTATGTAAACCTACATATAGGCTCACGCATATATCCGTTAAGGGCAACGCTTACAGCATTGAGCAAACAACTTGAAGTACAGGGATTTTGTAGAATTCACCGCAGCCATGGCGTAAAACTCGATAAAGTGGAGTCCATTACAGCACTCCCCAGTGGCGACAGTGAAATAAAACTAACAACAGGTAAAGTACTTAACTTGTCTAGACGCTATAAAGAGCAATTTAAACTTCAGCTAAAATAAAAAAGGCTACCTAAGTAGCCTCTATTGTTATTTTTTAACTGGGCGTTTCCAACCCGTTAAATTACGCTGTTTAGAGCGTGCAATTGCTAATTGGTCATCTTCAACGGTACTGGTGATCACAGAGCCTGCACCAATTGTTGCAGTTGCACCTATATTTACTGGGGCAACGAGTGATGAATTAGAACCAATAAAGGCATTATCGCCAATAATAGTTTTTGCTTTGTTAACACCATCGTAGTTACAGGTAATAGTGCCAGCGCCAATATTCACTTTTTCGCCAATTTCAGCATCACCTAAATAACTTAAGTGGTTGGCTTTAGAGCCTTTACCTAGTCGGGTTTTTTTCATCTCAACAAAGTTACCAATGTGCGAGTCTTCTTCCATTACAGCGCCTGGGCGAAGGCGAGCATAAGGACCAAGCGTACACTTATCTGCAACTGTGGCATCTTCAATCAGCGTATTAGCTTTAATAATAACGTTATCGCCAATACTACAATTTTTAAGGACACAGTTAGGACCTATTTGTACATTATTACCAAGCGTGACCGTGCCTTCAAAAATAACGTTTACGTCGATAAGTACATCTTCACCGGTGGTAACTGTTCCTCGCACATCAATACGCGCAGGGTCAGCAAGTGTTGCGCCATTTAACATTAACTCTTCTGCTTGCCATGCTTGGTAAGCGCGCTCTAAGCCTGCAAGTTGTACGCGGTTATTTGCGCCCTCAACTTCCATTGCATGGTCTGGCTGAGCTGAAGTGATTTCTACGCCTTCACTGTGAGCCATTGCAACGATATCTGTTAAGTAGTACTCGCCTTGTGCATTATTGTTAGATAAGTTACCTAACCATGTTTTTAATAGCTTACCGTTAACAGCCATAATGCCTGTATTTACTTCGTTAATAAGTAACTGCTCTGGGCTTGAATCTTTTTGCTCAACAATACCGACTAACTTACCACCGGCACGAAGCATTCGACCATAGCCATTTGGGTTTACCAAATTTACCGTTAATACAGCTAAACCATTTTTAGGTGTTGCGGCTAATAAACGCTCTAGTGTTGATTGCTTTGTTAGTGGTACATCACCGTATAAAATTAATACCGTGTCTTCATCATTAACATGAGAGTTGGCTTGCGCTACTGCGTGGCCAGTACCAAGTTGTTCAGCTTGAAGTACCCAATTTACATTGTTATCGGCAAGTTGTTGTTGTAATAGTTCGCCGCCGTGTCCGTAAACTAGGTTTGTAGTCGTTGCACCTAATGCCATCGCATTATCAATAACGTGCTGTACCATTGGTTTACCTGCAACTTTGTGCAAAACTTTAGGTAGAGCAGAGCGCATACGAGTACCTTTACCCGCAGCAAGAATAATAGTTGTTAGAGCCATTAAAACAATTTCCTTTTTTCGTTGTTTTAGCTAAATAAGTCTTATGTTTGATCAGAAGATTACGTAAATCACTTCTTGTGCAAATACTCAGTAGGTTAGTTTATTAGTACTGAATCTTGACTGAAAAAACACACTTAATTGGATGACGTTATTGTAGCGAGGATTGGTGAAGGATATAAGTGTAAAAGTGTAGATAATAATCGGACTAAGGTATTTAGTGTAAATACAAAAGTAACAGGCACAAAAAAGCCCACTTAAAGTGGGCTTTTTACAAACCGGATAGGCTTACTTGTGACGTAATTGCTGAATTACGCGTAACTGAGCAACTGCTTCTGCCAGTCGCGTAGCCGCTTGCTGATAATCAAACTCAACAGCTGACGAATTCGCCATATGTTCTTCAGCTTCACGTTTAGCTTTTTGTACAGAATCTTCATCTAAATCTTCACCACGAACCGCAGTATCTGCAAGAATCGTGATGTGATTTGGTTGAACTTCTAATGTACCGCCAGCAACATATATCACATCTTCGTGACCAAATTGCTTAACTAAACGTACCATACCAGGTTTAAGGGCAGTTAGTAGTGGAGCATGGCCTAGGTTTACACCCAGCTCGCCTTCACTACCAGATACTTGAATCGATTCAACAAGACCAGAGAACAAACTCTGCTCAGCGCTTACTACGTCAAGATGTACAGTCATAGCTGTCATACTACCCTCCTAGTTACATGCCTTTGGCTTTTTCTTGAGCTTCTTCGATAGAGCCAACCATGTAGAACGCTTGCTCTGGCATATCATCAAATTCACCGTTTAAGATGCCTTTAAAGCCAGAAATTGTATCTTTCAGTGATACGTATTTACCAGACGCGCCTGTAAACACCTCTGCCACGAAGAATGGCTGAGATAGGAAACGTTGGATTTTACGTGCACGAGATACAAGTTGCTTATCTTCGTCAGAAAGCTCGTCCATACCTAGGATTGCAATGATGTCTTTAAGTTCTTTATAACGCTGAAGAACTGTTTGAACGCCACGTGCTGTATCGTAGTGCTCTTGACCAATTACTTGTGGGTCAAGTTGACGTGAAGATGAATCAAGTGGGTCTACCGCTGGGTAGATACCAAGTGATGCGATATCACGTGAAAGTACTACTGTTGCGTCTAAGTGAGCAAAGGTAGTTGCTGGAGATGGATCCGTTAAATCATCCGCAGGTACGTATACCGCTTGGATTGATGTAATTGAACCCGTCTTAGTAGAAGCGATACGCTCTTGAAGCACACCCATTTCTTCAGCAAGTGTAGGCTGGTAACCTACCGCTGATGGCATACGACCAAGTAGTGCAGATACTTCTGTACCAGCAAGAGTATAACGGTAGATGTTATCTACGAAGAAAAGTACATCGCGACCTTCATCACGGAACTTTTCAGCCATAGTAAGACCTGTTAACGCTACGCGTAAACGGTTACCAGGAGGCTCGTTCATCTGACCGTATACAAGCGATACTTTATCAAGTACGTTTGAATCGTTCATCTCATGGTAGAAATCGTTACCCTCACGTGTACGCTCACCAACACCTGCGAATACTGAGTAGCCGCTGTGCTCGATTGCGATGTTACGGATAAGTTCCATCATGTTTACAGTTTTACCAACACCGGCACCACCGAATAAACCAACTTTACCACCTTTAGCAAACGGACATACAAGGTCGATAACCTTGATACCAGTTTCTAAAAGTTCAACTGAACTTGATTGCTCTTCGTATGAAGGTGCTGCACGGTGAATAGACATACGGTCTTCTTCGCCGATTGGACCCGCTTCATCGATTGGCTCACCAAGTACGTTCATGATACGACCAAGTGTTGCTTTACCAACTGGAACTTGAATCGATTCACCTGTATTCATAACTAAAGCACTACGACGTAAACCATCAGTAGTACCCATAGCGATAGTACGCACTACACCGCCACCTAGCTGTTGTTGAACTTCTAGAGTCAAACCAGCTAAATCGCCATCTGTTACTCTTAGTGCGTGGTATACCGCTGGCACGCTATCTTGTGGAAATTCAATATCCACAACGGCGCCGATAATTTGGACGACCTTACCTAAACTCATGTCTATTCCTCTCGTTAATCTTTACCCGAAGCATTAAACTGCTGCTGAGCCAGAACAAATCTCACTAATTTCTTGTGTGATTGCTGCTTGGCGAGCCTTGTTATAAACAAGCTGTAGCTCGTCCATAAGGTCACCTGCGTTATCAGTTGCAGCTTTCATTGCAACCATACGAGCAGCCTGTTCAGAGGCAGCATTTTCTACCACACCTTGGTATGCTTGAGACTCAATAAAGCGTACTAACAAAGACTCTAAAATAGCCTCTGGATTTGGCTCGTATAAGTAATCCCATGTGTGAGCAGATACTTCTTCTTCAGCTTTTGGCAAAGGGAGTAACTGATCTATAATTGGCTCTTGCCTCATGGTATTAACGAATTTGTTATATACCAAGAATAAACGGTCTATTTTGCCTTCAGAAAATGCATCAAGCATAACTTTTACAGGACCAATAACGTCTTGTACTGAAGGTTTATCTCCTAGGCCCGCTTTTTTAGCGAGTAGTTGACCACCAAAACGTTGAAAGAAGCCAGCTGCTTTACTACCTAAAGTAGCAAATTCAGCATCAACACCTTTTTCTTTCCACGCTTTAACATCAAGTGCAACTTTCTTAAACTCGTTTGAGTTTAGACCGCCACACAGACCACGGTCTGTAGAGATAACAATATAACCAACTCGTTTCACTTCACGATCTTTTAAGAACGGGTGAGTAAAATCAAGATTTGCTTGAGCAACACGACCAATTACTTCACGTAATTTGTCAGCGTATGGACGGCTTGAAGCAACGCGTTCTTGCGCCCTTTTCATTTTAGACGCAGCAACCATTTCCATTGCGCTAGTGATCTTTTGAGTATTTTTAATACTCCCGATCTTGCTTTTAATCTCTTTTCCGCTGGCCATGACTCTCTCTCCGAATCAAGGTGTGCTTTAGTTTCCTAAAGCGCACCATTAATAACTAAATTACCAAGTTTGCGTAGACTTGAACTTCGTTAGAAGTTCTTTAAGCTGCGCTTCGATCTCGGCATTCAAGTTACCAGTTTCATTGATTTGAGCCACAAGCTCTGCGTATGTGCTATTTGCATACGAAAGTAAAGCTGCTTCAAAGTCACCGATTTTCGCGATTTCGATGTCTTGAAGGAAGCCTTTTTCAGCAGCAAATAACGACAAAGACATATCAGCAACAGACATTGGCGCGTACTGTTTCTGCTTCATTAGCTCTGTTACACGCTCACCATGCTCAAGTTGAGCACGAGTTGCATCATCAAGGTCAGACGCGAACTGCGAAAACGCAGCTAATTCACGGTACTGAGCTAGGGCTAGACGGATACCGCCACCTAGTTTCTTAACGATTTTAGTTTGTGCAGCACCACCAACACGCGATACCGAGATACCAGCATTTACTGCCGGACGGATACCTGAGTTGAATAAGTCAGTTTCTAAGAAGATCTGACCATCGGTGATAGAGATAACGTTAGTCGGTACGAACGCAGAAACGTCGCCGCCTTGAGTTTCAATGATTGGCAATGCCGTCAATGAACCAGTTTTACCTTTCACTTCACCATTAGTGAACTTTTCAACGTAATCTGCGTTTACACGCGATGCACGCTCTAAAAGACGAGAGTGGAGGTAGAATACGTCACCTGGGTATGCTTCACGGCCTGGTGGACGCTTAAGTAGTAATGAAATTTGACGGTAAGCAACTGCTTGCTTAGACAAATCATCATATACGATTAATGCGTTTTCACCACGGTCACGGAAGTATTCACCCATAGTACAGCCCGCGAACGGTGCTAAGTACTGAAGTGCCGCAGATTCAGAAGCAGATGCAACAACTACGATAGTATTTGCTAATGCACCATGCTCTTCTAATTTACGAACTACGTTTGCAATAGTAGATGCTTTTTGACCAATCGCAACGTACACACACTTAACGCCTGTGTCTTTTTGATTGATGATTGCATCGATTGCTAGTGCAGTTTTACCTGTTTGGCGATCACCAATGATAAGTTCACGTTGACCACGACCAACTGGAATCATCGCATCAATAGATTTATAACCAGTTTGAACTGGCTCATCTACAGATTTACGCTCGATTACACCTGGTGCAATTTTTTCTACAGGTTCAAACCCGTCGTTATCTAGAGCGCCTTTACCATCGATTGGAGCACCTAGTGTGTTTACAACACGACCAAGTAAACCAGGACCAACAGGAACTTCTAAAATACGACCAGTTGTATATACTTTTACGCCTTCAGTAAGGTCAGCGTACGGACCCATTACTACTGCACCAATTGAGTCGCGCTCAAGGTTTAGTGCGATAGCATAACGGCTGCCAGGAAGCTCAATCATTTCACCTTGCATACAGTCAGCAAGACCGTGGATGCGGATGATACCGTCAGTAACAGATACAATAGTACCTTCGTTACGAGCTTCACTTACAACTTCGAACTTCTCAATACGTTGTTTGATCAGATCTGAAATTTCAGTGGAATTAAGTTGCATGCTCTTTTTCCCAATTACGATTGTAGTGTTGTAGCTAAGCGGTTTAATTTACCGCGAATAGTACCGTCGATTACAGTGTCGCCAGACCTAATAATAAGTCCACCAACCACTGACGCGTCTTCACTACAATTCAGCTTAACTTTGCGTGCGAAACGTTTTTCAAGTGCCGCTACCAATGACTCTTGTTGCGCAGCAACAAGAGGAGTTGCAGAAATCACATCTACTTCGATTTCTTTATCGTATTCTGCTTTAAATTCAGCAAATAACTGTGCAACTTCAGGTAGAGCTGTCAAACGTCCATTTTCAGCCATCACCTTAACTAGGTTCTGACCTTGTTCGTTGAGCTGCTCAGCACAAAGTTGAATAAATAATTCAGCTTGTGCAGTAGCTGTAGGCATACTCGCTAAAACAGACGATGCTTGCTCATTGCTGGCTACATGGCCTGCAAAGAACAACATATCATTCCAGCTTTCTAGAGTGCCTTTCTCAACGGCAAGTTCAAAAGCCGCTTTAGCGTATGGGCGAGCGATAGTAGTCAAATTAGACATGCTCATACCCTCCTAATTACAGCTCAGCGACAAGTTTTTCAACGATGTCACTATGTGCGGCTTGATTAATTTCACGCTCTAAAATACGTTCTGCGCCAATCACTGCCAGAGTTGCTACTTGCTTACGTAGTTCTTCTGTTATGCGATTACGTTCAGACTCAACTTCAGAGTGCCCTTGAGCAATGATACTTTCACGCTCTTGTTGACCACGAAGTGTTTCTTCGTCAACAATTAGCACTGCACGCTTTTTAGCTTGATCAATGATATCAGCCGCTTGAGCTTTTGCATCTTTAAGCTGTTCAGCAGCTTTCTTTTGCGCAAGTTCTAAGTCTTTTTCGGCTCTATCAGAGGCAGCTAAACCATCTTCGATTTTTTTCTGGCGAGCTTCAATTGCACCGTTTAGTGGTGGCCATACGTATTTCATACAAAATAATACGAACACCGTAAACGCAATCAATTCACCGATAAGAGTGGCGTTTAAATTCACAACCGCTCCTCCTTAAATAGTAAGCTGTTCAAAGAATAAAATTAAAGTACGAACAACAATACCATAGCGATACCAACACCAATCATTGCTACAGCATCGATTAGACCAGCAAGAATAAACATCTTAACTTGTAGCGAAGGTGCAAGCTCAGGTTGACGCGCACATGCTTCAAGGAATTTACCGCCCATGTTACCAAAACCGATTGCTGTGCCGATTGCACCGAAACCGATTAGTAAAGCTACTGCGATGTATTTTAAGCCTGTTAATAATTCTAAAGCTTCCATTTATTTCTCCAAAGTTTCAATTGTAAAGTTAAAAGTAAAAGTAAAATTGTAAATCTAAAAATTAGTGATTATCTGAACTTGCCATGCTTAGGTATACAATCGTAAGCATCATGAATAAGAATGCTTGTAATGTAATAACTAGAATATGGAATACTGCCCAAACAAAGTGCAACGGTAGTTGCATAAAACCGATAGCGCCGATCAAGATGAAAATCAACTCACCAGCATATAAGTTACCAAACAAACGTAGTGCTAATGAAAACGGTTTAGAAACGAGTGCAATCAGTTCAAGTAATAAGTTAAATGGTATCAAAATAATTTGAACGAACACGTTATTTGAGTTGAACGGATGAAGCGTTAACTCTTTAATAAACCCGCCAATACCTTTTATTTTGATTGAAAAGCCAACCATTAGTATAAATACACCCAGCGCTAGCGCTGAAGTCATATTAATGTCAGTCGTTGGTACAATTTTCATGTACACATCGTGTGAATCCATACCAAATGCAGTCTCACCAACGAAACCTGCAAATGCTGGAAGGAAATCAACTGGTATTAAATCCATTAAGTTCATTAAGAACACCCAAACGAAAATCGTTAAGGCTAATGGTGCAATAAGCTTGCTTTTACCATGGAAAGTATCGCGTACGTTGTCACCAACAAATTCTACGATTATTTCAATAAAACACTGAAATTTTCCAGGTACACCTAGTGTTGATTTTTTAGCGGCACTACGAAAGATCCATAAAAATATAAGACCTAAACCGATAGACCATGCAAGGGTATCTATATGCCATGTCCAGAATCCACTGTCCGTACATGCTTTATTGAAGGCGAGACCTGTATCGGTCGAACACATCTTAGCATTGGTCAAATGGTGCTGGATATGGCCAGATAGAGTAACTTCTTCTGCTGCCATGTTATATCCCAAAAGTTAATGTTTAAAAAAAACGGGTGCGAACAATCCAGTAAAGAGCGCCAGTATATAAGTACTAAAAAAGGGTAATAAAATTACCGGAAAATGCTTCAGTACTAGCGCAAACAATACAATTGTTAGCATAAACTTTAATCCGTTGCCGCGTTTCAACGAGGCATACGCTTGATTTGCTCGACTTGCACCCATATATCTGAATGCATAAAGTGCAAATACAAAGTGCGGAAGTACTGCTACAGTTCCACCAGCGAGTGATGAAAGCGAGGCATTGACTCCCGAACTAAAAAAAATAATTACAGCAGCAACTAATGCTACAACACCCTGAAGGCAAATTAACTTTAATACGGCAAGTCGATATGGACTCGCTAACTTATCAGTCACGTTTAGTTAACCTTTATTGCGTTCTAATTGTTAGGGTGTGAAAACTGGCGAAATTATACTTAATCCTGCCAGTTTTGCAACTTGAGTAGATGCTTTGTAACACGAAATAGCTACAAATGTCCCTTTTTAGACATGTAGAAAACTAATGGTGGGTATTGTCGTGATTGATACGATTTAAAATGCCGTCAAGTTCATCTAGGTTAGTATACGAAATAACCAGTTTACCTTTGCCTTTTTTATTGTAGTTAATCTCTACTTTAGCACCTATATTTTCAGCGAGTTGTTGTTCTAACTGCTTAACATCTGGATCTTTTTCGGTTATTTCTTTAGCAGGTAAAGGTTCTAAAATTGAGCGTACGAGCTTTTCAGTTTCTCGAACTGTTAATGCTTTAGCTACAGCTAAACGAGCAGCATCTGACTGCGCTTCACCTTCAAGGGCTAACAGGCAACGAGCATGGCCCATTTCAATATCGCCATGTTCTAACAGAATTTTTACATCACTATTTAAGTTATTTAAACGAAGTAGGTTAGTTACAGTCGTACGTGATTTACCCACCGCATCTGCTACTTGCTGATGTGTTAATTCAAATTCTATTAGCAAACGATTAAGTGCAACTGCTTCTTCCATGGCATTTAAATCTTCACGCTGAATATTTTCTATCAGTGCAATCGCAACAGCTGCTTCATCAGGTACATCTTTAATAATACAAGGTACTGTTTCAAGCTTAGCTATTTGCGCTGCGCGCCAACGACGCTCACCCGCTATAATTTCAAAGCTATTATGTGCAATAGGGCGCACAACAATGGGTTGAATAATACCTTGTGAGCGAATAGAACTAGCAAGCTCTTCTAGCGCCTCTTCAGACATGTCTTTACGAGGTTGGTATTTACCAGAGTGTAAAAACTCTATTGGGAGTTTTTGTAATTCACTATTATTAGCCGCGGCATTTTGCACAGCCTCAGAAACATTTGATGTGTCTTGTTCCTTGCTTGGGCTTGGTGCAGGCTTTGACGAACTTAAAAGTGCATCGAGTCCTCGGCCTAAACCTCGTTTTTTAGCAGACATGTTATTTTTTTACCTCAAAGTTAGGCGACAACGGACGCTGTTTTTTCTTTTCTGCGTAACATTTCACCAGCGAGTGCTAAATATGCTTTAGCGCCACTTGATGCCCGGTCATAGTACATAGCAGGAGTACCAAAACTAGGTGCTTCAGCTAAACGAACATTACGCGGGATCACCGTACGGTATACTTTATCGCCAAAATGTTGTTTTAATTGTTCTGATACATCATTTGCCAAACGGTTACGCGGGTCGTACATAGTACGAAGTATGCCTTCAATTTGTAAGCTAGGATTCACTAACTTAGCAAGCTGCGTAATCGTATCCATTAATGCGGTTAACCCTTCAAGTGCATAATACTCACACTGCATTGGCACTAAAATAGAATCAGCTGCGGCCATTGCATTAACAGTTAACATATTTAGAGAGGGTGGACAGTCGATAAAAATAAATTCGTACTGGTCCTGAATTTTTTCAAGTGCATTACGTAAACGCACTTCACGGGCAAATAATTCCATCAATTTAACTTCTGCAGCGGTTACATCACCGTTTGCAGCAATCATATGGTATTCGCCAGACGTTTCTTTAATGATAACGTCTTCTATAGGTTTATCTTCAATAAGTAGGTCGTAAATAGTTGGCACGTCGCCATACTTATCTACGCCACTACCCATAGTCGCATTACCTTGCGGATCGAGATCAATTAACAGCACTTTACGTTTCGTTGCAGCCATAGACGCAGCGAGGTTAACAGCGGTTGTAGTTTTACCCACTCCACCTTTTTGATTTGCTAATGCGATGACTTTTGCCACTGTGTCTCTGATCCCTAGTCTTTAGAAAGAATAATTAAATGTCGTTGTGCATCTAAATTAGGTACTTCTAATGCAATTTTTTGCTCAAACTTAACGCCTGCAGGTAGTGACTCTAGCTCTTCGCTAGGGAACACGCCTTTAAGTGCTATAAATTTACCCGAATGATCGATTAAGTGCGAACACCAGTCAACCATATCTTGTAATGAAGCAAAAGCACGACTTAGTACGCCGTCTAATTTAACACTTGGTTGATATTCTTCAACTCTTGACTGAACCGGGGTTACATTATCAAGACCAAGCTCATGTTTAACATGCATTAAAAATCGTACACGTTTACCTAAGCTATCTAATAACACAAAATGTGTATTAGGTAATGCAATTGCTAATACGATACCCGGTAATCCAGGACCCGTTCCAACATCAATATAATGATGACCGGGTAAGTGAGGCGCAACAACTAAGCTATCCATTATATGCTTAATCATCATTTCTTCAGGTAAGCGTACTGAGGTTAAGTTATAAGCCTTATTCCACTTATTCAATAACTCGACGTAACGAACTAGCTGTTGCTGTTGTTTTTCTGTTAGCGCAATATCAGTTTGCGCTAACAATGTAGTTAATTGTTGCTGTAACACTATGTACCCTTACCGTTACGCGGATTTGCGTAATAAGCCTTGCTTCTTCAGATACACTAATAATAGCGAAATCGCCGCTGGGGTGATACCAGAAATACGCGATGCTTGACCAATAGTGTCAGGACGCGACTCAATAAGCTTGGCAACTACCTCATTTGACAAACCAGATACGGTTTTATAATCAAACTCTTTTGGTAAAATTGTTTGCTCATGACGAAGCTGTTTGTTGATCTCATCTTGTTGACGCGCAATATAACCTGCGTACTTAGTATGGATCTCAACTTGTTCAAGTGCCGCTTTGTTTGTAAATTCAGATCCTAATCCTTCTATAGCCATAAGATCGTTATAACGAATCTCTGGGCGACGAAGTAATTCTTCTAAACTTGCTTCACGTGTAAGCGGTGTTTTCAGTAATGCATTTACTTGTTCTACAACGGCGTGATCTTTATGAATCCACGTATCTTTAATGCGTTGCTTCTCTTTTTCGATTACTTCCATTTTTTCGTTAAATGCCTGCCAGCGTTCGTCATTAACTAAACCTAGTTCACGGCCTTTTTCAGTTAAACGAATATCAGCATTATCTTCACGAAGTAATAAACGGTATTCGGCACGACTGGTAAACATGCGGTATGGTTCTTTTGTACCCAGTGTTGCTAAGTCGTCGATTAATACACCAACGTAAGCTTCATCACGACGTGGTGTCCAAGAATCTTTGCCTTGTACTTTTAGTGCAGCATTCATACCTGCAATTAAGCCTTGTGCACCCGCTTCTTCATAGCCGGTAGTACCGTTAATTTGACCCGCAAAAAATAAACCTTCAATAAATTTAGTTTCTAAAGATTGTTTTAAATCACGTGGATCAAAGTAATCATATTCAATTGCGTAACCAGGTCGACAAATATGTGCATTTTCAAAACCTGTAATCGATTGCACAATTTCAAGTTGTACATCAAACGGTAAACTAGTCGAAATACCATTTGGGTATAATTCGTATGATGTTAAACCTTCAGGCTCAACAAATATTTGATGTTTATCTTTATCTGCAAAACGAACAATTTTATCTTCAATTGAAGGGCAGTATCGTGGACCAATACCTTCAATAACACCTGAGTACATAGGTGAGCGATGTAAGTTTTTACGAATAACATCATGTGTTTTTTCGTTTGTGTAAGTGATGTAACACGGTATTTGTTGTGGGTGATCAGCTTGCTTACCCATAAATGAAAATACAGGGGTAGGTGTATCACCTGGTTGTGCTTCCATTTTAGTAAAATCAACAGTACGTGCATCAATACGTGGTGGAGTACCCGTTTTTAAACGATCAACTCTAAATGGATGTTCACGTAAACGATCAGCTAAAGCGATTGAAGGAGGATCGCCTGCACGACCGCCTTTATAATTTTCTAAACCAATATGAATTAAGCCGCCTAAAAAAGTACCCACGGTTAAAACAACACTTGGTGCACTAAAACGTAAACCCATTTGAGTTACTACGCCAGTAACACGATCGTTTTCAACAATAAGATCATCACATGATTGTTGAAAAATCTTAAGGTTATCTTGGTTTTGTAATGTTGTTTGAATAGCCGCTTTGTACAAAGCGCGATCTGCTTGTGCTCGAGTAGCACGAACAGCAGGTCCTTTTGAAGAATTTAGTGTACGAAATTGGATCCCGCCTTTATCAATGGCCTGTGCCATTGCACCACCAAGAGCGTCGATCTCTTTTACCAAATGACCTTTGCCAATCCCACCAATTGCTGGGTTGCAAGACATTTGACCAAGGGTATCCATATTGTGAGTCAGTAGCAGGGTATTCATCCCCATACGGGCAGCTGCTAATGCGGCTTCAGTGCCAGCATGTCCACCACCTACTACGATAACGTCAAAATTTTCGTGAAAAATCATTAATGGGATCCTACTTAAATCAAACCGGTAAACTTCAAAAGGGAGCGTATTCTACCTAGAAATTGGCAGAAGATAAATGATTAAACAAAGGGCAAGATCTAAGTATGTGATCTCTAATAATATAAAGGATCTTTTAAAGAGATCTTTTATTACTATTACTACTACTGATCGACTTTTCTGTTGATAAGGTTTAGATCTTCATTTAAAACATGAAATTAGATCAGATCTAAAGGTGTTAATATGATCGGATCATCCAGCAAATAAGCTCTGATCAAAAAGGCACTTTATGCACAGGGTTGAATCAGTTGGATCTTATCCAATGGATAAGCATGCTTTAAAACGCAGTTTATTCAATCTTTATCCACAAAACCTATTAAATTATTAGTAAATTGTGGGTAACTTTATATATAACTTTTTACTTGATCTATCTATTTTATGCCTGTTTGAGCTATCCAAGAGTCTAACCACGTTAATGCAGTGTCTTCTGGTAGTGCTTCATCGAGAATATTAAGCTCTAAACGTTCTGCTACTTTTATAGCGCCTTTTTGAGTTAATAAGGCATCTATATTACGTCCTGCTAGGTTATAAGTGTCATAACTAGTGTCGCCTAAAGCGATTACTGAATATTTTAATTCAGATAAATCATCTGCTTGAGTTACATCTTCAACAAAACTAATAAGGTTTTCAGGGTAATCACCTGCACCATAAGTTGATGTGCAGATTAACCAAATGGTATTTTGCTGATCAATATCGCTAAATTCAGGTTGATCATGTAGTTGCGTAGTAATACCAAGGTTATTAAGCGCGTCGCTTAATTGCTCTGCAACATACTCGGCTGATCCCATTTGGCTGCCGACAATAAGATTTACTGAACTCATGAATATTAGTGATCACATTGGTTATAATTGCCGCCTATGATAACTGAGTGAGGATAACAGTAAAGTTAAGAGTGCTTTTTTGTATAACTATTTTTGCGGTAATTTTACACTCATTCAAAATTGTGTCTTTAAGTTGTTGATAATATAGTGTTTAACAAATTATCTTTAAATGTAATCTTCTGATCAAGTTGTTGATAACAGTGGGGGAAGCTCTGCTTAAACTGTTTTTTTAGGTTGTTTTATATTCGCTAAGTTATTGATATTACTTATCAGTAAAAAATTAAATTGTAAATATCTCAATTAAAAATACATGTTGATCATAATGTGGATATAAAGCCTGTTGATAACCTTAAATTTAGATCGAAAATAATTTTTAAAAATGATCTAATAAAGCAGATCTAATGAAATTAATTAAAAATAAGTTCATAAATAGATAAATTACAATTGATCATGAGGTTTTTGCGACTGATTTACCTCGTTTTGGTATTTATTTGAGCTGAAAATTAGGTATTGTGGATAAGTGATCTCGGTATTTTTAATTTTATGCGAATTTAGAGCTGCTATTTTTATTAATTTTGCTGGTGGAGTTAGCAGATCAAAAGTGTTGAATACTTAACAGTTGAGTTATTTTATTTAAAAATCACGGTGATTATCAAATTATATGTTGTCAAAAGTAAGCTTTTTAGAGTACTAATCAGTGTTTTTTAGCTCTTTAATTGAGCGAATAGCATTATTTTTTGCGTGTATGAGGTGTGTTTTAGTGCATTTTTGTGAGCTAAAGTAAGTATAAGGAAGCCATTTATAACTACTTTTTGTATGACATATAATGCTATTAAAGCGTGCGGTTGTTTGAAAAGGCATCGGTTTTAGCCTTAATAATAGGTGTAATTTGTGCTATTAATTCCCCCAATAAGCACTCTCAGTATTGCCTACTTTATATAATCTGACCTCTCTTAGCACGTAACAAAGGTAGTTTTGGATATGATTTTATTGGCAGTAATTTGCAGGCATCAGGTGTATAAATACATATTTTACAGCAGAATATTTTACATAAAAAAAGAGCACCTAAGTGCTCTTATAATAAAAATATATCTGTAATAGGGTGTTTATTTACCAATACAAAACGAGCTAAATATTTTGCCAAGTAAGTCGTCTGAGGTAAATTCACCTGTAATTTCATTTAAATGCTGTTGTGTTAAACGCAGTTCTTCAGCGAGTATTTCACCAGCAATGTGCATTTCTAACTGCGTTTTACCCGTTTCTAAATGATACGCAGCACTTTCTAGTGCATCCAAATGACGACGGCGTGCCATAAAGCCACCTTCTGTTGCGCCTTGAAAACCTATACAAGCTTTTAAATGCTCGCGAACAAGTTCAATACCGTCAGCATTTTTAGCACTTAAGCTGATGACCGGGTATTGTTGCTCTTGCTCCATTCCGACTATGTCGCCCGATAAATCAGCTTTATTTCTGATGACCGTAACCCCCATACCTTCTGGTAATTTTGCCATAAATTCAGGCCAAATTTTGTGCGGGTCAGTATCTATAGTGTCAGTGCCATCAAGCATAAATAAAACGCGGTCGGCTTGGTTTATTTCATCCCATGCACGCTCAATACCTATTTGTTCTACTCTGTCTGGGCTTTCACGAAGGCCTGCGGTATCTATAATATGCAGTGGCATACCATCTATATGTATATGCTCTCTTAGTACGTCGCGAGTGGTACCGGCTATTTCTGTTACGATTGCGGCTTCACGACCGGCTAGAGCGTTAAGCAGGCTTGATTTACCCGCATTAGGGCGACCTGCAATAACAACACGCATACCTTCGCGCATGATGCTGCCTTGCTTGGCTTGGTTGGTTACAGTGTTAAGCTGAGTAATAATCGCGTCTAAGTCGCCTGACACTTTACCATCTGATAAAAAATCAATTTCTTCATCAGGAAAATCTATTGCCGCTTCTACATACATACGTAAGTGAATTACTTTTTCTACGAGTGTTTCTATGTGCTTAGAAAATTCACCTTGGAGAGACTGTAGGGCACTTTTAGCGGCTTGCTCGCTCGTAGCATTAATTAAGTCGGCGATAGCTTCTGCTTGTGTTAAATCAAGCTTGTCATTCATAAATGCGCGCTCTGAGAACTCACCAGGCTTTGCTAAACGAACGCCCTCTATTTTACTAATTTCTTTAAGTAACATATCCAGTACTACAGGACCGCCGTGGCCTTGCAATTCAAGTACGTCTTCACCAGTAAATGAGTTAGGACCTGCAAAGTAAATGGCAATACCTTGATCAAGTTGCTCGCCAGCAAGGCTTTTAAATGGCACATAATCGGCGTAGCGAACTTTAGGTATTTTACCTACTACTTTTTCGGCGACACTTTTAGCAAGGCTACCTGAAACGCGAATAATACCAACACCACCACGTCCAGGTGCTGTTGCTTGTGCTGCAATTGTATCTTGATTGATCATGCTATTAATTTGCCAACGATGAGTAACTTTATGCCCGTATTGTAACCTATCGATTTATTTGTAGCGAATAGCTGTGGTGAAAAACAGGCAATAAAAAAGGCGACCGAAGTCGCCTTTATATAAGTAGGAGCTTAGTTAGCCTCTTACTTTAATTCCTTTCTTTTCCATGCCACGGTAGATGATTAACATCTGGACAATAGAAATAAGGTTAGACACTAACCAGTAAAGAACTAAACCAGATGGGAACCATAAGAAGAATACAGAGAAGATAACCGGCATAAAGGTCATCATTTTTTGCTGCATTGGATCAGTAACCGTCATAGGTTGTAGCTTTTGCGTTACAAACATACTCGCACCAAATAATATTGGCAAGACGTAGTACGGGTCTTTCGCAGAAAGGTCAGTTAACCAAAAAATGAATTCAGCATGGCGAAGTTCAGTAGACTCTAAGAATACGTAGAACAAGGCTAAGAAAATTGGCATTTGTAGCAAAATAGGGAAACAGCCACCCATTGGGTTAACTTTTTCTTTTTTGTACATTTCCATAGTTGCTTGGCCGAACTTTTGACGGTCATCACCAAACTTTTCTTTAAGGGCTGCCATTTTAGGCTGTAGGGCACGCATTTTTGCCATTGAAGTGTATTGCGCTTTAGTAAGTGGGTACATTAACGATTTAACGATAATAGTGATGGCAATAATTGCTACACCCCAGTTACCTAAAATGCTGTGTAGCCATTTTAGCAATACAAATAAAGGTTGCGAGATAAAAAATAACCAACCGTAATCTACGGTTAGGTCTAGGTCTGGGTGAATCGCTTCAAGAATATCTGACTCTTTCGGGCCCATATAATAAGTAGCAGTTAATGTTTGCTCACTACCAGCTTGAATATTTACAGCGGGATCTTTAGCACCAATAATAGCGGCATTACTTTTTGTAATTAAGCTATAAAGTGTATTTGATTGATCCTGCATTGGAACCCAAGCACTTACAAAGTAATGTTGAATAAAGGCAACGTAACCACCTTGTGTGCTTTTATTTAGGTTTTTATCAGCCATATCTGAAAAACTATACTTTTCGTATTTTTCTTCATCAGTACCGTATGCAGCACCTAAATAGTTTTGATCAACCATGCTACCTTTTTCTTGTACGGTACGCTTAATTTGCGTGTATAGCTGTACTTGAAGAGGTGCGCTGGTAGTGTTGTTAATTTTGTATTCTAAGCCTACGTCATACTGACCTTTTTTGAATACATACGTTTTAGTAAAACTAACACCATTACTATCAGTAAACTGAAGTGGAACGCGAAGCTCATCACCCGTTAAGGTATATGACTTTTGTTCGGTATTGTAAGTAGGGCGACCGTTAGCTGATGCGTCAGGGCCATTTAAGCCAATTAAGCCACTTTGTGAAAAGTATTGTTTGCCACCATCAAGCTGACCAAGAAGCATATAAGGCGTTTCACTGCCTTTTGTCTCTTCGTATTGAAGAAGGTCTGTTTCAACAATGTCACCGCCTTTGGTGTCAATTTTAACTTTAAAAACGTCAGTTGTAATTTCAATAACTGAACGCTTAGCTAAAGTTGCTGAAGCAGGTAACTCTGAATCTGACGATGAAGGAATATAATCATCCGACTCTGGTGAATTTGCTTGTAGTGTTTGTGTTGTGGCACTTGGATCGACTTTAGGCTTGTTGTAATCATTATCCCATTCTTGGAACAATAAAAACGACACTAGCATTAGGCCAATTAATAAAAACGTGCGTTGCGATTCCATAACAGCTCTTATTTCTCGTGTTGGTGGTTAATATGGGTTAATTTTTCAGGAACGGGGTCGTTTCCGCCTGAATGTAAAGGATGGCATTTTAATATGCGTTTTAAAGCTAACCAACTACCTTTTATAAATCCATGCAAATTAATTGCTTGAATTGCATAATGTGAGCAGCTTGGATTAAAACGACAATGCGGACCTAACAGCGGGCTAATCCACTTTTGATAACCGCGGATAAATAACACTAAACAAATCTTAGGAAAAGCAACAAGTGGTTTAATTAACCTCATGATGTTTATGCCCCTACTTAAGTTTAGTGAGATAGATATCATGTATTTAAAGACTCAATTAGAAAATTTAAATGCATGATTAAAAGGTGAGCTAAAGATACATTAATTAACCCTGCAATTCTATTGCAATTAGGTTTGTTTATTAGATTTAGCTGATTTGTTTGGGCGTTTCTTAAAAGGTGGCGGTTTAGGTGCACCTGGTTTACAGCGTTCGTTAATTTTTCGCCATAATTTAGTAAGTTGTTTGGTTATTTCTTCATTAGACTGCTCATCAATACCATTTTTAACCATAAGCACAATATCAATATTATCGATGCTGTGTTGATTTAAACGAAAACTTTCGCGAGCGAGACGTTTAATACGGTTTCGTTGGCATGCCTTTTTTACACGTTTTTTAGCAACAGTAAGACCTAACCGAGGTTTTTCTTGGTCATTTGGTTTAGCTAATAGAGTAAAGAAAGGAGTTGCAGCCCGAGCGGGTTCATTAAATATGCGAGAGTAATGCGAGGGAGTTAACAGACGTAACTCCCTGCCAAAGCTAAAGTCTTCCACTTATAAATTAAGCAGAAAGAACTTTGCGGCCTTTAGCGCGGCGACGTGCTAATACTTTACGGCCATTTACAGTTGCCATGCGAGCACGGAAGCCGTGTGCACGTTTGCGTTTTAAAACGCTAGGTTGAAAAGTTCTTTTCATAACAATCTCATCCGATCGGTTAAAGTTAAAACATCCTATACAGGTCGCGATCCTGGCATAGGTGCCATTGCGAGCGCGAGATATTATAGAGTAAGTAATGTAAAGTCAATCATAATTACGTTAAGGGTATATAACCCACCTACTACTATATAAGAGATCATATAAGGCGATCTGTTAGGATCATCATAAATAAGAAGTTTTCCACAGCCCCTGTATAAAAAGTGAATAAAAGCGGGGGAAAAGTAAATTGGATCGTAAATTTGGTTCGCGATCTTGGTGTTATTTTGTTATGATCTCCTCTCAGGATCTAAAATAAAAACTGTTTTAAATCAGCTTGTTAATGATTTTATACATCGATATCAACAATTTTATAAAAATCAATCTTTTACTTGTGGATAAAGTGTCTTCATAATACGCGGTCTTGGGTCGCTTATTGGACCATTTGAACGCAATAAATGTATGATTTATAATCATTAATGATGTGCGGGAATAAAAATTATATCTCTGGGAGTTTAACTGTGTATCTGTCGGTTTGGCAAAGTTGTTTATATGTATTGCAAGATGAGCTGCCTTCGCAGCAATTCAGTATGTGGGTAAGACCGCTACAAGCAGAAAGTACCGAAGATACCTTGACGATTTATGCACCTAATCGCTTTGTGCTTGATTGGGTGAGAGAAAAGTACCTAAATAGAATTAACGAATTACTAGTAGAGATTTGTGGTGTTGAAGCACCAAAACTACGTTTTGATGTAGGTAGTAAACCTTTATTAAATGCACAAGCTGCACCGGTTATAGAAACTCAATCGGCACCAAGTGCACACGCTTCAGCAAAACAACAGCCTCGCGAGCAAAAGCCAGTTGTTGAACCTGCACCTAAGTCAGGTTACAAATCTAACATTAAAGAAAACTATACTTTTGATAGCTTTGTTGAAGGTAAATCAAACCAACTAGCAAAAGCTGCGGCCACACAGGTTGCCGACAATCCTGGCTCTGCTTTTAACCCTGTATTTATATACGGTGGCACTGGTTTAGGTAAAACTCACTTATTACATGCAGTAGGTAATGGCATTATGGCAAATAAGCCAGATGCTAAAATTGTTTACATGCATTCAGAACGCTTTGTTCAAGACATGGTAAAGGCACTTCAAAATAATGCGATAGAAGAATTTAAGCGTTATTACCGTAGTGTTGATGCATTAATGATTGATGATATTCAATTTTTTGCTAACAAAGAGCGTTCACAAGAAGAATTTTTTCATACCTTTAATGCATTGCTTGAAGGCAACCAACAAATTATTTTAACCTCTGACCGTTACCCTAAAGAGATTGAAGGTGTTGAAGACAGGCTAAAATCACGTTTTGGTTGGGGATTAACAATTGCGATTGAGCCACCAGAGCTTGAAACACGCGTTGCTATTTTAATGAAAAAAGCCCAGCAAAGTAAGATTAACTTACCACACGAAGTTGCTTTTTTTATTGCCAAAAAATTACGTTCAAATGTTCGTGAACTAGAGGGTGCACTTAACCGTGTAATCGCTAATGCGAACTTTACTGGTCGTCCAATTTCAATTGATTTTGTAAAAGAAGCGCTACGCGATTTACTTGCCTTGCAAGATAAACTGGTTACCATAGACAATATTCAGCGCACTGTTGCTGAGTACTATCGAATTCGTATATCAGACCTGTTATCTAAGCGCCGCAGCCGCTCTATAGCGAGGCCACGCCAGGTAGCTATGGCATTGTCTAAAGAATTAACTAATCACAGCTTACCTGAGATTGGTGACGCATTTGGTGGGCGCGATCATACGACCGTATTACATGCATGTCGTAAGATAAAATCACTACGTGATGAAAGCCACGAAATTAAAGAAGATTACCAAAACTTAATAAGAACATTGTCATCTTAGGGCTGACTTTATTATGCAAATAACAATATCAAGACAACAATTTTTAAAGCCATTGGTGCAAGTGTCGGGCGCAATAGAGCGCAAACACACGTTGCCAATTTTATCTAACGTTTTGTTAGTGGTAGAAAACGGACAACTTTCAATGACGGGTACTGACCTTGAAATTGAACTAGTTTCTGGCGTATTTGTAGGTGATGATATTGCCGATACAAAACTAACGTTACCCGCTAAAAAGTTACTCGATATTTGTAAAAGTCTACCAGATGGTTCAGACATTACTTTAAGCTTGCAAGAGCATCAATTACTTTTGACCAGTGGTAAAAGCCGTTTTTCATTAACGACTTTATCGGCTGATGATTTTCCTAACTTAGAAGAGTGGGACGGAGAGGTTGAATTTCAACTAACTCGTTTAGAGCTTCGTAAGTTACTCGAAAGCACGCATTTTTCGATGGCAAATCAAGACGTACGTTATTACTTAAATGGTATGTCGTTTGAAGTAGATAATACCGACATAAAAACAGTAGCAACAGATGGTCACCGTTTAGCTATAGCGCAAAAGCAATTAACGCAATCGCTTAATACGCAGCGCCAGCTAATTATACCTCGCAAAGGTGTGCAAGAAATTATGCGCCTTATGGTAGCTGACGATGAATTGGTAACAATTCAGTTTGGTGCTAACCATATCCGTATTATTGATATTGAGTTTACATTTACAAGTAAACTGGTTGATGGGCGTTTTCCAGATTACCGTCGTGTATTACCACGTGGTGGCGACAAAGTAATTACAGCTAACCGAGAATGGTTACGTAATGCGTTCCAACGAGTGTCCATTTTATCTAATGAAAAGTTTCGTGGTGTACGCTTAAACTTATCAAATGGTTTATTAAAAATTACGGCCAACAATCCAGAGCAAGAACAAGCTGAAGAAGTTGTTGAAGTAAGTTACGAAGGTGCCGACCTAGAAATAGGGTTTAACGTGTCTTACGTATTAGACGTACTAAACACATTAAAAACAGAAGACGTACTATTTACATTAGCCGACTCAAACAGCAGTGCATTAATTGAAGGTGCAGGCGATGAAGAAGCAATGTACGTTGTTATGCCTATGCGTTTATAAGACTATAAATACATAATGAGCTTAAGTCATTTGAGCCTCAAATATTTTCGTAATATTGAGGCGCTGACGCTAGAACCAGTTAACGGCGTTAATATAATATATGGTGAAAATGGCAGCGGAAAAACCAGCCTTTTAGAGGCTATCTATTACCTTTCTCACGGCAAATCTTTTCGTACTCCAAAACACAAAAGTATTATCGCGCATCAGCAAGAGCAGTTTGTAATTCACGGGCGCAAAACAATACACGACTTATCTATTCCAATTGGTATTAGTAAAACCCAAACGGGTGAAACTAATTTAAAAATTCAAGGTAAGGCGAGCCGTAAAATATCCGAACTAGCTCAACTCATGCCAGTGCAAATTATTACACCAGAGAGTTATTCTTTATTTTTTGGTGGGCCTAAAGAGCGCAGAAAGTTTTTAGATTTAGGTTTGTTCCACGTGGAACATGAGTTCTTTTTTTTATGGCAATCGTTCAATAAAGTACTTAAACAACGTAATGCATTGTTAAAAACTAAGCCCAAGAATTATTTTGACCAAATTAAGTTTTGGGACAAAGAATTTGTTAGACTGGCTGAAGAAATAAATAAATTAAGATTGGCGTATATAAGTAGGTTTAAGCAGCAGTTTTTTGATAAAATGTGTGCAGAATTAACGCTTGTACGTGATTTAGAAATGACCTTTAACGCAGGCTGGAAAGAGACCGAATCTCTTGCAGATGCGTTAGAGCAAAACTTTGAGCGAGATGCTCGCCAAGGATTTACAAGTAAAGGCCCTCATAAGGCCGATTTTAGTTTTAGTGTCGCTGGCAACAGTGTGGAGAATACATTCTCACGCGGTCAATTAAAGTTACTATTGTATGCGTTAAAAGTTACGCAAAATAGCTTAATTGAGTCAGAGACAGATAAGCAATCTATATTGCTAATAGATGATCTACCTTCAGAGTTAGGCGAAGATACAAAAGAGAAAGTGGGACAATTACTTGCTCACTGCAGTTCTCAAATTTTTATCTCTTCAATTTTGTCTGAAAGTATTTCTGCTGTGGTGGAACCCATGCAACGAGAACTACAAATGTTCCACGTGAAACATGGCAACCTAATAACAAGATAAGTGGGATTAACCATGTCTGAGAATTATGACTCGTCGAGTATTAAAGTACTTAAAGGATTAGACGCAGTAAGAAAGCGTCCTGGAATGTATATTGGGGACACCGATGATGGCACAGGCTTACACCACATGGTGTTTGAGGTCGTTGATAACTCGATCGATGAAGCCTTAGCAGGTCATTGTGATGATATTTATGTAACGATTCACTTAGACGGTTCTGTCTCAGTACGAGATAACGGTCGTGGTATTCCAACTTCTATCCATGAAGAAGAAGGCGTATCAGCAGCCGAAGTTATTATGACGGTACTTCATGCCGGTGGTAAGTTTGATGATAACTCTTATAAAGTATCTGGTGGCTTACACGGTGTTGGTGTTTCTGTTGTAAATGCACTTTCAGAAAAGCTAAAACTTACAGTTCGCCGTGAAGGTAAACTTCATGAGCAGTTTTACACTATGGGTGTTCCAGATGCTCCTTTAGCTGTTATTGGTGAATCAGACACGACTGGTACAGAACTGCGTTTTTGGCCAAGTGGTGAAACATTCACAAACTTAGATTTTCATTACGAAATTTTAGCTAAGCGTTTACGCGAGCTTTCATTCCTAAATTCAGGTGTGAGCATCATTTTAAATGATGAACGTGAAGAAAATAAATCTGACCACTTTAAATACGAAGGCGGTATTCAAGCTTTCGTTGAATACTTAAACCGTAATAAAACACCTATACATAAAGGTGTATTCCATTTTACTCACGAACGTGAAGAAGATGGTATTAGCGTTGAAGTATCAATGCAGTGGAATGATGCATACCAAGAAAATATTTACTGTTTCACAAATAATATTCCACAACGTGATGGTGGTACTCACTTAGCCGGTTTTAGATCAGCGCTAACACGTACACTTAATAACTACATGGAAAAAGAAGGCTTTAACAAAAAAGCTAAAACAACCAGCAATGCTACCGGTGATGATGCCCGTGAAGGCTTAACGGCTGTTGTTAGTGTTAAAGTTCCTGATCCTAAGTTCTCATCGCAAACTAAAGACAAGCTCGTTTCAAGTGAAGTTAAGTCTGCAGTTGAACAAGCAATGGCTGAAAAATTTACTGAGTTTTTATTAGAAAACCCAACTGATGCCAAAATTGTTGTAGGTAAGATTATTGATGCCTCACGTGCTCGTGAAGCGGCGCGTAAAGCCCGTGAAATGACACGTCGTAAAGGTGCAATGGACTTAGCAGGCTTACCTGGTAAGCTAGCTGATTGCCAAGAAAAAGATCCTGCCCAATCTGAACTATATATAGTGGAAGGGGACTCTGCTGGCGGATCAGCCAAGCAGGGACGTAACCGTAAAAACCAAGCTATTCTTCCGCTTAAAGGTAAAATCTTAAACGTAGAAAAAGCACGTTTTGATAAAATGTTATCTTCGCAAGAAGTAGCAACACTAATTACTGCATTAGGATGTGGTATTGGTCGTGACGAATATAACCCTGAGAAATTACGTTACCACCGTATCATCATCATGACCGATGCGGACGTGGATGGTTCTCACATTCGTACGTTACTATTAACATTCTTCTATCGCCAAATGCCTGAAATTGTAGAACGCGGCTATATTTACATTGCTCAACCACCACTTTATAAAGTGAAAAAAGGTAAGCAAGAGCGTTATATTAAAGATGACCCTGCATTAGTTGAATACCTAACATCGCTTGCTCTTAATGGTGCAGCGTTGTATGCAAGTACAGATGCACCTGCTCTTGAAGGTGAAGCACTAGAAGAAATCGTTCACGATTATCAAAACACAGTTAAAGTAATTGAGCGTTTAAAGCGTAAATACCCTAACACGGTAATGGAACGCTTAATTTATCAGACAGAATTGAAAACTGATGACCTTTCAGATGAAGCTAAAGTAATTGCTTGGACTAAAGTGTTGGTTGACGACCTAATTGCACGTGATGAAGATGCGACTATTTTCCATGCTGGTACAGAGCATGATGCTGAGCGTAATATGTATTACCCGGTTGTGAATATTCGTCAGCACGGTGTAGATAAAGCACACGTACTTCATTATGACTTTATTGCGTCACGTGACTACCAACGCATTGCTGTGACTGGTACTAACATCGCAAACATCCTTAGCGAAGGTGCATATATTCAACGTGGTGAGAAAACAAAACCTGTTGATAACTTTGTGGATGCTTTGGAATGGTTGATCACAGAATCGAAGCGAGGGATCTATATTCAACGCTATAAAGGACTGGGCGAAATGAACCCAAGCCAGCTTTGGGAGACCACAATGGATCCTAGTGCTCGTCGTATGTTACAAGTAACGATCGAAGATGCTGTTGGCGCGGATCAATTATTTGCGACCTTAATGGGTGACCAAGTAGAGCCTCGTCGTGAGTTTATTGAAAAGAACGCACTACGTGTAGTTAACTTAGACGTGTAAAAAATATTGCTTACATAGAAAAAGGAGCCTAATGGCTCCTTTTTTATTTTCTTCAATTACACAAACTGCTTAAAACCTGAGTGTACACACGGTATACTAAGGGTAATTTTCACGCTACTTCTTAGATAGTAAAAAGCCAAATATGCAAAAATATGACGTAAAAACCTTTCAAGGTTTGATCCTGGCTTTACAGGATTATTGGGCGCAGCAAGGCTGTGTCATTATTCAACCACTTGATATGGAAGTGGGCGCAGGGACATTTCACCCGCAAACTTTTTTAAAGTCTATTGGTCCAGAGCCAATGGCGAGTGCATACGTGCAACCGTGTCGTCGTCCTACCGATGGTCGCTACGGTGAAAATCCAAATCGCTTACAACACTACTACCAATTTCAGGTAGTTTTAAAGCCATCGCCAGATAACATCCAAGAGCTTTATTTAGGCTCTTTAGCGGCTATGGGTATCGATACACTAACTCACGAAGTTCGCTTTGTAGAAGACAACTGGGAATCACCTACGTTAGGTGCTTGGGGCCTAGGTTGGGAAATTTGGTTAAACGGCATGGAAGTAACGCAGTTTACCTACTTCCAACAAGTTGGTGGTATTGAGTGTTCACCAGTAACGGGTGAGATCACTTACGGCCTAGAGCGTTTAGCAATGTACATTCAAGGCGTAGATAGTATTTACGACTTAGTATGGGCAGACGGTCCACTAGGGCGCGTAACCTACGGCGACGTGTTCCATCAAAATGAAGTAGAGCAGTCTACTTACAATTTTGAACACGCAAACGTAGAAGACTTATTTGCTCAGTTTGATAAATGTGAAGCAGAGAGCCAAAAGTTAATTGAAGCAAACTTACCACTACCGGCTTACGAGCAAGTAATGAAAGCATCGCACGCATTTAACTTACTAGACGCACGCCACGCAATTTCGGTAACTGAACGTCAACGTTATATTTTACGCGTTCGTGCATTATCAAAAGCGTGTGCACAAAGTTACTATGACAAACGCGAAGCGCTTGGTTTCCCGCTGTGTAAGGATAAGTAAGTATGTCAGCACAAAATTTATTAGTAGAAATTGGCACAGAAGAGTTGCCACCAAAAGCACTGCGTAAATTAGCAGAAGCTTTTGCTGCAAACTTAACTGCAGAGCTAGAAACACTAGAGTTAGCACATCAAGGTGTAAGCTGGTATGCATCGCCTCGTCGTTTAGGTTTACAAGTAAAAGCGCTTGAAGCTAAGCAACAAGACAAAGAAGTTGAAAAACGCGGCCCAGCAACTAAAGCCGCATTTGACGGTGACGGTAACCCAACAAAAGCAGCAATGGGTTGGGCACGTGGTTGTGGTATTGAAGTAAAAGACGCACAAACACTCGAAACAGACAAAGGCGCATGGTTATTGCACATTGCTAAAGTTGCAGGGCAAGAAACTAAAACGCTAATGACAGGTGCAATTACTAAAGCGTTGGCTAAATTACCAATTCCTAAACCAATGCGTTGGGGCGCGAATAAAACACAATTTATTCGTCCTGTGCATACGGTAACTATTTTGTTTGGTGATGAGTTACTTGAAGGTGAGATCCTTGGTAAGAAAATAACTAACCAGCTTCAGGGTCATCGCTTTCACCACCCAGAAAAAATTAGCATAAACCATGCGGACGACGTTTTTGACGTACTTAAATCTGCTTACGTTATTGCCGATTACGAACAACGTAAAGCACAAATTCGTACGCAAATAGAAGAGGCTGCAAAAGCAGTTAATGCTGTTGTTGCAATGGATGAAGATTTACTAGAAGAAGTAACATCACTTGTAGAGTGGCCAGTTACTTTAACGGCAACATTTGAAGAAGCATTTTTAGATGTACCAGCCGAAGCGTTAATTTACACCATGAAAGACGATCAAAAATACTTTCCGTTATTAGATCAAAACGGCAAACTTTTAAATAAATTTTTGTTTGTATCTAACATCGAGAGTAAAGATCCAAGTGTGGTTATTTCTGGTAATGAAAAAGTAGTGCGCCCGCGTTTAGCCGATGCACAGTTCTTCTTTGAAACAGATAAAAAGAAAACTCTAGAAAGCCGATTAGAATCGCTTGATAGCGTATTGTTCCAAAAGCAACTTGGTACGCTTAAAGATAAGTCTGAGCGCATTAGTGAGCTTGCAGGTTATATTGCTGAGCAATTAGGTGCTGATAAAGTGTTAGCGCAGCGTGCAGGCTTATTAAGTAAAACTGACCTAATGACTGAAATGGTAATGGAATTTACCGACGTGCAAGGTGTAATGGGAATGCATTACGCTCGCCACGATGGTGAAGCCGAAGATGTAGCCGTAGCGCAAAACGAGCAGTACATGCCACGCTTTGCAGGCGACAACTTACCTACAAATTTAATTAGCTGCGCAGTAGCGATTGCTGATAAGTTTGATACGCTGGTGGGTATTTTTGGTATAGGCCAAGCACCTAAAGGTGACAAAGACCCATTTGCTCTTCGTCGTGCTGCTATTGGTGCACTTCGCATTATGGTAGAAAAAGAACTACCACTTGATATTTTAGACCTAGTAGCTAAATCGCAAACATTGTTTGGCGACAAGTTAACTAACTTAAATGTATCAACTGACGTATTTGAATTTATGCTAGGGCGCTTCCGTGCTTGGTATCAAGACGAAGGTATTGAAGTAGACGTAATTCAAGCAGTGCTTGCACGTCGTCCGACTAAACCTGTTGATTTTGATCGCCGTGTTAAAGCCGTAAGCCACTTCCGTACATTAGACGCAGCAGAAGCGCTTGCAGCAGCTAATAAGCGTGTAGGTAATATTCTGGCTAAAAACGACATTACCAGCCAAGGTAGTGTTGATGAGAGCTTATTAAGCGACGACGCTGAAAAAGTATTAGCATCACAAGTAGCAAAATTTGCCACTGACCTTGCACCACTTTACGCAGATGGAAACTACCAAGAAGCATTAAGCCAATTGGCAGGTATTCGCGAAAGTGTTGATAACTTTTTTGACAACGTAATGGTTATGGCCGACGATGAAGCTGTTAAGCAAAATCGTCTTGCGCTGCTAAGCCAGTTAAGCGGATTGTTTTTAGGTATTGCAGATATTTCTGTTTTACAAAAATAACACCGATTAGCAATTTTAAAAGCCAGCGTTTTGCTGGCTTTTTAGTTTTCACTGTATGCAAAGGAAACCCCATTGATGATTTCTATGAAACGAATTTTAACCTTAGCAATTGCTGGTTTACTTACTGCCTGTACAAGCCAAATTTCGATTAACGATGTATTACCACAGCAAGAGCTTGACCGCACAATTTACTTACGTGGCGACTTTACACTGTGGGATGCAGAACCCCAGTATCAGTTTGCACCAGTTGGCCCTGCGCTTTATCAAGCAGAAGTGAAATTTTCGACGCCTGGTAAAGTGTACGAATTTAAAATAGCCGATGTCGATTTTAGTGAAGGTTACAACTGTGGTTACAGCGACGCACAACCAGCAGGGCAAAGCCTAACACTCGGCCAACCAGCTATCGCAGACTGTAATACTATTTATAACTACTTTAGTTTCACACCAGCAATAAAAGGCACATACATAGTAAGTATTGATTACAGTGACTACGACAAGCCACAAGTGACGATAACGAAGAAGTGATAGCTGTATTTTTAAAGCAGCCCGAGTGAATTAATGGATTTGTGACAAGGACGTTGTAGTGTTTATTCAGCATTAACACCAAGGGGATTTCGTAGGTTGGGTAGAGTGAAGCGAAACCCAACATGTGTGGCGAATAAAACTATTTTGGTGATTATTAAATATGTTGGGTTTCGTAAAACTCAACCCAACCTACGTTATTTTAAAGCCCTTTCTTAACCACATATCTATACGGTGCTTCTTCTGCATCTTTAGCCACCAGCGTGTGATCCATAAACGTACAAAAACTCGGAATGTCGCGAGTTGTTGACGGGTCATCAGCAGTTATTAATAACGTTTCACCATCACTCATTTTACGAATAGCAGCACGTACCATCATTACTGGCTCTGGGCAGCGAAGGCCTATGGCATCTAATTGGTGATCGGGATTATCAAAGCTCATAATAAATTGACCTGTTTAATTAAAGTGATTGCTGCGTACGCGAGTGCTTAGGTATAGCAATTAATAAGTTTGGGAGTTTAACGCAATTTTAAGTGTAATTTAACTATTTTACTTATCTTAATATGTTCATTTTATTTGAAACTTTATTGCTTCAAAATACGTTATTTAATAATACGCCCGATCACATAATTCCGTAGTACTACATACTGGTGTTATAGCTGATAATTTTTACTAAATTAAAGCTAATAAAAAAGGCGAACTGAATAAAATCAGTCCGCCTTTTTAATCACCAAGATGGTTTTACATGTTTAAAACTAATTAGTCTTGAACACGTTCAAATACAGTTGCAATGCCTTGGCCTAAACCAATACACATAGTTGCTAAACCGTATCGTACATTTTTGTCTTCCATTAAGTGAATAAGCGATGTGCTAATACGCGAACCCGAACAACCCAGAGGGTGACCAAGTGCGATTGCGCCGCCATTTAAATTCACTTTTTCGTCAACAACATCCATTAACCCTAAATCTTTCATTACAGGTAATGATTGTGCTGCAAAGGCTTCGTTAAGTTCTACTACGCCTAGGTCATCAATTGTAATACCGGCTTGAGCAAGTGCTTTTTTACTTGCTGGTACTGGGCCGTAACCCATAATTGATGGATCGCAACCAGCGACTGCCATTGCTTTAATACGCGCACGAATTGGTAAGCCAAGTTCTTTTGCTTTCTCTTCGCTCATTACTAACATTGCAGATGCGCCGTCAGAAAGTGCAGAAGACGTACCGGCTGTTACCGTACCCGATGCAGGATTAAATACAGGGCGAAGTTTTGATAGGCCTTCTACTGTTGTTTCTGGGCGAATTACTTCGTCGTCTTCAACTAATATAAGCGAACCATCTGCTGCGTGACCTTCCATTGCTAAAATTTCGCGACGAAAACGGCCTTCAACAGTTGCAGCTTGTGCACGTTGATGTGAGCGATAAGCAAATTCATCTTGTTGCTCACGGCTAATGCCATGAAGTGTTGCAAGGTATTCTGCTGTTAAACCCATTGAGCCCGATGCTTGTGCAATCGTTGTTGCAAGGCCAGGGTGAAAGTCGTTGCCGTGAGTCATAGGTACGTGACCCATGTGCTCAACACCACCAATTAGGTAAGTGTCGCCAGCGCCTGTCATTATTGCGCGTGCAGCGTCATGCAATGCTTGCATTGACGATCCACATAAACGGTTAACCGTTACAGCAGGTACGCTGTGTGGGATACCGGCAAGTAATGCTGCGTTACGTGCTACGTTAAAGCCTTGCTCTAATGTTTGCTGTACACAACCCCAATAAATATCGTCAATTGATGCTGGATCAACTGCTGGGTTGCGATCAAGTAAGCCTTTCATTAAATGTGCGCTTAAGTCTTCAGCACGTTTATGTTTGAATACACCACTTTTAGAGCGACCCATTGGTGTGCGGATACAATCTACAATTACTGGATTATTCATGATATTAACCTTCCACCTTATAGAAAACACGACCTTCTTCGGCCCACTTGCGAGTTTGCTCAGATACTTGGTAAATCGCACCTAGGTGAGCGTATTTGTCTGCTGCTGCAACAAAGTTAGCTAAACCAGTTTGATCTAAGTAACGGAACGCGCCGCCTCTAAATGGAGGGAAACCAACACCGTAAACTAATGCCATATCTGCTTCTTGCGGAGAGGCAACAATGCCTTCTTGCAAACACAGTAGCACTTCGTTAATCATTGGAATCATACAACGGTCGATGATTTCTTGTTTATCAAATTCTTTTGGTGCGTCTGTAATTGGGCTTAGTAGCTCAACTGCTGTCTCGTCATGAGACTTTTTAAGACGACCGCGACGATCTGTTTCGTATTTGTAAAAACCGGCTTTGTTCTTTTGACCAAAACGTTTTTCGTTGGCAAAAATAGTTACAGGGTCTTTATCAGCACGCGCCATACGCTCAGGGAAACCGTCAGCCATTACGCCAGTACAATGGAATGCTGTATCAATACCTACAACATCAAGTAAGTAAGCCGGACCCATAGGCCAGCCAAATACGTTTTCCATTACTTTATCTACTTTTGCAAAGTTAGCGCCTTCAACCACTAATTTGCTAAAACCTGCAAAGTAAGGGAATAAAACACGGTTTACAAAAAAGCCTGGGCAATCGTTAACAACAATTGGCGATTTACCTAATTTAAGTGCGTAATCAACTACTGCATTAATTGTTTTATCTGAGGTTTTTGCGCCACGGATAATTTCTACTAATGGCATTTTTGGCACAGGGTTGAAAAAGTGCATACCACAGAAGTTTTCTGGCTTATCTAGCGCTTGTGCTAGTAAATCAATACAAATAGTTGATGTGTTTGAAGTAAGTACCGTACCTTCTGGCATGGTCTTTTCAAGATCAGCGAGTACTGCTTGCTTAACTTTAGGGTTTTCTACAACGGCTTCAACAATAATGTTGGCGCTTTGTAGGTCTGACGCGTTAAGTGTTGGCTTAATTTTGCTAAGTGTTGCCAACATTTTTTCCATTGGCATGTGGCCACGCTTAACTTTTGCACCTAATAACTTAGACGCTTCACCCATACCTAAATCAAGCGCATCTTGTTGGATGTCTTTCATTATAATAGGTGTGCCTTTATAAGCAGACTGGTATGCAATACCGCCACCCATAATACCAGCCCCTAATACAGCGGCTTGTTTAATTTCTACATCGCTTTGTTTAGCAAATTTACGTGCTTTACCTTTAATGTATTGGTCAGCTAGGAATATACCTGTCTGTGCAGCTGCTTCTGGTGTACGTGCTAATTTAGCAAAGTTAGCGTTTTCGATTGCCATTGCTTCATCGCGAGTACAGTTTGCCGCTGCTTTAATAGTACGTACAGCCATAACCGGTGCAGGATAGTGGCCTTTGGTTTTACCCATTACCATACCTTCTGCCATAGCAAAGCTCATGCCTTGCTCAACACGGTTTAATTTAAGTGGCTGTAGTTTTACGTTACGTTTTGCTTGCCAATCTAGCTTGCCAGAAATCGCTAGCTCAAGTGTTGATACACTTGACTCTAAAAGTTTGTCAGCACTAACTACCGCGTCAAACGCACCTACTTTAAGGGCATCTGCTGCGCGGTTTTCTGCGCCTGAGGTAATCCACATCATCGCGTTATCGGCGCCAATGATACGTGGTAAGCGCACTGTGCCACCAAAACCAGGCATTATGCCAAGTTTAACTTCTGGTAGGCCCATTTTAGCTGTTTCGCTTGCTACACGATAATCGGTAGCAAGTGCCCACTCACAACCACCGCCAAGTGCCATACCGTTTATAGCGCTTAGAGTTGGAAATGGTAAATCTTCGATTGCATCAAAAACGTCAGTTGCGTTTTTGATCCACACTACTAATTCTTCTTCAGGTTTAGTAAATGTAGGTAAAAATTCGAAGATATCGGCACCAATAATAAAGTGGTCTTTATCACTGGTAAAAATCATGCCTTTGATATCAGTATTGGCAGCTAATTCTTTTAATGCTGCTGCGCAATCTGAAAGAGTTTTTTGAGATAATGTGTTTACAGAACCTGCAACACAAAACTTAAACTCGGCGATGTTTTCCTTTAGGAAGCTAACTTCAAAGGAATCGCTTTTATATAACATTATTATTCTCCCTAGTTGACGAACTAAGACTGGTACGATGAGTTTGCATTTCAATCAGTGTGCTTGCTTTAAATTAAAAATGCAACGAAAAATTTAACTCGGTTACAATCGACTGGTTAAAATATAGCTGGTTTGGTGCTAAGGTGGTTGAAAAGTTTTTATTCACTACTTTAATTTTTATTAAAGGACATTATGAAAAAATATTTACTAAGTGTTGCGGCAGCTGCATTCATTTTCCCTCTTCACTCTGCCGAGGCAAGTATCGATAACGATGCCTTTTTAGATGCCGAAAAAAAAGTAAGGTACGGAAGTTACCAAGACTTTAAACAAGCGGTTAGTAACCTAAATCATCCGTTAAAACCGTATGTTGAAAAAACATATTGGCAACGTCACCCGAGTATTAAGCATCAGGCAGAGATAGAAGACTATTTAAATATATACCAGCATACACCGCTTGAGTGGCCTGTGCGCAAAGCGTGGTTGGAGTATTTAAAAGAGAACAATGAAAAAGCGGCGTACATACGCAACTACCGTGAAACTTCTAATACTGGGCTTACCTGTACTTATTTAGATTTTCAGCTCGACTTGGGCGCGCCTGAAAAGGCGATTCTAAATCAGGTGACCAACTTATGGGCCGTTGGTAAATCGCAACCTAATGGCTGTGATAGTTTGTTTTCTACGTGGCGTAAAAAAGGCTACATGAAAGAAGAAACGGTTTGGAAGCGTGTAACACTTGCTGCACAAGGCGGGACGCAAAGCTTATTACCTTACTTAAAAACTTTATTGCCAAGTAAGGATCGTTACTTAGCTGACTTATATTTAAAAGTGCGAAAAGATCCAAGCACGGCAGCTGGATTATATCGATATAAAAATAAGTCGGCTAAAGAAGGCCAAATAGCAATTTATGGTGTTAAGCGTTTGGTTTGGCGCGATAAAGAGCTTGCTTTAAAAGCATGGGAAAAACTAGAAAAAATATTTAAGTATAGTGATGAAGATAAAGCTGACGTGTATTACACCTTTGCGTTGTCACTTGCTTCAAGCGGGCATAAGCAAGCGAGCTTTTGGCTAAATAAAGTGCCGAAAGAGCGATTAGACAGCAAGCTTATTCAATGGCAACTGGGCAATATGCTCAAAACCCAAGATTGGGAAGGGATTGCTGCGTTTTTTACAGGAAAAGAGGATTTAAGCCTTGGCCAGCAATATTGGTTAGCTTATAGCTATGCTAAACGTGGCGAGCAACAAAAAGCAGACGATATTTGGAAAAAAGTAGCGGCTAATCGTGATTATTACGGCTTTTTAGCAGCAGCACGTTTAGGTTTGCCCGTTGATTTAAATAATCAACCTTTAGCAGTCGATAAGGTGCTTGTAGATAAAGTAAGTAATGCACCTGGCTTTAAGCGTGCAAAAGCACTTTATGATATTGAGCGCTTTACGTCGGCGCGCCGTGAGTGGAATTATTTAACGGATACGTCTAGCGATGAAGAAAAGCTAGCAGCATCACAACTATCTACCGATTTAGGTTGGCACGACAGTACTATCTTTACTTTAGCAAAAATTAAAGCGTGGGATAACGTAGAGCAACGTTTTCCGTTTGCGTTTCAAGATGTTTTTGAGCGCTACAGTAAACGTAGCAAGATAGATGTTGCCTGGAGTATTGCTATTGCAAGGCGCGAAAGCTCTTTTGCGCCAGATGCACGCTCGCATGCTAATGCGCGTGGTTTAATGCAGTTATTACCTAGTACTGCTGAGTATGTAAATAAAGGCAGTGTGACAAGTAGTCGTTTATATCAACCTAAAACAAATATTAGGTTAGGTACTAGTTACTTACAGTACTTAAAAAAGAAAAACCATGGCAATGAGGTGCTGGCAACAGCTTCTTATAATGCGGGTTATCACCGTATAAAGCGTTGGTTACCTGATGACGCTATTCCGGCTGAGTTATGGGTAGAGCTTATTCCGTATCGCGAAACCCGCGATTACGTAAAAAATGTATTTGCGTACAGGCAGGTTTACCATACAAGAATGGGTCGAGAAGGTAATGTATTAGCGCCGCTACTCGAAATGAAAATGGGCGGTTGAATATATGATACCAATCGACCAATCGACCAATAACTTAACACGATAGGTATAGGTATTAATAAGGGGGATGTTTACATGTTAAATATCCCCCTTTTTTGAGCGCTTAGTGTTTAAGTGGTAGACTCAGAGCAAGTTAAATTTAACAGATGGATTAACAATGGATAAATTAGCCGTTTTATACGCCGAACATATTGCAACACTGCAACAGCGTACTCGTACAATTTGTAATAGCGAAGGGTTAGAAGGATTAGTAATTCATTCAGGCCAAGCTAAGCGCCAGTTTTTAGATGATATGTATTATCCATTTAAAGTTAATCCACAGTTTAAAGCGTGGTTACCGGTTATTGATAATCCTCATTGCTGGATTGTGGTAAATGGCAGCGACAAACCAAAACTAATATTTTATCGCCCGGTAGATTTTTGGCATAAAGTACCAGACGAGCCTCGCGACTTTTGGGCTGAGTACTTTGATATAGAGCTATTACTTCAGCCTGATCAAGTTGAAAAGTTATTACCATACGACAAAGCTAAATACGCTTACATGGGCGAATATATTGAAGTAGCGCAAGCACTTGGTTTTAGTATTATGAACCCTGAGCCTGTACTTAACTATTTTCATTACCACCGCGCTTATAAAACGCAGTACGAACTTGAATGTTTACGCAACGCTAACCGCATTGCAGTAGATGGGCATAAAGCTGCACGCGACACATTCTTTAATGGTGGTAGCGAGTTCGATATTCAGCAAGCGTACTTAATGGCAACACGTCAAAGCGAAAATGAAATGCCGTACGGCAACATTGTTGCGCTTAACGAAAACTGCGCTATTTTGCACTACACGCACTTTGATCCAAAAGCGCCACACACTCATAACTCATTTTTAATTGATGCTGGTGCAAACTTTAATGGTTATGCTGCTGATATTACTCGTACGTATGATTTTAAAAAGCAGGGTGAGTTTGCTGAGCTTGTACAAGCTATGACAGTTCAACAAATAGAGTTAGGTAAAGGTTTAAAGCCGGGTATGCTTTATGGTGATTTACACGTTGAATGCCATAACCGTATCGCACAAATACTCAGTGACTTTAAAATTGTTAACCTACCCGCTGAGGAAATTGTTGAGCGTAAAATCACCTCTACTTTCTTCCCGCATGGACTAGGGCATCACTTAGGTTTACAAGTGCATGATATGGGTGGTTTTATGAGTGACGAAAAGGGCGCACATCAGCCATCGCCTGAAGGGCATCCGTTCTTGCGTTGTACTCGCCTGATTGAAAAAAACCAAGTATTTACCATTGAGCCAGGCTTATATTTTATTGATTCACTGCTTGGTGATTTAGCGCAAACCGATAATAAGCAATTTATTAATTGGGAAAAGGTTGAGTCATTTAAACCATTTGGCGGTATTCGTATTGAAGATAACATTATTGTTCACGAAGATAGCTTAGAGAATATGACACGAGATTTAGCGCTCGATTAATTCTAGTTAACACTAATTAGTTTATACACGTTAAAATACGTACATTATTTAAAGGGGCCTTTTGGCCCCCTTTTTACAAGTTTAAAATATGTCTGAATATAAATATCCCGCTGCTGACGTTTTTCATCAAGAAGAAATTAAAAAAAGTACGTTTATAGTTCACATTGCACATACCCCCGATTTAAATTCAGCTAAAGCATTTATTAAAAGCATTGAAGAAAAGTATAGCGATGCGCGTCATAACTGCTGGGCACATGTGGCAGGCAACCCCGGTGGCAGCCATGTTTATGGTTTTTCGGACGATGGTGAACCAAATGGCACTGCAGGAAAACCTATGTTAAATGTGCTGGTGGGTTCAGGCCTTGGCGAAATCACAGCTGTTGTTACACGTTACTTTGGCGGCATAAAATTAGGCACGGGCGGGTTAGTACGTGCTTATGGTGGCTCATTAAATAATGCATTAGTAAAATTGCAAACGGTACTTAAAGTTCCCAGTGTTGAAATTACAGGGAGTAGCGAGTACAGCATGCAAGGTGCGATTGAGCAGTTATTAAAAACAAAGTATCAAGTGCTTAATATTGATAAGCAATTTACTGCTAATATTGAATGGGTGATTACAATAGATAGTCGCGAAGCTCAGCAAGCAATCAAAGATATTTTTGATTTAAGTCACGGCGCAGTTGAGTTAACTATTAAAGAGTAATAACCTACACAAATTGCATGTAATGCATACTGACCCTATTTAATTTGGTTGATACTACTCAGCCTGAATTTACTAATAATAAAAGCGACAAGCTAAATGCAATTTCGTACCATCATAAAAATTCTTGGCCAACTTGTTGCGCTGTTTAGTATTACCATGGTGCCTCCGGCACTGGTGTCTTTAATATATAAAGACGGTGGTGGTGTTCCTTTTGTTTTAGCATTTATCTTTAGTGTTGTTATTGGCATGATGGCTTATTACCCAAACCGCCATGAAAACGGTGACTTAAAAGCACGTGAAGGCTTTTTAATTGTTGTTTTGTTTTGGCTGGTACTTGGGGCGTTTGCGTCCTTGCCGCTTATATTTTTACAAGAACCTAATTTATCGCTCGCCGATGCGGTGTTTGAAGCATTCTCTGGCTTAACAACCACCGGCGCTACAGTACTTACCGGTATTGAGTACTTACCTAAGTCGGTGTTGTTTTATCGCCAGCAACTCCAGTGGTTTGGCGGTATGGGTATAATCGTACTCGCTGTTGCTATACTCCCCATGCTAGGTGTTGGTGGTATGCAGTTATATCGCGCTGAAATACCTGGGCCTGTAAAAGATTCCAAAATGACCCCGCGAATTGCCGATACAGCAAAGCACCTTTGGTATATTTATGTGTCACTGACTATTGCTTGTATGCTGGCTTATTGGGCAGCCGGGATGGAGTGGTTTGATGCGATATGTCATGCATTCTCAACGGTCGCGATAGGTGGTTTTTCTACTTACGATGCTTCTATGGGGCACTTTGACAGCCCTGTAATTAACTTTATTTGTGTGTTCTTTTTAATTATTGCCGCTGTTAACTTCTCCCTGCATTACGCCGCAGTGGCCAGTCGTAACATACAAGTTTATATTCGAGACCCTGAGTTTAAGGTGTTTTTGTGTATTCAATTAGCGCTGGTGGTTATTTGTTTTACCGTACTTTCCTCTAATGAAATATTTGCTAATGGCGATGAAACCCTCGATCAGGCGTTATTTCAGGCTGTTTCTATGAGTACAACAGCAGGCTTTGCTACTGATAACTTTTCAACATGGCCTTTGTTTTTACCTATTTTACTTATATTTTCGAGCTTTATTGGTGGCTGTGCAGGCTCTACTGGTGGTGGTATGAAAGTAGTGCGCGTGTTCTTACTTTACTTGCAGGGTGTGCGTGAGCTTAATCGTTTGGTGCACCCACGGGCTATATATTCAATCAAGCTGGGTCGAAAGGCGTTGCCAGACAAAGTAGTAGAAGCCGTGTGGGGATTTTTCTCTGCATATGCGTTGGTGTTTATTATTATTATGTTAGCGCTTATGGGCACGGGTATGGATAACATAACTGCGTTCTCAGCCACTGCGGCTTGTTTAAATAACTTAGGTCCAGGTCTGGGGGATGTAGCGTCGCATTATGGCGCTATAACCGATGGTGCTAAATGGTTACTGACCATTGCAATGGTGTTTGGTCGGCTAGAAATATTTACGTTACTAGTACTATTTACGCCTACATTTTGGCGTGGATAAACGAGCGGCTTAAGTTTTAAATTACGAACTATTGGGAAAGGGATATGCCAACAAATTTAGAAAAGCTAAAGCATATAAGTGTAGGCAGCTTAGTCGACCTAGAAATATTAACACCTACAAGCAGTAAGCGTGTTAAAACTGAATTAGTTGGTTTACTCGATAAACAGTTTATTATTTTAAATTATCCCAATGCAAAGCGTTTACCTGTGGCGAGTGACTATTTACGTGATGGCGTAATGGTTGTTGTAAGAGCGCTTATTGAAGGCAGTGGCGGGCAAGTTATTGCGTTTCGCCAGCAAATTATGTCGGTAGCCTCTCATCCCGCTAAACTCGTGTTTATAAACTTTCCAAAGCAAGTGCAGTTATTTGCGCTACGCTCACAAACACGCATACCTACCTTATTACCTGCAAAGCTAAAGCTAAGTGACGATAGGGTACTTGAAGGCCTTATTAAAGACATTTCACTCACTGGTGTAATGTTTGATATTAGAGACGATCAGCAAGTTGAAAGTATTAAAGATATGCAATGCACTGTCGTACTTAATAGCAGTGATAAAGATTTTGAAGGTGAAATTTGCAGTGTTAAAGAGCATGCTGCCGGTGTGCACTGTGGAATTAAGCTACTAGCAAGCGAGGATGAAATGAAAGCCTTCATGAAAGAGCATTTTATAGACCCTTCTGCGCTTGAGCCTAGCGTTGAATAAATAGGTTTTCGCTTATTTGCAACAAAAAGGCATTTTACGTCAGTATTTATAAAATGTTTTTTTCTCTTTCATAATTAAAATTATTATTTAAATAAAACAACTGATTACGTATTATTTTTTACAGCTTATTTTTTGTTATTAAAGCTTCCTCGTTAAAATTTATCTCAATTATTCTTTAAAATCCCTCCTTTAAAACCGTACATTTAAAAATGTATCTTTTTATATAAACATAACTATATGTTTTTAATGACTTTAATGTCATCTCTTTAAAACGTGTTGCTAAAGGGCAACAATAACTATTTTAAAAACGCCTTCTTGTTGTACGTTTTATATTTAACTTATTGAAAATTAATAGCTTTTAAATGTTGGCATCTAAGTTGTAATAGTCTAAGTGTACTGAACGAAATCGTGATTCAAAGTGAAATACTTAATCGCACACACATAAATTTGAAGGATACATATTATGAAAAGCATTAATAAAACTTTAGCACTTATCGCTATTGCATCTTCTTCAGCCGCTTTTGCTGCAACAGATTTTGACACACTGGATGTAGACGGCAGTGGCACAATTAGCCAAGCAGAAGCATCAGTAGATGCAAAGCTAATGAGCATGTTTTCTGAGCTTGATACTGACCAAAATGGTGAGTTATCAAAAGAAGAATTTTCAGAAGCTTAATTAAAAAGTATTTATCCTGAGTTGCCAAAGACACCTAAGTAGGCAAGGGAGCTTACGAAAGAGGATAACAAGGAAGTGAAAAATTACGTTTTAAGTTAAACGAAGCAATTTTTTTGATAGAACATTGAAGGATTAAGTTATGAAACATTTAAATAAAGCATTAGCACTTATAGTACTAGCATCTTCTTCCGCTGCATTTGCAGCATCAGACTTTGACAGCCTTGATATCGATGGTAGCGGCACAATTAGCCCAAGCGAAGCGGCAGTCGATACTGATTTAATGGCTGAATTTATTGAGCTAGATACCGACGGTAGCGGCGAGCTTTCTAAAGAAGAATTCGCTAATTACTAATTAATCTTTTCAGATTAAACATTTTTCACAGTCAGGGATCTTTGAAAAGGACTTCCCATATTACTAGGAATATTATTATGAAAACATTAAATACAACACTTGCAGTTATCGTTTTAGCATCTTCATCAGCAGCATATGCCGCAGTAGATTTTGCCTCTTTTGATGCAGACGGTAACGGTGCTATTACAATGGAAGAAGCAAAGGTTAACCCTCAGCTTGTAAAGATTTTTGATGATTTGGATACTGATGGTAATGGTGAAATCTCTAAAGAAGAGTTTTCAAAAGTACAGTAATCAATATTTAAGCATACTCCATTAAAGCCGCCTTAGTCAGCGGCTTTTTTGTGTATTAAATTAACTAATTAGAGTAACTAGTTAAAGGAATATAGCACTTACTTGGAATAGTTTTTCTACAACGGTAATGTGTTTTTTGTCGATTAAAAACATGATGACATGATCGCCCGACATAATAATTGTATCATCGTGAGCTATCAACACATCGTCATTACGTACTATTGCCCCAATGGTTGTACCTGCAGGAAGTTTTATGTCGGCAATCGCACGACCAACCACTTTAGATGTGTTTTCATCACCATGAGCAACCGCTTCAATGGCTTCTGCTGCGCCTTTACGCAGTGAATACACGTTAACAATATCACCACGGCGTACGTGCGTTAATAACGCTGATATAGTTGCTTGTTGTGGCGATATGGCAATATCTATTTCGCCGCCTTGTACCAAATCAACGTAAGCTCCACGTTGAATAAGTACCATGGTTTTTTGTGCGCCCATACGTTTTGCAAGCATGGCCGACATAATGTTTGCTTCATCGTCGTTGGTTACGGCAATAAATACATCGACTTGTTCAATATGCTCTTCTGAGAGCAGTTCTTGATCAGATGCGTCACCACAAAAAACGACCGTGTTATCGAGCATTTCTGAGAGTTGCTCGGCACGTTCTTTACTGCGTTCAATTAGTTTAACGGTGTGGTTTTTTTCAAGTGAGCGGGCAAGGCCTGCCCCAATGTTACCGCCACCAGCTATCATAATTTTTTTGTACGAACGCTCAAGTTTTTGTAGCTCGTTCATTACTGCGCGTATATGTTTTGTAGCGGCAATAAAGAATACTTCGTCATCGGCTTCAATAACGGTGGTACCCAATGGTTTGATTGCTTTACCTTGACGATAAATAGCGGCAACACGAGTTTCTACATTAGGAATATGTTCTTTAAGTGCAGATAACGCATAACCTACTAATAAACCCCCATAGTAAGCTTTTACGGCTACTAACGAGAGCATGCCATCAGCAAACTGCAATACTTGCAGAGCACCAGGGTAGTCAATTAGACGGCGAATATACTTAGTGACCAGTGCTTCGGGAGCAATGTAATGATCGATTGGTAAATCATCGTTTTGAAATAGTTTTTCGCGGTATTTTAAATATTGCTCTGAGCGAATGCGGGCAATTTTAGTGGGCGTTTTAAAAATACTGTACGCCACTTGGCATGCAACCATGTTCACTTCATCTGAACTGGTTACCGCTATAATCATATCGGCATCTTCAGCGCCTGCACGGCGTAATACATCAGGGTGCGCGCTGTGGCCCATAACCCCTTGTAAGTCGTACTTATCTTGAAGTTCACGTAATCGGTTACCGTCTATATCAACAACGGTAATTTCGTTTTGTTCGCCAACTAAGTTTTCAGCAAGCGTAGCACCAACTTGCCCGGCACCGAGTATAATTATTTTCATTATTTACCCGTGGTATTGATCATAATTTAATTAAAAAAATAGCCATTTAATGTTTCATAAATGGCTAACTATTTAGTGTACGGCTATTAGGCTTTTTTAACTAGCTTAGCGTAATAAAATCCATCACTTTCACCGGGCAGTAACTGCAAACCTGGAGTTGTTACGGTATCATTTTCGTGTAGAGGTATATGTTCTACATCATCGTTATTAGCTAAAAACTTAGCAACTTGCTGTTGGTTTTCTTGTGGAAGAACCGAACACGTAGCATATACCAATGTGCCACCTGGTTTTAACAGTGGCCAAATGCTATCAAGAATATCGTTTTGTAACTTAGATAAGTCTTCGATATCTGATGCGCGACGTAACCATTTTATATCAGGGTGACGGCGAATTACGCCAGTGGCTGAACAAGGCACATCAAGCAAAATACGATCAAATAATTTTTCGTCCCACCAAGTATGTGGTTGTGATGCGTCGCCACATTGTAGGTCTGCACCTAAGCCAATACGAGTTAAGTTTTGCTTAACGCGTTCAAGGCGAGTTGAGTCGCTATCAAGTGCAAGTACATCAGCATCAGCAAGCTCTAATATATGACACGTTTTTCCGCCAGGTGCTGCACAGGCATCTAAAATATAGTCATCTGCTTTAGGTTCTAAAAAGCGGGCTGCCAACTGTGCTGCAGCATCTTGTACTGAACATGCACCTGTATCAAACTCAGGCAACGAAAATACATCACGTGGTTTGGCAAGCTTAATCCCATCAATAAAGTCAGGGTTTAAGGTGTGTTCAATATCGTTAGCGCTGAGCATTTCGCTGTATTCTTGCGTGCTAAATTGTGCTTGGTTTACACGAAGCCACATTGGCGCTTGTTGCTGGTTTTCTTCAAGTAGTGCTTCCCAGCTATCTGGGTAGGCTGTTTGCACCTGTTTAATAAACCAATTTGGATGGTTGTATAAACATACCGGAATAAGCTTCGCTTTTTCTTCAAGCTCTGCTTGTTGGCGCTGAAAACTACGTAAAATGGCGTTTATCAGCCCTTTTAATCCTAAAGCGCGTAGTTGAGCCAGTGCGTTTACAGTTTCTGAAATTGCAGCATGTGGTGGTACGCGCATATGCTGCAGTTGATAAATACCTACATATAATAAAAACTGAAATATTCTACGTTTACCTTTTAATGGCTGCTCTACTAAGTGTTGGCAGTAATTTTCAAGGCTCGGTAAGTAGCGTAAAACGCCATAACAAATTTGCTGTAGCAACGCTTTATCTTTAGGCGGCAAGCCTTGGCTTGCAAATGGAAGTTCTTGATTAAGCGATGCGCCTTTATCAACTACGTTATATAAAGTTTCAGCGGCCAGCGCTCGTACGTTTGGAACATTACTCATTGTTTTCGCCTAATATTGTGCCAGGGGTAACCCAGTCACTACGACCATTTAAAAAGTCGTTAATTGCCATTGGTTTTTTACCTTGCGGCTGTAATTGCGTAATACATAAAGCGTGTTCGCCACACGCCACTACTACGCCATTCTTATCGCTTGATAAAATTTGCCCAGGATCACCTGATTGCAGCACAACCTGCGCTTGATAAATTTTTACTGTTTGCCCACCCATTTGGGTAAAGCACACTGGCCATGGATTAAAAGAGCGAATGTTTCGCTCAATTTGCAGTGCACTCATTGACCAATCGATATTAGCTTCCTCTTTAGAAAGCTTTTTAGCGTAGTTAGCAAGTTCATCATTTTGAGGTTCAGGGGTGAGCTCGCCATTCGCTAATTTATTAATGGTTTCAATTAACGCGTCTGGACCTAGCTCAGCAAGCTTTGTATATAAACTAGCGCTAGTTTCTGTCGTGCTAATAGGGCAGCGACTTATATGTAGCATATCGCCGGTATCTAGCCCTTCATCCATTTGCATTATTGTTACGCCGGTTTGTTCATCACCTGCCCAAATTGCGCGTTGAATCGGTGCAGCGCCGCGCCAGCGCGGTAATATAGAGCCATGCACATTTAAACAACCCAAACGTGGGGCTTCTAATATAGCTTTAGGTAAGATTAAGCCATACGCTACAACAATCATAATGTCGGCATTTAAGCTTGTTAGCTCTGCTAGTGCTTCATCATTTTTTAATGACTGTGGCTGAAAAACCGGTAAGTTGTGCTCAAGCGCTAGCGCTTTCACTTCACTGGTTTTTAATTTTTTACCACGACCAGCAGGGCGATCTGGCTGGCTATATACACCCACTATTTGGTGTTCGCTTTGTATCAGCGCTTGTAAATGACGTGCTGCAAAGTCCGGCGTACCGGCAAATATAATGCGTAATGGTTGAGTCACTGAGTTTTCCTAAGGTGCTTATTACTGTTCTGCAAACTTGGCTTCTTTTTCAAGCTTTTTACGAATACGTTGGCGCTTTAATGGAGATAAGTAATCAATGAACAGCTTACCTTGAAGGTGATCTAGTTCGTGTTGAATACAAATAGCCAGTAATTCATCTGCATCTAGTACAAACTCTTCACCGTTTTCGTTAAGTGCAGCGACTGTTACTGTTTCAGCGCGGTCTACTTTTGCATACGAGTTAGGTACTGATAAACAGCCTTCTTCGCTAACGGTAGAGCCGTCTTTTTTAATGATTTGTGGATTAATTAATACCAGTGGCTCATCGCGCTCTTCTGATACATCAATAACAACGATTCGTTGATGAATATCTACTTGCGTGGCCGCAAGTCCAATGCCATTTTCATCGTACATTGTTTCTAGCATGTCTTTTACAATTTGGCGTACTGTGTCGTCAACTTGTGCAACATCTTTTGCTATAGTACGTAAACGTTCATCTGGAAATCTTAAAACTTCTAACCTAGCCATAGTTACCTTTTTCACTTGTGCTTAATTTAGGGTATTGTATGCTCTTATTTTAGCCATTCGCGTTCACCTTTAACAGGTTTTGGGCAATAATAATGAAAAAACAATACAAGGAAGCTCAATGAAATCTCCATTACTTGCAATCATGCTTACGTTAAGTGCTGCGTTTCCCGCAATTGCTGACGTGCTTAAAATAAAAAAAGATGCACCAAAACAGTATGTTGTAAAAAAAGGCGATACACTTTGGGATATTTCTGGCATCTATTTAGATGAGCCTTGGCTATGGCCTGAACTTTGGCAAATGAATCCACAAATTGACAACCCGCACCTAATTTACCCCGGTGATGCATTAGCGCTGATATACGATGCAGATGGAAACCCACGTTTAGTGATTAATAAAGGATATAGAAAGCTATCTCCTCAGGGTCGTATTACACCAAAAGGGCGTAATGCTATTACTACTTTGCCGCTTGAAATGATCAAACCGTATATCAGTTACGAGCAAGCAATGAACAGTGACGATATTAAAGGCAAACCTTATATTTTAGGTGCTAACGAAAATACTAAAACACAAACGTTAGGCCATATTTTATATGTTAAAGGCGACTTACAAGTACATAAAGCATATGCCATTTACCATAAAGGTGACCCCTACACTGATTTAACCGGTGAGGTGTTAGCAACGCGTGCATCTTACGTGGGTATCGCACGTGCGTTTAGAGCGGGTGATGAACACAATGGCGTGCCTTCGTCATTACGTGTTGAATCTGTTAAACGAGAAATTCAGCAAGGCGATTTTTTAATGCCGGCAATGGAAGGTCAAATGCTTCCTGCGTACTTTAATATTCACCGTCCTTCTGAGCCTGTAACAGGGAATATTATTGCTTCCCCACGACAAGTTAGAGAATTCAGCACAATGGATGTTGTAGTGCTAAACTTAGGCAGTGAACAAAACATAGAAGCGGGTCATGTATTAGATCTAGAACGTCAATCGCCAACGGTTATTGATGGTCCTCGTGGCCCTCGTTACCCAGAAGATTCTAGTAAATACGAGAAGCTTTTATCTGATGTGAGCCAATTATTTGGTGATGAGTCTGACGAACAAAACACAACGTGGACCATGCCTAAAGAAAAAGTTGGCGAGCTAATTGTCTTTAAAGTGTATGACAAAATAAGTTATGCATTAATAACTAAAAACCAGCACCCAATTCGCATTGGAGATATTGCAGTTATTCATTAAGAAGTAGCGAGTCGGTGCTCTAGGAGAGAGCATGGATCAGTCATCTGGCAAGCTAGCCCACTGGCTTGCCTTTTATATGTGTAAAGGGTTGGGTATCAAAACCCTTTTAGCACTATCTACAAATTATTCCCTTGGGTCGTTATTCGACTTACCTCATGACAAGCTTTTACAGCTTGGATTAACCGCTAATCAGGCGAGTAATTTACTCAACACCAATTGGCAACAAGTCAGCCATTATGAGCAACTAATTACGCTGCACAACATTACGGTTGTCTGTATTTTTGATGCGCTTTATCCAGAAGATCTCCGACAGATTGCCAGTGCGCCTTTATTACTATTTTGTAGGGGAGATGTCTCGTTATTATCTACTCCACAAATTGCAATTGTAGGGAGTCGTAATGCCACACCTACCGGGCTTGAAATAGCATCAGAATTTGCATACGAGTTAACTTTAGCGGGTATTACAGTTACCTCAGGTATGGCACGGGGAATAGATGGAGCAGCACATAAGGGCTCTCTTGCTAGTACGGGTAAAACCATAGCGGTGCTTGGTACTGGGGTTGATATTTACTACCCTAAACGCCATAAACTATTAACAGACCAAGTTTTAGAAAGCGGCCTGTTGGTGAGTGAGTTTTTACCAGGGGCAGCTGCTCATGCGCATAACTTTCCGCGCCGAAATCGTATTATTTCTGGGTTATCGTTGGGAGTGCTTATTGTTGAGGCTGAAATTAAAAGCGGTTCGTTAATTACAGTACGTTATGCGCTTGAACAAAATAAAGAGGTATTTGCAGTACCGGGTTCTATTAAAAACCCGTTAGCGCAGGCAAGTCACTTTTTAATAAAGCAAGGTGCTAAGCTGGTAGAAAGCGTGGCTGACATTCTTGATGAGGTGAGTTTTACTTACGACAATAATGTATGTAACAAAGAGCAGCCTATTCAGGCAAATTCTCAATGCGAGGTTTTAAATAGTATTGGCTTTGAAGTCACCAGCGTAGACGACATTGTACGTCGCGCACAGTGGCCAATAGACAAAGTGCTCGCTAGGTTGCTCGATTTAGAATTAGACGATCAGATTGAGCGAGTGTTAGATGGTTATATTAAGTTGAGCGCAGGAAGGTAATATGTTTGATATTCTTTTATATCTTTTTGAAAATTACATTCATAGCGAAGCGGATATATTTGCAGAGCAAAATGAGTTAACCGATGAGCTACTGCGCGCGGGCTTTAATAAGCCTGAGATATTTAAAGCACTCGATTGGTTAGAGCAACTCGCCGATTTACAACACAGTGACGAGTCTCCTTATCTTATTACTAACCCTAAAGATGCTGTGCGTATATTTACCGATAGTGAATGCCAAAGGCTCAGCGCTGAGTGTCGTGGCTTTTTAATGTTTATTGAACAAATAGGCGTAATTAACAATGTAACACGTGAAATGGTAATGGACTGTTTAGCCTCTCTCGATAAACCAATTATAAGCCTAGAAGACTTAAAGTGGATTGTACTTATGATCTTGTTTAACGTCCCTGGCTCTGAAGAGGCATATGAGCAAATGGAAGATTTGATTTTTGATGAACCCAGCGAACTTCTTCATTAGAGATAATTATCTTAATTGTACTCAAATTACTTAAAAGGATAAGCACGGCATTGCTTGTATCTTTAAGTGGTTTGGGTATATTAGGCGAAAATTCACCAACCTATTAGGATCACCATGAGTAAAATCGACCATTCGCTTTTCTCGGCGAACAAGCACGCCCTCGAAAAAGAATACGAGATATGCCCACAGTGTGGTTCAGAGTTAGTGATCCGCAATAGTAAATCTGGCCCTTTTTTAGGATGCGCAAGTTATCCTAAATGCGACTTTATTAGGCCGCTGGCACATCACGACAGTAACGAAATCAAAGTATTAGAAGATTCAGCATGTCCTGAGTGTAGCAAACCGCTGGTGGTTAAAAATGGCCGTTATGGTATGTTTATTGGGTGTACGGGTTATCCAGAGTGTCATTACATTGCTAACGAAAATGAAGAAAAGCAAAGCGAAGATACTTTGCCTAGTTGCCCTAAATGCAAAAAAGGTCATTTAGTCGCGCGCAGTAATAAGTTTGGTAAAGTATTTTATTCTTGTGATTGCTACCCAAGTTGTAAATACACGCTTAATAATAAACCGGTTGAACATCCGTGTCCTGAATGTGACTGGCCTATCGTCATAGAAAGAAATATGGCAAACGGCATATTATTGCAATGCCCACAAAAAAACTGCATGCATAAGCTAACCCCAACTGAATAACGTTTAATTATATCTGGAGACTACTTTGTCAGACCTTTCAAATACGCCCACTGCAATAACATGCTTAACGCAAGGCGAAGTTATTTTATACCCAACAGAAGCTGTATATGGTTTAGGTTGTGATCCAGATAATCAACAAGCCGTTGAGGCGCTATTAGCTATTAAGCAGCGCCCGGTTGAAAAAGGACTTATTTTAATTGCTGATAACTACGGACAATTATTAAAATACGTAGATGATGCAAAAATACCAATGGATAAACGAGCTGATATTTTTTCGAGTTGGCCTGCTGCAATTACATGGGTTATGCCTGCATCTAAAAATACGCCTAAATGGCTCACAGGGCAGTTTGATACCATCGCGGTAAGAGTAACAAACCATCCAACAGTAAAGCGTTTGTGCCAAGAGTTTGGTAAGCCATTAGTATCAACCAGTGCAAACTTAACCGGTCAAGAAACGGTAATTAGTATTGAGCAAGCCAAAGCGCAATTTGCAGAACAAGTTGGCTTTTACGTTGACGAGCCGTTAGGTGGTAATACTCAACCAAGCACAATAAAAGACGCCATGACTGGCAAAATATTTAGAGGTTAATATGCAAAGCGAATTATTAAATCAAGTAAAAGCATACTTTATGGCTTTGCAAGACACTATTTGCCAAGGTTTGGAGGCTGCAGATGGCAGTGCTAAATTTATAGAAGATAACTGGCAGCGAGCAGAAGGCGGTGGTGGTCGTACACGTGTAACCACAAATGGCACTGTAATAGAGCAAGGTGGAGTAAATTACTCTCATGTATTTGGCGCTTCAATGCCAGGTTCTGCAACAGCACATAGACCAGAGCTTGCAGGGCGAAGCTTTCACGCATGTGGTGTGTCGTTAGTTATTCACCCTAAAAACCCTCATGTACCAACAAGTCATGCCAATGTGCGCTTTTTTATAGCCGAAAAAGAAGGCGAAGAGCCAATATGGTGGTTTGGTGGCGGATTTGATCTCACTCCTTTTTATCCAGTATTAGAAGACGTACAGCATTGGCATCAAGTTGCTCACGACATTTGTGCGCCATTTGGTAGTGAAGTTTATCCAAAATATAAAACATGGTGCGACGAGTATTTTTATTTAAAGCACAGAGACGAGACGCGCGGAGTAGGCGGTTTGTTTTTTGACGATTTAAACGAACTTGGTTTTGAAAAGAGTTTTGCGTTTATGCAATCGGTGGGTAATGGATTTTTAGATGCCTATTTACCTATTATTGAACGTCGCAAAAATGACGAATACACAGAACAACAACGTGATTTTCAGCTTTATCGTCGCGGACGTTATGTAGAGTTTAATTTAGTATGGGATAGAGGCACGTTGTTTGGACTGCAAAGTGGCGGGCGCACTGAGTCTATATTAATGTCTATGCCACCACTTGCACGCTGGGAATATAACTATAAACCAGAGCCAAGTAGCCCAGAAGCTAACCTATATCAGTATTACTTACGCCCGCAAGAGTGGCTAACTAGTAAACCAAGTGAGCTGATAGCCAGAGAATGGCAATTATAACAATTACACAGTAATCAAAAAGGCGCTAATTAGCGCCTTTCTGTATTTAGTTACAATACAAATTTAATGCTGATTGATCATGTGCGTTGCTAGTTGAGAGAATGATTGTTTTAAGCCTTCACGTAACAACGGATTGTCTATTTCTATATCCAGCGTTTTATTCATGCAGTGCACCCACTGATCGCGCAATGCTTTATCTACAGTAAAAGGCATATGCCTTTTACGTAGCATTGGCTGGCCATGTTTTTCAGTAAATAGGTTTGGCCCGCCTAACCAACCAGATAAAAATTCAAAAAATACTTGGCGAATTCGATCTAATGGCAGAGGATGCATATCATATAACGGTTTAGCGTATTCATCTGACTCCATTATGTCGTAGAATCGATTGGAGATAGCACGCGCCCCTTTCTCTCCACCTATTATTTCATACGGTGTTTTTTCAGGAGTAGGAGCCTGTTGCTCGGGAGCTGGCTTAGATTTAGAAAAAAGTCGTTTAATCATATTACTTATCATCGTTAATAGGCAGTATATAGCTGCAAAGAGGTTGCTTTAAAATGGACAAATATGCGGTTTTTGGAAATCCAATTAAACATTCAAAATCCCCCGCGATACATAAGCAATTTGCTGTATCACTGGGTGAGCAAATCGACTATCGCGCAATATTAGCACCTATCGATAACTTTGAAAAAACAGTATTGTCTTTTTTTGAGCAAGGTGGTGTTGGTGCTAACGTTACAATGCCATTTAAAGAGCAAGCCTATGCAATGGCTGATGAGCTTACGCCATTAGCTAAAATTGTAGGGGCTGTTAATACATTAAAAAAACGAGATGATGGCACATTACTCGGTGATAACACCGATGGTGTGGGCTTTGTAAATGATTTACTCGCAAATGAAGTAGCCATAACTAATAAACGCATTTTAATCATAGGTGCGGGCGGTGCTGCTCGAGGGGTTATTTTACCTTTGTTAGAGCATAACCCTCAGGAAATAATAATAGTTAATCGCACAGCACAAAAAGCCAAAGAACTCGCAGAGCTGTTTACTCAATATGGACCAGTATCTGGCTTTGGCTTTAGTGATTTACCAGTAAGCGATTACTCACTAATTATAAACTCTACATCTAGCAGTATGAATAATGAGCTTCCAGCTCTTGATGAAAAACACATAACTAACTGTGAAGTCGCTTATGACATGTTTTATTCACTGCAAAATACCATTTTTATGAATTGGGTTGCACAGCATAATATTAACGCGAAGCTTTTAGATGGCAGCGGAATGTTAGTTGGTCAAGCTGCTCAAGCATATTATGTATGGCGTAATAAAATGCCAAAAATACTTCCCGTCGTTGATGCGCTCAAACAAGGAATGCTTAAATGAATCAGGCAATACAGTTTATAGATAGGCTAGAGTTTAGAGAGCCCGATCATCAGTTAGTTTTTTTTGCACAAGTTAGTGGCATGCTGGTGGAATGTATAATAGAAGTAAATACACTTAAATTAACAGACGAAAGTCACGCAACAGAATATTTTGAAAAGTATCGTTTTGATTACGAAGAACGTGCCGAGGAGCTTATCGAAGAAGAGAGCTATAACTCGGCAGGCCAAATTGAAGTAAGCTTATTAACTTAAGTTAGCGATTTCAGCTAAGTATTCATCTTTAAGTGATACATAGTTATCGGCAGATATTTTTAAGAAGGCAAGTTCTTGCTCTGTAAGAGGGCGGGCTTGCTTAGCTGGACTTCCAACATATAAGTAACCAGACTCTAAGCGTTTGTTTGGTGGTACCAAAGAGCCGCCACCTATAATTACATCATCTTCAACAACCACGTTATCCATAATAATAGCACCCATACCTACAAGTATACGGTTTCCTAATACACATCCGTGCAGCATTACCTTATGACCAACTGTTACATCGTCACCTATAATAAGTGGATAACCATCTGGATTGCTTTTAGTTGCGCGAGATAAATGCAATACACTGCCATCTTGTATATTTGTACGCTCACCAATACGTATATAGTTAACATCACCACGTGCAGCTACTAACGGCCACACACTACTATTATCACCTAAAGTAATGTTACCAACCAAAACCGATGACTCATCAATATAAACAGACGAATTAAATGAAGGAGTAGCACCTTTATAAGAACGAATTGCCATAGTTAGTACCTTTTAGATCATGATTATTAGTATTTGAGTGTATCAGCAAGGTGATTTTTGTACCATACAGCGCACTGTTTGGTTACAAAACTATCAGTTTTAGGGGGTTTAGTTCAGATACTAACCGAACAGTATCTTTTTTTACTTTTTCTTTAAAAAAGTGCTTGCGTAAAAATATGATCTCCCTATAATGCGACCCCACTGAGACGGGAAACGCCAACGCATAGCGAGGCACGAACAACTCAGAGAGTTAAATAAAACTTCGGTTTTAAATCTTCCAAAAGAAAGTTTAAAACTAA
>NZ_JADYWP010000014.1:0-83749 GCF_015864765.1 Pseudoalteromonas sp. NZS11 | reverse complement strand
GCCCACACAGATGATTGCTTTATATTGTTAAAGAACGTTTTGAGTCGCTTTAGCGTCTCAAGGGATGCGAATAATACACCCTTTATTTTTCGAGTCAACACTTAGTTTTAAACTTTCTTTTTGGAAGATTTAAAACCGAAGTTTCACTTAACTCTCTGAGTAGTTCGTGCCTCGCTATGCGTTGGCGTTTCCTGTCTCAGTGGGGTCGCATTATAGGGAGCGACGGATTTTACGCAAGCGTTATTTGCATAAAATAGTAATTAAAATTAAGCCCCAAGCAAGCGCACATGATAAACACAAGTTACCCACAAAACCCTGTTGATAACTCTGTTTTTGAACTTTAAAACTAAACACTTTTATCCTGATGTGATAAGTTGCGGTCACTTTTTTTAACTCATGTATTTAGGCAGTATCCATGACAGACATAATAAACAGTATAAGTGCCCTTCTATGGGGCCAAGTTCTCGTCTACTTATTAATAGCAGCAGGCCTCTTTTTTACTTTTCGACTAGGCTTTATTCAGTTTGTGCAATTTCCACATATGTTCAAAGTTATGTTTGGCTCTCGTAAATGTGCCGATAATGAAATTTCATCCTTTCAGGCTTTTTGTACTTCGTTAGCTGCACGTGTTGGTACAGGTAATATGGCTGGTGTTGCTGTTGCCTTATACCTAGGTGGGCCAGGTGCTATTTTTTGGATGTGGCTTATTGCATTAATAGGTATGGCTACAAGCTTTGCTGAAAGTACTTTGGCTCAGGCTTATAAAACAAAAGATGCTGATGGCAATTTTAGAGGTGGCCCTGCTTATTATATGCAAAACGGTTTAGGTAAACGCTGGATGGGGACTTTATTCTCGTTATGCTTAATTTTAGCCTTTGGTTTGGTATTTAACGCCGTACAGTCAAACTCTATTGCTGCAGCATTTGAAGTAGCGTTTGATGTACCTAAGTATATAGTAGGCATTTGCTTGGTTATTGGCTCTGGTATTATTATTTTTGGTGGTTTGAAAACGATTTCTCGTTTTGCTGAAATGGTTGTCCCATTTATGGCATTAGCTTACTTGTTAGTGGCTCTTTATGTATGCGCTATTAACTTTACTGCATTACCTGATGTAATTGTACTTATAATAAAAAGTGCTTTTGGTATTGAACAAGCTGGTGCAGGTGCAATTGGTTATGGTGTTACACAAGCTATGATCCAAGGTATAAAGCGTGGCTTATTCTCAAACGAAGCTGGTATGGGTAGTGCAGCTAATGCTGCAGCCACTGCGACACCTTACCCTCCTCATCCAGCATCACAAGGTTATGTGCAAATGCTAGGTGTATTTATTGATACTATTGTTATTTGTACAGCGACTGCTTCTCTTATTTTACTATCGCAGCAATTAGTACCTGAATCTGGTGTTATGGGGATTGAACTTACACAAGCAGCATTACAAGAACATGTCGGCGACTGGGGTACTTACTTTATTGCCATTGCTATATTGTTTTTTGCTTTTACTTCTATTGTGGCTAATTACTCTTACGCTGAAACAAATTTAATGTTTTTAGAGCACAACTCTAATAAAGGTATGTTTATCTTTAGACTTGTTGTTTTAGGTATGGTGATGTTTGGTGCTGTTGGTGAGCTTGGTTTAATTTGGACGCTGGCAGATATATCAATGGGTTTAATGGCCATTGTAAACGTTATAGCGCTATTTATGCTTTCAGGTGTTGTTGTATGGCTCTCTAAAGATTACAACGAACAACGCAAAAAGGGCTTAATACCTACCTTTGACAAAAGTAAGCATCCTAAACTTGCTAAAGAGGTCGATCCCGAGGCCTGGAAATAAACAATAAACAGCGAGCTACGGCTCTAATGCCGATCATTTAAGAATTAGTTAATAGCACTTGAACGATCTTCTAGGTATGTAAGAATCCGAATTCTTTTGTAGAATTCGGATTTTTTTATGCAACTTTCTAATGCTCTCGATATTATTAACAACAGCAAACCTAATGACGTTGAAACACTCGCAGACTTACTCCCTTTATCTCTTATCGAAGAAGCCTATGCACTGACCGAAACCGTTACACTACGAAAAAGAAAACTAACCCTAGAATCGATGGCTTGGTTGTTGATCGGGATGGTTATTTATAATGACAAATCGATGGCCGATGTCGTTAATATGCTCGACATTGTTGACCGCGAGGGTAAGCCATTTGTTGCGCCAAGTGCTTTAACTCAGCGTCGTAAAAACCTAGGTGAAGCCGCCATGAAAGCCTTATTTGAATGCACCCAAAGGCATTGGAATAATGGCGCTAATCATCCTCATTGGAATGGGCTTACCTTGCTTGGTGTCGATGGTGTTGTTTGGCGTACGGATGACTCACCCCAAAACAATGAAGCCTTTACAAAACCGACCAATACACAATACCCACAGGTCAGAATGGTGTGTCAAATGGAGCTAAGCAGCCACCTAATCACGGGGAGTGCTTTTGATGATTACAAGGTCAATGAAATGGTGCTGGCTGAAAAGCTTATAGAAACCACACCCGATAACAGTCTCACTTTATTCGACAAAGGTTTCTATTCTTTAGGGCTTTTACATAAATGGCAAACGACTGGCAGTGAACGCCACTGGCTAATCCCCCTGAAAAAAAATGTGCAATATGAAGTTATTCAAACATTAGGGCGTAATGATAAATTAGTCCAACTTAGCAGCAACCCAAGAGCAAGAAAAATGTGGCCAACGCTGCCTGACACCTTAATAGCGAGGTTAGTGACTCGAAAAATAAAGGGTAAATCATACAGTGTGATGACATCGATGACAGATCCGATGCAATATCCGTCAGCCGATATAGGCGATTTATATAGTCACCGCAGGGAGATAGAGCTTGGTTATCGCGAACAAAAGCAATATATGCTGGGTAATCGATTAACATTAAGAAGTCGCTTACCTGCGCTTGTAAAGCAAGAGCTGTGGGGAGTGTTGCTTACTTATAATATGGTGCGATATCAGATGGTAAAAATGTGCCACACATTAAAAGGTGATTATTTACCATACCAACTCAGTTTCAATGGTAGTTTAGCTCAAATAATGAGGTTGCTTGTTGGATTACCTTATTCAACACCTGGAGCCATACCACGTCAATTAAGATACTTTTATGCGATGGCAGAAAGCCTCATTCTAGAGCCACGAAGGGGGCGAAGTTTTCCTCGTTCAGTCAACCCAAGACCACAGCGGTACGCTAGAAATAAAAAAGCCGTCCACCTTAAGTGAACGGCATTAGAGCTACGGCTCGCTTTTTTAGTTCTAAAAATAAAAAGTCCTGACACATAGCACTCGATCATTTATAAGTAAAAGCTGTTACGGACGATAAGAACTGTATAGACATTATCTGATTATCAGCCTAGATAAGACAACCTACAAAAACAGATGCTTAATGCCCACAGCTCTGCATTATGCATAAGCACTTTATTGTTTACCTATTTGAAGTTCTCACCATAACTCTAGACTTACTCTTACCCGCGATTTTTAACTTCCAATGAGCATGTGTTAGTAACCAATTCGACAACTATACCAACCTGCATAAATCTCTGAGTAATTTAACGAATTAAATTGCACTATAACGTCGTTAAAAATTTTTATTTAGAACACTAGATACAAAAATTTTTGCCTAAATCTAGCGTAATTTCCTTAACCTTAAATAGACCCCATATATAAGCAGATTGGTATTACTTTATGCTACCAGCACATAGGTGTTTGAACTTTGCTTTCAAGGTTATTTGCTCTCGAGGTGTAGATTGCTTTACTGTTTTGAATTTTTTAAAGCTAATGGCCTACTTTACTGGTTGGTATCATAAGTCTATGACGCTTAGTTCAGTTCAAAGTGTATTCATTAGCATTAAGTACTGTGTGTCGCTAAGGATTGCATGGCTGGTTTATTTGAGGCGCTATAGGATTGGGTTTGGAAATATTACATTATGCTTACTCATATATATCTTTAATACGATAGATATACAAACTCTCAATGAACTATCACACAACGCTATTATTGGGTAGACCATGCATAAAATAGTGCATATCAAGATAATATAAATCATAGAAAACATAAAAATGATAAATCAGGATTTTTACCGGATATTTTATAGATATTAGAAGATTTATTAGATTTTTTAAGCAGAGCTCTTAATAAAGAGATGGTGCCCGAGGCCGGACTTGAACCGGCACGACTTGTTAGTCGAGGGATTTTAAATCCCTTGTGTCTACCAATTCCACCACTCGGGCATCGAGTTTGCTAATTAAAGCGTGTGGAGTAAATTATATGGAGGCGGAACCCGGAGTCGAACCGAGGTAAACGGATTTGCAATCCGGTGCATGGCCACTCTGCCATTCCGCCTAAATGTATCCAGATAATTTGGAGCGGTACACGAGGCTCGAACTCGTGACCTCGACCTTGGCAAGGTCGCGCTCTACCAACTGAGCTAGTACCGCAAAATACTGTTTTATCAACTTCAAATCATCTTGGTAAAATAATTTAAAGTGGTGCCCGAGGCCGGACTTGAACCGGCACGACTTGTTAGTCGAGGGATTTTAAATCCCTTGTGTCTACCAATTCCACCACTCGGGCATCGAGTTTGCTAATTAAAGCGTGTGGAGTAAATTATATGGAGGCGGAACCCGGAGTCGAACCGAGGTAAACGGATTTGCAATCCGGTGCATGGCCACTCTGCCATTCCGCCTAAATGTATCCAGATAATTTGGAGCGGTACACGAGGCTCGAACTCGTGACCTCGACCTTGGCAAGGTCGCGCTCTACCAACTGAGCTAGTACCGCAAAATACTGTTTTATCAACTTCAAATCATCTTGGTAAAATAATTTAAAGTGGTGCCCGAGGCCGGACTTGAACCGGCACGACTTGTTAGTCGAGGGATTTTAAATCCCTTGTGTCTACCAATTCCACCACTCGGGCATCGAGTTTGCTATTAAAAGCAAGTGGATAAAACTAATATGGAGCGGTACACGAGGCTCGAACTCGTGACCTCGACCTTGGCAAGGTCGCGCTCTACCAACTGAGCTAGTACCGCATCATATTAATTCTAAATTAACCATTTTACAAATTACACTTGGTAATGTAATTAAACCACAAAGTGGTGCCCGAGGCCGGACTTGAACCGGCACGACTTGTTAGTCGAGGGATTTTAAATCCCTTGTGTCTACCAATTCCACCACTCGGGCATCGAGTTTGCTAATTAAAGCGTGTGGAGTGTTGAAATGGAGGCGGAACCCGGAGTCGAACCGAGGTAAACGGATTTGCAATCCGGTGCATGGCCACTCTGCCATTCCGCCCCAATACTGGAGTAATAACCTTGAGATAAACTTGGAGCGGTACACGAGGCTCGAACTCGTGACCTCGACCTTGGCAAGGTCGCGCTCTACCAACTGAGCTAGTACCGCATTTTATTTATCAGTTATTTGAATTAGCACATGATGATTTATGTGAACATTCAGGTAACTGATTAATTACCGTTTTGTTTATCTCGGGGGCTATGCCCTCTCAACACGGACGCATTCTACAGAGATTATTAAACGCGTCAATACAAAAAATGCTAGTTTTGAACTGTTTGCTTGTTTTTTATCTAAAACGGTGCGTTATTATACATTTAGAGTCAATTTTTAGTCAATTCCCCCCATGATGCACGTAAATATTGCATCATAGAACTCAAGGTTAAAAAGGTCGCAATGTACAGTAGTCCAAAACTTAAATAGTTCATCCACGTATCATATTGCCAAATCAAACCGATAATGGCTAACATTTGTGCAGCCGTCTTTATTTTACCCATATTTGATACAGCTACATTACCACGCTTACCCTGCTCTGCCATCCATTCACGAAGTGCAGATATGATAATTTCACGGCTTATTATAATAAGAGCAGGTATTGTCATATACATTGACTGGTACTGATCAGATAACGCTACAAGTGCAGCACATACCATTACTTTGTCAGCAACAGGATCTAAAAAAGCACCAAAAGGAGTTGATTGCTCAAGCTTTCTTGCCAAATAACCGTCTAATATATCGGTGATCGATGCAAGCCAAAAAATAAAGGCGGCAGCAAAAAAAGCCCAGCTATAAGGCAAATAAAATATCACCAAAAAAACGGGGATAAGAAAAAGTCTAAATGTTGTGAGTGTGTTTGGAATATTCCACATAACTACTTGGATATGTCTTTTTTGCTATATTCGCATGTAGGGCTAGCCCTTGTCATGCAAATGGTTAAATATCTTCTCAGCCATGTCAGGGCTGATCCCAGGAACTTTCTTTAACTGTTCTATATTAGCAGCTTTTACACCCTGCATGCCCCCTAAATATTTTAATAATGTTTGGCGACGCTTAGAACCTACTCCATTTATTTCTTCTAGTAGTGATTGTGTACGTTGTTTTTGTCGTTTATTACGATGCCCTGCAATAGCAAAACGGTGAGACTCATCACGTATATGCTGAATCAAATGAAGCGCAGGCGCATCTGAATCCATCGGAATGGTTTTGCGTCCACCATCAATCAATAGTGTTTCAAGACCGGGTTTACGACTCGTTCCTTTTGCAACACCGACTAATAAAGGCATTTTAGTGTGCGGCCAATTAGAAAAGTACTGCTCAGCGCGTCCTAACTGCCCCTTACCGCCATCAATAAAGATAACGTCTGGAATTTTGTCTTCGTCTACTAACTTGTTATAGCGCTTGTTAAGTGCAAATTCCATTGCAGCATAATCATCGCCACCTGTAATACCTGTTACGTTGTAGCGCCTATACTCTTTTGTATTTGGGCCTTGTGAGTCAAATACAACACAACTTGCAACGGTGTTCTCCCCCATGGTGTGGCTTATATCAAAACACTCCATTCGGGTAATATCGTCAAGTCGCAGTGTTGCTTTTAATTGTGCATAACGTTTATTAATAGAGTCTTGGGTACTTTGTTTAACCGCAATACTGTTTAATGCATTTTTATTGGCCAGTTGTAAGTATTGCGCACGCTCACCACGAGTGACCACTTTAAGGATTACTTTGCGCTCACTTATTTGTGTAAGCGCTTCGCCGAGTGCCCCGCTCTCTTCTATTTCAAACGGTAATATGATTTCTTTTGCAATACGCCCTGTTGCTCCTGGCGCTAAATAGTACTGTCCTAAAAATGAAGTCAATATTTCTTGCTCACTCGAATCTTTAGGTACTTTTGGAAAATAGGTTTTACTACCCAGTACTTTATGATCGCGGATCATTAATAAATGAATGCCGTTTAACCCGTTTAAATGCGCAAAACCGACAACATCCATTTCTGCAAAGTTGCCAGAAATAGACTGTTGCTCCTGCATTTTACGAAGTAGCATTATTTGGTCGCGAACTTTTGCCGCCAATTCAAAGTTTAATTGCAGGCTGGCTGCTTCCATTTTTTTTATTAAATCAGCAATAACTTCGTGAGATTTACCCGTTAAAAATTTACGAACATAGTCAACTTGCTCACTGTAATCATCATCAGTTACTTTATTTACACATGGAGCTGAGCAACGTTTAAGTTGATATTGCAGACACGGGCGACTTCTTGCGCGGTAATAAGCATCTTCACATTGACGAACAGGAAATATTTTTTGCATTAAGCGCAAGCTTTCAGATACCGCTCCTGCGCTTGGGAAAGGCCCAAAGTACTCACCTTTAATTTTACGACTGCCACGATGAAATGCTAAACGAGGGTGTTTATGGCTAGTGAGTAAAATATAGGGGTACGACTTATCGTCACGTAATAATATGTTGTACCGAGGCTGATATTTTTTTATTAGATTATTTTCTAGCAGCAGCGCTTCGGTTTCAGTATTGGTGAGGGTGACTTCAATGTTACAAATATTACTCACTAAAACGCGTGTTTTGCTATCGGTAATGTTACTTCTAAAGTAACTGCTCACACGCTTTTTTAGATGCTTTGCTTTACCAACATAAATAACTTGGTTGTCACTATCAAGCATGCGGTATACGCCCGGCTCACTTGATAGCGTTTTGAGAAAATGTACGTGATCGAATTCAGACATAAATTATAGTTAGTACGAAACGTCTATATCAATCATTTTATGACGAATAGCTAAATGGGTAAGCTCAACATCACCACCTACATTTAACTTTTCAAACATACGGTAACGATAGCTATTTACTGTTTTAGAGCTTAAATTTAAGCGTTCAGCTATATTTTGTGCTTTTTCACCTTTGGTGATCATAAGCATAATTTGCAGTTCGCGCTCAGATAAACTCTGAAAAGGGTTTTCATCTGTGCGGCCTGTCACTTGTGCAAGCGCTATCTGCTGTGCAATTTCAGGTGCAATGTAACGCTGACCAGCATGAACACAACGAATGGCACGAACCATTTCGTCAGAGCCTGCACCTTTAGTTAAAAAGCCATGTGCACCAATTTGCATTACCTTGCTCGGAAACGGGTCTTCACAATTAACAGTAAGCACAATAATTTTTACATCCGGGCAGTAACGACAAATCTTTTTAGTCGCTTCTAATCCGCCCATGCCTGGCATATTCATATCCATTAATACTATGTTTGGCGCATGCTGACGACAAAACTGTACAGCCTCTTCGCCAGTTTTAGCTTCGCCAATTACTTTAAACCCTCGTACGTCATCAAGAATACGCTTGATTCCTGTTCGTACAAGTTCATGGTCATCAACTAAAAGTACATTAATCAATGGAACATCCTCACTTACCTAACAACATGCAATTTAATTAAATTAATTTGCCACAGTAACATACATAAAGCGAAACAATAATTAATATTATTGCCTCGCTCTAATAGTTTAAGATGACGATTTTTCGCTAAATCTGTCAACCCATAACGCAATGATACCATCACCCGTTACATTACACGCAGTACCAAAGCTATCTTGTGCTAAATAAAGTGCAATCATTAATGCTACAGCACCTTCATTAAACCCAAGCATGCTTGTTAATAAACCAAGCGCCGACATGACTGCACCACCTGGAGCACCTGGAGCTGCAATCATTACTAAACCTAACATCATAATAAATGGCAGCATACCCATTAATGAAGGAACTTCCATGCTTGGCGATAAAAACATAACAGCCATTGCACAGGTTACTATTGTTATAGTTGAGCCAGATAAGTGAATAGTCGCGCAAAGCGGCACAGTAAAATTAGCTACATCTTCTTTAACATTATTTGCCTTACTTGATTGTAGCGATACTGGAATCGTTGCTGCACTCGACATAGTACCTAACGCTGTAAAGTAAGCTGGTAGCATATTTTTAACTAATTCGATTGGATTACGTTTTAACAATATACCTGTCGCTATATATAAAACGCTTAACCATAACCAATGCATAACAAGCGCTGCAATTAGTACTACACCAAATGTTTGCAACGTATCTACCACAGTGCCTGCCACCGTCATTTCGGCAAATACGCCAGCAATGTAAAATGGTAAAGCTGGAATAATTACTTTCGATAATAACCCGTCCACTACATCACGACCCTGATCAGACACCTTTTTAAGCGTATCAAGTTCTAGTTGGCTCATGCCTATACCAAATACAAAAGCAGTCACTAATGCGGTCATTACACCCATCAGAGGTGGAATTTCTAAATCAATAAAACTACCTATTTCAGTAGCAACTTCTGCTTCAAATGTAATGCCACCACTTAAAAAAGGTATAACAGCACTTACTAATAAAAATGCAAGCGTACCTGCAATAATGGTAGAGCTGTAAGCAAACCCTACTGTTTTACCAAGTAAGTGACCAGACCCTTTTGGTAGGCCAGCAATACCCGATGCAATAAAAAATAAAATGATAAGAGGGATGGTAAAGGAGATAATTTGACCAATCAGCTCTTTTACTGTAAATAAAAGTTCAACACCAGTTATAGGTACATATAGTCCGACTAAGATACCGGCCACAATACCGGCAATTAATTTTAAGATTAACTTCATTGTGATTGCTTAATTGAATTTAGATACGTGTTTTTATCATGTTTTAGACGCATTGTGTGATAAAACTATTCAAGTTACATTCATATGCACAAATAACGAACAAATACAGCTTGATCCAATGCTCTTTCGAACATTTTTTGACTAAACGAGTTTTTACTCTTTAAATTTCAAATTAAGCCCGCACCTATAATAACTAAAGCACCGTTAATAATTGATTTTTATTTCGGCTAGTTATAAGCCCAATAGATATATGTTATAGCCAAACTTTACTTTAGTTTTTTTAAACTCACAGTAAAGTGTATTTATATAGTTAGTAGCAAAGGCTATTAACACGTTGATCAGATTGCATCCAAAGGAACATTATGTCTACTATTTTTGAAGATAACTCACTAAGCATCGGTAATACACCGCTGGTAAAACTTAACCGTGTTACAGGTGGGAATGTATACGCTAAAGTTGAATCTCGTAATCCAAGCTTTAGTATCAAATGCCGCATTGGTGCATCGATGATTTGGGAAGCTGAAAAGTCAGGTCAGCTTGTTGAAGGTAAAGAACTTATAGAACCAACATCGGGGAACACCGGTATTGCACTTGCATTTGTTGCAGCAGCACGTGGTTACAAGTTAACGCTTACTATGCCAAACACCATGAGCCTAGAACGTCGCAAGCTATTAAAAGCATTAGGTGCAAATCTAGTACTTACCGACGGTGCTAAAGGTATGAATGGCGCAATTGAAAAAGCAAAAGAAATTCAAGCAACAGCTCCTGATAAGTATATTTTATTACAACAATTCGAAAACCCTGCAAACCCAAAAATTCACTTTGAAACAACAGGCCCTGAAATTTACGATGCGCTTGACGGCAAAGTAGACTTTTTTGTAGCAGGTGTAGGTACTGGTGGTACTATTACAGGTGTTAGCCGCTACCTTAAAACAGAGAAAGGTTTAAACGTTAAGTCTATTGCTGTTGAGCCAACTAACTCTCCTGTTATTAGCCAAACGCTTGCCGGTGAAGAAATTAAACCTGGCCCTCATAAAATCCAAGGTATTGGTGCAGGCTTTATCCCTGGCAACTTAGATATGGACTTAATTGATGGTGCCGAGCTTGTATCTAACGAAGACGCAATTGCAATGGCGCATCAGTTAATGAAAAAAGAAGGTATTTTAGTCGGTATTTCGTCAGGTGCTGCGGTTGTTGCAGCTAAGCGAATTGCTGAAAAACCTGAAAACGCAGATAAAAATATTGTTGTTATCCTACCTAGTGCAACTGAGCGTTACTTATCAAGCCCAATGTTTGATGAAGAATTTAGTGAGCAAGAGCTAGTACAATAAGTAATTTTAAGATTTTTAAAAGGATGCTTTAGGCATCCTTTTTTATTATTTATTATCCAATTTTCTATTTATTGCCCCCCATACCTTTACATCTTCCTAGATAAACCACACACTTTAAAAAAACTAATTAATAATAACTAATATGAAAAAAATCACGAGTTTATTAAGTTTGGTTATCTGTTTATTTTTATCAGCCTGTGGAGACGATACCAAAACACTTGGCGACACTCCTGGCGATACAGCAACCGCTTATTTTGATGCGCTTTATAACCAGCAAGACCTTCAAAAAGCCAGCACCATGGCAACACCCAATCTTACACGCATCATGAAATCCTACGGCACTGCAAAACAGTTTTCCCGTAACTTAGTAAATATGCAATATGATGAAGTAACCATTGAAGTTGATATGACCAATATGAGCATCCGTGAGCAATACGGTGATAACGCTAAAATAAACCTTATTTTTACCGGCTATTTAAATGGTGATAAAATTGACGAAATGCGCAGTGTAAAAATGCTTCGTAAAAAGGGCAAATGGTACATAGATAAAATAGTTGCCGACCCTTACGCTCGTTAAAATAAATGAATTAAACATAAAAAGGCCTTACATTTGTAAGGCCTTTTTCGCTTTAGTTAGTATTTAAAATACTGCGCTACAGCTCACCTGGTTGAAAATTATCAACTGCAATGGCTTTCTTTCGTAACTTATTAGCGTGATGCATTGCATCAGCATCCGTTTGCTCTAACAACTTATTTTCAAGCGCATAATTTATAGCACCTTCAATATCAAGCGTTGCAGGCACACTGCCCTTACGCTGCCATTGTTTTAGATCTTTAAACTGCGCTTGCATATCATGCATAGCTAAAAATGCGCTTTCCATGACCCCGGTACCTGCATTTTCATCTACATAACATAAATGCGTTAAACGGTTTCTAAATACACCCGGTTGAGTCATACGCTCGCAAATACTTTGTGCTATTTCATCACTTGGTCTGTGGTAATGATTTCCAAGCGGGAACACGATACGTTTAAGGGTAAAATTAACAACCGGATTTGAAAAGTTTTTAAAGAAGCCATTAAACGCTTGGCCAATTTCAAATAATGAGTTCTCAATTGCATATTTTACAAATGGTAAATCAGCTTGTTGGCGCCCTTCGTCTTCATAACGTTTTAAAACAGTTGATGCTAAGTACAAATGACTTAATACATCACCCAAACGTGCCGATATCATTTCTTTTCGTTTAAGCTCACCGCCAAGCATTAACATAGCCACGTCTGTGCAAATAGCTAAGCCTCGGCTCATTCTGCTCAGTTGCTTATAATAAACAGCCGTTTCACCACCTACAGGCGCTTTAGCAAAATAACTACGTGTTAAGCCATGCACAAATGCCATACCTGCATTACTTGCTGCAAATATTATATGGTTCATTAATAAACCATCAAATTGTTCAAGTGCTGCGTCGTCATCTTCCATTGCAGCGGCTTCCATTTCTTTTAAAACAAATGGATGACAGCGTGTTGCACCTTGGCCAAATATCATTAAGTTACGCGTTAAAATATTCGCGCCTTCAACCGTAATTGATACTGGAATACCCATATAGCCATGCGCCAAATAGTTATTAGGCCCTACTTGAATTCCTTTACCTGAATGAATATCCATTGCATCATTCATTACCGTACGACCCATTTCAGTCATATGGTATTTAGCAATCGCTGTTACAACCGACGGGCTTAATTTTAAATCAATCGCACCTGCGGTCATTAATCTGCATGACTCAAGTGTGTAAGTTAAACCACCAATACGCGCAAGTGCCTCTTGCACGCCTTCAAATTGCCCTATAGATACACCAAACTGCTGGCGTACCATGGCATATGCCGATGTCATTTTTGAAGCTAAATGTCCAGTTGCTGCACTCAATGCTGGTAGTGATATACCACGCCCTGCACTTAAACACTCAACAAGCATTCTCCAGCCACGCCCTGCACACTCTTGACCGCCAATGATCCAGTCCAGTGGTATAAATACATCTTTACCGTAAGTGGTACCATTCATGAAGGCCATATTAAGCGGATAATGACGCTCACCCGTTTCGACACCCGGATGATCGGTTGGTATTAGTGCACATGTAATGCCTAGCTCTTTCTTATCACCTAATAAAGCATCAGGGTCATACATTTTAAATGCTAAGCCGAGTACAGTAGCCACAGGTGCAAGCGTAATGTAACGCTTTGACCAATTTAAACGCAGGCCCATTACTTGCTCGCTATTGTGCTCACCCATACACACCACGCCCGAATCAGGAATGCTGCCAGCATCAGAGCCCGCCTCTGGTCCCGTTAATGCAAAACAAGGAACATCTGTACCATTAGCTAAACTTGGCAGCCAACGATCTTGCTGCTCTTTAGTACCATAGTGAAGAAGTAACTCGCCCGGACCTAAGCTATTAGGCACCATAACAGTGACTGCGGCTGTTAAGCTTTTAGTCGAAATTTTTGACACTATCGTTGAATTAGCAATTGCCGAGAACTCACGACCGCCAAATTTTTCAGGAATGATCAGCGCAAAAAAACCTTCTGTTTTTAGGTAATCCCACACTTCTTTTGGTAAGTCTTTGTCTTTTTGTACAATTTGATAATCATCAAGCATCGCCAATAAGGTTTCTACTTGGTTAGCCATAAATGCGTTTTCTTTATCGCTAAGCTCTGGTTTAGGAAAGCGGTGCAGTTTTTGCCAGTCTGGGTTACCACTAAATAACTCACCATCCCACCAAACATCACCTGCTTCCATCGCCTCTCGCTCTGTTTGCGATAATGGCGGAAGCACCTTTTTGAACATTTTAAACGTAGGACGACTAATCAAGTTTAGGCGAATATCTTTAACCGCAAAAATAACCACCACCACGACCAGCAATATTATAAATATTAACATGCGCACATTCCTTACACATTGAATGAAAATAGTAACTTAATTATGACCCATCTTAATTTAAATACAATCATTGCACGACGAGTCGTGAGCCTTAACGCATTCATTTTATTGTTTTAAACATCACTGCTATTATCAACGTTTTAATAACAATAAATTAAAGGAATAGCATGACCCCCTTTCGATTTAAACTAAGTATGAGCGCCTTAATGGTAGCAAGTACTCTTGCTTTAACAGCCTGCGATGCGCAAGTAACGATAGACACTACCGATTCAGCACACACTAAAAAAGCTGTAACAGCTAAAGATGCAAATACATTTATAACAAACACAGAAAAAGAACTAAGTGCACTTTATTTAGAATCGAGCCGTGCAGAATGGATTTACGCAAACTTTATTACTCATGATACGTCGGCTCTATCGGCTGAAGTTAACCGTAAAATGACCGAAACAGTCGTGCGTTTAGCAAATGAAGCTGCAAAATACGACGAACTAGAGCTTGATTACGATGCTCGCCGTAAGCTTGATAAACTAAAACTAGCACTTACACTTCCTGCCCCACAAGACGCTGATAAAACAGCACAACTTTCACAAATTGTCGCAGAGCTTGGCGGGCTATATGGTAAAGGTAAATACTGTAAAGAAGACGGCACCTGTTTAAGCCTTGGCGACATGACTTCAAAAATGGCCACCAGCCGAGATTACAACGAACTGCTTGATTTATGGCAAGGCTGGCGTGAAATATCAAAACCCATGCGCCCACTTTACGAACAACAAGTAGTGCTGACCAACGAAGGTGCAAAGGAGCTTGGTTATGCCGATACGGGCGCTATGTGGCGCAGTAAATACGATATGCCTGCTGATGACTTCACCACCGAGCTTGACCGTATTTGGGGCCAAGTTAAACCACTGTATAACTCGCTACACTGTCATGTTCGCGCAAAGTTAGGTGAAAAGTACGGCACCGACAAAGTACCTCAAGATCAGCCAATACCAGCGCACTTACTTGGTAATATGTGGGCGCAAGCATGGGGTAATATTTACGATGTAGTTGCACCAGAAAACGCCGATCCGGGTTACGACGTAACCGAGTTATTAGCTCAAAATAATTACGACGAACTTAAAATGGTAAAAGGGGCTGAAAACTTTTTTACCTCAATGGGTTTTGACGCACTACCAGAGACATTTTACGAGCGTTCACTGTTTGTAAAACCAAAAGACAGAGATGTGCAGTGTCATGCATCAGCATGGAATATCGATAGCAAAGACGATTTACGCATTAAAATGTGTATTCAGCGCACAGGCGAAGAGTTTTCAGTTATTCACCATGAATTAGGTCATAATTTTTATCAACGCGCATACAACAAGCAGCCTTTATTTTATCAAGAAAGTGCAAACGATGGTTTTCATGAAGCCATTGGTGACACCATTGCCTTATCGGTTACACCGGGTTACTTAAAAGAAGTCGGCTTACTTGAACAAGTACCTGATGAATCTAAAGATATTGGTTTATTAATGAAAATGGCACTTGATAAAGTCGCCTTTGTGCCGTTTAGCTTAATGGTTGATCAGTGGCGCTGGCAGGTATTTTCAGGGGAAGTAGCACCGGAAAATTACAATAAAGCATGGTGGGAACTACGTGAAAAATACCAAGGAGTGCAAGCTCCTATCGCACGTAGCGAAAATGATTTTGATCCGGGTGCTAAGTACCACGTCCCGGGTAACACGCCTTATACACGTTACTTTTTAGCGCATATTTTGCAATTTGAGTTTCATCGCAGCTTATGTGAAATTGCCGGTAACGATAAAGCCATTCATCGCTGCTCTATTTATAACTCAAAAGAAGCAGGGGATAAGCTAAACGCTATGCTTGAAATGGGTTCGTCTCGCCCTTGGCAAGAGGCGCTTGAAACTGTAACAGGTAAGCCGCAAATGGATGCAACAGCAATGCTCGATTACTTTGCACCATTACAAACATATTTAGATAAACAAAACGAAGGCCGCAACTGCGGCTGGTAAATAGCGCTGAATAAAAAGCCCGCTCAAATGAGCGGGCTTTTTATTCATATTCTAATTTTAGTTAAATTAGAACTGTAAGCTTACATTTGCAAAGTAAGCATCATAATCAGAATCATCCCAGTTATTGCCGTAACCTGCTTCTAAACCAACATTGTTGTTGAAAAAGTGTTGAGCACCAAGAGTGTAATCATCATTTTTATTAACTGTAACAAAAACCGATGTTGCTTTGCTGAAATAGTAGTTAGATGCTAATTCCCAGTTACTTGAACCGCCATCAACATCTTCAAATTTACCTTCAACAGTCAAGTAGTTACCTTGCTGTAAATCAACAAAGTACTTAGCTGCTACTGCACGGTAATCAAACTCATCATCTGCTGTTACTGTAAAGCCAATATAATCAGTGCTGTTTAACTGGTGGTTATATGCCAAATCAAACACAAACTGATTGTCAGCATCTTCTACATCAACAAACGTAGCTTTTAATACAAGGTTTGGATTAAAGAAGTAACCCGCTGAAAGTTCAATTACATCCGTGCTTGAGCCAAAATCACTATCGAAATTATTGTACTGTGCACCTAATACAAAATCTTCTACAAAATACTCACCGCCAACGCTAGTAACATCTCCAAGATCATTATCACTGTATGCACCATAAACATTTGTTTGCTTATTGATGTATTCAAATTGATCATAAGGACCTAAAGTCGCTTTTGGAGAAAAATAATATGTTGAGTCAACACTTACTGTGTCAGCACCATCTACGTCCACATATCCTACATGGCTGATTGATTGGTAAGTATCTGCGGCTATTGCAGTGGTTGCAGCACTTGATAATAAAATGCTCGAAATGATAACGGCTAATTTTTTCATTTTAAATTCCCTATAAATATTACTTTTTATGCCTCAGCTGTCTAGCCAAAGTCGGGGCGCATCCTAACGCCAAAAAAATGAACAAAAACTGAATAAAAGGTCAGATTAAACCCAGTGTGATTGTAATAATTTATAAGTAAATGTAAATGCAAAGTATCCATTAAATCTACAAGACAATTTCATGTCATCATTTAAATTTAAAAAGTAACAAATACGGTACAAACTGTCGCTAAATTGAACACAACTTAATTATTCGATAAACCTCATCAATATAATTTCCTCTCACTAAATTTTTTTAATTTCTCAAAAAAATTACTCTGTTTAATTCATTATTTCTGTATTTATAATGAAAAATAGGTTTGTATCAGTGCATATTTTTATCTGTTTTTTCCAATAACCATTGTTTACTAGCAAAAATAACTCCAATATTTACTATTTTATAGCTATTATCATCGACTGCACTTAATGACTTTAATAACAATTTAGCCATTCATGGCGACTCTATTTATAACTTAAAGGAGTTATTTAGATGAGTATAATAAAGGCCGTAATAATGACTGGTAAAAGTTTATAGTTAAAAGCTCAAACGTTTAAAAACGACAAAGCCCGCTAAATTTAGCGGGCTTTTTAATATTACTTTTGTATTAACTAAGTACGGGACTTAATTAAAACTGAAAACGCATGTTAGCAAAGTACGCATCGTTGTCAGAATCATCAGCGTTGTTTTCGTAACCCACCTTTACACCAATATTTTTATTGATGAAGTGTTGAGCACCAAAGCTATAAGTATCTTGCTTATTGTAGTTAGCAAATACAGATGTTGCTTTTGAGAAGTAGTAGTTAGTTTCTGCTACCCATTGGTTTTGGGCATCATCAATGCTTTCGTATTTACCTTCAAAAGTAAGATAGTTACCTTGCTGTAAATCAATAAAGTATTTAGCAGCTACTGCACGGTAATCAAAATCGTCGTCTGATGTAAGTGTAACACCTACGTAATCAGTGCTGTTTAGCATGTAGTTGTAAGCTAAATCAAATAATGCGTAATCATCGCCGTCTTTGTTTTCAACTAGTGTTACTTTTGCAAGTAAATCAGGGTTGAAAAAGTAACCACCCGTCAGTTTATAAAGCTCACTGTTAGAACCTGAATCTGGGTCTAGGTTTTCGTAAGATGCGCCAACAACAAATTCATTAATGAAGTATTCACCACCAACTGATGTTAAATCGCCAAAGTCGTCATCAGCGTAGCCACCATATACGTTAGTTTGTTTATTGATGTATTCAAACTGATCGTACGGACCTAAAGTTTTTTTAGGAGATAAGTAGTAAATAGAATCTACAGCAACGGTGTCGTTGTTATCGCTATTTTTATAGCTTAGGTTACTAATTGAATTGTAGCTGTCTGCAGCAGCCGCAGTGCTAGATAATAAAATGCTCGAAATAATAACTGCTAATTTTTTCATTGTAAGACTTCCCTATGTACATTGCTTTTTATGCTCTAGCTGTATTGCTAAAGTCGAGGCACATGCTAACGTTAGGAAACTGAATGAAAACTTAACTAACCAGTTGTATTTATTAAGTTAATTGTAAGGAAGTGTTGTAAACTGTAAAATTAAAGTAGTTGCAACATCTAGTCAACAACTACTTAAAACATGTACCGCAGCTTAAAGCGCGTGTTGGCTAATAATACGATAAACATCGTTAATATTATCGCCAGACTTAAACTCTTTACTAATTGGTGTTGGATCTGAGCCAACCCATATTTTTAGCTCGGCATCTAAGTCAAAATGGCCTGCACTTTCTTTACTAAACTTGGTAATTTTAGAGTAAGCAATACTCACCATTTCCATTTTAGAGCCGGTCATACCTTGCTTATCAATTAAGATTAAGCGCTTATTAGTAAAAATAAACATATCACGTACTACTTTATATGCTTTTTCTACTTGCTCGCCGTCAATTAATGTATTGGCGAGGATTTTCTCTAAATCAGAATCGTCAACTTCGCTTGCATTACCCATAAGTCCGCTAAGTAAACCCATTATACTCTCTCCTGTTTAAATATTTGATTCTCTAATGTGTGACCATTAACTAACTGCCTGTACTGCCAGTGTTGCTGATGACAAAAATTCAGTAGTGCAATATCAAGTGGATCGCTCGTTGGTTGATACTCAACAACATATTCTTTATGCTGGCTCATATACACTCGGCTCACCCCTGCAATTGCTTGAAGCTGTTGCTCAACATTTTGATAAGCTTCGCTTAGCATTAATGTATAAAAGTGTTTATCGGTATTATTTGTTTTTGTTTGATGCTCGCTTAGTACGCCTTTATCTAAATGAAGTACCTGTGAGCATAGTCGCTCAAGCTCAGTTAAATCGTGAGAGCTTAAAATAAATGTAGCCTGCTCACTTAATTCAGATACTAGCTCACGTACTTCTCTGGCATGAATCGGATCAAGCCCTGCGGTTGCTTCATCAAGCATTACAATTTGTGGCGCGCCAATAAGTGCTTGCGCTATCGTAACGCGCTTGCGCATACCGTGCGATAAGTCCCCCGCACGCTGCTTTGCAATCTCTTTTAAGCCAACCAAGTCAAGTACACGTAGCGCCTCAGTTTGGCTTTGCTTAGCACCCATACCTTGCAGTTTTGCATAAAAAGCGAGTTGCTTATCTATATTAAAACGAGGGTCAAGTTGTGCGTCTTGCGGTAATGCACTTACTTTATTAAATAAAGCAGCGCTCCCTGGCTTATGCCCTAATATTTCAAGGCTGCCTTTACTTGGCGCTATATAGCCGCACAACAAACTAAATAAGGTGGTTTTACCCGCACCATTTGGCCCAACAAGCGCCACTGGCGCGCCTTTATTAATCTCAAAGTCCACATTATTAAGCGCAAGTTTTGCACCATACGATTTACTTAAACCGCTGGCTGTAATTAATGGTCTCATAGTGAGCTCCTTGCAAAAATACGTTGAGCAACACTTAGTAACACCGCAGTTTGCACAAGGGGAATAGCCACAGCGCTTAATAATGGTAAATTTTGCCCCGCTAATAACTCTATTTGCACACCCGGAAATAAATAATCAAGCAAGCCTAATGCGGGTATTTGCCATTGCAATATACCAACTACAATACCGCCTGCTGCAAAATATAAAATTGCCAATACAATAGATAAACGCGATGAGCGAGCAAAGGTATTTATTAACGTCATAAGTGCTACAAATGGGCACAGAGTAATCACTAATATTAAAAATATAGAAAGCGCACGGGCAAAACCACCAGCCAGTAAACTTGGATCTCTAAAACCCAATACCGCGAGCGTAGCCACAAGAGTAATGCCCACTAAGCAGGCTAATACCGCTAATTGCCCTAAAAAACGACCAAACAGTATTTCAAAGCGAGTGGAGCGCAGTGATAAAAACCTTAGTGTGCCGCGCTCTCTATCGCCTACCGTTTGGTCGCTACAAATAAATAAACCAAAAACGGGAAAGCTATACAGGGCTATTAACCAGTACATAGCAAATTCGGCCTCAGGCCAATCCAATAATTTACTTAAACCAATAGAACCTGATATATCACGGGCTATTTGCTCAAAATCGGGCGCACTTACAATGCCTACTGCCTGCCCTATTGGGTAGCGCAGTATTATTAGCCACACCAATGCAAAGGCAGCTAATGCAATAAGTCCACGTTTAGTTAAAAACATACGTACAAGCTCAAATCCCGCTATTTGCGTTAATCGCCCTACGTTTATCGGTAATGGTGTTGCCATTGACTATCCTTAATGACTTTTTATTTTCTGTGTATTTATCCACACTAAGTGTAAACACCTTGAATTACCAGCAAAAAAAAGCTCACCTATAGTGAGCTTTGTAACAATACATTTAAATGTAACAGCATAAATTGCGATATAAATTATAAATGCTGCTTATAAACCTCAAGTGCTTGGCTTAAATCGCTAATTAAATCTTCAACATCTTCAAGACCAATATGCAAGCGAATAACCGGGCCTAAATCCCAACCTGTATTTGAACGCAGCCCTTTCATAGTTAAATTAGCGGTTACTAAACTTTCAAAACCGCCCCACGAAAAGCCCATTTTAATATGCTCAAGGCTATCTAAAAATGCATCAATCGCTTTTTGATTACCGGTTTTCATCACAAATGAAAACAACCCATTACTGCCATCAAAATCACGTTTAAAAAACTCATGCCCTGGGCAGCTTTCAAATGCAGGGTGTCGAATATGATCAACAAGCTCATGTTGCTCAAGCCATTTAGCTACTTCTATTGCTGCTTTTTCATGTTGATTTAAACGCACACCCATTGTACGCAGGCCTCTAAGTGCTAAATACGCATCATCGGCACTGGTACATTGCCCTAGTAAGTATGAGTTTTCGCGCAAGGTTGGCCAATACTTTTTATTAGCAACAGCCACCCCCATCATCACGTCTGAGTGGCCAACAATATACTTTGTTGCAGCCTGAATACTAATATCAACACCGTGCTCTAGCGGACGATAATGCAAACCGTTGCCGTAGGTATTATCAAGCATGGTCATTACGTTGTGCTCATTGGCTACTTTTACCATAGCGGGCACATCTTGCACTTCCATCGTAATAGAACCTGGGGACTCTAAAAACAATACTTTGGTATTTGGCTGAATGTAGTCTTTAATACCTGCGCCAATGGTTGGCGGGTAGTAAGTTGTTGTAATGCCCAGTCCCACTAAAATTTTATCGCAAAAATCGCGAGTTGGTTCGTACACGTTATCAACCATTAAAATATGATCACCGGTTTTTAAAAACGATAAAAATACTTGGCTAATCGCCGCTGCGCCACAAGGGTATAGTGCACAGCCTTCGCCGCCTTCAAGTTCTGTAATCGCTTCTTGTAGTGCAAAGTGTGTTGTTGTGCCCCGGCGCCCATAAAATAACGTTTTATCGCCACGGGTTTTAGCTGCTTCTTTTAAATCTGCTACAGTATCAAATACAATGGTAGATGCACGCTGTACAACGGGATTTACTACGCCATGTGTATAGGCTTTTTTGCGCCCTGATGATACCAGCTGAGTGTTTTTATTACTTTTACTCGACATTGTTAATCCTTAAGGGTTTGTGCGCCAATGCTCAATTAAATAACGAGAGATAGAGTCGGTTCTAGGCAGCTTTAAATGCTCCCCTTCTTCGTGCCAATTACCAAATTGCTCTAAGTCTTCACGACTAAACCATTTTGCATCGTCTAGCTCTTCTTTATCTACGTTAATTTCCTCAGATGTCGCCTCTGCAAAAAAACCAAGCATAATTGACGATGGGAACGGCCATGGCTGAGATGCAACATAACGTACGTTATCAACCTCTATGCCTGCCTCTTCTTTAACTTCACGCGCAACAGCTTGTTCCAGTGTCTCCCCTGGGTCTACAAATCCAGCAAGCGACGAATACATACCAATAGGCCACGCAGCTTGACGACCTAATAAACAGCGTTCTACTCCGTCAGCAAAGACTTTAGTAACGACCATAATTACCGCAGGATCGGTACGCGGGAATGTAGGATGCTTACAGTTTTCGTTTTCACATACACGAGAATGCCCTGCTTCCACTGAACGGTTTTTACTACCGCAGCGCCCACAAAAACGGTGCGTTGCATGCCAATAACATAACCCTCTCGCAAGGGCGGCTATTGAGGCATATTTAATGGTTACTTGAGGCCCATATTGGCGAATATCAAAAAACTGAGCGCCCTCTATTAAAGGCGTAAGTACGCTTTCATCCAGATCAGAAACATCCAATGCAAACACACCATGTTTAGCATTGTTTAAACCAACAAAAATAGCACTCGTTAAATCTAAATGCGCCACTTGTTGATACGTTAAATAGCTTACTTTAGGGGTATCTTTAATAAATAGGGTTTGATTATTTTTAACTAAAACCCATTTACTTTGCGCCGACATTTGCGCTTTAAGCCACGATGGGTCTTTACGAAAATTTGAGCCTCTGTCTAGTGGCATGTTGCTGTAATGAAGCATGTAAGTCCTTGGTAACTCGTTATGCTTTAAAATTACCATAATCATTTAGCAAACCCAATTGATTACAGTAATAAAAAAAGCCTATATAAGGCTTAATTCATCTATTACGGCTTTGTATTAAAATCTCTCATGTTGCAGGCACTTAGCTTGCACCTTTTTAACTATTTTTTGCTGTTAAAGGAGCAAAGTATTGTCAATTAAATGAAATTGCTCAGCGCTTTGTTTTAATACCTCTGCAGTTAACCGGTCAGCACCGTAAACATCGCACGGTACATTATATTGATTTTTTAAATGCCCAAGTAACAAAGCAAAGTCACCATCGCCAGAGAGCAAAATAACCTTATCAAGATTCTTACCCTGCTCTAACATGTCTATTGTTATGCCTACATCCCAGTCACCTTTTGCACTACCGTCACGACGTTGAATAAATGGCTTTAGCTTTACGTCAAAGCCAATCGCACGCAAAATATTTTGAAACTGATTTTGCTTTTCATCTCCTCGATAAATAGCATACGCAAAAGCACATTCAATATTGTATTGCGTTTGCATCACTCGCCAAAACGCATTGTAGTCAAAGTTTTTTCCGTAACTCTCGCGGCACGTGTAATAAATGTTTTGCACATCAACAAAAATACCTACGCGTGGTTTCGTGCTTTGCTGCTCGTTTTGTAAAGTCATTTAGTGTCCTAGTGAGGATTAATAGCAATAAAAGTAACGTTATAAAATAAGTGTACCTTGCAATTTATATTTAAGTAACCTAAATTAGTTACATACCCTTATGTAACCAATATTGGTTACATATTAAAAAGTAACCATTTTGAGATTTTTATGATTGGTGTGATCAGCGGCGATATTATTAAATCGCAAACAATCCCTAAGCAGCAATACGATGCCATGCTTTATCAACTAGAGCAAAGTTTGCGAAACATTTCGGGGGAGCAAACACTTTGGAATATATACCGAGGCGATGCCTTTCAGCTACAAGTTAATAATCCTGAGCTCCTTTTTAAAAATGCCATACTTGTATATTTACACCTTAAATCGTCAGGTTATGAGCTACGGCAAAGCTTGGCACTTGGGCAAATAGATAACCCACGCAGCGATATAAAAACAGCAACCGGTTCTGCTTTTACCCTTTCGGGGCAAGGCCTTGATAAAATAGGTAATCAACGCTTTGTTTTTAATATTAATGAGCAGCAGCTTGATGAAAGCTTAAATCTTAATTTAGCCTTTGCCGACGTATTACTCACTAAAATCACGCAAAAACAAGCAAATGCCCTGTATGTCTATTTAACATCATCAGACAACAGCCACGCGGCACTGGCTAAAGAGCTTAAAACAAGTCGCGAAAATGTAACCAAACTACTAAATTTAGCGCACTACCAACTTATAGAACGCTTTATTAAACACACACAACACGTTATAAAAAATACAATTAAAGGAGGTGAATAATGCAGTTTTCACTTTTACTGGTCGCGCTTATTATTGGCCACTTACTCGCTGATTTTTACTGGCAACCTATGAGTTGGGTAAACGACAGAAATACCCGTCACTTTAAAGCCAGTAAGCTTTATTTTCATGTACTAGTGCATGGTGTAACAAGTGCACTCATTATTACCGTGTGGGAATACACATTCGGGTGGCAGCAACTAAGCAGTGTTTTAATTGCCACGGCGAGCATTATGTTGAGCCATTATTTTATTGATATAGCTAAATCGTATTCTAATAAAGGCGTGGTGCCTTTTTTACTTGATCAAATAGCGCACATACTCGTTATTATTGCGCTCAGTATTTGGCTAACTGATAACAATAGCTTTATGGCTGCAATTAATAATATGCTCACTGATCCCAAAATACTGTGGGTGGTATGCGGTTATTTAATTGTTTTAAGTCCCAGCGCCGTATTTATAAGAATGATGTTAGAGCGTTTAACAAGTAACTTTTCAAGTACTGGTAGCTTACCGCTTGCAGGGCAAAGCATTGGTATGCTTGAGCGCGTACTTATGCTGAGCTTTATATTGCTTGACCAATTTGCAGGGCTTGGTTTTTTACTTGCAGCAAAGTCGGTATTTAGGTTTGGTGATTTAAGTGCAAGCAAAGATAAAAAACTTACCGAGTACGTTATGCTCGGCACATTACTTAGCGTAAGTGTGACTTTATTTGTCGGCTTGGGTATTAACTATTTAATCAGGTAGGCAATACAGTAAGTACAAATTACAGGCAATAAAAAACGCGCTGCTTCTATTTATTCAAAAGAAGGGAGCGCGTTTTTTGTATCAACCTTTAATCAAGTTCTAAATTAATTAAACGCCAATATAATCATTAACAATGATTAATCGTTATTTGTGCGACGACGGCGTTGGCCATTACCGCCAACAGATTCACGCTTTGCCCACGGGTTTTGCGCGTTATCATCTGTTTTAGCTGCTGGCTTTTTAGAACCACCACGGCGTGGGCCGGTACCATTACCACCATTGTTCGGTTTTTTACTGTTAGGCTTGCTGCTATCAGATTTAGGCTTATTAAAAGGCTGCTTTTTCTTAGGCTTTTTAGACGGCAGTGGGCGAGCATCTAATGCGCGCTCTGCTACTGGGTTAATAGGCTCAAAACCGTCTTCTTCAGCACGTGGGATAAGCTCACCAATAAAGCGCTCAATACCGTATAAATCAACAGCATCTTCTGTTGTTACAAACGAAATCGCATGACCCGACGCACCGGCACGGCCTGTACGGCCAATACGGTGAACGTAATCTTCATATACATTTGGTAAGTCGTAGTTAACAACATGCGGTAATTCAACAATGTCTAAACCACGTGCAACAATGTCTGTTGCTACTAGTACGCGTACTTCACCACTTTTAAAACCATCAAGTGCTTTAACACGTGCGCCTTGTGATTTATTACCATGGATAGCCGCGCCTACAATGTCATCGCGCTCTAGTTGTTTAACTAAGCGGTTAGCACCGTGCTTTGTGCGGCTAAACACTAATACTTGTTGCCAATCGTTAGTACGAATTAAGTGGCTTAGCAATGCTGTTTTACGTGTTTTATCTACCGCATAAACACACTGAGTAACACTTTTTGCAGTAGTATTTTTTGCAGCAACTGAAATTTCAACAGGGTCATTAATTAACCCTTTTGCTAATGCACGAATTTCGTCAGAAAATGTAGCCGAAAACATCAAGTTTTGACGTTTAGCAGGCATTTTAGCAATTAAGCGTTTAATGTCGTGAATAAAGCCCATGTCTAACATGCGGTCAGCTTCATCGAGTACAAGCACTTCAACGCTATCAAATTTAACTGCATTTTGATTATGTAAGTCGATTAAACGACCCGGCGTTGCTACTAAAATATCAACACCTTTACGAAGACGCTGCATTTGTGGGTTAATTTTAACGCCACCGTAAACTACAAATGAGCTCACATCCGAATGCTTAGCGTACTCTTCAACGTTTTCGCTTACTTGCAAAGCAAGCTCACGTGTAGGCGTTAAAATAAGTGCACGTACGTGGTTACTTTTAGCTTTAGGGCCTGACGACAAACGCTCAATAAGTGGTAATGTAAAACCCGCTGTTTTACCTGTACCTGTTTGCGCTGCTGCCATAACATCACGGCGTTCAATAATTGCAGGAATTGCTTGAGCCTGAATCGGCGTTGGCGTTTCATAGCCCTTTTCTAAAACCGCATTAACCAAAGACTGTGATAAACCTAAACCTTCAAAACTCATATAAACTCTCTTTTAAATTAGGCTACGTTAGCCAGTTGCGCGCATTATACCTGTAGTAGCTAAGAATGCATGCCATTATTTACGTTGCGAGCAATTGAGCATAGCTTAATAAAATTAAACCTGTGCTCAAGTTGCTTAAAAATGCAAAAAACGGCCATAAGCCGTTTTATATTTATACTTAATTACTCTAAGTATAAGAGTTACTTAACACCTAACTCACGCAGGCGTTCTTGCAAGTAGCTATCTGCCGTGTAGCGCTCTGAAAGCACAACATCTGGATGCGGGTGTAAAAATAACGGTAGTGAAATACGCGATTTAGTAGATGCTTTACCCGTTGGGTTAATTACACGGTGAATTGTCGATGGGAAATACCCGCCCGACGCTTCTTGTAACATGTCGCCGATATTAATAATTAAGCTGCCAAAATCACATGGCACGTCTAACCAACCGCCATCTGTTTTTTGAACTTGTAAACCAGGCTCATTAGAAGCTGGTAATACAGTCAATAAGTTAATATCGCCATGGGCTGCTGCGCGAATAGCACCTGGCTCTTCATCACCCGTCATAGGCGGATAATGTAGGATACGTAACAATGTTTGCTCAGAATCGGCAATCATGTCTTTTAAATCAATCGAAAACTTAGCACGTACATCAGCCGGAGATTCAGCCTGAACCCAACTTAATAACGTGCCAGCAAATTCACTTGCTAAACGGTAGTATTCACGTACATCAGCTTCAAGCTCTGCAGGAACGCGACCTTTAGGGTACACATGGAAGTACTCTTTAATGTCTTTTATTGTAAAGCCTTTCGCTACTTCAGATACTGAAGGCGGAAAGTAACCGTCTTGAGTGTCTTTAGAGAATAAAAAGTCGTGCTTTTGCTCTGAGTTAAAAAAGTCTTGCCAATTTTTGTAAATAGACTCAACTAAAGACTGTGGGATTGGGTGGTTTTTTAAAACGCCAAATCCAGTATTTCTTAACGATTCAACAAATTGTGCAGCCGCATCGGGAGCTTTATAATCAACAGTAGGTAATTGCATTGTACGTTCCAGTGAATAGGTTGTGAGAAGTGAACTGCTTCAATAGTAGCAAATAGCTAAGATAAAGTAGCAAAGCCTTCATTATAGCGCTATGTGAGGATAGACAAATGACCTTAAAAAAATAAGGACATATGTCCGCAAAGCATAGCCGCCGCCACTTAGCTTGATCAAGATCAACTTATAAAAAAACGTTGAATTTGCAAGGTTTAGTGCTTATATATGGTCTACTAATATAATGTATTTTATTTGTGTAAATAAGGCTTCCCATGCGACAAAAAGTATCTTTTAAAAGCGGCGATTTAGAACTTGCCGGCCAACTTGAACTTCCCTCTGGTGACGTTAAGTTTTACGCGCTATTTGCACACTGCTTTACCTGCGGTAAAGACATTGCAGCAGCCACCCGTATTAGCCGAGCTTTAACACAACAAGGCATTGCCGTACTACGTTTCGACTTTACCGGTTTAGGTAATAGCGATGGCGACTTTGCTAACAGTAACTTTTCATCAAACATTCAAGATTTAGTATCTGCGGCAAATCATTTACGTGAGCATTTTGCGGCGCCGCAACTACTCATTGGCCACAGTTTAGGCGGGGCTGCCGTTCTTGCTGCTGCGGAGCATATTCCTGAAGTATCGGCTATTACAACCATTGGTGCACCGTCAGATGCGCAGCACGTAGCGCATAACTTTGAAGCACACCTTGATGAAATTAACGCAGCAGGTGAAGCTAAAGTAAACTTAGCCGGCCGTGAATTTACCATTAAAAGGCAATTTATTGACGATATAGCCAAGTACGATAAAAGCCACATAAGTAAACTTAAGCGCGCATTATTAGTAATGCACTCCCCTATTGATGCAACTGTAAATATTAGCGAAGCCGAAAAAATTTACGCATCAGCTAAGCATCCTAAAAGTTTTATTAGCCTAGATAACGCCGATCACTTACTTACTAATAAAAACGATGCCGACTACGCTGCAGAAATTATTGCAACGTGGGCTAATCGCTACGTTAAATATGACAAAACAAAATACGCCGCAAGCCTAACGGGTGGCAATGTACTTGTTGAAGAAAAAGATCATGTATTTACTCAGCACGTAAGCACCAAAGATCATACTTGGCTTGCAGATGAGCCAATAAAGGTAGGCGGTAAAAACTTAGGCCCCGATCCGTATCATCACTTATTGGCGGGGCTTGGTGCCTGTACAGCAATGACACTGCGCATGTACGCTACACGTAAAAACTTAGCGCTAGAGCATGTCAAAGTAGAACTTGATCACACTCGAGATTACAACAAAGATTGCGACGATTGTGAGCAAACAGGTAATCTTGAAGCCATTACCCGTAAAATCACCTTACGTGGCGACTTAACTGAGCCACAGCGCCAGCGTTTACTCGAAATAGCCGACAAATGCCCAGTACATAAAACACTGCATAACAACCCGGTTATTGTAAGTGAACTGGTAGAGTAACTACCATAAAATTAATATAGCGCAGCTAACACTGCGCTGTGATTTAACTTTTATAAACCTAATTTTTACTATCTAAAAATCCCTCTACTTCTTTACTCATTCTGTCCACCAGCCATTTTGGCCCGCCATCGTACATATCGTTATGGCGTGATTTTTCTATTATTATTTGCGTAACAGGAAACTTATCCAGCTCTGAATCGTTTAACAACACATTCGCATCAGCTGGGTAATCACTACCGCGAAGTGTAAGTACGCGAATGTTTTTATTGCGCGGGATCAACATGCGGCGATGATCGAGCGTAATAATAGTGCTAACTTCGTTTGGATAAATAGAGCCATATAATGCGGAAATATCACCGCCATTAGAATGCCCAAATAAGGTGAGTTTTGTAAAGTCGTACGCTGGGTATTTACTCGATAGCTCATTAACTAAAAACTTAAGCGTTGCTACGCCACGATGCCAGTTTTCCATGCGAGTGGTTAAATAAGGCTGCTCACGATTAAGGTCAGGGTCGGTTTTTAATTTATGTGCAACGGCTACTGTTAAGTATCCACGCTGATTAAACACATTACTAGCAAACGTGTATTCGTTATGGCTAATCCCGTAGCCCGCATTAATAAACGCTACAGAGCATTTTACTTGAGCTGTACACTTAGCATTGTTAGCTGGCAATGTAATATTGATAGGAATAGTGCGATTGCGGCTTTCATCAGTTATAACGCCATTGTTTGCATAGCTTGTTGCGCCTATTACTGATGTGCTTATAACTGATGTACTTATTACTGGTGTACTTAGAGCTAGTGCGCTTAATATAAAAAGCTTTTTAAGTGTTTTTTGCATATTTAAATTTATATAAATTATTGTTTTTAATTAAAAATAACTTTTACTTTATAGCTTTGCATTCTCTATTGTCAAACTATGCGATAATAGCCGCCATTGTTTTAATATATTTAGTAAAAGATCCAATAAATGAAATCATACAATAGCATTCAAGAACGTATAGAAATTTTAGAAGACAAACTAACTGCAATACATGACGAAATCGAAACACTAAAAGCACCTGCTAAAAACAACAATGAACGTATTATTTTTAAGTTTATTGAAACAGGCAGCACAGGTAAAACGAAGGATTTTGTTCGTGAGTTAGGTATTAAATCACCGCGTGACGGTTTGTTTTCGTCAGGTGACGTTACAAAACTAATTAAAGATGGCGCTGAAGATATTTCACCTGCGTTATTAGAAATCGCAAGACAGCTTGCCAGTGCACGTAATAAAAATGGCCCAAGCCGTTAATTACACAGTCACGCAGTATCTAGAAGCCCAGCTAAGCTGTCGCTTCTAGGTATGTAACCATATTAAACTAAATTAATCACAAAGCTCTATATTAAGGCTGGTAAGCAGATTAAGTGCTTCGAAGCGATCAAACTTAGCATTCGCTAACATATTATTATTCAAATCTATATTAAACGCTGTAGCACCTACAAAATCACATTTTGTTAAGTTAGTTTGAAAAAACTCACTATCGCGAAAATCTGTTCCTGTAAATTCACTACCGCTTAAATCAGCGTGTCTAAAATCAACATTTTTGGCAAAGCAGTGTGTTAGTTTGAGGGCTTTGAGGGTTAATTCAAAAAAAGAACTATTACTGAGCTCGCAATAATTAAAACTCACCGGTGCGTTAATACTAAGCGCTGGCCAATCTACATCAGCCCATTGCAAACTATTTAATTTACAGTGGCTAAAACTTACATTTTCAAGCGAACTGTAGTTCCATTTAAGTGACGATAAATTACAGTTTTTAAAACTACATTCTATAAATCGGCAATTTTTAAACTGCCCGCCTGAAAAGTCGCAATCGATAAATATACATTCTTCAAACTCAGAGTTTTCAGTTAGCTGCTCTGCGTACTGCAAAGCATTAAATTGCTCATCAAAATACTGGTTATTGTTACTTAACAACACAATTCACCTATTAAATTTAACCCGTGTAGCCATTACTTTTAGGTAAATCTTTTTTAAGCGCAAGCACTGCAATAAAAATCAAAGCAAATAGTGGAAATAGAGCTAAACAGCCACCCACAAAAGCTAAAACACCTGGCATAGTACTTTTACGCTTACCTATTTTGTAGCTAATTACAGCAAAAATAGGAATACACAGCACAATAATAAAAACTAAAAACTCACCAAATAAGGTTGCATTGATCGACATAATAATTCCTTTTCATCTGTTCGTTTAAAATACACTCTGCAGCAAATTTAACCATAAAAAAACCCTTAAGCATATAACTTAAGGGTTTTTAAAATTAGCTTAAAAGCTAAGCAAAAATTACTCTTCGCTTGATACTTCTTTTTCTACAACACTAATTGCAAGCTCAGCTAACGAATCAAGGTTAGGTTTGCTTGGCGCGTTGGTTAATAAACACGACGCTTGTGTTGTTTTAGGGAAAGCAATAACGTCACGAATGTTATCGGTACCACATAAAAGCATTGCTAAACGGTCAAGACCAAATGCTAAACCTGCATGTGGTGGTGTGCCGTATTTAAGTGCATCAAGTAAAAAACCAAACTTGTCTTGTTGCTCTTGCTCGTTAATACCTAAAATTCTAAATGCAGTTTCTTGCATATCTGCATTATGAATACGTACCGAACCGCCACCCACTTCGTAGCCGTTTAATACCATATCGTAGGCATCTGAAATAGCAGCTGCTGGGTTTGCTTCAAGCTCACTGGCGTTAATGTCTTTTGGTGCAGTGAATGGATGATGTACAGCATGTAATGTGCCTTCGTCATCTTCTTCAAACATTGGGAAGTCTACAACCCAAAGTGGTGCCCAGCTATTAAGGTTAGTGATTTCTAAATCAACACCAATCTTAACGCGCAGTGCGCCCATTGCTTCATTTACTGTGTTGCGCTTATCGGCACCAAATAAAATGATATCGCCAGACTGTGCATTAGTACGCTCAAGTAATTTAGTAATTACGTCTTCGCTTAAAAACTTAGCTACTGGTGATTGAACACCCTCAGCGCCTGCAGTGTGGTCGTTTACTTTCATCCACGCCATGCCTTTAGCGCCATAAATACCAATAAACTTAGTGTAATCGTCAAGCTGTTTACGAGAAAGCTTAGCGCCACCCGGTACAGTTAACACAGCAACGCGACCTTTTTCGTCGTTAGCCGGACCTGAGAAAACATTAAACTCTACGTCTTTAACTAAATCTGCAACATCAACTAATTTCATTGGGTTACGTAAATCTGGCTTATCAGAACCGTAAAGGCTCATTGCCTCGCTGTAAGGCATGATTGGAAAATCGCCTAAATCAACGTTTAACAATGTTTGCCACATCTCGCGGATCATTTTTTCAGTCATACCACGTACTTGATCAGAGCTCATGAACGAGGTTTCTATATCTATTTGGGTAAATTCTGGTTGACGATCGGCACGTAAATCTTCATCACGGAAACATTTAACAATTTGGTAGTAACGGTCAAAACCCGACATCATCAACAATTGCTTAAATAACTGTGGAGACTGTGGTAAAGCGTAAAAACTACCTTTATGAACGCGGCTTGGCACTAAGTAATCGCGTGCGCCTTCTGGCGTTGCTTTAGTAAGTACAGGTGTTTCGATGTCTAAAAAGCCGTTTTCATCTAAAAAGCGACGAACAAAGCTGCTTGCTTTAGCACGTAATTTAATACGGTCACTCATTTCTAGACGACGTAGGTCTAGGTAACGGTATTTTAAACGACGCTCTTCTGAGTTTACTTGGTTAAAATCAAGCGGTAATGGCTCAGAGCGGTTAATAATATTAAGCTCTTTACCTAAAATTTCGATCTCCCCTGTTGCCATGTCTTTATTTACTTGGCTGTCTGGGCGTGCGCGAACAATACCTTTTAACTGAACACAAAATTCTTGGCGAAGTGTGTTAGCTGAACTCATTAACTCTTCAATGTCAGAGTCGAATACAACTTGTACTAAACCTTCTCTATCGCGTAAATCGACAAAGATAAGTCCACCAAGATCACGTCGTTTGTTGATCCAGCCACATAGTTCAACTTCTTGATCTACGTGAGTTTTATTTAGCTGTCCGCAATATATAGAGCGCATAGTTTTCCTGTCAGATAAAAGGCTTAAACGGCTAAACTTATTTGTTTTAAGGCGTGTGATTTAAAAAACAGGTCACCACAATACAAATAAAGCCGCTAGCAATCTAAAAATAATCAAATTAAGCCCTGCATTATACTCAACTAACATTAAGATGCTAGGGCGTGTGCCGCTTTTGCCCCTGAATTTACAGCAGCTTGTTTTGTTATTTGCTACACTATCGCCACTTTATAATAAGGCGCTAGTTTGTATGTTATATATTGGATGCCCGCAGTGGTCGAGTAATGCATGGAAAGGCAATTTATTTTCAAGCCAATGTAAAAACGCCGATATGCTTAGCCAATACGCACAACATTTTAATTCTGTTGAAGGCAATACTAGCTTTTACGCTGATCCTTCGCCAAGCACCGTATTGCGCTGGGCAAACAGCGTACCCGACGATTTTAAATTTACTTTTAAGTTTAATCGTCGCTTTAGCCACGAGCTGCACCTAACTAATGTTCAAACCGAGCTTACTGATTGGCTTAACTTGTTTACCCCTATTTTAGAAAAAACCGGGCAAATCATGCTGCAATTACCTAAAGCATTTGGTCCTGGTGACTTACCCAAACTCGCCCAATTTATTAGCCTATTACCAAAAGAGGTTAATTACGGTGTAGAGGTACGTCATACTGCGTTTTTTCAAAAGGGCGAAGCCGAAATAGCGCTTAATCAGTTATTAATGGCAAACAACATAAATCGCATATCGATGGATACTCGCGCCCTATTTGCGGTAAAACCAACAACCGAAGCGCTAATAGACGCACAGCAAAAAAAGCCGCATTTACCCGTGCATGCCATTGCTACAAGCACGCAACCCATGGCGCGCTTTGTTATCGCCGATTTACAAAACGACTATAAACCCTTTTATAAACCGTGGCTGAGTAAAGTAAAACAATGGCTTGATGAAGGAAAAACGCCTTATGTGTTTTTTCATACGGCAGATAACCGAGAAGCGCCATTATTAGCAAGGCAGTTTTGCAAAGACCTTGGTTATGATCACAAAGCATTAAACCCATTTACTGGCGAAAAAGAAGCCCACCAGCAAGCACTTTTTTAAAAGTAAAACGACAGAGAAGCAATAATGAGTGAATACGCACGTTACTTTACCGGCTACCCAGCTAACATTGTTGAGCAAGTATTAAGCCTTATAGATAACAACAAGGTATGTGACTACTTACTTAAAAAGTATCCGCAAGCACATACCATTACTAGCGATAAACTACTTTATAACTACGCAACCGAGCTTAAAAAACAGTATTTAAAAAGTGCACCACCGTTTGGGCGCGCAGCATTTAAAAAGCAAGGCGACATGGTCACCAACGCACTTGGTACACATACGTATCGAATGCAAGGTAAAACCCGTAAGCACGATTTAGCGATAAACAGCGACTTACTGCGCGCTCCCGAGCCATTATTAAAAGCGTTAGTGGTACATGAGCTCGCCCACTTTAAAGAAAAAGACCATAACAAAGGCTTTTATCAACTTTGCTGCCATATGGAGCCGAGTTATCACCAGCTAGAGTTAGATTTAAGAATTTTTTGTGTGGTCGTCGCAATGGGAGAAAATCCTTATTTAAAATAAGGGTTTTACCGTTGTTTAACTGAGTGAAAATAACGCCCATGCTTAAGTTAATATTTCCTTCCATAACCAAGCGTTCATACCCAGTCTTTTATCCCCGTAAGCAACTCACAACTTAACGCCTGTCCTTAATAAAAACAAAAAAGTTTAAAACTACATAATTGCCCTACATTTGAGAACTACACTCTTAATAGCTAATTCTTTCTATGTACTCTTAATTTTTGGAGTTTTAAATGATGAAAAATACCTATGCCTTTTTACTCAGTGCACTGTGCTGTGTAACCTTAAGTGCCTGCAACGAGCAAAACAGCCAATCACTTGAACAATCAAGCCTCAATGATTTTACTCTAACAAGCTCAAAGGTAAGCGATGGCGGTAACTTGCCTATTACTTATACGTGCGATGGGCAAAGCATTAGCCCTCCACTTAACTGGAGCGGTGCACCTAACACAACCAAATATTATGCGTTAATTATGGATCATAAAGCGCCAGAGGGAATGCATTGGTATTGGACCATGTACAATATTGCCGCCGATAAAACACGAATTAAAGCGGGCGAAACTCTCGGTGAAGTAGGCTCTAATAGCGTAAACGATTTAAACCAATATGCGCCGCCTTGCTCTAAAGGTCCAGGTGAAAAAAGCTATACTTATACTGTGTATGCGTTATCTGCACCGGTTACCTTTAATAGCGATACAAAAGTAGATCGCTCAGCATTACTCGCCGCTGTAAAAGATATTACGCTCGATACTGCAAGTATGACGGTTAAATACTCGCGAAGTGCTAATAGCGCCGAGCAAAAATCGGATTCAAAACCAACACCAAACGAGCAACCAAAGCCTGACAAATCATATTTAACCGCTAACGTAAAATCACCTCGCTGCGATGCTATTACACAATCAGTAAGTAATGCAGGGTTTGATCAAAGCGTATCTGTTACGTGCGATGAACAATATGCTTATATTGCCTCATCTACTTATCCTGATCATGACGTAATGACTGGTATTACAGGTACTAACGAGCAAATACCTGTTCCAGCTAAAGACTACGCCGCACCTATAAAGCTAAATCCTAAAAAAGCAAAAACAATAACAACAATTGATGCAGCCGTAGGTGTTGCCGTTAATGGCGTACCAATATACGACTATTCTTCGCAAGGTGAACTGGACGTAAATAGCTACGATGAAAAACACGACACTTTAGCACTCGGACAGTTAGATATATGTGGCGGACACGCAGGACGAGGTGATGACTACCATTATCATGTATCGCCAACGTGTATGATTGACACAATGAAAAACCAATCAAGCGATGCCATTATTGGTTGGGCTTACGATGGTTACCCGCTGTATAGCAGTAAAAACCCAGACGGTAGTGCAATTGCCAAAGGTGACCTTGATGTATGTAACGGACAAACCGATGACACATTTGGCTATCGCTACCAAACATCAGCTACGCCGCCGTATATTATTCAGTGCTTAGTAGGTGAAGTAGATACCGCAAAATTACCAAGAGTGGCACCACTGAGTGGCGATACTCAAGGTATAAGAGCCGATCTGCGCCCGCCACAAGGAGACGTTGAAAACTTAACGCACACAATCTCTGAAAACGGCAGCCGTACAATGAGCTACTCATATAAAGGCGAAAACTACTTTACTACCTACAGCCCTGCATCACAGGGAAAAGACTGCTATAGCTTTAAACAAAAAACCATCAGTAATGGTGGCAAAGTTCAAACAGGTACATTTTGTAGAGGTCCGCAACCAAATCACCTTACTCCTACAGTCACTAAGAAAAATACAAATCCTACCATTACAGGCAAGCACAACTTAAAGCTAGAAGCATGGGCTGATAACTGGTTTACAGCCTACATAGGCGAGCAGTTACTTGTTGAAGATTCTGTGCCTATAACCACAGAACGCTCATTTAATGCACAAAGCATTACGTTTTCTGCAAACTACCCTATTGAGCTTAATTTAATAATTAAAGACTTTAAGCAAAACGACACAGGGCTTGAATACATCGGTGCTAAAAATCAGCAAATGGGTGATGGCGGTTTTATTATGCAACTTACCAACACCGATACAAATAAAGTAATTGCGGTAAGCAATAAAAGCTTTAAATGCGAAATACTTCACAAAGCGCCGCTTAACAAATTATGCGAAAGCGAAACAAACCCTGTAGCGGGCGAAGGCGCTTGTGCGTTTATGTCAAAAGAAGCACCAACTAACTGGCTGCAAAGTAACTTTGACGATACGAATTGGGCTAATGCAGTAGAGCACAACTTTGCCGATGTAGGACCAAAAGACGGTTACGACGATATTAACTGGGATAAAAACGCAAAGTTCATATGGGGCGAAGACTTAGAAACCGACAACACCCTTATTTGTAAAGTAACTATTGAGCAACCTCAATAAACAAAAAGGTCTCCGCTTCAATAAAAGGTAGTAATTATGTATTTTTTTAAAAAATTAAAATGGCTAATGCTAGCGTGTATTTTAACAAGTATGTGCGCTCAAGTGAGCGCACATGTATTAAAAAACACAACAGCCCAAGTAATTTTAAGAGACGGGCAAGTTGAGGTTAAAGTATTAACTAATGCTGAGCATTTAATTTCAGCGCTGCAAAGCGAGCAAGCATGGCTTATGGGCGATATTGATAAGCTTATGCCTACAAACTTAAGTGCAGAGCAACAAGAAGAGTTTGTAAAAAATGCACTTAAACAAAAAACGAGCTTACGTGTAAATCAGCAAGTTATCGTGTTTGAACGCGTCGCTTTTACCACCAGCAACAACGAAGCGCACGACCTAGAAATTGTTTTTCAAGCGAAGCACACATTTACAACAGTAGATGATCTTGCTATATCGTTCCCTAAAAGTTTAGGTGCAGTACACGCAAGCTTTGTAAAACCACAATATAAGTTACTGGGTGCTGGCGATACCGCAAAAATAAAGTTCTAGCCCAAGAATCAACATACCTAAAAAGCTTACTTAAAAAGGATTTTAGTAAGCAACTCCCTAAATACGCTAATTGTAGGCACATAATCAATATGCAATACTGCTTGGTACGTTAACACATGATTTTTACTATTTGCCAATCAGTGAAATTAATACATAAATTCTTTTTAGCTTTTTTTATCACTAATATCGCCCTTGTTGGACTTATGTTTGTGTTTATATACATGACCTTTTCGTCAGGGTTTAACGACTTTGTTGAACAAGAAGAAACAAAGCATGTAGCAATGGTGAAGCAGCAACTTATTGAGCTTTATAGCGAATTAGGCAGTTGGCAACCCATTACGCAAAACACACAATTATGGCGATCTATTGTTGAGCCACAAAAAAAGCCAGGCGAGCCTGAAACGAATAAACACACAAGCACCCCACCCAAACCAAATAACAGCAATGCAACGCCTTCTTTATTGTGGGTACACTTACCTACAGGTTCCCTTAAAACAGGGCAACGTATAAGTTTATATGATCAAAATAAAAAAGTTGTTGTTGGTAGATCTAATTTAAACGACAACCCACATATAGAGCCTATTTTATTAAACAATAACGTTATAGGTTGGATAGGTTTAGTACCTTCAAAACTTGTGCAAAGTAGCCCAGCAAAAGCATTTTTAGCAGCGCAATTTCATAACTATTTTATGATCACATTACTCGTTATTGCGCTCGCATTTATTATGGCTATTGTGTTATCTCGCCATTTAATAAAACCAATAAAGCAAATAGTGGCTGGAACCGATGAGTTAACAAACGGAAATTTTGCCAGCAGAATATCCTCCTCTAGTAAAGATGAGCTAGGTACCCTATCCAACAATTTTAACGCCTTAGCCCACACGCTTGAGCAAAACCAACAAATGCGATTTCAATGGGTGTCAGACACATCCCACGAATTAAGAACCCCACTTACCGTACTACGCTCGCATTTACTAGCCGTACAAGATGGCGTATTTACAGCCGATACAAAGCGCATTAATTTACTCATAAACCAAGTAGATAATTTAAGTCATATTGTTGACGACCTAGCCCAACTAGCACAAACAGATAGCGTTAATTTAACCTATAGCAATGCACACATTGATTTAATAAACATTTTTGAGCAATCAATTGAAAACTACACCGCTCGCTTTAAAGAGCGTGAATTAAATGTAGACAGCAAAAGTTTAACCAAAGCCGGCAAATGTATAATAAATGGCGATAAAGAACGCCTTGTGCAATTATTTTCAAACCTGTTAGAAAATACCTGCAGATACACGCATAAAGGTGGGCAAGTAATAATACTTGCCAACAAAACACCCAATAACATTGAGCTTATTTTACAAGACTCAGCCCCAAGTGTTTTACCAAACGACTTACAAAAATTGTTTGAGCGTTTTTATCGCGTTGAAAAATCTCGAAGCCGAGAGCACGGCGGCTCGGGCTTAGGACTTGCACTTTGCAAACAAATAGTAGAGGCACATGGCGGTCAAATATCGTTGCACAACTCACCACTCGGTGGGCTAGAAGTAAAAATAACACTGACACTTTTAGGTTAAAATAATGGCATCACAAAAAATACTTATCGTTGAAGACGAAGAAAACATTGCAGAGGTACTTATTGCCTACGCTAAGCAACAAGATTACGAAACTGAGCACTTAAATAGCGGCAAAGGTGTAGTTAGTTTTGTAAAACAAAACGCAGTAGATTTAATACTTCTTGATTTAATGTTGCCAGATGTTGATGGCATAGAGCTATGTAAGCAAATTAGAGCCTTTTCAAGTGTGCCTATTATTATGCTTACCGCAAAAAGTGAAGAAATAGACCGCTTACTGGGTTTAGAGCTCGGCGCCGATGACTACATATGCAAACCTTTCAGCCCTAAAGAAGTTATAGCGCGCATAAAGGCCGTACTAAGAAGGACCAGCCAGCCTAAAACCAACATCATCAATCATAATAATTTTCAATTACACAAAGACGATTACGAAGCCCGCCTAAACGGCAAAAGTATTGGCTTTACCGCCGTCGAGTTTAAAATATTTTTACTATTTATAAGCCACGTAGGTCGTGTTTTTACCCGCGAAGATATTATTAATAACGTATACAGCGACACAACCGACATATCCGATCGCAACATTGATACACACATTAAAAATATACGAAAAAAGATTAACGACATTCAAGCAGGACTAAACCCAATAGCAGCGGTTTATAGTGTGGGCTATAAGTTTAAAGAGTAGATAGTATTGCCTAAAGGATAGTTATAGCCGCACGCATTAGTAACGAGAAAATAGCTCAATTAAGGAGTAAAACGCTAAAAGCACTTGGTAAATCAATTTAAAAAAAAATTTCAGAATTAAAAGAAAAATAAACACGTTTAGATACTGCTTCAAGTTCTTCGGGTGCAATGAATTTTTTCAACAATGCTCGTCGTCGCCTTTCAAGAAGCTGAGACCTTCTTTTATTAATACTTGGTAAATATTCAAATACTATTAGTCTACAATTCCTCTCCTTAAGTTGCTCTGCTATTAAATCCCACCATAACTGATCAGTCTCTCCAATAGATGAACCAAATATGCATATTAGATCTGCTTCTGAAATCAACTTTTCACAGTCGGACTCAATGCCATGTCTCATAACTAAATTACAGTCTCGTTTTATCAAATGATTTGTAGCATCAATATTATTTGAAAGTTCTTTATTAATTATTTGCTCTGCATTATCAACGCCGATGACCATATCTGAATCTATTGTTCCATGAACATGGAATATAGAATCTAGCCTATGTAGACCAACATCTTCTTTTTTCTCAATCTTAAGATTTGAGTTACGATTAGAAATATTATTTAGACCTAAAATATGTTCTGCCGTATGTGTGTAATTAAAATTAACTATAGAATAAAAATTATGTCTTCGATCTTTACCCCCGAAGAATTTTCTCAAGGATATTGCATCTCTGACTAAAAGAAACTTTTCAGGATGAAATAGATCTTCAATGAATTTTTCATTATTTATGCTTGATATTTTTTCTTTAGTAAATTTTTTTTGAGCTAAAGTTAAATATTCGGCGAGCTCTTCTACGATATTCTCATGAATATCATCCAATTCATCTAATGAGTTTATTTCTTTTGTATATTCACCAAGAGCTAACTCTAAATCAGACCATTTATCTATATTATTAGAGATATTGTCTTTGAAATTTTTGACTGGATAAGAGTCACTTTCTTGAATTTTGTAGAACCCATAAAAATCTTTATAGCTACTTTTCAAACCAAGATTAAGATCAAAGCCATTCCCTATTAAGTACACCGTTTTCACACTTTATTTCCATATTCAATTTTAAAAGACAAAAACTTGGTCGTCATATATGAGCGTATTCAGTTTTTTAATTGTATCGATTGTAAATAGATCAAAAAATTAATTCAAATTAATGCTTAAATAACCTTAACCCACAAAAAAACACGATATAAAATCGCGTTTTTTATTTTAAATGATTTTACCTAACTGCTAATTATTTTAAAAACCGTTGGGTTTCGCTTCGCTCTACCCAACCTACATATAATTAAAGTCCTAAGCCTGCCATAAAATCGTCATCGGCATCGTCTTGCTCTACTGCTGTAGATGCTTTTTCTTTATCCGCTTTTTTGCGTGCTTCGTTTTCAATTATGTCGTCTGGGTCTAGTGCTTCTGCAATATCAAAGTCGTGTAATTTAATAAACTCTGTTTTATCCATCGCTAATTCCAAGTAAAAGATATTTTGTTTACTTGTAGTGAATGTTACGCGGCGGGCTTGCGGGCGATCCATCGTGGTATCTACCGATATTTGCACTTGCTTGTTTATTGCCATCATTTTTGGCTGGTTTTGCGTAATAGACGTATGTAATTGCTCGCGCACTTTAGACGTAAAGTCGCCAACAATTTGATTCATCAACTCACCTAGTACGTTTGATACGTCGTCTGATAAATGGCTATGCGCTATTTCATCTTCTGGCATCCCCATGTTGCGCATGTAATCGCCATAAATTTCCATCGCCGCTTGCGAAGTAAAGTTGGTAATTACAAGCCCTGTAAAACCGCCGTCAAATAAAACAAAGCAGCCAATATCTGGTCGCATACATGTACGTGTTATTTTTTGCACCATGGCTGAGTAGCTAATACCATTACCACTGGCTGAAGTGAGTACGCCTGTCACTGAATGACAAAGGGTTGCTAATATATCGTCTGTGCTGATGACCTTACTTTTGCTCATTTAATCTTCTCTTTTATACTTATTATTCATAATTCTAGTCAAGCTACTGAATTTATCACTGACTATCCAGTATAAAATGTTAAAATAGCGCCATTATTTACAAAGAGACTGCCTTCGTGACCATAAAAGACAGTATTTATGCCTCTGAGCAACAAGTAAAAGATTTTAGCTTTGACCAAAATGTAGTCGAAGTTTTTCCAGATATGATTCAGCGCTCGGTACCGGGCTACGCAACGATTGTCAGTACAATGGGTAAACTTGCCGGTGAGTACGCACAAAGTAACTCAAATCTTTATGATTTAGGCTGCTCACTTGGCGCAGTAACACTTAGCATGCGACGAAATATTCGCACCGATAACTGCCATATAATAGCGGTAGATAATTCTCAAGCTATGGTTGAACGTTGTAAGGTACATTTACAAGGTTTTAAATCAGATGTGCCTGTTACTGTTACTTTAGGCGATATTAACGAGCTTGAGATTCAAAACGCCTCAGTAGTAGCAATGAACTTTACGTTGCAGTTTATTCCACATGCGCAGCGCCAAGCTGTGCTGGAAAAAATATACGCTAATTTAAAACCTGGCGGCGTATTACTGTTAAGCGAAAAAATTAAAGCTGAAAACGAGCAATGCGACAATTTATTGATTGATTTGCACCACGACTTTAAACGACACAATGGTTACTCTGAGCTTGAAATAAGCCAAAAACGTACCGCCATCGAAAACGTTATGCGCCCAGATACACTAAGCGCTCACTTTACTCGCTTACAAGATATTGGTTTTAGCCAAACTCAAGTGTGGTATCAATGTTTTAATTTTTGCTCAATGGTAGCAATTAAATAAAGAGAGTCATCCATGTCTCAATGGTTTAACCAATTTTACGCATCTATCGCACAAAGCCCACTTAGTCACTGGCTAGAAACCCTTCCTGCACAATTAAAACATTGGCAAAACGAGGCTAGCCACGGTGATTTACCTAAATGGCAAAAAGTACTTAAAAACTTGCCAGAGGTGGCGACTTCGCACGTTGATATTTCTACTAAGGTAGAAATTGGTGCACCAGGGGAGATGAGTGATGGCGAGCAAAAGCAAGCCATGCATTTATTAAAACGCATGATGCCATGGCGCAAAGGCCCATTTAGTGTGCACGGAATTGAAATAGACACAGAGTGGCGCAGTGATTGGAAGTGGGACCGCCTGCTTCCTCATATTGAGCCATTAAAAGGTCGCACTGTTTTAGATATTGGTTGTGGCTCAGGTTATCATTTATGGCGTATGCGTGGTGAAGGCGCAGAGTTTGTAGTGGGTATTGATCCGTCTGATTTATTTTTATGTCAGTTTCAGGCAATTAAACACTACAACCCAGACGAAAATGTGCATTTACTGCCACTAGGTGTTGAAGCATTACCGGAACTTAAAGCGTTTGATACAGTTTTTTCGATGGGCGTACTTTATCATCGTCGCTCACCTATCGACTTTTTAGCACAGTTAAAAGCCCAGCTTCGCCCAGGCGGCGAACTCGTACTTGAAACGCTAGTAATTGAAGGTGATGAAAACACAGTATTAGTCCCTACCGACCGCTACGCTAAAATGCGCAACGTTTGGTTTATTCCAAGTACTGCAGCATTAAAACTCTGGATGGAACGCGTTGGCTTTAAAGATGTGCAAATAAAAGATTGCGCTATTACCACGCTTGAAGAGCAACGCAAAACCGATTGGATGGAAAACGAATCGTTAATCGACTTTTTAGATCCAAACGATACAAGTAAAACAATTGAAGGCTACCCCGCTCCACTTCGAGCCATATTAACCGCAAAAGCATAGCTGTTAATTTAACGCCTTTAATACTAAAAAAACGCCTACGGGCGTTTTTTTGTTTATTTAAACAACAGACAGCGGACAAGTGTCCTTGTTAATTATTTCAAAATTACATTTGAGCTAGCCGCGACCTTGCAATTGTTGTAAAATACGCGCGTTTCTAAGCAACCCAAAACAACTATTTTGAGGAAAACCTGTGAGCGAACAAAAACAGTCTCTAAGCTATAAAGACGCGGGCGTAGATATCGACGCTGGTAATGCACTTGTTGAGCGTATTAAAGGCGTAGTTAAAAAAACTCGTCGTCCTGAAGTAATGGGCGGAATTGGTGGTTTTGGCGCACTTTGCGAAATTCCTGAAGGCTACAAGCAACCAGTATTAGTTGCAGGTACAGATGGCGTTGGTACTAAACTACGTTTAGCAATCGACTTAAAAAAACACGATACGGTTGGTATTGATTTAGTTGCAATGTGTGTAAACGACTTAATTGTTCAAGGTGCTGAACCCCTGTTTTTTCTAGATTACTATGCAACTGGTAAACTAGATGTAGACACAGCAGCTGACGTAGTTACAGGTATTGGCAAAGGTTGTGAAATTTCAGGTTGTGCCCTAATTGGTGGCGAAACAGCTGAGATGCCAGGTATGTATGATGGTGAAGACTACGACATGGCAGGCTTTTGTACAGGCGTTGTAGAAAAATCTAAAATTATTGATGGCACAAAAGTAGCTGCAGGCGATCAGCTTATTGCACTTGCATCAAGTGGTCCTCATTCAAATGGCTTCTCTTTAATTCGTAAAGTACTTGAAGTGTCAAAAGCTGATACCAGCGCTGACTTTGAAGGTAAAACTTTAGGCGAAACTTTACTTGAGCCTACTCGTATTTACGTAAAACCTTTACTTGAGTTATTCAAAAACGTTGACGTACATGCGCTTTCGCATATTACTGGCGGCGGTTTTTGGGAAAACATTCCACGCGTATTACCCGCTTCAGCAAAAGCTGTAGTTAAAGGTGATAGCTGGCAGTGGCCACCTATTTTTAACTGGTTACAAGAAAACGGTAATATTACTACACACGAAATGTACCGTACATTTAACTGTGGTGTAGGTATGGTTTTAGTAGTTCCTGCAGACAAACTTGAGCAAAGCTTAACAATGCTAAAAGACTTGGGCGAAAATGCATGGCACCTTGGTGAAATTCAAGATGCAGCAGCTGGCGAAGAGCAAGTTGAAATTGTAGGTGGTGCTAAGTAATGGCACCGACTCGTCTGGTAGTTTTAATCTCAGGTAGTGGCTCTAATTTACAAGCCATCATAGATGCCTGCGAACGTGGCGAGATAAACGGACATATAGCGGCTGTTATTAGTAACAAAGCAGACGCTTATGGCCTAGAGCGTGCAAAAAAAGCAGGTATTGCTACAAAAGTGCTCAGTCATAAAGATTTTGACTCGCGCGAAGCGTACGATGCGCAATTAATGAACGTTATCGACTCTTTTATGCCAAATCTAGTTGTATTAGCTGGGTTTATGCGTATTCTTACTCCTGGCTTAGTGCAAAAATATGTTGGAAAAATGTTGAACATTCATCCATCTTTGTTGCCTAAGTATCAGGGGCTGAATACCCACCAAAGAGCAATTGATGCAAAAGACGATGTTCATGGCGTAAGTGTTCACTTTGTTACTGAAGAATTAGACGGCGGTCCCGTTATTCTTCAGGCGCAAATACCTGTACTCAAGGATGATACAGCAGAAACATTAGCAAAACGCGTGCATGAGCAAGAGCATATAATTTATCCTTTGGTGGTCAAGTGGTTCAGTGAACACAGACTTACTATGGAAGCAGATTATGCAGTTCTTGACAAAAAACAACTTCCTGCACACGGCGCGCACTACTCACAATAAAAAAATAAGTGCCCTGTTGTTATGTGCGGGCGCTTTACTTCCAACTAGCCTAATTGCAGGCGAATTGACCCAATATCAAGCTAACTACGATATTTTACGCAAAGGTAAAAATCATGGTGAAGCTGTTCGTGAGCTCAAAAAAATGGGCGACGATACTTATGAACTAACATACCACAGCAATATTGAGTGGATGATTTTCTCTGATTCTCGTGAAGAAACATCAAAGTTTACCTTTAAAGATGGCAAGGTTACCCCGCATCATTACAATATGATCCGCACCGGTACAGGCCCAGATAAAGATTATAAAATTGATTTTGATACAACAAACAAAGTAGTGACTAGCAGCGCTAGCGAATACCCACTTAAATGCGAATGGACTGATGAATTTCAGGATGCTATTTCATACCAAGTGCAAGTGCGCGAAGGATTGAAAAAAGGCGAAACGAGCTTTTCATTCCCGCTTATAGACAAAAAAGGTAACCGCCGCGACTACAACTTTGAAGTTGTTGAAAAAGAGATGATCTCCCTACCTATCGGTAATGTAGAAGCCATTAAAGTAAAACGTTTATACGATAACGATAAACGCCAAGCAATTGCATGGTTTGCGCCAGAAATGGATTACATGCTGGTACGTATGTGGAAAGGCGAAAAAGGTATGGAGCAGTTTGAAGTTCAAATGAATTCATTTACTGTTACTGCACCTACAGCTGTTGCGCCTGCAACAGCACAACAACCTCAAGAAGCTAACTAAATTTAATTAAACTAAAGTTAATATTTAAAATAGGTGGGCTAAATTAGCTCACCCATTTTAAACAATGCAAATTCCCCCGGCTCCATTTTTTGCCAACGCTCATCATTCGTCAAAGGCCTTGTAGCTATAACTGTTACTACATCGTTTGGTGTAGTCTCTTGTTGAAAATCAACCACCATGTCGGCATCAATCAACGTTGCTTTACCAAATGGCGCACGGCGCGTTATGTAATGTAAGTTATTAGTGCAATACGCTAAAACAAACACCCCATCGGTCAATAACATATTAAACACCCCTTTTTCTCGCAGAGTATGCGAAAGCTTAGCGGCGTATCTAAAAACCGACGCCATATTACTTGGACGCTTTGGGTATTTTTCACGAATTTTATCAAGTAACCAACAAAAAGCGAGTTCGCTATCGGTGTTACCTACTGGGCGATAGTACTGCGGTTTTAAATCATGATAATTAGATAGCTGCCCGTTATGAGCGTATGTGATTTCACGCCCCCATAACTCTCGCGTAAAAGGATGAGTATTTTCAAGGCATACTCTCCCGCGGTTACCTTGGCGAATATGGCTAATAACCGAGACACTTTTAATGGGGTATGCTTTAACTAGCTTTGCAATTTCAGATTGATAACTCGGCTGCGGATCTTTAAAGGTTCTACAGCCTTTACCTTCGTAAAATGTAATACCCCAACCATCTTTATGTGGTCCCGTGTTTCCGCCACGCTCTAAAAGGCCTGAAAAACTAAAACAAATATCGGTAGGCACATTGGCTGACATGCCAAGTAATTCACACATTAATAAAATAACCCTTAAAAACCATACATTAAAATAAATAGCGTTATATTTGTGTATTAAGCGTACACTAATTTGCAGCCCGCTATAACGGCTATAACGGCTATAACGGCTATAACGGCTATAACGGCTATAACGGCTATAACGGCTATAACGGCTATACTTACTTAAAAAGTGTCATTTTGCTATTAGATTTATTTATTTTTACGTTAACACTACTTACGGTTAATGCTTTGACTATACGATAGTTATTGTGCGTTCCTCTGTCGGGTAATTAAATATCGTATTTAAGTTACTTTCTACTACAATTTAACATCGTTATGTACTTGAAAATTACTGTTACTAGCGCTACTCTAAGTGAGGTGGTCTGACCTCTATTAAGGAATAAAAATGACACTCATATTTACACTGGTTCTAATCGCGTTGCTTTGCACTGCGGTTTACCACAGAGCAAGTTGGAACACAGCACTTGGTGTTTCGGCTATAACTTTATTAATTGGCACCTTTGCAGGTGCTTTTGGTTTAATTAGCTGGTTGATCTTTTTGATCATCGCGGTTCCTCTTTCTGTTACTGGCCTTCGTCAGCAATATATCATCAAGCCTATTTTTGCTACGTTTAAAAAAGTAACGCCAAGCATGTCTGATACTGAAAAATCAGCTATTGATGCCGGTACGACGTGGTGGGAAGCTGACTTATTTTGCGGTAACCCAGATTGGAAAAAACTTCACCAATACCCAGTTCCTAAACTTACTATTGAAGAGCAAGCCTTTGTTGATGGCCCTGTTGAAGTAGTATGTAGCATGTTGGACGATTGGGAAGCAACGCACGAACTAACCGACCTTCCTCAAGATGTATGGCAATATCTAAAAGATAATAAATTCTTTGCCATGATCATCAAAAAAGAATACGGCGGTTTAGAGTTTTCTGCATTTGCACAATCATGTGTACTTCAAAAACTAACAAGTAAATCAACATTACTTTCGTCAATTGTTGGTGTACCGAACTCTTTAGGCCCAGGTGAATTATTACAACACTATGGTACAAAAGAGCAAAAAGATCATTACTTACCGCGCCTAGCGAGCGGTCAAGAAATTCCATGTTTTGCGTTAACTTCGCCAGAAGCGGGTTCTGATGCAAGCTCAATTCCAGACTACGGTGTGGTATGTAAAGGGCAATGGAATGGTGAAGAGGTTGTGGGTGTTAGTTTAACGTGGAATAAGCGTTACATTACACTTGCCCCAGTGGCTACCGTGCTTGGACTTGCGTTTAAATTACAAGATCCAGACGGCCTAATTGGCGATAATAAAGAGCCAGGCATCACCTGTGCACTTATTCCAACGGATACTCCTGGAGTTGAAATTGGTCGTCGACATTTCCCGCTTAACGTACCATTTCAAAATGGTCCTACTCGCGGTAAAGACATTTTCGTACCACTTGATTATATTATTGGTGGTCCAGATATGGCTGGTCAAGGCTGGCGCATGTTGGTTGAATGTTTATCGGTTGGTCGTGCAATTACATTGCCGTCAAACTCTGCCGGTGGCATTAAAATGATTGCTATTGCGACAGGTGCTTATAGCCGCATTCGTCGTCAGTTCCGTTTACCTATAGGTAAAATGGAAGGTGTTGAAGAGTCACTAGCTAAATTAGCTGGTTACGCTTACAGCTCTGATGCTGCGGTTAGCATGTCTACGGGTGCGGTTGATTTAGGCGAAAAGCCATCGGTTGTTTCTGCCATTATTAAATACCACCTGACAGAGCAAATGCGTGATGCAACTATTCATGCAATGGATGTACTTGGCGGTAAGGGCATCATGCTTGGGCCAAATAACTATTTAGGTCGTGGCTATCAAGGTGCACCTATTGCCATTACCGTTGAAGGTGCAAACATCTTGACCCGTAATATGATTATTTATGGTCAAGGTGCTATTCGCTGTCATCCATTTGTACTTACCGAGCTAGGTGCGTGCGAAATTGAAGACCGAGAAGAAGCGCTTAACGTATTTGATAAAGCGCTAATGGGTCACATTGGTTTTACTATGTCGAACCTTGTACGTACTAAGTGGCTTGCTCTTACCGGCGCTCGTTTTACAAGTGTGCCTTACAACGACGAAACCGCTGAGTTTTACCGTATAGCGTCACGCTTTAGTGCATCACTTGCTCTTATGTCAGACATTAGCATGGCAGTATTTGGTGGTTCACTAAAACGTAAAGAACGTATTTCAGCACGTTTAGGTGACTTACTTAGTTACTTATACTTAGTGTCTGCAACGCTTAAGCGTTACAACGATGAAGGCCGTAAAAAAGAAGATTTTGCTCTAGTAAAATGGAGTTGCCAAGATCACCTTTACCATTGCCAACGTGCACTTGCTGATTTAATTAATAACATGCCTTCGGCTCCACTACGTGCCGTGTTAAAAGTATTGTTATTCCCGTTTGGTCGCCCGGTTCGTAAACCAACTGACCAACTTGAGCATAAACTTGCGCAACTACTACAAGTACCTAGTGAAACGCGTAACCGTTTAGCAAGCTATGTATACTTAACAAATGAGCCGCTTAACCTTGTAGGTCGTCAAGAGCAAACGCTTAAAGACGTACTTGCTGTTGAGCCATTATTTGACCGTGTATGCAAAGAAAAAGGTCTTAAACTGCCATTCTTCCAGCTTGATAAAGTAGCGCAAATGGGGCTTGAAGCAGGCATATTAAGCCAAGCAGAGGCTGATAAACTAGCTGCTGTTGAGCAATCTCGTTTAGATGTTATTAACGTTGATGACTTCGACCCTGCTGACTTACTTGCAGGCAAAGCCGCGCGTAATAGCGTTAAAAAAGAAGCTGATGCAGCTTAACTAATTTAGTAAAGCAAGCAGCCCAGCTGTAAAAAAAATCCAAACCAGCGCATAATGCGCTGGTTTTTTTTGTGCAAAATAAACCTGCAACAAACACCACGGTAAACCTAAACTCAACAAAATAATGTTTAATCTCTCAAACGTAATGCTGTAAGTTACGAAGATCGCTAAAAACAACAGCATACTAGGTATAAACTGGCTAATATAAAACGTCCGTGCTTTTTGGCATGTATTAAAAAATAAGCGATATTGTGCATAAACTTTAGCGCAATCAAATTGTAATGAGCTGCAAAATAATACAATAAAAGCCATCGCCACAGCATCAAGTATATTAACGAGATCAGCACGCTCAGCAGCTAACGTAGTCGAGGCCATAAACACACATAAAAGTAACGACATACGCCATACCAGTGTCCAGCTGTGATTTATAAAGTAGCAAAACCAAAAACCAAACAGTGACCGAACACTAACACGCCCATTTATATTAACTCTAGGTATAAGCAAGCTAATGCTAAAGATGATTGAAAAAACAATATGATAAATAAGCGGCGGTATGTTGATGGGAGTGAATAAAAAAAGGCCGCTTAACATAAAACCATAAACTAGTGCGCTAGGTTTGTATAAACACACAATGCCTAATCCTAACTGAATAAACATAAATACTATAAAATGCGGCACCTTTAACCACTGTTCAAAGGTAAGATCAAGCGCTATCAACAAACTAGCGATAAGCCAGCCATTGCTGATAAATAACAATTTAATATCGGCAAGGTGAAGCCAGCTAGAGTGAGCGATCGTAAGTTGAAACAGCCGTTGGTTACTATTTTTAATCGCCAGTTTCATTGCGCTTATCATCACGCTTTGCAATAACAAGTAAAATAGTGCCATTTGCGCGCCATATAAAGGCGTATCTGCACTATCTATAATTTTCCCTAAGCCTAAAAAAAGCAATAATACAAAACCAAGAGCGGATGATCCCAACACCACTAAAAATAACAAACCAAAGTTTTTTAGCTGTTGAAGCAATTGCTTAAGCTCAAACGTGTACGCTAAATACCGGTAACCTATAAACGCGAGATACTGATTAAGTTTGCTTTTTATGCTTATGATACTCATAGCGAGACACACTTAAAACCATGCTCAATAAACACAGCGGGCTCATGGCAAGTAATGATAATTTGCCCATTGGGTTTGTCAGCCAAATAAGCATCGAGTTGGTTTAAAAGAGTGTGAATACTGGTTTGATCGAGCGCAGCACTTGGCTCATCTAATAATAAATAAGGTGATTTACGCATTAATGCTAAAATTAGCTGGCATTTTTTTTGATTGCCCGACGACAGTGCTTCGAATCGCGTATTTAAAAATGCATTAAAGTTAAACCCGTTAACCAGCGAATGGGGCCAATCGCAACCTAATGTGTTAACAGATAAATCAATAATTTGATTTGCAGTTAAAAAATCTGGTAACGCAATACGGTCACTGGCAATTGCTACGGTTTTTGTTGGAGTGTTCAATCGGCTACCAGCAAATAAAAGTGAACCACTTTGCGGCTTTTCAAGTCCTGCTAGCATCATCAGTAATGTCGTTTTTCCTTGGCCGTTAGGCGCTTCAATACACCCCTTTTGATCTGAAAAAACTTTGTTGTAATCCTTAAAAACAACATTGCCTGAAAATTGCTTATTTAAGCTTATGACTTCAATCATAAAATATCCCTCTAAACTGACTATTCATTATAAGAATTCTGTTATGAGAAACAACTAATACCAATTCGCTTAATTAAGTGATCTATTTTGAGGATGGAGAAACGTGTTGATAGCTAGGCAAAAAATTCGCTATTTAGTTTTTCTCGGCAATTGCTCCTACATTGCTCTACCTTCTGCATCCATGCAGTCGTAAATGAGAATTTTTTAACACAGGTAGCGACACGTTTAGCCCCGCAAAATGATTAAGTATTATTGCGGATTGGTATAATGATTGGAGTGGTGCTGTAGCTCACACTGCATACCACCCATGAAAAAATTAAGGTGGTTAAAATCGCTGAAATAGCTTCTGGCACGAGTAAATACTTTAACTAGCCGTTATAGCCGATAAGAGCTAATTACGTCATGTGTGACACCATGGGGCAATTTAAGACTAGAGCGGTATTCAGTGCTAAGTGTTTAACTATTCATGGAGATAGAAGAAGATGAATATTTAGGAATAAGAGGAATATTAAAAAGTCGATTTTTTAGCTGATAGCCAAAGAATGTTTTACTAAATTATTTAATCAAGGATTTTATAAACTTGTTATTGAGGAAATAACAAGTGGCGGAGTGGACGGGACTCGAACCCGCGACCCCCGGCGTGACAGGCCGGTATTCTAACCAACTGAACTACCACTCCGCAGTGGTATGTGCATGGGGTAATGCACTTACTAATTTTAATCATGATATCAAATGGCGGAGTGGACGGGACTCGAACCCGCGACCCCCGGCGTGACAGGCCGGTATTCTAACCAACTGAACTACCACTCCGCAGAGATATCATTATACTTGTTATTACTTAATTTGTTGGCGGAGTGGACGGGACTCGAACCCGCGACCCCCGGCGTGACAGGCCGGTATTCTAACCAACTGAACTACCACTCCAGCATACAAATTTTGTAATATAACATTGTTTAAATAGTTGGCGGAGTGGACGGGACTCGAACCCGCGACCCCCGGCGTGACAGGCCGGTATTCTAACCAACTGAACTACCACTCCAGCGCATATTTAAACTGTTATTTTTTCTTATTGGCGGAGTGGACGGGACTCGAACCCGCGACCCCCGGCGTGACAGGCCGGTATTCTAACCAACTGAACTACCACTCCAGCGCATATTTAAACTGTTATTTTTTCTTATTGGCGGAGTGGACGGGACTCGAACCCGCGACCCCCGGCGTGACAGGCCGGTATTCTAACCAACTGAACTACCACTCCATAATAAGAATATGTTTTACAACCATACGTTGTGTAAGTGTTGGCGGAGTGGACGGGACTCGAACCCGCGACCCCCGGCGTGACAGGCCGGTATTCTAACCAACTGAACTACCACTCCAGCTTTTACTTACAAGTTTTACGAAAATGGCGGAGTGGACGGGACTCGAACCCGCGACCCCCGGCGTGACAGGCCGGTATTCTAACCAACTGAACTACCACTCCATATTTCCGTTGCTGTTTAGGTCTCCCTGACAGCGGCGTGAATAATACGAACCAACCCCTATTTCGTCAAGGGCTTTTTTGTTTTTTTATAGGTTTTTTAGTCATCTGTCATCGAAAGGTTTAAAATTTCACCTGATCTGTCATTTTTTGAGCCATTTTTACCGACTTGATTTTTTTCTGTGTCGGCAACATCACCTTCACTTGTTTTCTTTTTCTTTAAAAAAGGCAGCTTCACTTTAAATTTAATCGGTTTTTTCTGAACAAATATACGAATTAACAACCAACCGAGTAATAAAATGAGCGTATTGCAGCCTACAATTAAACTAATAATTGTAGATGTGGCCATTTTTTCTTCAACAGGCTCACTCTCAATCATTTTATCTGGCGTAATAATCGTTGCCGGATCAATTTCGGGCACCGCTTCTATGGGTCGTTCTATCTCAAATTTATACGTTGGTAGCGTTGCCATAAATTCACGACCATTAATATTAGTGCCAAAAACAGACAGTTCAACACTATATCTACCCCAATCATAATTTTTAACACTAAGTTGTCGTGAGTCTTTAGCAGCAGCATCTATGGTAAACATTTGCTCTTCGTTATTGGGATAGTAGATTTTTCCCTGGATGATGACTGTTTCGGGCTTAACAATACTTGGGTCTATATTTATAGTTAACAGATGCTCGTCTGTGTCTTGCTCTGCTAACGCGACTTCGGTTACAAAAGGTGGCTCGTGCACTTCTATTGTATTTTGCACAATGCGACGCTGCAGCAGAGGTGTTGCCACGTAAAGCTCTGGTGTCCATTCACCCGCAGGAAAATCTAAAGTAAACTCGCCAGTAAACACACCATCTTTAGGGCGCTCATCAAATCCACGTCCATCGTCTTTAAATTCCGCTACTTCTTGAATGCCTGCGCCAAAGTTAGCAAAGTTTTCATTGTTGGTACTTACAAAGTCAACATTAAGGCTAACAACATCTCTAAATAGGTTTGTGTTAATTGGCTCACCGTCATTTAGTATTTTTCCGGTGATTTTTATTGTCTCCCCCCTAAACAACATTGAAGGAAGAGGCTCTGCTTCAAGAGATATCTCGCCTAATACAACTATTCTGCTGTCGGGTAAAATACTGCCTATTACTTGCCAAGGACCTGCCATAGGTTTTTTTATGGTTACTAAATCGTAGCTGAGTTCATCAAACCAATCTAAGTTAGGGTTTTTAACTGAGTCAGTAGCAAAGTACTTACTGCCATCGGGCCTCACTAAAATAACAGCAGGTGCACCTGATTTTCTAAAAAAAAGCAGTGTTATTTCATCTATTTTGCTATCTATGCGAAAACGATTATCAAGTAAAGGGATCTCATTTTGATGCCCATCGCGCTTGAGCACTTCTACTTGTTTTACGCCATATGCATTGCTAGTAAATAAACTAGCGGCACATAACGCTGTTACAAAATACATCGTTTTCATTAAATCGCCTTATTCAGCGCGCCATATGCACTGGCCGCCTTCTTTGTTTACAAGATCTAATCGTGCTTCGTGTGCGCTTTGCTCAGCGTCGCTTGCTCGTAATACAACTAATGGGGCTCTATCACTATTTAAACGCTTTATACCGCCCTTCTGTTGCTCGCTGCCGTCATCTTTATTTTGATTCAAATTTAGCTTTGTTTGACCACCCGTCATGGCAAGGTACACATCGGCTAAAATCTCAGAATCCAGTAGCGCGCCGTGAAGCGTTCGTTTACCGTTATCTACATCGTAACGACGACATAATGCATCAAGGTTGTTCTTTTGACCTGGATGCAAATCACGCGCCATTTTAAGCGTGTCGAGAACTTGACAAAAAGTATCTGTTTTAGGGTAGCCCTGATTAAGCAGCGCAAATTCGTTATCCATATGACCAACATCGAACGGGGCGTTATGAATAACTAACTCTGCCCCTTCAATATAGTCGAAAAACTCTTGGGCAATTTGATGAAACAACGGTTTATCACGTAAAAATTCGTTAGTGATACCGTGAACGTCGATTGCTTCTTCTTCGCTTGGGCGTTGTGGGTTTATATAAACGTGAAAGTTATTGCCTGTTAAGCGGCGATTTACTAACTCCACACACCCAATTTCTATAATACGGTGCCCTTGTTTAGGGTCTATGCCGGTGGTTTCTGTATCTAAAACTATTTGTCTACGTGCCATATCGAATTTAGCCTGATTCTGGTATCTTTCTATAATCACTTTATTGTACATAAGATCAAGGTAAAACAGTGCAAAAAACCGTAGAGATTTACACCGATGGCTCATGTTTAGGTAATCCAGGCCCCGGCGGTTATGGTATTTTTATGATTTATAACGGCCACGAAAAAGAAATGAGCCAAGGTTATAAACTCACAACGAATAACCGAATGGAAATGCTCGCGGCTATTGTAGCCCTAGAATCACTCACTCGAGAATGCGAAGTAAATCTAACAACCGATAGCCAATATGTTAAGCAAGGTATTGAATCGTGGATCACTAACTGGAAAAAACGTGGCTGGTTAACATCAGCTAAAAAGCCGGTTAAAAACGTCGATTTATGGAAACGCCTAGATAAAGCCTGTAGCGAGCACAATGTAACCTGGAAATGGGTTAAAGGGCATAGCGGCCATAAGTACAACGAAATAGTTGACGATTTAGCGCGCGATGCCGCTGGCAGTAAAGATTTACTAGAAGATGTAGGCTACCAGCCTTAATTTATTCAAAGCTAGTTGTTATACCAATTTTATTAAAAACATGTTCATTCTATCGCATTAAATAACTCACTAACTGCGTTAAAAATTATTCATATAGAACAACTATATGTCACAATTTTCGCCTTGTTAATGTGCTATTTTCTTAGCGCTATAATAGATCACTTATTTAATGCAATTGGTATTATTTTCTTGCTCGCACGATTTAAAGTGTTGCTTTGACGTTTGTCTAAGCCCTGCCCCTTTTACTGGCGCAAACTGCGGCCTTGCATGCCACTTAGGTTTTATTGGCGTAAGTGGCGCAACTCTTTTTCGTGCCACCAGCATATAAACACTGCCCATCGGTTTTAAATACTGTTTTGCAAAAGTCCGCCAAAACTCAAACCTTGATAGCCTATTACCTCTTGCCAGTGATGAATAAATAAAACGTTCGTCACTTACAATTTCAAAACCAAGTAAGTTTAGCCAATCTTTAACCCTCGCAGGTGTAAAAAAGCGCCCCGTCCATGGTAATTTCTGACCACTAAAAGGCAGCATTTGTGCAAGTCCGCACAAACTAAACGGATTAAATCCCGTAATTACTATATAGCCGCCCGGAATAAGTGTGCGATGTGCTTCTCGTAAAATGTGATGTGGGTCTGAATGATACTCTAAGCAGTGACTTAGTATGCATGCATCAATACTGTGCTCGTAAAATGGCAGTTCATCTATGTCAGCAACTACCCCAGTGTAAGGCCCAGGCTCTGCAACACACACTTGGTGTTTAATCGTACTTATACTTGTATTTAATTCGCCACTTAAATTACCTAGCTTAAGCATATGATAGCCAAACATACGCGGCAGCCATTGCTCCATTTTGCGTTCAATATCTTTGCGCAAATAATCCCCATGAGGAAACTGTTGCCACGACAGTGGTTTGGGTCCTTCTTGAAAACTAAGGGCTGGTTTCATTTTTTGAGCTCGTTATACTATGCGGTAAGTGTCACTTTATAGAGCAATTTACCATGGTGCAAGTCAAAGCAATTAAAGCCTTTTCTGATAATTACATTTGGTGTTTAACTACCGATAATAGTAACCAAGCATGGGTAGTCGATCCAGGCCAAGCACAGAGCGTATTAGCGTATCTAGCTGAGCACAAACTAACGCTTGGTGGTATTTTAATTACGCATCATCACTACGACCACACTGATGGCGTAGCTGCATTAGTTGACGCCTATCCAGATATATCGGTTTATGGCCCCGCAAATAGTCCATTTAAAGGCGTCACTCACGCACTCACTGATGGTCAAAGCATCAGTGTGCTTAATATTAACTTTAATATTTTGGCAACTCCTGGGCACACGCTTGATCATATTTGCTATACAAATGATGAACTTGCTTTTACAGGCGATACATTGTTTAGCGGTGGATGTGGGCGCTTATTTGAAGGCACACCAAAGCAAATGTGGGAATCGTTTAATAAACTAAGAGAGCTGCCTGCAAGCTGCAGTGTGTATTGCACGCACGAATACACGCAAGCTAATCTTGCCTTTGCCAAAGCGGTTGAACCACGTAACCCAGAACTCCTTGCGTACAGTAAAAAAGTAGATGAATTACGCAGTAATAACCAAATCTCCCTACCCACTTCTATTGGACAGGAGCTAAAAATAAATCCATTTATGCGTAGCGATTTGCCAACCATTACAGAGTTAGTGCCAGAAAAATTCATCTCGGTTACAAAAAACAATGAACCTTGGGGAAACTTTGCTAGTCTGAGACAGTTCAAAGACAATTTTTAATGCACAAACTAATACTTTAATATTTATTTTATTAGAATCATTAACTTAAGATATAGTGATGATTCTATTTCTGCGTTTTAAAAAGTCATTAAGTGGCAATGTTAACTCATAACAGGTAGTATTCGCCGAGTTTTTTACCCGATGTATTGGTATTTATGAATAAATCTCCCCTATTAGTAGCCTTGGCGTTAGCGCTAAGTGGTTGTCAAACTGTGACAACTCTAGACTCAGACTCTCAAGTCGCCACGCAAGCAAACCAACAACTCGAAGGCGCAAGTCCTAACGACATTAACAATGCATTGATGGTAAACGCACAATATCAGCAAGTTGACCCTGATGAGCAAGAAGCTCCCGTGTTTGATGATGTATGGGAGCGAATTCGCTACCAACTTTCTATCGAAATACCGCAAAACCGCCCTGTTGTTACTGAACGTAATTATTACGCTCGCCACCAAGCCTATTTAGATCGTATTTCTAAACGTGCAGAACCTTACTTACACTTTATCGTTGAAGAAGTAGAAAAGCGCGAAATGCCAATCGAAATTGCACTACTGCCTATTGTAGAAAGTGCATTTGACCCGTTTGGTTATTCTAATCGCAGCGCATCGGGCATTTGGCAGTTTATGCCTGCAACCGGTGAGCGATTCGATTTAAAACAAAACTGGTGGTACGACGGTCGTCGCGACATCGTGCAGTCGACTCGCGCAGCACTTGACTACTTATCGTATTTACATAAAACACTTGAAGGCGATTGGCTAAATGCAATTGCTGCTTACAACTCAGGTGAAGGGCGTTTAATGCGCGCGATTAAAAAGAATCGTAAAAAGCATTTACCTACCGATTTTTGGTCTCTTGATTTACCTAGCGAAACAACAGCCTACGTACCAAAGTTATTAGCACTTGCCGATTTATTAAAACGCTCAGATGATTTTAACGTTACATGGCAACCAGTAATTAATGCACAAGTGGTTGAAGTGGTTGATGTTGGCTCGCAAATAGATTTAGCGCTTGCTGCTGATATGGCTGATATGACGCTTACTGAGCTATACAGATTAAACCCTGGTTTTAACCGCTGGGCAACTGATCCTAATGGCCCTCACTCTTTATTATTGCCTGTTGATAAAGCAGAGGAATTTAGCCAAAAATTAGCAAACACTGATGTTAAAAACAGATTACGCTGGCAGCGTTATATTGTGGCTCGAGGCGACAGCTTATCGGTAATTGCCAAAAAGTTTACAACAAGCTCAAGTGCAATCCGATCGCTTAATAAACTCAAATCAAATACGATTAAAGTAGGCCAAGAGTTACTAGTCCCGCTTACTGATGGCGCTATAAATAGCGAGCATTTACCAAAGCAGATGCGTTTAGCTGCTAATAAAGCAACTCGCACAAAGCTTTCGCACACAGTTAAAAGTGGCGACACGTTATGGGATATTAGCCGCGAATATGACGTAACTATGGATGAGTTGGCTAAATGGAATAAACTAAAGAAAAACTCTGTATTGCGCCTAAATCAAAAACTAACTGTGTATAAGTCAGCTAATAAACCACAAGCAACGGCAAGCACCAACCGTACTATTACATACAAAGTACGCCGAGGTGATTCTCTTGCACGTATTGCGTCTAAGTTTAATCTAAGCGTTAACGAAATTATTAAGTGGAATAATTTAGCAGGTCAAAAATACTTACAACCTGGCCAAAAGCTAAAACTTAAAGTAGATGTCAGAAGTAGTTAATTTATAAAGTTACAAAAGTAAAAAGGAGCGCATGCGCTCCTTTTTAATACCTTAAAGTTAAGGATTAAGCAGGTAGTTTTTCTAGCCATACTTTTAACCAAGGCTCGGCTACCGGCCATGGTTCAAAATCTTCACATGCATCTATTTCTAGGCGGTTGCCCACAGGCTTTGCTTGTAAATCGCGTAGTAGCTCGTCAAAGCTTCGCCCTGCGCCACAAAATGTATCGCCGTAACATCTGTCACCCATTGCAATTACACCAAACGGTTTATCGGTAAGCATTGGGAAAGTGCTATTCATTGCAAAGTATAACCCTGCCAAATTACTCGGTACATCACCTTGGCCTGTTGTGGAGGTAACAATTAGAATATGCGATGCATTTTTTATATCATCAAGTGATGCTTCAGTAATTACTGTTGCAGTATGACCCGCTTGCTCTATTGTGGCTGCAACTTCATCGCTTAAACGCTCTGCACCGCCATTAACGCTGCCTACAAAAATACTAATATGTGCCATTAATAATCCTTTTCTTGCTCTGGCCAACCTAGCTGCTTACATATTTCAAGCATGTCTTCACCTAGTGGCGCTTTAATTGTTATTGATTCATTACTATAAGGGTGCACAAAACTAAGCTCTGTTGCAAATAACATTAAGCGTCTTAGCTCAAAATGCTCCCTAAAAAATTGATTATGCTGGTTATCACCGTGATTTACATCACCAATAATAGGCAGTGATAAGTGCTTTAAGTGTCTGCGAATTTGATGCTTGCGCCCTGTTTTTGGAAAACACTCAACCAACGAGTAACGCACTGTTGGGTACTTACCAATAGGAATAGGCAATGCAACTTGGTGCAAGCAATTAAACTGGGTTTGCGCTTCTTGCGGTGCTTTATCTTGATCTGCAAACTTATCGGCTATTTTATCAAGTTCTTCTTTAAGCGGTTTATCTAGAAATACTGACTCTGGCGCAAAGCCGCGCACTAAGGCTAAATAGCGTTTAGCAATAGTACCTTCAATAAATAGCTGGTTCATATCGCGAGCAGCTTCAGAGCTCAGTGCAAACAGCAATACGCCCGACGTAGGTCTATCGAGCCTATGTACTGGAAATACATGTTGCCCTAGCTGGTCGCGCAACATTTGCATAGCAAACTGGGTTTCGTGTTTATCTAAAAACGAGCGATGCACTAATAAACCTGAAGGCTTATTTATAGCCACATAGTTTTCATCTTGATACAAAATAGTCAGCTCGCCATATTCAATAGGCGCTGGACGCTCACTCATTTGGTTCTCCTAAAAAGGTATCAAGGGCTGTTAGTAATTCAATTATTTCATCGCTCCCCGCTTTATTCACAAGTGTCATTTGCGCCATAGGGGCAATAGCAAAGTTACGTGGCAGTGGTTGCTTGTGCGTTATTAATAGCTGTATTTTATCAATAAATACAAATTGTAACCACTGCTCAAACGCCATTGTATCGTGACAAAAAGGAGTATTTGAAAGCAGTGCATCAGCGTCTATTGGCTCACTTTGCCAAAGCGCGTGTTTTTGTAAAAGTGCCGTTAGCTGCACTAAATAAGTTTGGGTTTGCTGGTACATAACCACCCTCTTTTATATATGTAATGCAATTATACCCTGTTCCCTCATAGGCGGCTATGACGTATAATTAATGTAATTTTGCAGTAAAAACAGTTGAGAAAACAATGAGTGATCAAATAGCTACATTAGGTCAGCTTTTAGATGGTGCGGGTACTCAGTGGCGTGCTTTTGATATTGGCAGGCACATTACTAAGCTTGATAAAAAACAATTTTTAGCTATTGAACAAGCTCAAGTGCCTTACCCTTATCCTCTTGCTGGTCATGCTTGGCTCGCTATTCAATTTTGGGATACTAAAGCCAGTAAAGAACCTTATGTATGGTTTTTAAAGTTTCCACTTGATGAGCAAAGTATGCTTGTAAGTGCTAGTCGCGATCACTTTGCTGATATGGTTATTCAAGCGCTAGGCACTGAAATTACAGGTGAGCAAGCCGATGGAAAACTTGATAATAACCCTTATGTTTTTACACCAAACGCAAATAAATTAGCGGCATTTAACGCCCAAGTAAAAGTACTATTAAAACAGCCTGCGTCGCAATATTACGAGCATGCACAACTATACTTTAGCGGTAAAATTGGTTTTGATAATTGGCAAGGTGTTGCACTGCAGGGTATTGCCGATTTTGCACTACGCTTAGACAGCGATACAAACTTAAATAATTTGCAAAAAGCATGGGCGCATTTACCTATTGAAGTACTGCAACCACTCAGTGCCATGCTTGAACACGTTGAAATACCAACATCAATGAGTGAGTTACTTGTTGATTACACACAGACCGCAATTAGTAATAACGATACATTAGCTATAACCGCAGCACTAAGATCTGCATCGAAAGGTCAAGCTCAAGGGTTATGCGCTCAATTAGTTGATACTGTACTAAGCTCGCCGGTAAGGCACGACTCTGACGTGTTACTAACAATAGCTGGGCGGTGTTTTAAGCAATTAGAGAACCCTGAACGCTTACATGTATTTATGGATAATTGCGCACATCATCAAAAAATTGAAGAATTGTTTCCAAGTATTTTTGCTGACTTAGTTGCAATACCGACTATTCGCCCGCATTTATTAGGCTTATTACGTAAAGAAAATCGTAGCGAAACCCTCGCGCGTGCAATTGGAAGGTTATTCTCTTAAATGGCAAGTTTATGGACGTTCATACTTATTGGTAGTGTAATTTACTTATTTTGGCTTAACCGAAAGGTTGCTGAAGCGGCGAACGTTCATGCTAAACGTCAAAGTGAGCAATTGCAGGTGCAGTTGATGAGTGTTGCATGCACAAAACGCCGCTTTGGTTTTTTAAAGAACGGCAAGCCAGGCATCAAAAGTGAATTTGTATTTGAATTTTCAAGCGATGGTGAAAATGCTTATCAAGGTGTGTTAATTATGGAAAATGAGTTTTTGAAAAGTGTGGTTGTTCCACCGCATAAAATATAAAACTGAATATACTTTAAGAGTACTTGTCTTAAGTTGATAAACTTAATTCAACACAAAAAACTAAGGCGTAACTAAAGTTACGCCCCAATTGGACTGCATCCTGCTAGATATCCATTATCTTAAATCCGTATTATCATCCCCTGAACGAGTAAACAACCTTGTTTACCCTCACATTGCATCCTGCAATATCCATAGCCACCTTGGCAAACCCACGAAATCTATCGTTTGGCTACATACTGTAGCATCATCCCTGGTAATCCTTTTAAGTAGCTCCTGCCACTTTTTGCATTCTGCAATATCCATAGCCATCTTGGCAAACCCACGAAATCTATCGTTTAGCTACATCCCGTAGCATCATCCCTGGTAATCCTTTAAAGTAGCTCCTGCCACTTTTGCATCCTGCAATGTCCACTTGCCATCTTGGCCGTCCTACGTAAACTAACGCTCCTGCTACTTCCTGTAGCGTCATCCGTGATTATCCTAAAGTAACTCCTAGCTACTAAGTGCTTCATGCACTTCCTTATTCTTCCTTGTATCCGTTTTAGCTTGTCCTTTATGCTTCCTGCTAGCGTCCGCTATGTTGCCTATTCCGTATCCTTGGCAGTAACTCAATCATTGAGCTATGTCGTCTTGACAAAGAGAAGTTTAAAGCAATCAGGGGGGAGAAATAGGACTGGACATTAAATAAATAAACGTCACAAAAATGAAAAATAAAAATAAACTTTAAATAACAATAACTTGAATGAAAAAAGGCTACTTATTAATAGCCTTTAACTGACAATGCTCACGATAATGTGAGATATATCTCACGGCCTTATGTCCGTTTGGGCGCATTGGCTTACATCATAATTTTAAATAGTTGGCTCAATTATTGATTTAAACAGTAACTCGCCCTCTACTTGGTTAAAAGTAAGGTGTTTAAATGCTTCAAACTTTTCGGTTTTAAAAAATTCAGTGTGTTCTTTACGCGTTACAAATACAGCCATCCCCGTTGACTCAGCGTTACATTTAACTAAATCATCAAGCCCTCGTAGTAAGTAACGACCAAACCCTTGCCCATGAAAATGTGGATCTACGGCAATAAAAGCTAAAAAGTAGTAATTGCCTTTCTCTTTAAGGGCATCTCTAATTGTTTGTTCTTTATCTATTAATTGATTTGTTTGTAAGTAGCCCGCACTCAGCATTAATTTTAAACGCCAGTGCCAATAACGCTGCGCTTGTAATTGGCTATTAGATTCAAATACACACGCTACTGCTTTTAATTTATCGTTGCGGTATAAACCAATTAATGGCTGCTTTTCTTGCCAAAAACTACTGAGCTCTTCGCGAATTAATGATCGTAATTTTTTTTCGTATACTGATTTATTTTCGTCATTGTAGCTAAGCATGTTTTGTAATACAGGATCGTCATGATAAGCCTGATAAATTAGGCTTGCTGCAGTGCTAATATCTTCTGCGGCTAAATACTGTACGCTGAACGTATCAGCTGGCGTGGTTACACTCATTGCATTTCCTTTATTATTTTAGCTGTAGACTGTTTAACTTTATACCTAACTATATACCTAAAATTATTAACCGTAAATTCAGCGAGAGTTTAACTAGCTAGGAGTAGAGTTAATCCTTAGAATAAGTTTTCATTCGTTTAAAGGAGCAATATCATGGATACGACTAAACACGACATCAATACACTATTTGCACAGCTTGGATTACCTAATTCTGATGAACAAATAGATGCATTTATTGCCTCACATGAATTAGAAGACACAACACTACTCCAAGAAGCTTCTTTTTGGGATGAGGCACAACAGCACTTTTTAGCTGAATCGCTTGCACAAGACGGTGATTGGAGTGAAGTAATTGACGAGTTAGATGTACGCATTCGTCAAAGTAAGTAATTTTATTTAATGTACCCTCCCTTATTTATTGCTAACATAGCATCTGCGCAGCATTTATATGCTGCGTATTTATTTTATTAAAGAGTTATATATCTAATGAATTCAGTTGTATTTGATGCAATCAAAGCCCTTCTCGATGAAGGCAAAATCCCTACTGTAGCACTAACTAAAAGCCGTTTGGCACAACCGGTTCCAATGCCGATGATTATTGCAGCAGTAAGCCAATATAAAAACAATCCTGATTCAATTAATAACTTCATGAGAAACCCACAGCAGTCAGATAATACTGAGCTTAAAACAAGTCAATTAGATAGAATTGAGCAAAAACTCGATAAACTTCTTGCACTGCTAGAACAAAAATAATTTGAGACTATAAATGTTCGTTGTTGATTTAACTTTTGATTGCTACCAAGACACCACCCTAGAACAAGCCGAACAAGCAATAAATCGCTTAGTAAATGCATTGCGTTTTAATGGTCAAATAATGGGGGAAGAATTTCCAACCGTTTTAAAAGATGGATTTTTTATTACCCGTGTAATGTGCCCTACTGAAGATGCAATGCACCCGCTAAATAACAGCCCGTTTGTTAAGCACAGTATCGAAAAGTTACATAGTGCGGGGCTACTTGCGCCAAAAGTAAAAGTGATTGGGCAAGATATTCACTCCAACGGCGCTGATTGCTGTAAAGAGCCATCAAGTTATATTTTATACACAACCTATGTGCATACGTGTAGCCCGCTTTATTGTGGTGATGACTTTTTGCCTGTGCCGCTATTTCGTATTCCGGCAATTGCTAATGGTGACTATAAAACACTTATAAAATGGCAAGAAGATTGGCAAGCCTGCGATCAAATTCAAATTAATGGCGCAACCCGTTGTGAGTTTCCGGCACTTGAAGAAATATCGAGTATCCAAAGCGACTTATACAGACGCGGAAAAGACATAACAAAGCGAATTAGTTTTTTAACTAAAAAGCCAACCTATTATTATTTATACCGTGTAGGCGGCGTAGATAAAGCGTCTGAACTTGAACGAAAATGCCCTAGCTGCAATGGCGATTGGAAATTACCTGAATCGTGGTTTGGGTTATTCGACTTTAGGTGTGAGCCGTGTGGCTTAGTGTCTAATATATCGTGGGATTTTCAGTAACAACTTTAGTGAGCGCTTATAATCAGCTTAGTGATGACGCTAAGCTGATTTATTAAACACGTTTTAAACCTCTAATGCCTTTAAAAAAGCATTAATGTTAGGTGCAAGTACATGGTGTGTTTTTTTGCCTACGTGCTCTAAACATACTTCACCAGTGTGCACCAATACACTCACTAGCAAATCATCTTGATCTGTTAAACCAATAAATACCGTTTCTGGCTGCTTGAGCTTGCGTTTCATTAAAACGTGACCCGTTATATTTTGCTGTAACAAATTAAAATCTTCTTCGTTCCATGCTTGTAGTAATTCAACCTGATGCCCATCAATAACTGCTGAAATGCTTCCACCGTACATATGCCCATATAGCTCGCTAAGCTCTTTTGGGAAATCAAGCTCAAGTGCGCTGGCTAAATCATTAAGCGAACCTGCAGGTTGCTGACGCGCCCCCTGCCATTGAATGTTACCTTGCTCGTCAACCTCGCCAACTTCACACGGGCTTGGCCATTGCTCGTCGTGCACAATAAGTGGGTACTTTGCGGTATTTTTCAGGGTATTTTCGCTAAATGTTTGATGAAGTTGTTCTATAAGCAATGCAACAGACATACTGTGAAACTCATTTAAATTAGATATAATGTCCCTATTGTAACTATTTAAGAGCAAACATGACAGATTACAGCAATTCTCCAGACCTTAAAGGTAGCGTATTAGGCCAATCTACTGAGTATGTAGATGTGTACACGCCAAGCTTGCTTTTCCCTATTGCGCGCAAACTAAATCGTGATGCTTTAAATATTGACGAAGCAGAGCTTCCATTTAAAGGCCAAGACATTTGGACAGGTTACGAGCTTTCATGGCTAAACAATAAAGGTAAACCGCAAGTTGCCGTAGCCTTATTTACCTTTGAATGCCAAAGCAGCCATATTATTGAGTCAAAGTCGTTTAAACTTTATTTAAATAGCTTTAACCAAACCCGATTTGAAAGCATTGATGTAGTAAAACAGCACTTAATTGATGACTTATCAAACGCGGTTAACAGCCCTGTCAAAGTGACTTTATATAATCCTGATGATTACAATTGCTTACCGTGTACAGCGCTGCCAGGTGAATGTATTGATGACTTAGATATTGAGATTAATAATTACGATATTGATGCTAATTCACTTAAAGCAAAAAGTGATAACGTAGTAACAGAAACGCTCTATAGCCATTTACTTAAATCAAACTGTTTAATTACCTCCCAGCCTGACTGGGCAAGTGTGATCATACGATACACAGGCGAGCAAATATGTCGCGAATCGTTACTGCGTTATTTAATTTCGTTCAGAACACATAACGAATTTCATGAGCAGTGTGTTGAGCGTATTTATAGCGATTTAACAACACAACTTAATATTAAAGAGTTAGAGGTTTACGCGCGTTATACTCGTCGCGGTGGGCTTGATATAAACCCGTATCGCTCTACGCATTATAACGACACGCCATTTGCAGTTAAAATTAATCGTCAGTAGTTTATTTTAAATTGGAATATTAGGGTCTGTTGACCTTTCAAGGTTAAATTTGCAGCAGTCTGTTTGGTATTTAGGCAAGGCAGAGCCTAAGTAGTGTGGTTGTTCCCCATAAATAGGCGATAACGTAGCATTAATGCCAAACAGGAGTTGCCCAAAGGGTTCTGCCTAGGGGCTATTCACTCTTTGTTGCTCGGTTTTTACTTAGCCCACTAGGTTACAAACCTCGCGCCGCGATTAAATAGCCCCTAGATTGAACAAATTTTAATCCGCAAAGATCAACAGACCCTCGTATTAAAAAAAGAGCCTAGGCTCCTTTTTACATTTTTTAATTAACTTCGCGCTTAGTGGGTATAGGCATACCACACACATCAATGTAGCTATGTGCTTTAACAAACCATGGTTCAATACGGTTTTTACGAGCACTGATTAAGTTTTTAAACACAGATGAGTTTGTTTTCATCACTTTAAATATACTTTTATCGCTTTGTACATCGCCAAGTACTTGTATATTGGTAATTGGGTTAAATACTTTACCTTCAGTTGGTGTACGCGCTAAACGATTAAAATGCTCTATACCTTCGATCACTCGGCCAAACACCGTAATGTTTTTATCAAGGTAGCGCGGGCCTTGCGCTATCGTTACAAAAAACTCCGTACTCGCACTATTTATATCGTTGTCGCGCGCCATGGCAAACACGCCACTACAATGCACTTGCCATGTTTGCGTATGTGCTGAGTTTTGAGCTACTGCAAAGCCGTTTAAAAAACCGGTAACTGGGGCATATCCGTCGCCATTTAGCTCAGTAATTAAAAGTGGTTTGTTTGTTGTTAAATAAAACTCAGCTGGAACTATTTTATCCGCAGTTTTAATTAACTTTTTACCCGAGCTGTCGCCACCTTGCGCTACAAAACCCTCAACAAACCGATAAACGCTGGTATTTTTATAAAACCCTTCTCGTGCTAACTTTTTAATATTTTGAACGTGCTTGGGGGCAAGCTGTTCATTAAGCTCAATATACGCATCGCCCGTTGGCAGTGTTATCTTTAAAATATTTTGAGCGTTCACTACTCGCCAGTCATTATCTGTTGCACTAGCAATTACCTCACTCGCGCTCAATAAAGGTAGCTCTTGATTAGCAACATCATCACCTAGTTGTTGAGCACAACCGCTCAATAAAACACTAAGTAGAGCTGGCAATATAATTTTTTTCATCGCTTATATCCTTATAATTATTATAGTTTTGGTTATTCCCAGTCAAACTTATATAGCACATCAACATTTTGGTATAGGCCGCTCGTTATTTCTATGTATAACTGTGAAAGTAACTGATAACGCACAGCCACTTCACTGAGTGAATCAAATACACCCACGCTATATTTAACTTGCAAACTGGGTGCTACGTAACCTGATATTTCTACTTTGGTGCTATCACCACTACCTGATGAGCTTAAACTTACATCTGACAGCCCAAAGGTTTCACCTACCTTAGAAACAACCCCTTCGCTGCGGCTAACACCTTGAGAGAGTAATAGCTGCGTAAGCATAGCATCACTTGACGAACTTTCTCCATCGCCTAAAGGTTGGCCATTAAGTAAATATGCGAGTGCTTGAGCTTGATCCATCGCAGGCTCAGAAAATATTTTAAGCGTTGGTTGTTCAACATTACCCGTGAGCGTAACCCCTGCAATGACACCATTTGCAGTCGTATCGGGGTTACGTATTGCTTTAATATTTAAAAATGGTTGTTCAATTGAACCGCTAAAACCTACTTGCCCGGTGCTGATTATTAAATCTTGCCCAAAGGCTAAGTAAGTACCTTCAATTAAGTTAAGCTCACCTGTGGCTATGATTGGCGCACCTTGACTCATTTTTATCGCTAAATCACCCGCAACTTTTGATTCCAAGCCAAACGACTCTACTTTTACATCGTTTTTAACAATCACTTTTAAATCTATGTCGTAATCAAACGGAACTGTTTCGGTGGCCTCGGTTTTTTGATCAACAATAATTTCATCATCGCTAACTTGCACCGCGCCCTCAGGAAGCTCTTCAATCATTATACGACCGTAAGGCACAACTACCTCACCAGCAAGCTTGAGTGCATTATTAGCCAAGCCTATTTTTAAATCCGGCGATACTTTAAAAGTAACCCCTTGCTGCGCGCGTACATAAAACTGCTCGCCAACTACAGCAACATTTACAGCAGGTTGCGCACCTTGCCAATCAACATCACCAGTGAGATCTATTTTACCGCCCTGATTGTCGTTTAAGTTGCCTTTTATTGTGGCTGTTGCTTTATCAAACAATACATTTATATTTGATTTTTGCAGCGCTATAGGTAATTGCTCGCCCTCTAAACTAATATCGCTCACATTAAGCTCCCCATTTAATAAAGGATCTTTTAACGTACCTGCTAACGCCACTTTACCGCTAATATCACCTTTTAACTGTTCGAGGGTTTCAAGAAAAGGTTGTAAGTCTGAAAGGAGTATTTTATCGATATTAATGGTGCCATTAAGCGCTTGCGTATTTTGTATATCGTCGATATTAATTTGTGTATTAATTTTGCCTAATACACTTGATTCTAAATTAGCTTCAAGCTTGCCAATTTGAGAATCCGAAAACGCACTAATACTTAGAGTTTCGATTGGTAATTTAAAACGATCTTCTTCCGAGGTTAGCACTGCTTCTAAGTCGCTAGAATCGATATTTGCGCGTAATGTTTTAAGCGCGCCGCTTTGCCAATTAAGTGCTACATCGCCAGCTATATTACCGCGAGTACGAATGCTATTAGGTAAAAAGTGCTTAAGCTCCTCAAGTGCTAAGTTGCTTAGTTTAGCATTTAACTGACCGAGATTTTTTGACTGCGCTAAGGTGTCTATGCATAATTCACTTTGATCAGATGCCCAACAATGTGCACTCACATCAAAGTCGCCACTTTGCGTATTAACCATAATGGCAATATTTTTAGTATTACTAAAACTAAGCTTTTTATCGCTAAGCGTTACATTACTAAGCTCGCCATTCCAAGTGGTATTATTAATTTTGCCATTAACTTCAAGCTCTACACTGCCTTGCTCGGCATCTACAGATGCCGTAAGTTGGTGATCTGTTTTGTCGCCGCTAATATCAATTTTAACACTATTGATTTGTTGTTCGGCCACAAGCGCCGAACCAACACTTACCGAAACATCGGTTTGCCAATCGGCTGCGGTATCTAACTGCCCTTTTACTGATAATTTATTAATGTTTATTTCATCAAAAATAAAGCGATCTAGTATTAGTGCTAAATCAACAGACGGCGTTAACCTTTCCCCTCTCACTTTTAAATTTGCGTTACCGTCGGCAGTAAATGGAATATTAGCTTTTTCATCACTTTTTAGCGTTACTTTGCCATCAACCTGCCAAGTATCATCAACTTGCCCGCTTAGTGCTAATTTATTGGTGCCGCTACTTAAATAAAAGCTATCAATATTAGCTTTTAACATATTATCGAGCTTAAAGTTTGAGGCAAATTCTAGTGGCACGTCGTTAAGTAACCCGCTTAACTTTGTATTATTCATTTGTAGCTGCCACTTGTCGTCAGCTGCACTAAACGAGCCTTTAAACTGTCCTGAAATATCACTGGTAGCGACATCAGTTAAGTACTGCGCTTTTAAGTTAGCAACCGTGCCATTAAAGTTAGCCTGTATGCCTTTTTGCCAATCAACATTGGCTTTTATAGTTGCACTGCTTTCGTTTGCTTTAATGCTTAGCGCTTGTAAAGTTGCTTTGGTAAGACTGCCTTTTAATTGGGTATTTAAGTCAACAGCTGGGTACGCGCCTAGTTGGCTATTCGCCTGAAGACTAAGCCGATAGTCGTCAGCATTACCTTGTGCGTTAAGGCTTACATTTCGCAATTTAAGCTCATTACTTTGTGCATCAATAAGCCACTGCTTAATTTTTCCATTTAACTCAAACGGATAGTTTTTTTGCTTTAAATTTGCTGTTGCCGTTAAACTAAGTGGATATTGCCCCTGTGTTTCTAAATTTAAGTTTAGATTTGATAAGTCGCCATTCAACTGCAAATTGGCTTGATGCTCGTCACTTTGTAAAACAACATCCCCTTTCACGGGCAAATTCCCTGCAAGCTCAGCATTAAGATGCGTATTAAGCTGCCACTGTTCATACTTTGCTGAGAATGACTCTAAATTAATAACCGCATCTTCCACACTTAATTGCAGCGAGATGCTTTCAATAACATGTTGGGCTTCGTTTTGCTCAATCGTAATTTTAGCAATTTCAAAGTCTTCAACAACTAAATCAAGTGGTGAAGTAAATTCTATATTAGGTAATGCGGGTAGGTGCGTTAAAGGCGCTTGAGTATTTTGCGCCGTTTGTGTTTTCGCATCTTGTTCTTGCTCTTTTAAAGCAACAAGTATGGTGGGAATATTCAGGCTTTTAACCGTCAGCTTTGAACCCTCTGCTTTTGCTGAGAGTTTAAAGTTATTAACGCTTACGTTTGCACTTGGATGCTCTAGAGTAAATTTATTGATCGCAATGTTTTTTACAGCAATATTAAAAGGTAAGCTGATTTTTTCAAGCGGCTCTGCCGCGGCTTCTTGTGAATCTGCAGTTTTTGGTAATGTTAAATTTATAGATTTAGCACTTAAGTTATCTATACAAATTCCATCGCACTGCCACCAAAACAAATCAATTTTCAATTGTTGTGCATTAAAGTCCAATCCGTTGCTAGCAAAGCGTACATTAAAGGAATCATTATAAATAAAACGGCCATCTTTAATTTCAATATGCAGTCCATCTACCGCTTTATTTGCACTATAAGCAATAAATTGATTACCGGGTGCGGTAAATAACAAACAAAATAGTGCAACAACTAACGTGACAAAAATAGCACTTACGGCGGCTGTTATCTTTTTTAATACTGACATTAAATTTCTGGCCCTATGGTAATACTTAAACGTGTGCTTTTACTTTCTTTTGTTAATCCCCAAGCGTGGTCTATACGCACGGGGCCAACGGGTGTTAAATAGCGAAAACCAAAACCAGCACCTACTTCAAAATCATCAGAAAAATCATTAGTCGCAGTACCACCATCAACAAATAAAGCTGCTCGCCAATTTTTAGCAAACTGGTAGTTATATTCCATCGTGCCCGATAGTAAATACTTACCACCTATTAGCTCGCCATCATCGTTCTCGGGCGAAATTGATTGGTACGCAAAACCACGAACGCTTTGATCGCCACCTGCGTAAAACCGAAGTGAAAATGGCACGTTGTTAATATCATCAACAAGCATTGCTCCCACATTCGCTTTTAAAAACACCAAGTGGCGGTCAAAATAAGTGCGTAGCCAAGCATGTTGCATTTGCACCCTAATCAGATTAGTACTCGAAAGCACCTCATCTAAGCCAAACTCAGCAGATATAAGCCACTGCTCTCCCCAATAGGGAGTCGTGCCGCCTTTTGATTTTTTGCGCGCGTAGCTAATGCCAGGCATTAACATTTCGGTACTTTCTTCGTCTTCATCACCAATACGGTAGGTTTCTTGGTCGCGGCGTAAAAATGCAGTACGCACCCACTTATTTTCAGTCAACCATTGGCGCTGAACCTGCCCTGTTAATATTTCACTGTAAGTGTCGTTTGTGAGCTCATCTTCTAATTTATAACCGACAGAGAATCGCCATAAATCATCATTAGGATCATCAACCGGAATTGTATAAGCCATGGAAATATCTTGCTGCTTTTGTGCCACATTTAAATTAGTTTCGAGGTAGTGGCCGTCTTCTGTGATCCACGGTTTACTCCATTTAAAACGCACCTTGGGTCCTAAGTCAGTACTAAAACCACCGCCAATTTCATAGCTGTTAGCTGGCTTGGGTAATACTTCAACTTTAATCGGTACTTGGCTATTTTTGCGCGCTGCTATGTCAGCATAAACACGCACACTGGCAAAATAAGGGGTACTTGATAAATCCAAGTTATAGTCAGCAATATGTGTTGATTTATAAGGTTGGCCCTGAGAGAAAGGCGCTATAGAGCGTATGTATTTTTCAGCGGGTGTACTACTGGCAATTTGTATATCGCCAAACTGATACCTAACTCCGGTATCAATTATGAAAGTAATAACAGCACTATTTTTTTTAAGCGACACTTCTAATTTGCGCGCTGGCCACTTAGCATCAAAATAACCAAGCTCCAGCAACATAGATTCTATTTTTTTATGAGCAGAGTCATATTTACCATGATTTAAAACATCACCTTGCTTTAAGTGATTGCTTTTAATCAATGCCTGTAATTGAGTATCACTTTGACCATCACCGTTTAGCGTAATATTAATTGCTTCTATGCGAGTTGCAGGCCCCCGTTCAACTTTAACAATTAGCTCGCTGTCGTCTTTATCATAAATAACCTCGACGGTCGGGCTATAATAGCCAAGTGCTTTGATGCTATTTTGTACTTGTTTTTGAGCATAACGACGAAGTGTACGGGTTGGCTTTTCACCAATTAATTGCTTGAGATAAAGGGCTACGTTATTTTCTAAATCGCCACTTAACCCTTCAATTTCGTAATCTTCTATGACTTTTTCTGCCGCATAGCTATTTGTCGCAATTAAAGCGCTCACAACACACATGCAACGTAAAAACTTAATAAACAAGTAAATATCCTTACTTTTAATATCTTAAATATACAATTGACGAATTAAAAGCATATTAGCATAGCCATAATGAGCAACACATTAACTTAATGGCAATCTAAGATGATAAATTATGTATTGTATAAAGGTTGATATAATTAAAATTAGTACGCGTTGAGACAATATTTTAGTTACAATAGTGCCTACGAATACAAAATTAATTTTAAATGAGCTTTTAATGCAATTCCCTGATGATGATAACGGCCAACTTTTAGCCGAAATAGCCGCTGCTGGCATTGATTTAAATAAAATGCACCAAGTCGATTTTTTTATTTTATTTGAACAAGAAGCCGATGCTGAAAAATTTGCTAAAGAAATAGTCTCTGATGCATTAGTTCAAAATGCTGAGCTTGAAAAATGTAAAGACACTGGCGTTTGGGAAGTAATCACTCAAGTACAAATGGTGCCAGAGCACACCCTTTTAGGCCAAGCTGAGCAATACATTGAAAGCATTGCTAATAGCTTTAATGGATATGGTGACGGCTGGGGATTAATGGACGGTGACGAGGCTTAGTTGCCCTTTTAATTGTATTAGTCCAATGTACTCTATCAGTTAAGCTTAGCGGCTTAACTGATTTGCCTTTCTAAAACCCCCTTTATAGTCAAATAGCTTATCAGCCACTTTCCAACCATACTTTTTGCTTTTTCGTGCAATAACAAAATCCGGTGGTACTAATTCAAATTGTGCTTTTACTACTTGCTCTGCAGTTTTAAAATTAATAGGTGTTTGCCCAAGCCCTACTCGTAGACCAAATTGCTTATTAAATATAAATTGCCCGCCTTTATTTGCGAGGTTATATACTTCATCGCAACTTGCACCATCTTCATCAAAATACGTTATTTTAATAAGTTCATCTTTAATTTGAGTTACCGATAACCCACTACATCGAAGCACAAGTGCGTCTTTTAAGTTTAATGCATTACGTAACTTATCATCAGGGTCGGCCATAACCGCGCCACAATCATGGCATTTACGTGCAGCAATATCATTTTGGGCACCGCACTGCTCACACTCTTTAAACCTAAAACGATAATCACACTGCTCTTTATGCCCATCATCATCTTCTAACAGCCCTTTACAGCGCCTGCCAAAGTGCTCTATTACTTTTCCTGCGGAATCAGTTTTACCCCAAAATATATTCGCAAAACCACAGCCAGGACAAAGTACCTGCACAGGTTCATTATCACTATCGCCTTTTTTATCGCCTACTTCTGGGTGAAATAAATTAAAACCATTGCCAGCATAATCTATTACTAAGCAATCCGTTTTTGATTCAGATAACCTGAGACCTCGCCCCACAATTTGTTGATATAAACTAACTGATTCTGTAGGTCTTAAAATAGCTATAAAGTCGACGTGTGGCGCATCAAAGCCGGTTGTTAGTACCGATATATTAACTAGATACTTTAATTGCTTAGCTTTAAATTGCTTAATGATTTTATCGCGCTCAGTGTTTGGCGTATCACCTGTTATAAGTGCACTTTGATGAGCTGGTAGGTAGCTTAATATTTCCTGAGCATGCATTACCGTGGCGGCAAAAACCATAACACCTTCACGCTCTTCACTGTATTGAATTACTTGCTGTAATATAGCTTTCGTTGCGCGCTCACTGTTTTTTAAAAGCGCATTCATATCATCAGTCGTATATTGCCCAAATGCATTGCTATCTAGAGACGAAAAATCATAATGGCTAATCGCTGCATCAACTTCGTTTGGCGGCGTTAAATAATTATGTTTGATCATATACCTGAGCGGCAATTCAAAAATACAACTTTTAAACGGACTTTCTTGAGTACCTTTAACAAAGCCATGATAATGATGATGGTATATCCACCCCGTCCCTAGCCGATAAGGTGTTGCTGTTAAACCCAATACTTTTAACTGAGGGTTATATTCTTTTAAACTACTTATTACTTTTCCGTACTGGCTTTTTTTATCCCCATTTACCCTGTGGCATTCATCAATAATAAGTAACGAATAATGCTCATTTAATTTATTTAAATTACGAGAAAGTGATTGCACACTGGCAAAGGTTACTTGATGGTTTAATGACTTTTCTTTTAAACCTGCTGAAAATATACTCGCCTCTAAACCAAAACTTTTATATTTTTGCGAATTTTGCTCTACTAACTCTTTGACATGAGCAAGTACTAATATTTTTTGCTTAGCAATACGGGCAAGTTCAGCAATAACCAAACTCTTACCTGCGCCGGTTGGTAGTACAATAACGGCAGGATCATTACTCTTTCTAAAGTGTAAAACGGTTCGTTCTACGGCTTCTTGCTGGTAAGGTCTTAGTTTATAGCTCATGGGAAAACAAATAGGTTTGAGTGAAGAGATTTTAGCAAATAATAGCTGGGAGTTTTAAACTTTAATTATATTTTATTGAGGGGGAAACAAAAAAGAGAAGCCGAAGCTTCTCTTATATTTAGCTTTAAGCTAAAAATTTCTCAAGCTCAACACCTTCAAACGCTTTAGGACGACGGCCACGGCCTGTCCATTCAATAGTCTCACCATTAAGTTCCATGCGGTACTTAGGCTTAACTTTGGTACGTTTGTCAGATGCTCCATCTTGTAAATCTTCTAGCGTAAGTCCTTTTTCTTTTAAAAGATCCAAAACTTCCTGTTTCGCTTTTTGCTGCTGGGTATATTTTGAAATTGCATCATTGATAAGCTGTTGGGCTTTTTCAAGATCCGTTAATGATGCTGTTTTAATAAAAGATCGGACTTCTTTCATTTATATCTCGCTAAATTGTGTGATTAGATTTATTTAAATATTCTTTTTTAGTATAAGGGTATTTTTCAGAAATGACTATTACAAGATATAAACTAAATAATCCCTCTGTTAAATATACGCTATTAGTCCTACCTTATTAAATTAGGAGTAATTTAATATAAATTGTCGATGTATAAGGGAACTTCATTTTATAAAATATATAGTCGATAAAAAATACTACTAATCCGTTGAATAATAAATGCCAGCTTTCAGTACAATAAAGCAGCTATGAACTTATATGTAATTTGCAAATATCATTACTTCGACTCTATTAAAAAACCACATTATCTATTTTTCGTGTCAGGTGAATATAATCGGAAAATCACAAGGTAACAAACTTAAAAATAAAGTGGGCCAGTAAGTACATACAAACCATAATTAAAATTTTAAAGATAAAATTGCAAACCAAATGTAAAAAGGTCAGAAGCATAAGCAACTGACCTTTTTTTATAGTCGTCAACGTATTAAAGACGAAACATAATCTATAAACGATTTTTAGAAGTTTTGTTCAACTTTTAAAAATACAGCTCGGCCTAAAACATCATATAATGATGTTGAAGCATCGCGATAACCTCTAGTGCCATCGTTTAGCTGTGGTGCTTCTTTATCAAACACATTGTTCACACCTAGTACAAACTTACCATTCCATTCATGGTTATATGATACTTGGATATTGTGTTTAATATAGCTTGGAATATCAGCTAAATATGTTACACCATACTCTTCATTACCTGAGTCTTGGTCGCCTATGTAGTATGTAGTCCATGCTGCACCAAATGCATCATTTGTCCAATCAAAGGTAACATTACCACGAAGCTCTGGGTACTCTTGTAAACCAGCGTAATCGAATGCGTCAGCACCCTCTTCTGTTACTTCTTCAAAGTCACTTACATAACTTAACTCACCTTTAAGAGCGAAGTTACCAATGCTAGATTCAAACATGTAAGCTGTTTTAAAATCAAAACCTGATGTTTCTAAACTCGCCATATTTTGGTCAAAGCTGTACATTACATCAATACGACCTGTATTTGGATCGCGAACTACTGCAGGGTTAGAACCATTGTCTTGCTCGTCTTTTAATAGACGTTCAACACTTACTGCTGCAATTCTGTTTTCTAACTTAATATTATAGTAAGAAAGCTCTACAGATAAGTCATCTGTTACATTCCAAACAAAACCTGTTGTAAATGATTCACCTTCTTCTGGCTCAAGATCTGGATTACCACCAAACCAAGTTTTATGTTGCTGTGAAGCATTTGGGTTACAGTAAATAGCATCAGAACCTGCATTGCCTTGCGTATCACACCAAATTGTATCGTAAGCTTTTTCGAAGCTTAGTGCCTGACTAGAGAACATTTCGCCCATGTTAGGTGCACGGAACGATTCACCCCAGCTAGCTCGCACTAATAGCGCATCAGAAGGACGCCATGCAACACCAATTTGAGGGGCAACATTATCGAATGTTCCTGATACAAATTGTGAACCAACGTCACCTTCTTGCTCGTACTTGTCGTATCGAACAGCTGCTTTAATATCAACATTGTATGGTAGGTTTACTTGAAGCTCTGAATATACAGATGTTCTATCACGTTCTGCATTAACATCGTCACCACCTGAGCCACCTGACACACGACCTGAAGCCGATTGAGGGTCACTCATTTGTTCAAATTCTACTTGCTCAAATTCAGCACCAACTACGCCAGCAATCGAAACATCACCATTATCAAACAATAATGTAGATGCTACCGTATCAAATTGAGTACTTGTAAAACGAGCTTGATACACACCTGTGTGAGCAGCTTGCCCATACAAGTCTTTCATGCTGCTATCCCAGTTAGCAAAGCTCATTCCTGATGTATTAAAGATATCATATTCGCCGCTATCAATTAACTTCTGAACAACATCATCATTTATCAGGTTTGTATTGAATGAGTTAGTTGTAGAACGGCTGTGTTGTACATTAAATTCCCAGTCAATACCATTTGCAACATCTACAAAGCCGACTAAACCACCTAAGAAATCAATACTATTAATTTCAGTACGAGTATCTCGCTCACCAATGTTAGCTGAGCGCATGTATAGAGTTAAATCTTCGCCTACAGGGTTTAAAGGATTATCAGCCAACATAGTTGGTTGGTTTGTAGATACAGGTGTACCTGCATAGCGAGAATCAGTTTCAGAAAGTGATGCACTTGCGCGACCGCGGAACTTTAAGTTATCAGTGAATTCATAATTGAAATTTGAAAGCATTGAGTTCTGAGTAGTATCACCAAATAACTTAGTTACTGCACCATAGTTATATAAACAGCGAGTGCCACCATCAACCGTGTTATTTGATTCTGCACACATAGTAGGGCTTGTAACCCAACCACTAGCACCATTACCATTTGGAACTGAGCTAAATGACGAATAATCAGCATAAGTCTCATCATTTAATTTCCAAATATCTCTATCGTATACTGATTCAGCATCATAATATTCATAAGTTAATGTAATATTACCCTTCTCACCAGAGTAACCTGTACTTACGTTAAAACGATTTGTATCACCACCTTCGGCACTAGGTAGCTCAGTATCATATGAAAAACTTAAACCGTTAAAGTCTTTTTTTGTAATAATGTTAATAACACCTGCAACAGCATCTGAGCCATATACAGCAGAAGCACCTTCACGAAGAATCTCAATTCTTTCTACTATTGCCATTGGAATACGAGAAGTATCTGCGGCAGCGCCTGAAGACGAACTTGTACCAGGCATACGGCGACCGTCAAGTAGCACTAATGTGTACTCAGCCCCAAGGCCACGCATGTTAATATTACTTGTTGCTGCTGCGCCGTTACCGTAGCCAGACATACCACGCCATGAACCAAAGCTATTTACAGAAGTATTATTTAAAACATCAGCAACTGATGCTTCACCTGATAATTGTAGATCTGCAGCGGTAATAACAGTTACTGGTGATGATGTTTCCATATCAACTTGCTTAATGCGAGACCCAGTTACTTCTATACGCTCAACTTTTTCTTTTTCTGCTGCCATAGAGCTTGCAGAAAAAGCAGCGGTGGATACCGCACTAAAAGCAATAGCTAAGCGAACTGCCTTTGAAATTTTATTATTTAACATATGATTCTCCCTAGAATTCTATTTTAATTATTTTGTTTTCAAAACGGTCTGTAATTAATCACAGTACCTGTTTCGATTTGAATAGTAGTCCCAACTCAAGCAAAAGGTCAACACTTTGACAACGAAAAAACACATTAATTTACAATAACTTAAAGAAACAAAAAATCAACACGTTGCCATATAATCACCATTAACCAAAGAGCAATATTTCACTTTTTGGAGTCATGCTAATGAAATGGAATTAAATGTAAACGAACCTTGAAAGTGAATTAACATTTGTAGATGATGGTGTTCCTAACAAACAAAGGAATTGCTATGAAAACCTACTCCGCATTTATTTTTATACTTCTTGTCTCTTGTTCAGCTTTCGCTGATTTAAAAGAACTTCCGGAAGAATTTTCAGATTTTAGTTTAAATAGAGATATTTCTGTCTCATATGATGACTTAGATACTCTTCTAAGTTTTACTGTAATTAATACTGGAGCATCAGATCGTTCCAAACTAAATTCTCAAGCCTCTATCGGTACAAGAATGAAGTCGCATAAAAATAACGACACAGCATTAGAAGCAAATCGTTTCTTCTTTGAAGAAGTAACAAAATCAGAGATTAAAGATGGTTTTTATAAGATTAGAGTTAGCCTAGAAAGTCTGCCAAATGAAATCTCACTTAACGAACTCAGCCTTGATGAGCAACTTGCTTATTGGTTAAACCTTTACAATACAGCCATGTTAGAAAAACTAATCACACACTATCCTATTCGCGATACAGAAGATTTACTCTTTGGCAGCAATTCAATTTTAGAGGATGAGTTTTTAAATGTTGCTGGCCATAAACTTTCTTTAAACGATATACAACAAAATATTGTTTTTAAAAAGTTTGGTATAAAAAAGCCAATAGTTATGTATGGGTTTTATCAAGGAAATATAGGAAGTCCTAACATTCGTGCCGAAGCATATAAAGGAAACAAGGTTTATCATCAATTAGTTGAAAACGCTGAAGAATTTGTCAATTCAAATAGAGGAACTAGTATCAAGCGAAAAAATCGCCTTTATGCCTCTAAGTACTATGAGCAAGTTAAACCATTATTCGAAAACTTCGAGAAAGATTTACGAGAGCACCTAAAAGACTATGCAAACCCGCCAATGAGCTCTGATATAAAATATGCTAAGAGCTTTAAAATAGGTATTGAAGATTGGAGAATCACTGATATTTATGGCACAGAGCGAAAGTTTGGTGGCGCAGCGTCAACAAATCCTGCCGCCATGCTCAATGCTGTTGCAAATAACTCATCAAAACCAATAGGAGCTGATGGCGCAGGTTCAGGATTAGGTGCTGTTAACATAAGCTTTTTATCTAATTCTATTTCGGAGAAAACGATGGACTTTGGCCGCTTCTCTCCAGAAATGCTCGAAAAAATTAGAGCTCTCAAGCTAAAAGAAACTGATAATAGTGGCTCAGTAAAAATAAAAGACCTTTAATAAATTTTATTATTTAACTTTAAAAAACACCCTGTTAACATGGTACGAAAAATAGGGTGTTTTATGTCTAACTTTCTTAACTCTGCGCTCACTGCTTATAATTCACGTCAATATAACCAAGCTATTCTTTTTTTAAACAAATGTGATATTAAAACTGTTGATTGGTATATTTTACTTGCCGCTACATATAGCGCACTTAACCAAAATGAAAATGCCGAACAAACATATTCTTACGCAGTAAATAAGTTTCCTTCATCCCTCACTCTAATTGAAAACTATACAAACTTGCTATGCAGAACTGCTAAACATTCGTTATGTTTAAACTTTTTAAAAAACACAAGGTATTTGGCACAAAGCGAAAAGGTATCTCTGAATTTTATAGAAAGCTTGATCAAAACCAACCAGTTGTTACAAGCAAAAAAGGAACTTTCTAAAACCTTATCTGATGAAACCTTAAAAGAGAGATATCACTGGTTAAAGCTTGAATTACTAGAACGTTTGGGTGACTTAGAGTTAGTTGAAAGCTATTACCTGTCTTTACCTGCCGATTTAAAAAATCAATTTTTATTTAAATATAAACGTGCTTGTAATTTTCGCAATATGGGTAAATTCGACAATGCTTTAGATATATTTTTAATGCTAAGCGATAAGCAGAACAAGTATAGCCCCGAGGTTAACTTTTTGATTGGCTGTACTTATTATGATTTACTAAAGTTTGAGCTCTGTGAGCAGTATTTAAAACGATGTCTTGAACAGGCTCCTAACTATATACCTGCGCATGAGTGTTTAAATAAATTATACTGGGATCGTGCAAACAAATCAGCCCTTATGAGCTCCTACGATAGTACATTCTTAAATCATGCTAAAAACCCACAACTAGTTCAATCACAACTAGCTCAGCTTTTACATTTTAAAGATTTTAATCAAGCCCTTGATGTATCTTCACAAGCAATTAGGCTCTTCCCTGATAACTTAGACATAAAACATGCTCATGGCATCATTTTAGGTAAGCATGGGCAAAGTGATAAAGCATTCATTATATTAGATGAGCTTGTATCACAGGCTCCCCAATCAGCAAGATATAGTGTAGATTTGGTAAACTACTGTATTGAAAATTTTGAATATAAAAAAGCAATACTGCACTTAAACACTGCAGTTAAACACAACCCTTTTAATCAAGAAATCTGGGCTTATTTATCCACAGCTTGGCGCTTAGCTAAAGACGATAAATATCATTGGTTAACTAATTACGATATGTTTGTTAAAACAATGGCTCTACCTACGCCTAAAGGCTACAAGTCGTTTGACTCTTTTGGTAAGGATCTCAAGGAACTCTTACTTACTTTACACACTAAAGAACAAGACCCGCTTGATCAAAGTGTTCGAAGAGGAAGCCAAACTGAAGGACACTTACTCTATCGCTCAAATACGTTACTCTCATTATTTAAGCAGTCAATGGAGTCATGTATATCTACTTACTTAAATGATTTACCAGCAGATAGTATGCACCCATTAACGGTAAGAAATAGCCTAAACTTTACTGCCAAAGGCAGCTGGTCAGTAAAACTCGAAAATGGAGGATATCATGCCAATCATATTCATCCTCACGGTTGGTTGTCAGCACCCAGCTATATTTCTATACCTGATGAAATGAGTAAAAATGATCCACTTAAAAATGGCTGGTTAAAGCTAGGAGAAACATGTCTTGATCTAGGAAAAAGAGAATCAATAGATCGCGAGATATGCCCTGAAAGTGGACAAATTATCATTTTTCCTAGCTATATTTGGCATGGTACAAATGAGCTCAAAAGTGATAGACCTCGCTTAACAATACCTAGCGATATTATGCCAATTGGTTAATCTAGTTGATTGAAATTTAAACTAGTGCTATACAAATAAAAATAAAAATAAACAAAGGATTGATCATGATAAAATGCTTGCTACTTATAATCGCTATTGTTTTTATCCCAGTGAAAGCTGAAGAATTCTCTTTACCCGAAGAGTTTTCAGATTTTGGCTTAAATAGGGATATAAGCATATCTTATGAAGACCTAGACCAACTCCTAGAGTTAACCGTTACTGACATGGGTTTATCTGATAGGACTATGTAGTGGTCAACTAATTTTGGCCACAGTTTTAGAATCTTGGCATCTAACCTCAGATTCATTTGGCGCTAAACCGGCATTATAATGATGTGGCCTAACGTTGTTGTAATATCCGTTGATAT